>NZ_LFKZ01000018.1:0-203 GCF_028128975.1 Bradyrhizobium sp. CCBAU 45321
ATGCTCGATGCGGCCGCACTTCGCGAGCTCCTTTCAAAAAAATGGTAGGGCCCGCCGCCAAGCGCGCTGCGATCGCGCATCTGCAGGCCGTCATGAGCCTGTCGGAACGGCGGGCCTGCTCGATTGTGGGGGCGGATCGGAAGATAATCCGCTATCGCTCCAGCCGCCCGCCGGACGCAGTTCTGCGTGGCCGATTGCGCGAT
>NZ_LFKZ01000019.1:0-207 GCF_028128975.1 Bradyrhizobium sp. CCBAU 45321
ATCCTCAACATCGTCGACGACGTCACCAAGGAATGCCTGGGCGCCATTCCGGAGACGTCGATCTCGGGGCGGCGCGTAGCCCGCGAACTGACGGCAATCGTCCAGCGACGCGGCAAGCCAGGAATGATCGTGTCCGACAATGGCACCGAATTCACCTGCAACGCCATGCTCGCTTGGTGCAAGGACGCAGCCATCGATTGGCACTTC
>NZ_LFKZ01000020.1:0-207 GCF_028128975.1 Bradyrhizobium sp. CCBAU 45321
TGCCGTTCGTTCTTCCCGATACTTTACGCCACTGTTGCTTGCTGCTGTCGTGGCTGTGGGGATGTGGGCAACGCGCAACGTTGTCCAAGCTTCTCGCTTGCGAGAAGCGTCATATCCACAGCCTCTTCGCCGAATGCGCCGGTGACACCTGCCCGCCAGACCGCCATCCGCGCGCGGTTTTCCAGCGCCTGATGGGGGCGCTGGAAA
>NZ_LFKZ01000021.1:0-208 GCF_028128975.1 Bradyrhizobium sp. CCBAU 45321
CGCTCTATCAGCCACAACTCTCTGAAACCGGAGCCGTCGCCTGATCAAAAGTGCGAAAGATTCTGGACAGTACCCCTCTTGCATTGGACTCGTAAACACTCATCCCGAAGTTGATCATCCATCCAACCGGACGATCCGCCCAGCCGACCACCTCCCGCACCGATCTTGGTCCGATTCGTTTCGTTAGAGCTCAGCCGCTCTGCTTGGG
>NZ_LFKZ01000022.1:0-218 GCF_028128975.1 Bradyrhizobium sp. CCBAU 45321
ATAAAAATGCACCATGCAGCGTTGATAGCGTGCCTCCGGCAGATAATCCGCAACGCTTTCGACAAGACCTCGGCACGCGTCGGAAACCACCAGCTGCACGCCCTTGAGACCGCGATCGACGAGATGCCGCAGAAACGAGGACCAGCCGGATTTGTCCTCCTTGGCGCCTTCACAGATGCCGAGGATCTCCCGGAACCCCTCAGCATTGACCGCCGAGG
>NZ_LFKZ01000023.1:0-221 GCF_028128975.1 Bradyrhizobium sp. CCBAU 45321
CCGCTCTATCAGCCACAACTCTCTGAAACCGGAGCCGTCGCCTGATCAAAAGTGCGAAAGATTCTGGACAGTACCCGCCAGCGGCAGCACTCGTTGCGTCTGAAAGTTCAGGTGCAAGCAGCATCAAAGCCAGGTGGAACAAGATCAATCGGATCAGCCTCATTAGAATTCCGAGATAGTCGCTGCGGCCTGCGTTCTTTGCGCCAGCTCCTGCTCGTTAT
>NZ_LFKZ01000024.1:0-227 GCF_028128975.1 Bradyrhizobium sp. CCBAU 45321
AAGATCGCCCGCCAATGTCCGCGCTTGGCCCAGCGATTGAAACGATTGTAGATCGTCGTGTACGGACCATAGTCGGGCGGGCAATCGCGCCAGCGTGCGCCGCACTGAAGCATGTGAATGATACCGCTGATGACGCGTCGATCGTCATCGCGCACCGGTCCGGTCTGGTTCGTTGGCAGATGCGGCTCTATCAGAGCCCATTGCTTGTCGTTGAGCCAGAACAGTCC
>NZ_LFKZ01000025.1:0-240 GCF_028128975.1 Bradyrhizobium sp. CCBAU 45321
TGGGCAACTGGGTGATCCGGGCGAGCGAGTTGCATCTGCATCGGGTCTATGACGCGCTACAGCAAAAGCTCAGGTCGCAGCCCCTGGTCCACGGCGACGAAACCTGGGTCCAGGTTCTGAAAGAGGACGGCCGGGATGCGCAGGCCAAATCCTTCATGTGGGCCTATCGCAGCGGCCAGGACTACGCGCAGCCGGTCGTGCTGTTCGATTACCAGCCCGGTCGCGGCCAGGAACATCCTC
>NZ_LFKZ01000026.1:0-340 GCF_028128975.1 Bradyrhizobium sp. CCBAU 45321
AAACCTTAAGCGGCATGGACCAGGAGACACTGAAATGAGCAAGAAGACCCAGTCCGCTGAAGGCGCCATGGTCGAGTACGTCACCGCGATGATCGGCGGCCAGCTGTTCGGCCTGCCGATCTCCCGCGTCCAGGACGTGTTCATGCCCGAGCGCGTCACCCGCGTTCCCTTGGCCTCGCGCGAGATCGCCGGCGTGTTGAACCTGCGCGGCCGCATCGTCACCGTGGTCGACATGCGCTCGCGCCTCGGCCTGCCCAAGGACGAGGACGGCAAGACCGCGATGGCGGTCGGCGTCGACCTGCGCGGCGAATCCTATGGCCTCCTGATCGACCAGATCGGC
>NZ_LFKZ01000027.1:0-374 GCF_028128975.1 Bradyrhizobium sp. CCBAU 45321
GTAGCGAGTTGCGACACGCCTGAAATCCTTGAGGCGGCAGAAACAGCGCTCGATGACGTTGCGCCCCTTGTAGGCGCGTTTGCTGAAGCTGTGGAGAGTGACCCTGTTGGATTTGTTTGGAATGACGGGCTTGGCACCACGATCGACGATTTCGGCTCGAAAGCCATCGCCGTCGTACCCTTTGTCGCCAATGAGGGCAGACATGGGTGGCGCGAGTTCCAAAAGGGCTGGCGCTGCGGCAATATCAGCGTCCTGGCCTGGAGTGAGATGAAATGCGCAAGGTCTGCAGTCAGGGTCGCTCAGCGCGTGGATTTTCGTGGTCCGCCCGCCACGCGAGCGGCCGATCGCTTGTTCATGCTCCCCCCTTTTCCGCC
>NZ_LFKZ01000028.1:0-401 GCF_028128975.1 Bradyrhizobium sp. CCBAU 45321
CATGACGACGGTCTCGACGCCGCATTCCGTAAACCAGTCGACCAGCCGATGCAGATCGGCCGTGAAGGTACCGAAACTGTGGACTGGCTCCGGTGCGCGATCTGCCCTGACGGCCGCCATATGCATGGTGGCGCCAACGTCGATGGCAGCCGCGTTCGGGTGCACCATCGGCATCTTACCGCCGTCCTTCGACTTCGATCTTTTGGGATTCATCTGTAGCTCCTTCTGACTCCGGCGGAAGGGCTGGGCTGCGCAATTCATTCAAATTCCTAAACGGGATCGCCGAGATGGCGTCACCACTCTCAAGTGCGCAACAGCCCATGGACCAGGTTTTTTGACGGGCTCACGTGCCACCAAAATCGTATCGGCCGCTCCCTTCCGGCCGCAGTCTAGCGGTTAGC
>NZ_LFKZ01000029.1:0-408 GCF_028128975.1 Bradyrhizobium sp. CCBAU 45321
CAACTGTAGTGGCGCAAGCACGCCAACGCCTCGGGATCGCGCTCGCCGGCAAGGATCGCGCGTATGATACGCAGGCCGGTCGCGCCGGTGATGTCGGCGACGACGTGGTGGAGCTGAAGATTCATCTCCGTCAAAGCCTTCTGCATATGCTGCATGTGTGAGGCCGCGTACTCCAGCAGACGCTCGCGACTGACGCACGTAGGCTCGCAGTTCGGCAATCTGCCCTTTGGGCTGAAAGCTGGCCCGCAGCAACCCGAATGAATGGAGCCGCTGCAGCCATTGCGCATCGCTGACATCGGTCTTACGCCCCGGCACGTGCTTGGCATCGCGCGCGTTGACAAGAAACACGGTAAATCCCCGGGCATCGAGAAGCGCGAAAATCGGAATCCAGTAGACGCTGGTCGATTG
>NZ_LFKZ01000030.1:0-408 GCF_028128975.1 Bradyrhizobium sp. CCBAU 45321
CAACTGTAGTGGCGCAAGCACGCCAACGCCTCGGGATCGCGCTCGCCGGCAAGGATCGCGCGTATGATACGCAGGCCAGTCGCGCCGGCGATGTCGGCGACGACGTGGTGGAGCTGAAGATTCATCTCCGTCAAGGCCTTCTGCATATGCTGGATGTGCGAGGCCGCGTACTCCAGCCGACGCTCGCGCTGACGCACGTAGGCTCGCAGTTCGGCAATCTGCCCTTTGGGCTGAAAGCTGGCCCACAGCAACCAGAATGAATGGAGCCGCTGCAGCCATTGCGCATCGCTGACATCGGTCTTACGCCCCGGCACGTGCTTGGCATCGCGCGCGTTGGACAAGAAACACGGTAAATCCCCGGGCATCGAGAAGCTCGAAAATCGGAATCCAGTAGACGCTGGTCGATTC
>NZ_LFKZ01000031.1:0-410 GCF_028128975.1 Bradyrhizobium sp. CCBAU 45321
GACCGGGGCGCAGCAGGAGGGTCTCGTCGTCCTCGCCGAGCAGCTTGCCGCGCCCACGGCCCGCGTCTTGGCCCTGGAGGGTCTCGCCGTGGGCATGGCAGAGCTTGCGCCCGCGCTCCAGGAGCGCCTCGTCGTCATCGCCGAGCAGCTTGAGGAGCCCGCGCACCGCGCCGCGGCTCTGCGCGGCCTCGGCCGGGGCATGGCAGGGCTTGCGCCCGCGCTCCAGCAGCGCCTCGTCGTCATCGCCGAGCAGCTTGACATGCCCGCGCACCGCGTCTGGGCTCTGCAGGGCCTCGGCGCGGGCGTGGCAGGGCTTGCGCCCGCGCTCCAGGAGCGCCTCGTCGTCATCGCCGAGCAGCTTGAGGAGCCCGCGGACCGCGCCGGGGCTCTGGCGGGCCTCGGCGCGGGCC
>NZ_LFKZ01000032.1:0-414 GCF_028128975.1 Bradyrhizobium sp. CCBAU 45321
ATGGTGACGCCTTCCATGGCCACCAGCGGCATCAGCTGCTCGCGGTACTGCACCATGTAGCGGCCGTTCGAGAACTCGATCTTGTCGGCGGGCAGCTCCTCCAGGCGCGTGACGAGGCCGAGCGGGACCGCCTTGGGCTGCGACGAGCCGGCGCGGAACACCAAGAGCGAGGTGGTCTGCTCGCCACTTCCGATGTGATGGCCGGCCGCTTCGTCGCCCATGTCATGGGCCGAGGAGCCGGCGGCGCCGAGCGCCTTGGCGATGCCGTTGGGATCGATGATCATGATGACCGCGCCATCGCCCAGAATGGTGTTGCCGGAGAACATGTCGATGTGACGCAGTTTTGTCGACATCGGCTTGACCACGATTTCTTCGGTGTGGAACACGCCGTCGACGACGATGCCAAACGTCTGG
>NZ_LFKZ01000033.1:0-433 GCF_028128975.1 Bradyrhizobium sp. CCBAU 45321
CCGGCGCGGGTGACAGCTGAAGGCGAACTCGGAGGGCGTTTTCCATCCTGCGAGTGTGGTCGCGCATCGTTGTAATCGGCCCGCCAGCATCCGCGTGCGACGCGAGCCTGGGCCAGCGACGTGAACAGCGTCTCGTTCAGTTGATCCCGCAGCGGGCCGTTGAAGCTCTCGATAAAGGCATTCTGCATGGGCTTGCCCGGCCCAATGTAGTGCCATGCGACGCGCCTCTGATCCGCCCCGGTCAGGATGGCGGTGCTGGTCAGTTCGGTGCCGATGTCGCTGACCACCGTCTTGGGCTTGCCGCGCTCGATCACCAGCCGGTCCAGTTCCCGCGCCACGCGGATGCCGGAGAGCGAGGTATCGGCGACCAGCGCCAGGCACTCGCGGGTGCAGTCATCCACGACGGTGAGGATACGGAAGCGGCGGCCGCAGG
>NZ_LFKZ01000034.1:0-440 GCF_028128975.1 Bradyrhizobium sp. CCBAU 45321
TGAAGTTCGTTCTGGCTCACAACAAGGACCAGAGCATGAAGCGCAGCCGCTTTTCGGAAGAGCAGATCATCGGGATTTTGAAGGAGCATGAGGCCGGCGTGTCGGTCGCCGATCTGTGCCGCAAGCATGGCGTCAGCGACGCCAGCATCTACAAATGGAAGGCGAAGTTCGGTGGAATGGAGGTGTCGGAGGCCAAGCGGCTGAAGACCCTGGAGGACGAGAACACACGGCTGAAGCGCCTTTTCGCCGATGCCATGCTGGACAACGCGGCCTTGAAGGACCTCGTGGGAAAGAAATGGTGACGCCCGCGGCCACGCGGAAAGCTGTCACCGAGGCGCCCACGGGATGAGCGAACGGCGGGCGTGTAAAGCCATCGGCTGCTGCCGCATGACCATGAGATACCAAACGACTCGGGCGGACGAAGCCGGCCTTCGCCAGCG
>NZ_LFKZ01000035.1:0-443 GCF_028128975.1 Bradyrhizobium sp. CCBAU 45321
CGAGCTATGGTCTCTTGGTTTCTTTGGCCGGATGATCCATTGATGATGCCGACCTTGAGACCGAGCTCCTCGAGAAACGCCTGGATCGTGGTCTGAGTTTCACGCCGCCCAGTGAATACGACCATACGCCAGCTGGTCGGATTTTCCTGCTTGAGCAACGAAACGAGTTGGCGAAGCCCTTCAAGCTTCGCGCTTGTCTTCATGGGTGTGACGATGGCTTTGACAGTCTCCGCAAGCTCCATCGGCACCGTCTCGTTGCGAGCCATAGTCTGAAGCTGGGCCATAAGCGCGTGCGGGCTGCTGGTCAGTGCTTGGAGAATGCTTATCTGCGCTAGCCGATTTAGCTTCTGGATAGGTTTGGCGATAGCTTCGATAAGGGCAAGCTCCTCGGCAGACGGATCGACCTTGTGCAGCTGAATCTTTCGCTCGGGAAAATCCAGATT
>NZ_LFKZ01000036.1:0-495 GCF_028128975.1 Bradyrhizobium sp. CCBAU 45321
CCAACGTCCAGCAATGTTGGCACCCTCAGCATCAAGACCTCGGTCACCGATCTCGGCGGCCTGTCAGCCAGCGAGACGTTCAATCTCACGGTGACGACAACGCCCTCAACCGTGAGCCTGTTCTCGAGCTCGGACACGCCGGCCATCCTGTCGGATTCCGATGCGTCGCAAGTCAATCTTGGCGTGAGATTCACGTCCTCCGTGGCCGGCACGATCACTGGCGTCAAGTACTACAAGAGTGCAAACGATCCCGGAACTCATACGGGCTCGTTGTGGAGCAGTACCGGCACGCTGCTGGCGAGCGCGACGTTCACCAACGAGGGCAGCAGTGGCTGGCAGACCGTCACATTCAACAATCCCGTGTCCATCTCGGCTGGCACGACCTACGTGGCGAGCTTTCACAGCAATGGCCATTATGCGTCCACCACCAACTACTTTACCACCGCGCGCACCAGCGGTCCGCTCACGGCTCCTGCGAGCATCAACGGCGTCTAC
>NZ_LFKZ01000037.1:0-518 GCF_028128975.1 Bradyrhizobium sp. CCBAU 45321
CAGGAGATGTCGCTCAATCTCGCGCTTGCAGTTATCCGCGCCATGGCAACGCGGCGCCGATAGGACGGAGGCAACCCCTCTCACGGAGAGCGACCATGATCGGCAAGAAGCACGAGGATGAGGACGAACGCGGTCGCGACAAGCTGTCGGCGGGCAAGGCCGCACAAGAGCAGACGAAAGCGTAAGATCCCGCGAAACCAGAAGAGTCCCCGCTAGCGGAAGAGCCCCAGCAGGGCGTTCCGCCTCACAGGGATTGACCGTGTTGATCCAGCTCTGTGAAATGGAGCTCTGGGGCGGGACAGCTTGAAGCGCCGCGCGGCTCCGGCCCAAGTACAGGGGCGATCATAATGTCGCCCCTTAGCGGAGGGCCTATGGTCGTTACTCCAGTCCCTGGCTGCACATAGGCCCTGTAGATTTGACTGTGGATCCGAAAATTGTCGTCTGCGGTGTCGGCAGGACGCCCCTAATGTTCAGTGCGTCGATTAGGAGTTGCGGGGCCACGGCCCGGCGGTGCTCCC
>NZ_LFKZ01000038.1:0-525 GCF_028128975.1 Bradyrhizobium sp. CCBAU 45321
AACCCACGGTCCATTGAGGGCGCGGCTGTGCGAATCGTCAGCCGGTCAAGACTCGGATGCGGCACGCCGAGCTTGGGGGACTCGCCGTCTTCTTCGCTAACCTTCCACTCCTCGAGATATTCGAACTAATCAAAGGGAATCCCGCTGCCGCTGTGGCGGCCGTTGCTGCGGTTTTCGCTTTGATATCCGGAGTGCTCGGCCCGTTGGTTCAATGGCGCATCGGGCGGCGGCAAGCCATCGCAAGTCAAACATCGGCCAAAGCCTCAATGCTCGCCGCTAGCACAGCTGGCGCGCGTGAGATCGCAAAACTTCGGATGAGTTGGATGGAGGAACTTCGCAACTCGCTGTGCGAGTACCACGCCATCCTGATGAGCACTGAGGATGGAGAGGAACTCAAGGCTGACGATGTCAGGACTCTCTCTCGCCTCGGCACACAACTTGATCTGCTTCTAAATCGAAGGGACGATTTGCAGAAGGGGCTGTGGGAAGTGGCAGACAAAATCTACAAGCTCGGCACGCAATCAG
>NZ_LFKZ01000039.1:0-552 GCF_028128975.1 Bradyrhizobium sp. CCBAU 45321
ACCGGTGATGCCACCGAAAAGGGCGGCGTGAGCAACAGCGTCGGTGGCACGGCGGCGACTGGCAACGTGCTGACCAACGATACCGATCCCGACGCGGGCGATACCAAGACGGTCACCGCCGTCAGCTTCGGCTCGACCGGCGGCACACTCGGTTCAGCGCTGTCTGGAGCCCACGGCAGCCTTGTGCTCAATGCCTCGGGCGGCTTCACATATACGGTCAACGAGACGGATGCGGCCGTGCAGGCCTTGCGGCAGTCGACCGACACGCTCAGCGATATCTTCAATTACACAATGCGCGACACCGCCGGCGCCACGTCATCGACCACGCTCACCGTCACAATCCATGGCGCCAACGACGCGCCGGTGCTGGCCGCCCAGACCGGCAATCAGACCGCAACGGTCGGTACGTCATTCTCCTTGACGCTGCCTGCGGGTACCTTCACCGACGTCGATTCCGGGGATTCGCTCGCCTACACGGCGACAGCCGCCGACGGCACGGCGCTTCCCGCATGGCTGACCTTCAATGCCTCGACGCGGACCTTCAGCGGTACC
>NZ_LFKZ01000040.1:0-567 GCF_028128975.1 Bradyrhizobium sp. CCBAU 45321
GAGTTCTCGAACGGCCGCTACATGGTGCAGTACCGCGAGCAGCTGATGCCGCTGGTGGCCATGGAAGGCGTCACCATTGCGAGCCAGGGTGCCCAGCCGATCCTGGTGTTCGCCGACGACGGCCGCTCCATGGGCCTCGTCGTCGACGAGATCATCGACATCGTCGAGGAACGGCTCAACATCGAGGTCGGCGGCTCCTCCTCCGGCATTCTCGGCTCGGCCGTGATCAAGGGCCAGGCCACCGAGGTGATCGACGTCGGCCACTTCCTGCCGATGGCGTTCGCCGACTGGTTCACCCGCAAGGAGATGAAGCCGTCGCTGCATTCGCAGTCGGTGCTTTTGGTCGACGACTCGGCCTTCTTCCGCAACATGCTGGCGCCGGTGCTGAAGGCCGCCGGCTACCGCGTCCGCACCGCGCCGACCGCGCAGGAGGGCCTCGCGGCACTGCGCGCCCAAAACTTCGACGTGATCCTGACCGACATCGAGATGCCCGACATGAACGGGTTCGAGTTCGCGGAAGTCGTCCGCTCCGACAACAACCTCGCCGCGACGCCGATCATCGGCCTG
>NZ_LFKZ01000041.1:0-588 GCF_028128975.1 Bradyrhizobium sp. CCBAU 45321
GCAAAATCGATCTGCTTCAAGCCAGGTTGATCGGCGCAGAATAGTCGGCGCTGCACCAAACTTGCGTCAGAGCCAATATTGCAAGCCGAATGACAGCCATTCAGGGTCTTCAGCCGCCGAGCATAGTTGTAGGCGTTGATGAAGTCGGCAAGGTGAGCTTCGAGCTGATCGTGTCGATCGTAGTAATAGCGTTGGACGGTCGCTTCCTTGATCGTGCGGTTCATTCGTTCTACCTGGCCATTGGTCCAGGGATGCTTGATCTTAGTCAGCCGATGCTCGATCCCGTTCTCCCGGCAGCGCATGTCGAACATATGCGTGGCGTATCTTGCTGTCGGGCCGTCCGCATAGCGCGGTGGGAAGGTGAACTGGATCCCATTGTCGGTGAGAACCGTGTGGATCTTGTAGGGGACGGCCGCAATAAGGGCTTCGGAGGAAGGCCGCGGCCGAGGTCCTCCCGTCTTCCTGGCCAGTTGCACGAACGCCAACTTGCTGGTGCGATCGATTGCGACGTAGAGGTAGAGCTTGCCTTTGGCGGTCCGGAGCTCGGCGATGTCGATGTGGAAGTAGCCGATCGGATAAGCCTTGAAC
>NZ_LFKZ01000042.1:0-642 GCF_028128975.1 Bradyrhizobium sp. CCBAU 45321
CATGCGGGCAATCGCCCAGGAGCGCCGCCGCTTCGGCTATCGACGCCTGCATGTGCTGCTCAAGCGGGAGGGTCAACTGGGGCAAGAGCGCCACCAACCAAAGGAGAGACCACTCAATGAATAAGCCCAGCCGGGCCTATCGCTTCAACGATGGGCTGGACTACGCCCTCGTGTTCCACCCGACAGGTTACCACTGATGTTCATGTGGATCATCGCAGCCAGCCTCTGCTTCCTGTGGGCCGAGAGTAGGCCCATCTTGACGGACCTGATGGTGTCCTCGAACCCTATGTCCCGGTCGAATGTCTGCGTGAGTGCCCGAGCCCTTCGGTGGATACGATCCTGGGGGCCATGCCTAAGTACAGGGTCACGCCGCAGCCGTGGCGTCGGGCAGGACGGCGCCACCGTTCGCAAGGACGACGACAACACCGAGACCCAGATCGACAAGCCGGAGGGCCAGAACCGAGGGCGGCACCCTCCCGGAACTCCCGGACTTCGATCCGCAGAACGGCGCCGGGTCTTCAACGCCCTCGTGCGGGACAAGATCGGCTGGCAGGAAACCCAGCGGCGCCACAAGAAGCTGTTCCGGCTCTACCTGGAAGAGAGGCTGGCGGTGCGGCGGCGTGGCGGCCGCAAACGGGCGAA
>NZ_LFKZ01000043.1:0-689 GCF_028128975.1 Bradyrhizobium sp. CCBAU 45321
CCGAGCTCGAAGAAATTGTCGGTGACGCCGATGTGGGGCTGGCGCAGCAGATCGGCCCAGATCGCGGCCAATGCGGCCTCCGCCGGCGTGCGCGGCGCCACATGCTGGGCGGACGCCGCGAGCTGATCCGGCGCTGGCAAGGCCTTGCGGTCGATCTTGCCGTTCGGTGTCAGCGGCAGGCGCTCCAGCACCACGATCCGTGCTGGGACCATGTAGTCGGGCAGCACCGAGGACAGCGCCGTTTTGAGCGCCGCGCCATCCAGCGCTTCGCCGCTGACATAGCCGACCAGCTGGCGGCCGGCGCCGGCCTCGCGCGCCACCACCACGGCCGTGCGGACACCATCCTGCGCCTGCAGCCGCGCTTCGATCTCGCCGAGCTCGATGCGGAAGCCGCGGATCTTCACCTGGTGGTCGGCACGGCCGACATAGTCGAGCACGCCGTCGGACCGCCACCGCGCCACATCGCCGGTACGGTACAGCCGCGCCCCCGGCGGACCGAACGGATCGGGGATGAAGCGCTCCGCCGTCAGCGCGCCGCGCCGCCAATAGCCGCGGGCGAGCCCCGCGCCACCGATATAGAGCTCGCCGGCGACGCCGACCGGCGCGAGGTTGAGGTCACCGTCGAGAACGTAAAGCGTGGTGTTGCCGATCGGGCGGCCCAGCAGCGGACGATCGTCCATCGCATCGAG
>NZ_LFKZ01000044.1:0-699 GCF_028128975.1 Bradyrhizobium sp. CCBAU 45321
CGTAGAGCCAGCCCTCGGCCGTCCAGAGATACGTAAAGTCGGCGATCCACTTCTGGTTCGGCCGCTCGGCGGCGAACTGCCGGTCAAGGAGGTTCGCCGGCCCGGTCTCGAGCTGTCGATCGCCGCTGTCCTTCGGCAAGCGCCGGCGTCGCGGCCGCGCCCGCAAGCCTTGCAGGCGCATCATCCGTTC
This sequence comes from Bradyrhizobium sp. CCBAU 45321, assembly GCF_028128975.1. NCBI lineage: Bacteria > Pseudomonadati > Pseudomonadota > Alphaproteobacteria > Hyphomicrobiales > Nitrobacteraceae > Bradyrhizobium > Bradyrhizobium sp. CCBAU 45321. The sequence continues at coordinate 191 of NZ_LFKZ01000044.1, forward strand.
GATTTGGTGCAGGCCACAGTCCGCCCCATCGGCGAGCAGATCACGCCACACCCGGCGCGCACCATAGGTGCGGTCGCTCGCCATGAAGCTGGCCTTCACCTTGCCGCCGAGCTCTTCGTCGCTGCGGGATCTGGCGCTGGGCGAACGATTCAGCCAGGCATGGAAGCCCGACCGCGACACCCCCAGCGCATCGCATAGCCATGCCACCGGCCAGATCGCCCGGTGCTTCGCGATGAAGACGAACTTCATGTCGCTTCCTTCGCGAAGAAGGCTGCGGCCTTTTTTAGGATGTCCCGCTCGGCCTTCAACTTGGCGACCTCACGGCGCAACCGCTCGATCTCCTGCTGCTCCGGCTTCATCTGCCCGTGGCCGGGAAAGGCCTGCACCGGATCGGAGCCGAACTCTTTCACCCATTTGCGCAGAACGTTCTCATGACCATCCAGGTCGCGCCCGGCCTGCGCCACCGACACCCCACGCTCCCTAACCAGTTTGACCGCCTCGATCTTGAA
>NZ_LFKZ01000045.1:0-702 GCF_028128975.1 Bradyrhizobium sp. CCBAU 45321
CCAGGGCCAAGACGCGGGCCGTGGGCGCGGCAAGCTGCTCGGCGAGGACGACGAGACCCTCCTGCTGCGCCCCGGTCAGGCAATCGAAGTTCAGCGCAAGTGATCGGATCACGTGGGGATTTAGCAGCGCAGCAAAACAATCCACGCCGCCGAAGTGAGGCATCGTCAACCTGCGCCAGACGAACTGAACCTGGATAGCTCTCTGGCGCCGTCCGTGAACCTCCGCAGCTAGCTCGGCGGCATTACGCAATCGGCGACTTGTTTGCGACACACTCACCAGATCGATCGGCCTGAGCTTCTTGGCCACCATGTCGAACACGTCCTGCGGTAGATGGACTAAGTCCGGCGGTAGTCTGGTTAAGTCAGGCCTACCAAGGTCACCGATGATGCGCGGGTTGTTGCTAGAGGAGGGAGCGCCGTCCTCTTGAGGCTCAGCGCGCGTCTGCTCCACGACAAAACAGGATGATTGGTCGGCTCGTTCAAGGCCAACAGCCAGCCCCGGATCGTCCGCGCCACCAGCTTCGTGGGTGTGAAAACCGGAGATAGTTCCTTTGCCAAGCCCATCAATGCCTCTCATCACCATCTCCTACAGACATCGAAGCGGTCACGACCGCCGCATTGGACGTATTCCTCTCCTCCGTGCGTGCCAGATAGAAGTTCATGACCTTCCAAAACAAATAGCCGTTCATTATGGAGCAATAT
>NZ_LFKZ01000046.1:0-755 GCF_028128975.1 Bradyrhizobium sp. CCBAU 45321
TGGTCGGCGCTGACATCTCTCGCTTCGGCGCCAAGGGAGGAACGCACCCTCACGGGCCTGTCAGTGCTGCTCCAATCGAACTCTCTGAAACGCGCCTTGCAACCATATTGCCTCGGCGGTTCGTCCGGACGCTTGCTCGATGCCGAATTCGAACGTCTCGGCGAGGCCTCGGTCCAGGCGTTTGAGACCGAAGGTCTGATCGGAACGAGCGCTGCGCCGGCCGTGCTGGCGTACCTCTTCCATCGTATTGGGGATCATCTCGATGGCCGGCCGACGCTGCTGATTGTCGATGAGGGGTGGTTGGCTCTCGACGACGTGGATTTTGCTGGCCAACTCCGAGAATGGTTGAAGACGCTACGGAAAAAGAACGCATCCGTCATCTTCGCCACCCAGTCGCTTTCGGACATCGATGGTTCCGCAACCGCGCCGGCGATCATCGAAAGCTGCCCAACGCGCTTACTGTTGCCTAACGAACGGGCGATCGAACCGCAGATCACTGCCATCTACCGCCGCTTCGGCCTCAACGACCGCCAGATCGAGCTTCTGAGCCGGGCCACGCCGAAGCGCGACTACTACTGCCAGTCCCGTCGCGGCAACCGGATGTTCGAACTCGGCCTTGGTGAGGTTGCGCTCGCCTTCACCGCGGCCTCTTCCAAGATAGACCAGGCCACCATCACGCAACTCCTCGCCGAACATGGACCTGACGGCTTCGTGCCGGCCTGGCTCCAGCACCGTGGCGTCGCTTGGGCGGCAGA
>NZ_LFKZ01000047.1:0-797 GCF_028128975.1 Bradyrhizobium sp. CCBAU 45321
GATGGCGTGGCGACGCTACCCGGCAGCGGCTGCGCCGGCATCGGCGCGGTCACGATCGGGGTGTTCAGCGCGGTGCGCTCGCAGTGACGGCAGGCATATTTGAACCGCACACGTTGCAGCACCGACGCCTTCACCTCGACCTGCAATTGCTCGGTGATCGTGCGCAACTCCTCTTGAAGCTTCGAGGGATAAAACCGCCCGTAGTAGCGCACGCAGCCCGTCAGGACTGGACGGACCCATTTGGCGATTTCCACCAACCAAGATCGCTGCGCCGATGCAGCCGCCACCTGCGCACGGTATGCCGCATCCGTTTTCCGGCCTTCTTGCTGACGGCCGGGCTGAATGAGACGAACCGCTCACCGTGTCGATTGTTCGCCATCCTCGGCCGAAAGCTATAGCCGAGGAAGTCAAACGCCTGCTCCGGATAAGCGCCGGAGCGATTAGCATCTTTGCAAGACACGATCTTGGTCTTTTCCGGGTGCAACCGTAGCCCGCATTCCGCAAACCTCGCTTCCAGCGCCCGACACAAGTCACGCGCCTCCGCTTCGCTTCGGCAATGGCCGATGGCATCATCAGCATATCGTTCAAATGGGACATCCGGATATTCTCGGCTCATCCACAAATCGAACGCATAATGAAGAAAGAGATTCACCCCTGCGGAGTTCCTCTTGTGCGCTTGACCAAGCTTCCATCCGGCATGCTCGCGGGCGCTTCCAGCCACCTTTGCAGGTAGAGCAAGACCCATTTGCAGTCGGTGTGGCGGCGCACGGCCTTCATCAGAAGGCTCCAATCGATTT
>NZ_LFKZ01000048.1:0-836 GCF_028128975.1 Bradyrhizobium sp. CCBAU 45321
TATCGGGAAGAACGAACGGCAGCAAGCTCCACTTAAGAAACCAGACCCGGTGGTCCTCAGCATAGGGTCCACTTCACTGTTACGAGTCCCGATCCGACTCGCTATTGCCTTCTCGCCTGATCCGCTCGCTCGGCCATGACAGCGTTGTCGCCATTGCTGAGTCCCAGGAACCCGCACGATCAGGCGAAGACGAACCGCCATGACGTCCTTTTCCTCGCCCGGCGCTTGAACCTGACGTTACGTCACGTTGTATGAGAGATTGGCCTCTGGCTTAATTCGGCGCTGCGCGGGTCGCGTCCACACATGCAGCCAGACCAACCTTCAACAATTAAGAGGTTCACGCGATGCTATTCTTCTTTTTGCTGTCGATCGCTTTCGCTATCATCGGCACAATTTACGCCGTGAGCGCATGGCTCTCCCGCCGCCCGCGCAGCCGCAACGTACTCTTCGTTCGTCCCACACACACGTCTAAGCGGAGAGCGTTCTAAACTGACAATCAAGGAAGGGACCTCGTTGCGATACTGTCGATAAGGTAAATTGCCATCAATGACTCCTCCTTGAGCATTCCAGTTCGTGGTCGGGCAGGTGCTGTCGCGCGGCAGGTCGCGGACTGGGTCTATCACGACGAGCCGCGCAATCCGCATGATGGCGGCTCTGCGGCCCGTACTCGCACTGCCTCATCGGAGGATGAATTCTCGGGTGGTTTTCGAAACCCCTTCTTTTTCAAGCACCTGAACCCAGAAGCCGTCAAGGCCGGCCTGCTGAATCAAGACGATCGGATAGTTATGCCCGGTCTTAGCACGGCTTTTTTCGCGCAGCTTCGGAAACAGCGCGAA
>NZ_LFKZ01000049.1:0-873 GCF_028128975.1 Bradyrhizobium sp. CCBAU 45321
TGCATGTAGTCCGCCTTGGCGCGCATCTGCGCATAGCCGCGGAATGCCTCGAACTCGGTCTTGGGCATACCGAGCGTCTTGAGCAGCAGGGCATAGGCATCGATATGAACCGTCTCCATGTTAGTGAAAGCGGCCATCATCATCTGGACGGTGAGTGGCTGGAAGATCGGAATGTACCGCTTGAAATAGTTGTCGCCGACTTCGATATCCGATTGAGTGAAAAAGCGGAAAATCTGGGTAAGCAGCGCACGCTCGCTGACCGTGACGCGATCCGACGCCCAGTCCCTGAGGTCGGCGCCGAGCGGCACCTCCTCGCCCATCCAGTGGGTCTGCTGCTGGCGCTTCCAGAACTCGTAAGCCCAGGCATAGCGATCGACGTCATAGCTGCCGGTCGAGTCAAGGAGCCCGACGCGCCCCTTGCCGATTAACGTGCGCGGATCGAAGCGCGACAGATCGATCACTGACATGCGAGGCACTCCTCATAGTCCGTGCGCTGCCGCCCCCGCTGCTGCGTCGGCGTTGCATCCTCGGCAATCTTGCCGGCGAACGCCGCGCGCGAGATAGACTTTGAGCGGCAGTAGTAGAGGCTTTTCAATCCACGCTTCCACGCTGTCCAGTGCAGCATGTGGAGGTGCCACTTATCGACGTCGGCCGGCAGATAGAGGTTGATCGACTGGCTCTGGCAAATCAACGCGGCGCGGTCGGCGGCAAGCTCGACGATCCAGCGCTGGTCGATCTCGAAGGCGGTGCGAAAGATCGCTTTCTCGTGCTCCGACAGGACGTCGAGATGGGCGACCGACCCCTCGTGCGCGATGATCGACTGCCAGGTCGCCGAGGTGTCGGCGCCTTTCGCGGCCAGCACCTTGGCGAGGT
>NZ_LFKZ01000050.1:0-1000 GCF_028128975.1 Bradyrhizobium sp. CCBAU 45321
GACCGCTCTATCAGCCACAACTCTCTGAAACCGGAGCCGTCGCCTGATCAAAAGTGCGAAAGATTCTGGACAGTACCTTGGCCACCCCACTTGCGCAGCAGGTTCGCGTTCACGCCGTGTTGCAACGCCAGCCCCGCCAGCGACACGCCAGGCTGCAGACAGGCCTCGACCAGCCGCTGTTTGCTGGCCGGATCATAGCGACGCCGCCCATTGCGCAACACGCCGACCGTCTCAAGTCTCAAAAGTTCTTCTGGAGTGATCATCGATGGTGTCCACCTCGTTCATGGTGGACACCTCATCCCATCCCCGCGCTCAACTGCATAGGTGCGTAGAAAGCAGCGCTTACGAATGATTGGCACAGCCTGATCGAGTCCAGCCCGGCACAACCCCCACGCGCTGAAGAATCGCAAATATCCTCTCAGCGCCATCGTCATCACAGAGGCCAGTGAGACCCGCTTCGTCTCTGCACGTGGCGAATGAGCTGAGCATTCCAACTTCGCGGGCTGATGCCAAGCGCCGGGAGCAGCCGCATGACCATGCGACCGTGCCGATCTATTGTCAGCTCCGTGACGCAGCGATGCTGTCGGAGCCAGTCCTGGAACTCGACCACCCGGCGGTGGGGCGTCGGTAATGCGGGCTTCGGCTTGCGCTGGATGATTCCGCGCTCGCCGATAAACTCGATGACGCGGCGCACCCGACTGACGTACTTCACGGACACGCCCCTCTCGCGACGGATGCCGCGGCATCGACAGCGATGCCGAGCGAACTGATCGGCGACGCCATCATCGATATCAACGACTGCGATCTTGGTTAGCGTCAGCCATTGCGCGAGGTGACGGGCTGCAGCGCCATAGCCGCTCACCGTTAAGCTTTTATGCCCCAACACCGTCAGGTGTCGTGTGAACACCGTCACCGGCGGCGCCAGATCGCCTGCGTCCATGCAGCGCAGCCCGTGGCAGTGATCCTCAATCGACTTGGCCATTCCTTGTCTCCCTTTCCT
>NZ_LFKZ01000051.1:0-1054 GCF_028128975.1 Bradyrhizobium sp. CCBAU 45321
GGCCTGCGTATCATACGCGCGATCCTTGCCGGCGAGCGCGATCCCGAGGCGTTGGCGTGCTTGCGCCACTACAGTTGCCACTCCAGTGCCGAGACGATTGCGAAGGCGCTCACCGGGAGCTACCGCGCCGAGCATCTGTTTGCGCTCGAGCAGGCACTTGCGCTTTACGACACCTACCACGAGAAGGCATCTGCCTGCGACGCCCGGATCGAAGCCGTGTTGAAGGAACTGAGCAACCATCGCGGTCGTGGCCATGGACCAGCACCGCGGGCATCGCTGCGTCGGAATCGAACCGATCAGGCGAACGCTCTAGCTTTCGACGTCCGCGAGGCGCTGTTCGCGTTGCTGGGAAAAGACATCACCACCATCGACGGCCGCGGTCCTTACCTCTCGCTGAAGCTGATCGCTGAATGCGTTGACGACCTCTCCTCGTGGCCAAGTGCAAAGCATTTTACCTCCTGGCTGGGACTGGCGCCGAGCAACAAGGTCTCCGCGGCAAAAGGCTCTCGTCCCGAACACCCCGATCCGGCGGCCGGGCGGCGGCGCTTCTGCGCCTTGCTGCCGTCACCGTCGGACGCACCGATACTGCGCTCGGCGCCTTTTACAGTCGACTTTCATCGCGCGTCGGCAAGGCCAAGGCCGTGACCGCCACGGCCCGCAAGATCGCAGTTCTGTTCTACAATGCTGTGCGATACGGAATTGACTATGTCGATCCCGGGGCCTCGTCATACGAGACGCGCTACCGGACGCGAGTGGTCAACAATTTGCATCGGCGTGCCAAGGCATTCGGCTTCTTCTCCAGCCGTTCGAGCCGAACGTTGGCGATGCCGTTTCTTAGGAATCGTTCTCAAGCGTCAGCTCCCCGATCTTGGCGTGCAGCGTTTTCACGTCCACCGCGGGCTCGCTCGTTCTGTTGGCGCCAGGACCAAAGACCTCGGCCGCCGCTCCCTGAAGCTGGGACTTCCACTGCGTGATCTGGTTCGGGTGTACGTCGAAATGCTCAGCCAGCTGGGCCAGCGTCATCTCGCCCTTGATCGCCGCTAACGCCACCTTG
>NZ_LFKZ01000052.1:0-1118 GCF_028128975.1 Bradyrhizobium sp. CCBAU 45321
GGGCAGGGGAATCGCATGTAATCCTAAGGCATTGCGATTTGGAGAGAAATCGATTCTGAAGGTGACTCCTGGAGTTGGAAGGAGCGACCGATGGATCGATTTTCGGAGTGCTTCGAAGAGCTGCCCGACCCGCGTGCGGACAATGCGCTGCACGACCTGACGGAGCTTTTGTTCATCGCCCTGATGGCTACGTTGTGCGGAGCGACAAGTTGCACCGACATGGCGCTGTTTGCGCGGCTGAAGGCTTACCTTTGGCAGGACGTGCTGGTGCTTAAGCATGGATTGCCGAGCCATGATACGTTCAGCCGTGTGTTCCGCATGCTCGATCCAAAAGCGTTCGAAGCGGCATTCCGACGCTTTATGGAGGCTTTCGCTCAAGGTGCGAAGATTGCACAGCCACAAGGCGTGATCGCGTTAGACGGCAAGGCGCTGCGGCGTGGCTACGAGAGCGGCAAAAGCCACATGCCGCCGGTCATGGTGACGGCCTGGGCGGCGCAGACGCGTATGGCGTTGGCCAATGTTCTGGCGCCAAACAACAACGAAGCCCTCGGCGCTTTGCAACTCCTCGAACTCTTGCAACTCAAAGGCTGCGTAGTGACGGCGGATGCACTGCATTGCCACCGCGGCATGGCCGAAAAGATCGTGACGCGGGGCGGCGATTACGTGCTGGCTGTGAAGGAGAATCAGCCCGCGCTGTTGGCTGACGCCAAGGCAGCGATTGCCGCAGCCACGCGCAAGGGTCAGAAGCCGGTCGCCACCACGGATGCAGACCATGGGCGAAAAGAAAAGCGCAGCGCGCTTGTCGTGCCCGTCAAAGACATGGCCCAAAAGCATAACTTTCCTGGCCTCAAGGCAGTCGCGCGGATCAGGAGCAAGCGGGGGAACGACAAAACCGTCGAACGCTACTTCCTGATGAGCCAAAACTACAGTCGAACGCAGGTTTTGCGCATTGTTCGCACCCATTGGACCATCGAAAACGGCCTGCACTGGCCGCTCGATGTCATCCTCGACGAGGATCTGGCACGCAATCGCAAGGACAACGGTCCGGCCAACCTTGCCGTGCTCAGACGACTCGCCCTCAACGTCGCCAGAGCTCACCCCGATACAAAAATCTCCTT
>NZ_LFKZ01000053.1:0-1134 GCF_028128975.1 Bradyrhizobium sp. CCBAU 45321
CGGCCGACCTGCGCGGCACGACCTCCTATGCCAGCGCGACGGCGAGCAGCAACGTCGTGTATAGCGGCGCGGCCGGCGGCACCACCGCGGCGACCGGCACCACGACGCTCGGCGCGACCATCGGGGCGTTCACGGGCACGGCGGGAACGGCCGGCGACGGCACCACGGCCCTGACCGGCACGATCACCCTGATCGCCACCAACGGCACGACCGCAACCGGCCTGCTCGGCAACGCCCAGCCCGCCGACGGCGACACGCTGACCGTCAACGGCAAGACCATCACCTTCCGCAGCGGCACCGCTCCGGCTGCGACCGCCGTTCCGACCGGCTCGGGCGTCAGCGGCAACCTCGTCACCGACGGCAACGGCAACACCACGGTCTATCTCGGCACCGCCGGCACTCCGGCTGCGAACGTCAACGATCTCTTGACCGCGGTCGATCTCGCCAGCGGCGTCAAGACGGTCTCCATCAGCTCGGGTGCTGCGACGTTTGCCACCAGCGTCAACCAGACCGCTTCGAGCGTTGGCGGCGGTGCCGTCACGCTGAGGAGCTCGACGGGCGCGGATCTGAGCGTCACCGGCAAGGCCGACCTGCTCAAGGCGCTGGGCCTGACCAGCTCGGTCGGCGGCGGCAACGCCACCGTGAGCGTCAACCGGACCACGAGCGCCGCCTCGCTGGGTGCGACGATCACCGACGGCTCGACGCTGAACGTCAACGGTCACGTCATCACCTTCAAGAACGCGCCGATCCCGGGCTCGACCGGTGCTCCGAGCGTTCCGGCTGGTTATGGTGCGAACGGTAACATCCTCACCGACGGCAACGGCAACTCGACGGTCTATCTGCAGGGCGGCACGCTCAACGACGTCTTGAAGGCGATCGACCTCGCCACCGGCGTGCAGACCGCGACGATCGCTGCCAACGGCACCGCCACGCTTGCGACGGCTTCCGGCCAGACCAACTCGTCGGTCAACGCCTCGGGCCTGCTCAAGATCTCGACCGGCGTCAATGCCGACCTGTCGGTCACCGGCACCGGCAACGCGCTGAACGCGCTCGGCCTCGCCGGCAACACCGGGACGGCGACCGCCTTCACCGCGGCTCGCACCTCCGGCATCGGCGGCATCAGCGGCAAGACCT
>NZ_LFKZ01000054.1:0-1141 GCF_028128975.1 Bradyrhizobium sp. CCBAU 45321
CTTTTGAATCCCACTTACACTTTCGGCACACCGGTGCTTGGCGGACAACTGGCCATCGGCATCACTGGCCTGTTCGGCCGAGCAAGTACCGGCATTGACGGAACGCTCACCGCGGCACTCGGACCGCTGGTGATAACCCGCGAGGGAAGCATCTCGGATTCCCTCACCTCCGTCGGCGACCTCTATCCGCAGGCCACATTGAAGTGGAACGCCGGCGTGCACAATTTCATGACCTATGTGACGGGCGACATTCCGGTGGGCGCCTACGATCCCGCGCGCCTCAGCAACCTCGGCATCGGCCACGCCGCGATCGACGCCGGCGGCGGCTACACCTACTTCAACCCGGCCGCGGGACACGAATTCTCCGCCGTCGCGGGCTTCACCTACAACTTCAAGAATCCCGACACGCAATACCAGAACGGGATCGACTTCCATGTCGATTGGGGTATCTCGCAGTTCCTCTCCAAGCAGTTTTTCGTCGGCTTCGTCGGCTACGGATATCAGCAGATCACCGACGACTTCGGCCAGCATCCGCAGCTCGGCGGTTTCCGGTCCCGCGTCTTCGGCATCGGCCCGCAGTTCGGATATCTCTTTCCGATCGGCGACATGCAGGGATATCTCAATCTGAAAGGCTATGGCGAATTTGCCGCCGAGAACCGGCCGTCGGGATGGAATGTCTGGCTGACGTTCGCGATCTCGCCGACGGCCCCCACCAGCACGCTGACACCGGCGCGCCGGGTGGTGACGAAGTAAGGCACATCGCGCGGAAAGCGGCAACCGATGCTACCCGATACGCCGACTGTCAGTCAGCTATCCCACGTTATCTCGCAGGCTGCGGCGCCCGCGTTTCTTCTGGGCGCGCTGGCAGCCTTCATTGCGGTCTGATCTCCCGTCAAAATCCTATCGTTGACAGAACGATTGTCCTGAACGGGATACCCGAGGACGATGTGAGATGCCGGCTGAAGGCTGATCTGCCACGTTTGATGCGACGTGCGGCCATGCTGAACCGGGCAATCTTCTGGGCCGTGATCGGCAGTATTTCGGTAGCGGTTCTTGTCGTCGTCGCGTTTGCAAGCGCGTTTCTTCAGATTCAGCATGAGCGCGGGGTGGCCATCCTGTTCATGGTTGCCCTTGGTGCGTT
>NZ_LFKZ01000055.1:0-1413 GCF_028128975.1 Bradyrhizobium sp. CCBAU 45321
CTCCACTAGAAGGTGGCCGACCATCATGCAGGCGCTTTCGGCCTTATAGACGTCGGCAGTTGTGGCGCGCTCAGGGTGTGGAACCAATAAGCCGGCGCCGGTGACCTGCCACTGCATTTTCATCCAGCGGCAGTTAGAGTCTCGGGGTTTTGTACGCCAAGTGGCGCTGATGGAGCAGGGGGGGGGGGGGGGGGGGGGGGGGGGGGGGGGGGGGGGGGGGGGGGGGGGGGGGGGGGGGGGGGGGGGGGGGGGGGGGGGGGGGGGGGGGGGGGGGGGGGGGGGGGGGGGGGGGGGGGGGGGGGGGGGGGGGGGGGGGGGGGGGGGGGGGGGGGGGGGGGGGGGGGGGGGGGGGGGGGGGGGGGGGGGGGGGGGGGGGGGGGGGGGGGGGGGGGGGGGGGGGGGGGGGGGGGGGGGGGGGGGCTTTCCCGGCGTAATGAAGTGCCAATCGACGGCTGCGTCCTTGCACCAAGCGAGCATGGCGTTGCAGGTGAATTCGGTGCCATGGTCGGACACGATCATTCCTGGCTTGCCGCGTCGCTGGACGATTGCCGTCAGTTCGCGGGCCACGCGCCGCCCCGAGATCGACGTCTCCGGAATGGCGCCCAGGCATTCCTTGGTGACGTCGTCGACGATGTTGAGGATGCGGAAGCGTCGGCCATTGGCGAACTGGTCGTGGACGAAGTCCAGCGACCAGCGCGCGTTCGGCCTCGCCTCGACCAGGATCGGGGCCCGGGTCCCCACGGCCTTGCGGTGAGCCCGCCGTTTGCGGACGGTGAGCCCTTCCTCGCGGCAAAGCCGGTAGATCCGGTTGATCCCCGATGGCTCGCCCTCCCGCCGCAGCAAGACGAACAACCGGCGATAGCCGAAACGCCGCCGCTCGTTGGCGAGGTCGCGCAATCGGCCACGCAGAACTGCGTCCGGCGGGCGGCTGGAGCGATAGCGGATCATCTTCCGATCCGCCCCTACAATCGAGCAGGCCCGCCGTTCCGACAGGCTCATGACGGCCTGCAGATGCGCGATCGCAGCGCGCTTGGCGGCGGGCCCTACCATTTTTTTGAAAGCAGCTCGCGAAGTGCGGCCGCATCGAGCATCTGCTCGGCCAGAAGCTTCTTCAGCTTCCCGTTCTCCTCTTCCAAGGCGGGGGGGGGGGGGGGGGGGGGGGGGGGGGGGGGGGGGGGGGGGGGGGGGGGGGGGGGGGGGGGGGGGGGGGGGGGGGGGGGGGGGGGGGGGGGGGGGGGGGGGGGGGGGGGGGGGGGGGGGGGGGGGGGGGGGGGGGGGGGGGGGGGGGGGGGGGGGGGGGGGGGGGGGGGGGGGGGGGGGGGGGGGGGGGGGGGGGGGGGGGGGGGGGGGGGGGGGGGGGGGGGGGGGGGGGGGGGGGGACACAAAATCTTCCCGTATCTCTTGCGCCATATA
>NZ_LFKZ01000056.1:0-1431 GCF_028128975.1 Bradyrhizobium sp. CCBAU 45321
CGATTCCGTTGAAAAAGGCCGGCAGTATTTTGTTGTAATAGCTCCGTCGCGACGTGACCGAACTGCTCCATCGACCCTATGCGAGCCTCGCGGTGGGCATCGGGATGAGCTTGGCCATCTTTCGAAGGTTCTGGGCGGTGGCCGCGAGGATGAACTCATCGCGCGCGCCGTTCGGGCCTCGTAAACGCAAACGGTCGAGCTTGAGGATGCGCTTGAGGTGGGCGAACAACATCTCGATTTTCTTGCGAAGCCGGCGCGAGGTGCCTCCCTCCCACGATTTGGCGATCTGGCGCGCCATGTCGCGAGCGCCTTCGTAGATGGAGCGCGGCACCCTCCGTGATGCCTGCTTGGGGCAACACCGAGCCTTCAATGCGCATCGATCACAATCGCGCTTGCTGGCGAGGTAAAGCATGGTGGCACCATCATTCACCAACGTTCCGGTGGTGGTAAGAACTTTGCCACCAGGGCAACGATAGATGTCGCCAGCATGGTCATAGGTGAAGTCGTCGCGCGAGAAGATACCGTCTGTGCGGGCGGACTTATCGAAGACTGTAACGTGCGGTTCGATGCCGTGCTCATAGACCAGCCAAGCGAGCATCTCGGCCGAGCCATAGCCGCTGTCACCGAGTAGCCGGCTCGGATAGAGATCAAACCGCTCCAGCGATCGTTCAATCATGCGCTTGGCGGCCAATACCTCCGCCTGCCGGATCGCCGTCGTTGCCTCAACATCGACGATGATCGCGTTCTCGACGTCGACCAGGTAGTTCGTCGAATAAGCGAAAAACGCTTGGCCACCGTGCGCCCCCGTCCAGCGCGCCGCCGGGTCGGAGGGCGATACGAACTTCGGGGTAACCTCGGTCGCCGCTCCGAACGCGGCATCATCGAGGACAGCCAGATACTCATCGATTGCTCGGCCGGCAGCCTCCGGCGGAAGTCCCTTATCGCCTTCGATGCCCTTCTGCCGATTGGCATCGGCCTTGATTAGGCTCGCATCAACCGCAAATCCCTCACCGCCGACCAGTCGTTCCTCGATGCAGCGGCGCAGCACGCTCTCGAACACGCGACGGAAGAGGTCGCTGTGCCGGAAGCGGCCGTGCCTGTTCTTGGAGAATGTCGAATGATCCGGCACCGCTCCATCCAGACCGAGCCGGCAGAACCACCGGTAGGCCAAATTGAGGTGAACCTCATCGCAAAGGCGCCGTTCCGATCGAATGCCGAAGCAGTAACCGATCAGGAGCATCCGGATCATCAGTTCAGGATCGATCGAAGGTCGGCCGATGCTACTGTAGAAAGGTGCCAGCTCCCGCCTGATCTCTTGCAGGTCGACGAACCTGTCGACCGATCTCAAAAGATGGTCGGAGGGAATATGCTTCTCGAGCGAGAACTCATAGAACAACGCAGCCTGCTCGACTTGCTGATGCCCCATCATGA
>NZ_LFKZ01000057.1:0-1462 GCF_028128975.1 Bradyrhizobium sp. CCBAU 45321
GCCGGCCGCGCCGCTATACACGACGTTGCTGCTCGCCGTCGCGCTGGCATAGGAGGTCGTGCCGCGCAGGTCGGCCGACGTCGCACCGGAGATGGTGGTGGAGACGTTCGACTTGGTGGAATAGCCGACCGTGGTCTGCAGCGCCTGGTTGGCGATCGACTTCGCAGAGTCGATCAGCTTCTGCAGCGAGGTGATGCCGGTGTTGGCAGCCTGCAGCACCTGCACGCCGTTGGCGATGCCGTCGAGCAGGTTGTTGATGTCGCTGGCGCGGTTGTCGAGCGACTGTGCCGTGAAGAAGTTGGTGGGATTGTCCAGGGCCGAGTTGACGCTCTTGCCGGTCGACAGACGACTCTGTGTGGTGGCGAGAAGATCAGCGGTGGACTGGAGGGAGAGCAGGTTCTGACGAACCGACGCGGAGAGGACGATACCGGACATTGAGTGTTACCCTTCTGGTACGCAACGCAACAGGACTTCGATTAGGATTAATCGATGTCGGGGACGGTGAACGCGGAGGGCTAACAAAGCATGAAGCGTGTCGCGCCAGTCCTTGCGCGGATTCACCATATGCGCCTTCGAGGCCCAAACGTGCTCACCGATATCATCATGATAGGATGATACTTTTTCGGGCAGCTAGGAGGCATTTGCGACTTGTCAACCATAACTCAGAGTGAGCAATTGGCTGCATTCGAATGCAGCACTCCCTCCGCCGAGCAGCATTCCGATGCCGGCACAAAAGAAAGCGGCGGGGCCGAAGCCCCGCCGCCGTGATCGTCTTGCGATGTCGTCCGCGCCTTAGCGGAGCAGCTGCAGCACGCTCTGCTGCGACTGGTTGGCCAGCGACAGCGCGGAGACCGCGATCGACTGGCGGGTCGACAGCGCCTGGCTGTTGGCCGCTTCGACGTTGGTGTCGGCCAGGGTCAGGTTGGCTGAGCCGGTCTGCAGCACGTTGATCAGGCTCTTGTTGAAATCCTGACGGACCTGCACCACCGAGAGGTTCGAGCCGAGGCTCGAGGCCTGCGAGCGCAGCGTGCTCGAGGCGGCGTTCAGGTTGGTCAGCACCTTGTTGGTGGCGGCGTTGTCGATGAAGTCGACACCGCTGGTCAGCGAGGCGAGGCCCAGACCCTTGGAGTTGTAGGTCACGCCGGTGATGCTGAGGTTCGACTTGCCGGTTTCGTCGAACACCAGCTTGAGCTGGTCGCCGTTCAAGAGGTTGACGCCGTTGAACGAGGAGTCCTGCGCGGTGGTGTCGATCTGGTTCAGGATGTTGTTGAACTGGGACACCAGGTTCGCACGCGCCGTCTGCGCGACGACGTCCTGGACGGGGCTGGAAGCCGTCGAGAACGTGAGCGACGAGGTCAGCGTGCCGCCGATCGCACCACCCGCGGCGCTCGAACCGATGGTCGAGGACGCGTAGTCGTTGGTGGTCGAGATCGTCAGCAGGCCGTTGGCGTCGATCGTCGCC
>NZ_LFKZ01000058.1:0-1485 GCF_028128975.1 Bradyrhizobium sp. CCBAU 45321
GCGCTTGCTGCATGGCGCTGATTCTCCTCCAATCAAAACGCCAGACATCCCTCAAACTGCATCAAAAGTGAGTCAGATGGGGTATTCGGCCTGTTGCTGAGCCCCGTTAGCAGGGTGCTGCGCTTCAGGTTGATGATAAACGTGGTCTGTGTCGAGCAGCCACAAACATCGGACGGAGAAGCGCAGCATGAAACATTACGCCGGATTGGACGTGTCGGTCAAAGAGACGTCCCTATGCATTGTCGACGAAACAGGCCGCATCTGCCGGGAAGTGAAAGTGGAGAGCCACCCGGAAGATCTTCTTGCTGTACTCAACGATCCGACTTGGCGGTTTGACCGGATCGGACTCGAGGCCGGGCCACTGTCACAATGGCTGTTCAGCGGGCTGGCGGAAGCTGGCCTGCCGGCAACCTGCATCGAGACACGGCACGCCAAGGCGTTCCTCAAGGCGCAGGTGAACAAGAGCGACCGTAATGATGCGCGTGGCATTGCGCAGATGATGCGTGTCGGCTTGTTCCGGCCTGTCCACGTCAAGACCCTGACCAGTCAGAAGCGACGGGTCCTGCTTGCCGGTCGCAAGCTGCTTCAGGAGAAGGCCATTGCCATCGAGAATGACATTCGTGGGCTGTTGCGCAACTTCGGCTTGAAGGTTGGAATTGTGGGGGTGATCGGCTTCGAACAACGCATCCACGAACTCACCGTTGGTCAGCCGGAGCTGACCGAACTCATGGAACCGCTTCTCGTCGCCCGACGCGTTTTACGCGAACAGTTCACGCGACTGCATCGCAATGTGCTTCTGCTTGCCCGGGAAAGCGAGGTCTGTCGCCGGTTGATGACAATCCCCGGTGTTGGCCCCGTCACGTCGTTGGCCTTTATCAGCACGATCGACGTTCCCGCCCGCTTCAAGAGTTCGAAAGCCGTCGGGCCCTCCCTCGGATTGACGCCAGTCCTCAACCAGTCCGGTGAAAGCCACCGCATCGGTCGGATCTCGCTGTGCGGCGATCAAGCCATGCGAGCGCTACTCTATGAGGCCGCGCAGGTCATGCTGACGCGGGTCCAGAAATGGTCCTGGCTCAAGGCGTGGGCCATGCAGATCGCCAAACGACGCGGGCAGCAAAAGGCGATCGTCGCTCTGGCGCGGCGGCTCGCCGTCATCATGCACCGCATTTGGAGCGATGGAACGGAATTCCGCTGGACACGGGAGGTCTCGCCCGCGGCACAATAGTGCGACGCGCGGTCCACACACTCGTTGTTTAGTGGGGCGAGGTCCCTCGCGGGACGATGGACGAGATGAGTTCGCTTTGGGCTCTTGTACGGTCGCATCCCTGCGATCAGCACGCGAGTCAGATTGTTCCGTCTCGTTCTACTGATCCCAGGCTGGGAGAGCCATACGGCTGATCCCGAAGAGAAGCACGGCCCAGCGAGCGGTACCGAACCCGAGGAGGCGCCCAACCAAAGCCCTTGACCAAATCCGGCCGAATAGAG
>NZ_LFKZ01000059.1:0-1577 GCF_028128975.1 Bradyrhizobium sp. CCBAU 45321
ATTGGCTCTGACGCAAGTTTGGTGCAGCGCCGACTATTCTGCGCCGATCAACCTGGCTTGAAGCAGATCGATTTTGCCGCGGCCGTACATTTGACGTCTGACGAGCTTGAGGCGCGTGATCTGACCTTCAGTCTGGCCGTTGGACCATGGTGAGATGATTGCCGTCCGTACCGCCGCCCCGTCCTTCGCAACGCCGTTTGCGAACGAGGCGACGAGACTGGCGCGGGCGCGCTCGATCCATGGGATGAGGCTCACCTCCGTCTTGCGCCGGATCATCAGGTGGAATTCGGCGATGATCTCGCGAGCCTCGACCAGGGTTGGTACGCCAGCTTCGATTGCCACGACCATGACGGTCTCCGCTTTCGTGAGCAGGTCCCGCCCGATTGTCATGAGGCGCGCGATTGTTCTGGCCGAGGGAATCCGCTGGAGGTTCTGCGCATCAGCCTTTTCGGCCCGTCGTCTGCGGGTTGCCCACTCGCTGACGACGCGGAGCGAGCCGCGGAAGCCCCGCTCCTTTAGGCGGCGCCAAAGATCAGCCCCGTTGCGACGGCCGGACGCCCACTGATCATTGAGCCATGGCAAATGCAGATCCAACGAACTTTGACGGGTCCGGAAGACATCAGTCCGCTCGCCGCGGATCACCTGCCGTACCAGCTTCCTGCTATGGCCAGTCTGTCGCACGATCTGCTTGATGGGTATGCCGTTCTTCGACAGAGCCAGGATGGCCGCGTTTGTCTCCTCGCGGCGCAAGTAGCCCTCATACTGGAGACGTTCGGCTGCTGTCAGCAGCTGGGGATCGATCGTTGTCGCACCGATGACGGTGCGAATCTGACGCATTGATTTGCGGACGGCGTCAAGGAAGGCACGACTGGCATTCTCCATCAGATGCCAGCGGTCGGCGACCTGCACCGCGTGCGGCAAGGCTTTGGCTGCCGCTTCGCCATAGCCACCGCCACGATCGCGGGCGACGATTGCGATCGTGGGATGCGCGGCGAGCCAGGCTTGGGCGGTCGCAGGCTCGCGGTCCGGCAGCAGGGTGACCACGCGGCGCCTTTCCAGGTTGCAGATGATGCTGGCGTATCGGTGATTGCGCCGCCAGGCCCAGTCATCGATACCGATAACCTTGAGCGGATCGGTCGGCGGACGGCTGCGGCGTCGGACCATGCGCAAAAGCGTGTCCCTGCTCACCGGCAACATCAGCCGTTTTGCGAAGCCTGCCGCCGGTCGACCGCCAAGCACCAGACCAAGGTGATGGACGATAGAGTCCAGCCTCGCCGTGCGTCGTGCCGATCGAGCCAATATCTCGTCGGCGAAACGCTCCGTGAAGATCTGGCGTCCGCACAGGACGGCATCGCAGCGGAACCGGCGAGCGATCACCAGGAGCTCTACAACCCGCCCGGACAGCGGCAGATCGGTCACGCGTCGCCGATACCGGCTATGAATACGCCGCGAAACCGTCCCGCACGATGGACACAAGCCAATACTTCTGGATGCCCGGACCGCAATGACGGCCTTGTCACCCTCGTAGCACGCACTCTCTACAACAAACCCACGCGGCACCAGACTGGAGCGGTGGA
>NZ_LFKZ01000060.1:0-1667 GCF_028128975.1 Bradyrhizobium sp. CCBAU 45321
CGCATTGCCTCGCCTTAATTGTTACCGGATGCTGAGCCGTTGCCTCACGTAAATTGCTCCCCTAATCGGGGACGAGCGGGGGCGCAGATGGGGCGGCTGAGCATGGCAACGCGGAAGGAACTGACGGCGGCGGCAGGCGTGCGTTATCGGCATTCGGATCGCGCGAAGAAGGCACGAATATTAGATGAGTTCGTCGACATCACTGGGTTTCATCGCAAGCATGCGATGCGACTACTTCGAGGCCAGGAAGACGCACGCCCAGGCCGAGGGCCGCGACGTCGGATCTATAATGAGGCAGAACACAACGCGCTCGTGCTCCTTTGGGAAGCGTCAGACCGGATCTGCGGGAAGCGGCTGAAGGCGTTAATGCCTGCGCTGATAGAGGCGATGGAACGGCATGGCCACCTCGACCTTGCCCCCGAGATCCGCGCCAAGCTTTTGGCGATGAGCGCTGCGACGATTGACCGCGTATTGGTGCCGATCCGAGAAAAATTGGGTCGCAAGCGCCGGCGGCACACAGCGCATTCTCTGCGTCGCAGTGTTCCAATACGGACGTCGGCGGATTGGAACGATCCGGCGCGAGGATTCGTCGAGGCTGACCTTGTAGCGCATAGCGGACCATCTGCGCGCGGCAGCTTTATCCAGACCCTCGTGCTCACCGACATTGCTACTGGCTGGACAGAGTGCGCTCCCCTGATCGTGCGTGAACAGACGCTGTTGAGCACGGTGCTGACGGAATTGCGCAAACATTTGCCTTTTGCGCTGCTCGGCCTCGATACTGACAATGATACGGTGTTCATGAACGAGACGCTGAAAGGCTATTGCGAGGCAGCCAACATTGTCTTCACGCGTTGCCGTCCCTACCGGAAGAATGACCAGGCGTTCGTTGAGCAGAAGAACGGCGCGGTCGTGCGCAGGATGGTCGGCTATCGTCGGTTCGAAGGCCTGGAAGCGGCCGAGCTGCTGGCAGAACTCTATCGAGCAGCGCGGCTGTTCGTAAACTTCTTCCAACCCTCGTTCAAGCTGATAGCCAAGCAGCGCGACGGTGCTCGTGTGCGCAAGACATACAGCGCGCCGGCAACACCCCACCAGCGCCTGGCCGCCGACGCCCGCACGCCTGACGCAGTCCGCCACCATCTCCAAGAAATCTATGCCGCTCTCGATCCGGTCGCGTTGTTGCGCGACATCCGCGACGCGCAGGAGCGCCTCGCGGCCCTCGCGGATACCCAACCAATCGTCCATCCTGCTGCGGCATCGCAATCGACCGATCGCTTCCTGGCATGCCTGCGAACGGCCTGGAAGGACGGAGCTATGCGACCGACGGATCGGCCAATCGTGAAGGCGAAAAGAGGCCGGCGTCGTCCCGACCCGCTCATTCGCGCAACGCCAGATTTGCGAAAATGGTTTGAAGCCGAGCCCTGGCGGACTGGCAGCGAACTGCTCTCCCGCCTGCAGGTGAAATATCCTGGAGCCTACCCGAACAAGCTTCTTCGAACGCTTCAACGGCGGCTTAAATCCTGGCGCAGCGAGCAAGCGAATGCGCTGCTGTTCGCTCCTACGGAGAAAATGCCACCAAGGTCAGAGGTCACGACAACGCAATGATGTAGCGGCTGCCAGCGGAGGAGGCCGGGCGCTCCGAAACCCCGGCCATCTCCGCACCCGGCCTC
>NZ_LFKZ01000061.1:0-1672 GCF_028128975.1 Bradyrhizobium sp. CCBAU 45321
CCGCTCTATCAGCCACAACTCTCTGAAACCGGAGCCGTCGCCTGATCAAAAGTGCGAAAGATTCTGGACAGTACCGCTTGGGGTCTAGCGACGGCTGGGCCGAGAAGTCGAAGCCGGAGAGATCGCGAACGAACGGGAAGCGAGCGAGTTTGAGGGTCATCTCGATGCGCCGCTCGTCCTTGCGGGCGATCTCGCGCTCGCACAGTAGCACCAGGGTCTCGCGCAGGCTCAGCTCTTGTCGGCCGGCCTCGTCCAATAGCCCATCCAACTGGTCGCGGACGGCGGTCAGCTTCAGGCGGGTCAGCATATCGCTCAGGCGATCGGAGACAGCGGCGCGCATCAGAAGCTCCCCCCGACGATTGCCTCATACTCGCCGAGCGGCCGCAGCAGCGCCGGCGGCACAACGGACGATCCTGCGAGCGCGCCAGCGCGGTTCGATCCAGTCAGGCCCGCAAAATGCTCGGGTCGACGACGCGGCGGCGACGACCGGCACAAATCGGATGGACGGCCACCTCATGGATCCCATGGTGGATGCGCACGAGCCGGGAGAGCGTGAGGTCGTCAGGGCGATCAGTCTTAAGCGTGCAGTGGTGCTGATCGCCAATCCGGCCCGTTGTCGTGCGGCGGCTGCCGCTGATCGTAAGCTTGGCCGAACGCCTTTTGTCTGCGGCCTGAACGTCTTCATTGTTCTTGACGGCAAGTGGCCCACGCAGGCCGCGTTTCGTTGGGTGAATTGCTACGCGGTCTCGTCAGCTTTCAGTCAGCTGGCCCCGGTACAAAACGGTTGGGTTTAGCGAGGGCGGCAGCCCGCTAAACTCATCGGCAGCGTGGGTGTGGCAGGATACGGGCCTTGATGCCTCCGTGGCTAACCGGCTCCGAGCCGCGCCCTCGCTGCTTCCGACTGGTGGGCAGGGATCAAGTAGTTAGGCTCGTCCTCCGACGACGATGACCTCCCGGCCAGCTTCCTCCGCTGCTATGAGGCTGGCCGTGTGGGAGTTGGCTGCTCGTGGCAGGGACAGCGCTTCCTCCGTGTATGCGTGGGGGATAAGCGCCGAGTCACGTTGCCGCAAACGTCAAAGGGTGGTGCGGGCGGGGATAGGGACAGTGTCTGATTCCAACGCAACCGAACAGCGCCGAGTCTCCGCACTGCCTGCGACCCCAAGTCACCCTTACCTGTCTTGGTAGTTGAACACGAGAAGCATGATGCTGCGCCCGCCATGCCTTCGGAGCGGCGCGGCGAGGCTCTCGTCGGTGCCCCGCTGACGTTCAGCCGTGATGAGTAATTGAAGTCGTTCAGCTGCGGCTAGCAGCTCCGGGTCGGGGTGGATCGTTTCGCTCGGCTTAGGCTCGGGCGCGATGGCGCGCTCGCAAGCCCTCAGCCAGGCCGGCAAAGACCGGGCCACGGTTCGTAGTTCATTGTGGCAGGTCTCTCTTGACGGGATTGGCGATGGGCCAGTGAGGCTCCGGACCTCTCAAGCACAGAGCCTCACCACGGAAAGGAGGACAACGCACTGGCCGCAACAGCGCGATCCCACCCTAGGCAGACTCGCCGCCACTAATTCTGCGATTTCCCGGTAAACCGTTTAGGCTGAACGACTGCCCGGCCGAACGACTGAACAACTGAGCGCCTTAAAGCTCCGAGAGCGACTCGCCCGCCCGACTAAACGGGTTT
>NZ_LFKZ01000062.1:0-1701 GCF_028128975.1 Bradyrhizobium sp. CCBAU 45321
AGGCGCCGGGTGAATGCTGCCTCCCGCCTATCCGCTCCGTCGGGTGAAAGAAAGGAGGCGACGGCAGCTTCCACAATGGCAGACCGGGAAAGCTTCTTGCGATCGGCGAGCTCCGAGATCTGTTTCAGCAGCTCTGGCGGGAAATAGACATTCATCCGGTCGCGCATATTGCCTCAGAGCTCCATACCGTCGTTCGGGTCCAAGGCGACTTGACGGGCAACACCGCGCATCTGTTGGCGTATGAGCCGGGACTGGCGGACCGCATCTTCGTCGTCGTCAAGCACGGCGGCAAATTCCTCTGCCGGCGTTGGTTCGGTTGTCTCCTTGGCGATCGCGACGTGATCGGGGAGTTCCGGCTCACGACGGAGGCCGCTGTTCGCCGTGTCTTCCTCGGCCTCGGCGGCCTTGTCAGTTGGACCTCGCGTGGGCTTCAACGGTCCGAGCGCTGACCATCCGTCCGTTCGCGATGATCGGCCGGCCGTCGCTGGATCGGGCGGCGGCACAACCCGCTCAGTGAATCGCCTATCCTCGTAGTAGCGGACCTTCTTCGCCCGGATCGGCGCCGTCCCTGCCACCATGACG
The DNA here is from genome assembly GCF_028128975.1 of Bradyrhizobium sp. CCBAU 45321. Taxonomy (NCBI): domain Bacteria; kingdom Pseudomonadati; phylum Pseudomonadota; class Alphaproteobacteria; order Hyphomicrobiales; family Nitrobacteraceae; genus Bradyrhizobium; species Bradyrhizobium sp. CCBAU 45321. Next base: position 583 of record NZ_LFKZ01000062.1, read on the forward strand.
ATCTCGTCCATCGGCGGAAGCTGCATGACTTCGCCAGGGGTCAGCAGCGGCCTTGCCGTCTCCTGGCGGGAGACCATCAGGTGCCCCAGCCACGGGTTCAATCTATGACCGGCATAGTTCTTCATCGCGCGCATCTCGGTCGCCGTGCCCAACGCGTCGGACACCCGCTTGGCGGTCCGCTCGTCATTTGTCGCGAAGCTGACTCGGACATGGCAGTTATCGAGGATCGCGTTGTTAGGCCCGTAGGCCTTTTCGATCTGATTGAGCGACTGCGCGATCAAGAAGCTCTTGATGCCGTAGCCGGCCATGAAGGCGAGCGCGGACTCGAAGAAATCAAGCCGCCCCAGCGCCGGGAACTCGTCAAGCATCATCAGGACTCGATGCCGGCGGTGACTGGCGTGCAGATCCTCGGTCAAGCGCCGGCCGATCTGATTCAGCACAAGCCGGATCAGCGGCTTGGTCCGTGAGATATCGGAGGGCGGCACCACGAGATAAAGCGTCGTAGGGTGGCTGTCTGCGATCAGATCGGCTATCCGCCAGTCACAGCAGCGGGTCACCTGGGCCACGACGGGGTCGCGGTACAGCCCCAGGAACGACATTGCAGTAGAAAGGACGCCGGAGCGTTCATTCTCGGATTTGTTGAGGAGTTCGCGCGCGGTCGAGGCGACCACGGGATGGGCACCCTGCTCGCCAAGGTGCGCAGTGGTCATCATTGCCTTCAGCGTCGCCTCGATGGGCCGCTTCGGATCGGACAGGAACGCTGCGACGCCGGCCAAGGTCTTGTCTGTCTCGGCATAGAGGACATGGAGGATGGCGCCGACCAGGAGCGAATGACTGGTCTTCTCCCAATGGTTCCGTTTATCGAGAGAACCTTCGGGGTCGACCAGGACGTCGGCGACGTTCTGGACATCGCGAACCTCCCATTCCCCGCGCCGGACCTCGAGCAGCGGATTGTAAGCTGAGGATTTCGGGTTGGTCGGATCGAACAACAGGACGCGGCCATGCCGCGAGCGAAAGCCCGCGGTCAGCTGCCAGTTCTCACCCTTGATGTCGTGCACGATGGCCGAGCCCGGCCAAGCTAGCAACGAGGGAACGACGAGTCCGACACCCTTGCCGGAC
>NZ_LFKZ01000063.1:0-1712 GCF_028128975.1 Bradyrhizobium sp. CCBAU 45321
CGGCACTGTCGGGTGAGTAGGCCGGAGGGATTTCACCTCCAGCCTCTCGCAGAACCGGGCGTGAGACTCTCGCCTCACCCGGCTCCCATCAGGCAAGCTTGCCGCCATCGCCGAGTTGCCAATGCACAAAGAGCCTGCGGTTCTCACGCGCGATCTTCTCCAGGAAGAGACGCGCGCGTCCCAAGCGGTGATGGAAGCGCTTGTACTTTCGCTTCAACCAGATAGCCAACGTCTGGTTGATGTAGCGCGCCAAAGGATAGAGCGCCGAACGCGTATATTGCCCATAATAAGCGATCCACCCCCTAACCATCGGGTTTAGCTCGCGGGCAATATCGTCCAAAGTCACCTCGGTTCGCTTGCGAAGTTTCAAGCTTCGGATCGTCGCTCGCATGGCATTCAGCGCTGGTTTGCTGACCGCCGGAGTGAACCCGCAGAACATCCTCTGCGAACGCGGCCGCAGGACCGATCGCGGCCGGAAGCAATAACCGAGAAAGTCAAACATGACCGTCTCAGTCTTGCCCCGGCGTCGGTCGTCCTTGCAGTAGACGATCCTCGTCTTCGTAGGATGCAGTTCCAGGCAGCACTCTGCCAGCCGAGCCTGGAGCGCTTCGCGAATGCTTTGCGCCTCCATCTCATTCCGACAATGTACCAACCCGTCATCTGCATACCGACACCACCGGAGATCGGGGAACATCCGTGCCATCCAGAGATCAAATGCATAGTGCATGAAGAGGTCGGCGAGGATCGGGCTCACCACGCCCCCTTGTGGGGTACCGCGGCTTCGCTCGATTATCGTTCCATCCTCTTGCACCATCGGCGCTGTCAGCCATCTTTCAATGTAGAGCAGCGCCCATGCGCACGTCACATGTTTCCGGACGGCCCGCAGCAGACGCTCGTGGTCGATATTATCGAACAGTCCCTTGATGTCGAACTCCAGAACCCAATCGTACTTCCAGCACCGCTGTCGCGTTACGCCTACGGCATCGAGAGCCGATTTACCGGGTCTGTAGCCGTAAGAATCCGCCAGAAAGATTGCGTCGAGAGCCGGCTCAATTAGTTGTTTGACAACCGTCTGTGCCACGCGGTCTGCCACAGTGGGCACCCCGAGGATCCTTTGGCCCCCACTCTTCTTTGGAATGGAGACGGCGCGAACAGGCGGCGGGAAGTAGGCGCCTGAGCTCATTCGATTCCAAATCTTGTAGAGATTGCTCTTCAAGTCGGACTCGAACTGCTCAATCGTCACTCCGTCGACACCGGCTGCGCCACCATTGGATCGCACCTGCAGATATGCTTCGTACACCTCTCTCTTGTCGATGTTGAACGGTTTGCTCGGCTGGTTCACCGTCGTCCTCCTGTTGTCAGTTGCGACGGTGGCCAGCCCTCCTGATCCGATCCCTTTGCTCCGGCCCCATTACGAGCCTTCGTCGCTAATACGGATCGGTCCGTCCCAGTGCTCCGCGTCGGTAATCTCGCCTCGCGGTCTTCTCCGCTTGTGCTTCTCCCTTTCCATCGGAGCGACTGGTTCCTGCAGTTCCGCGGCATCGCCTGCATCCGATTCACGCCCCCTCAACGCCGGTCGCCGCCCGCCCGGTCATCAGGCTTCCGGCGGGCTCATCCCAGAGGGACGACACACCTCTGGTTTTGACGACGATTTCCACGTTACGACGGTTCATCGGCGGGTTCATTTTCATTCGTCTCTCGGACGCCTATCC
>NZ_LFKZ01000064.1:0-2027 GCF_028128975.1 Bradyrhizobium sp. CCBAU 45321
GCGTGGGCCTGGCAGGGCTTGCGCCCGCGCTCCAGCAGCGCCTCGTCGTCATCGCCGAGCAGCTTGACATGCCCGCGGACCGCGCCGCGGCTCTGCGCGGTCTCGGCGTGGGCGTGGCAGGGCTTGCGCCCGAGCTCCAGGAGCGCCTCGTCGTCATCGCCGAGCAGCTTGACATGCCCGCGCATCGCGTCTGGGCTCTGCAGGGCCTCGGCGTGGGCCTGGCAGGGCTTGCGCCCGCGCTCCAGCAGCGCCTCGTCGTCATCGCCGAGCAGCTTGACATGCCCGCGCACCGCGTCTGGGCTCTGCAGGGCCTCGGCGCGGGCCTGGCAGGGCTTGCGCCCGCGCTCCAGGAGCGCCTTGTCGTCATCGCCGAGCAGCTTGACGAGCCCTGGGACCGCGCCGGGGCTCTGGCGGGCCTCGGCGCGGGCCTGGCAGGGCTTGCGCCCGAGCTCCAGGAGCGCCTCGTCGTCATCGCCGAGCAGCTTGAGGAGCCCTCGCACCGCGCCTCGGCTCTGCGCGGTCTCGGCGTGGGCGTGGCAGGGCTTGCGCCCGAGCTCCAGGAGCGCCTCGTCGTCATCGCCGAGCAGCTTGAGGAGCCCTCGCACCGCGCCTCGGCTCTGCGCGGTCTCGGCGTGGGCGTGGCAGGGCTTGCGCCCGAGCTCCAGCAGCGCCTCGCTGCCCTTGCCGACGGCCTCGCCACGCCCGCGCATCGGGCTCAAGCCTTCGCAGCACTGTTGCGGAGGAGGTGAGACGATCCGTAGAGTCCGATTGACAGTCGGAATGAGCTATATCGGATTCTGACCCCCCGGGTTTGCCGGAGGCCATTTGGTTTAAGTTATGCCGCCATGGCCGATTGTTTCAGCATGTCATAGTAGCGTTGCTCGGCTTCGGCCCGGGGGGATGTTTCCGATGGGCTCCAGGAGCCGTCGGTTATTGAACCAATCGACCCATTCGAGGGTGGCGAACTCGACAGCCTCGAAGCTGAGCCATGGCCCGCGCCGATGGATCACCTCGGCCTTTGTAGAGACCGTTGATGGTTTTGGCGAGAGCGTTGTCGTAGGAATCTCCGACACTGCCGACAGAAGGCTCGACACCAGCTTCAGCCAGGCGCTCGGTGTACTTAATGGATACGTATTGGGCGGATTCAAACGGTCGTCGCAACACCCTGAAGTGGAGGTTGCGATGAAAGATATAAGTCGACGTTCGGCGCGGTCAGGAAGAGCGCCATTGCCATCGCCAGGCCGGCCGTCTGCGGCCGGACGCGATGAACAGAATAGATTTTGGAAGGCGATTGCCACAGGGCAGAGCAGCGAAGATGCTGCGTTTGAGGCCGGATTATCCCAACCTGTCGGAAGCAGATTGTTCCGAAAGGCAGGCGGCATGCGACCAGCGATGTTCAGATCTTCGGCCAAGCCTCTCTCCGGGCGCTATCTTTCATTGGCTGAACGCGAGGAAATTGCCCTTCTAAAAGTGCAGGGCCATTCCATACGGGAGATTGGGCGCCGCTTGGGACGGGCTGCTTCGACTGTCTCCCGTGAATTGCGGCGAAACGCGGCCACCCGCGGCGGCGGGTTGGATTATCGGGCAACAACTGCCCAATGGCATGCAGACCGATCTGCCCGCCGGCCCGAGCCGACCAAGCTTGCGCCCAACGTAGCCTTGCGCACTTATGTGGAGGAGAGACTTGCCGGCAGGGTCGTAGCCCCGAGCGGAGCTTGTATTGCTGGCCCCCCGTTCGGTGGAACGGCCGCCGGCATGGCCGGCGAAAGGATCGGCGATGGGCCAAAGCATGGAGCCCTGAGCAGATTGCCCGACGCTTGCCGATCGACTTCCCGGACGACAAGACGATGCGCATCAGCCACGAAGCCATCTATCAGGCTCTCTTCGTTCAGGGCCGCGGTGTACTACGCAGCGAACTGACGGCCTGCTTGCGAACCGGACGTGTGTTGCGCGTGCCCAGGGGGCGCGTACGCAGGCGCGGCAAGGGCTTTGTCTCGCCGGAGTGTCAATCGGCTTGCAAATTTGGC
>NZ_LFKZ01000065.1:0-2243 GCF_028128975.1 Bradyrhizobium sp. CCBAU 45321
AGGCCTTCCTGGCCGGCTATCGCGGCTTGTTGATGAGCGACGGCTATGACGCCTGGGGCACGCTGACAGGCGCGACCATCTTGGCTGTATGGCGCATGCGCGCAGGAAATTTACCGATGCGCTCAAGGCCAGGAAGACGCCCGGCGGTCCGCCATTGCAGGCGCACAAGTTCTTCGAGGCGTTGTATGAGGTCGAGAGGGTGGCGCGCCAGACGCCGCCCGACGACGAAACGCGCGCCGCATACATCTTGCGGCTGCGCCAGCAGCATAGCCTGCCGGTATTGGCCGCCTTCCGGACCTGGCTCGACGACCAGGCGCCGAAGGTCCTCCCCGAAAGCTTGAGCGGCAAGGCGATCGCCTATGCGCGCAACCAATGGATTATCTGACCCGTTACACCAGTGACGGTCTCGCCCCGATCGATAACAATGTTCTGGAGCGCGACATCAGGCCGTTTTGCACCGGACGAAAAAGTTGGCTGTTCAGCCACACCGTTACCGGCGCCAAGGCAAGCGCCGTGATCTACAGTTTGGTGCTGACATGCCGGGCATGCGGCGTCGATCCCTATGCATGGCTACGTCACGCGCTCACCGAATTGCCCCAGCGCGCGCCAGACGCCGATATAGAAGATCTGTTGCCGTTCAACTGCACCGCTCAAAAAAACCTGCCAGCTGAGAATATCGGCTGACGTTCGAACGCTCAGGTCAACCAAGCCGTTCCGATGACACTGCTGGGGCCCGGCGTCACGCGACGCCGCGGCCAGGCGCGCGCGTAGCCTGTGCGGTAAAATACGCGCTTACGACAAGCGCGCCAGGGGCGACTGGGCGGCGATGCTGCGCCTGCTCTCGTTCCCGTCGAGGTCACACCTGTAGCGGCTCCGATCTCGAGCGGCGCACCACAACTGGCGTCTTCACCGCCTGCGCAGCGTGCAAGGGCCGGAATCATCGAGATTGAGCTCGGGGGCGGCTGTCGTGTTCGCGTTGACCGTGACGTGGACGTTGAGGCGCTGCAGCAGGTTCTTGAGCTCTTGCGACGACGATGATTCCGATTCCGAGCGGCGTCAGGGTCTGGATCGCGACCGGCCACACCGATATGCGCCGCGGCATGCGAAGCCTGGCTCTTACGGTTCAGGAGAGCCTGAAGCGCGATCTCCATGCCGGCGATCTCTACATCTTCCGGGGCCGCAGCGGCGATCTGGTCAAGATTCTTTGGCATGATGGGTTGGGCATGTCGCTCTATGCCAAGCGCCTGGACCGAGGCAAGTTCATCTGGCCTTCGGCGTCGGACGGCGCGGTATCGATCTCAGCGGCGCAGATGGCCTATATGCTGGAAGGGATCGACTGGCGGAATCCACAACTGAGCTGGCGACCGAGAAGCGCAGGTTGAGTACAAAATCCAGCAGGTTTTGCATTTTTGGGGAGTCCCAACGCTTCCAATCTGTGATTCACTGTGTCGCATGGATGCTGAGCGCGACGCTGTTCCGGATGACATTGCCGTCCTGAAAGCGGCGCTGGCAGCCGAGCGTGCGAAGGGTTTGGAAGTCGCCGCTGAACTTGCGGTCGCCCGCGCGAAAGCGTCTGAGGACGAAGCGCTGATTGCCCAGCAGAAGCTGCAAATCGCCAAGCTAAGGCATCAGATCTATGGCCAGCGGTCGGAGCGTTCGTCGCGCCTGATCGAGCAGTTGGCCTTGACCTTCGAAGAGTTGGAAAGTGACGCCACTGAAGACGAGCTGGCGGCAGAGCGCGCTGTGGCCAGGCGACGACGGGGCGCGGATTTACGCGCAAGCGCGGCGAACGACAGACGTTCCCTGAGCATTTACCGCGCGAACGAGTCGTCATCGAGCCGCCGACGGCTTGCCAGTGCTGTGGCGGCAATCGTCTGCGCAAGCTCGGCGAGTACGTGACGAGGACACTGGAAGTGGTACCGCGCCAGTGGAAGGTGATCGAGACGGTGCGGGAGAAGTTCTCCTGCCGCGACTGCGAGAAGATCAGCCAGGCCCCGGCGCCATTCTATGCCGTCGCACGGGGATGGGCCGGCCCGAGCCTGTTGGCCATGATCATGTTCGAGAAGTACGGCCAACATCAGCCCTTAAACCGCCAGGCCGAGCGCTACGCCCTCGAAGGCGTGCCGATCGCGCTGTCGACCCTGGCGGACGCCGTGGGGTCGGTCTGTGCGGCGGCGCTGGATCCCCTGCTGCGCCTGGTCGAAGCCCATGTCATGGCGGCCGAGCGCCTGCATGCCGATGAT
>NZ_LFKZ01000066.1:0-2461 GCF_028128975.1 Bradyrhizobium sp. CCBAU 45321
GTGACCGCCGCCTGTGAATCCATGAGCGAGCACTCCAACCTTATTGCTCTCGTCCGCGATTGGTTCGAACATGTAATCATTCATTATGATCGCCGAGAGCGGAAAATAGCTGGACGTGAGCTGCTTCGAAACTACGATCACATCGGGCGCGATGTCGTAGGTTTCGCAACCAAACATTTTGCCGGTCCGGCCAAAGCCGCAAATCACCTCATCGGCAACCAAAAGGATGCTATGCTTTTTTAGTACCTTTTGGATCTTGTCCCAGTAACTTGGCGGCGGAACGATGACGCCGCCCGCGCCCATTACCGGTTCGCCGAAGAATGCTGCGATGGTATCGGGACCTTCGTGCCGAATCAGTGACTCGAGCTCCTCGGCCCGGCGCGTCGCAAAGGCCTCCTCGGATTCTCCGGCACGCCCTTCTTTGTAAAAATGCGGGGAGCCAGTGTGCAGAATGTTGGGCAGCGGTAGATCGAAAGAACGGTGGATGTCCGAGAATCCGGTTAGGCTGGCCGTGGCGATCGTTACGCCGTGATAACTACGCAGCCGGCTGATGACCTTCTTGCGCTGAGGCTGGCCCAATGCATTCGAACGATAAGTGATCAGCTTCAGTACCGTGTCGTTCGCCTCCGAACCGGAGTTTGTGAAAAACACCTTGCTCATCGGCACTGGAGACATCTTCACGAGCTTCTCGGCGAGCTCAATGGAAGGCCCATTCGATCGTGATGCGAAGGTGTGATAGAAAGGGAGGACTTGCATCTGGCGATGCGCGGCTTCGATGAGCCGCTTCTCGCTAAAGCCAAGTCCCGCACTCCAGAGACCGGCCATCGCATCGAGGTAGCGCTTTCCCGCTGTGTCGAAGACATAGGGGCCCTCGCCGCGGTCAATTATGTGCGGTCCGGTCTGTTGGTGCGACCGCGCGTTTGTGTAGGCGTGGAGCTGATAGGCCGCATCTCGGGCCTGCTGAGAATTGGGCAGCATAGTCGTATCACACCATCGGTTCAGAACGAGCTCTCTGGGAACATTGATCGAGCGCTAACATCGTGAGACATTTAGAATGGACAAGCGAGCACCCTGTCCCGTGCCTGCTCGGAGTTATCCTGTGCGCGACTGGCTGGCCACTGCAAGAAAATCTGACGGTCCGACCAACTGTAGGCCCAAAGAGGAATTGCATCATTTGGGGAGCTCGCATCCGCTGCTTCTCTAAGACTTGAGATACTCGTAATTGGCAAATCTTTTGAACAAATGCGCGAAACCTCGCTCGCTGGCGCCTCAAGCGAAGCAAGTAGTGCGCCGAGCGAAATTGGGAGGTCTACCTACCACGCTCGCGCCGCCAAAGAAGCCTTGCCTCGGCTTAGGAGTAGCGCACAGCTGTTCTTACCGATGCGCCGTTAAGCTCAACTCCAGTCGCCACCTGAGCCTGCGGCGCTGACTTGCCGCGGCTGGCCAGCCCCGGCACATAGCGATTCTATCTCTTTGAAGACGCGCGACGCACCTACCAGGACTGGTTGCTGACACAAACTCGACGCCGCAACTGACCGCACTTTGCAACTGTACGTCCATATGGCTGACCAGTGGCAGCTCTCAATGTACAACCCAGTCCGCCAGCGTTGATCGATCGAGAGCGATGCCCTGGCGGGCATCGGGCGATGACTGCTCTCCTCGATCTTAGTGCCGTCCGGAAGCGTGATCTGGCGGCCTGGGAGGCTGCCGTGAATGAGCGTCACGATCGTGCGCGTGGGATCTGCCGCGACGGGATCAGGGCGGAAGATTGTCCCGGCGGTTGGACGCATAGACTTCCTTGAAGTGGACGCCGGATTTTGGACCGGCGGCTTAGGTGGTGCGGATGCCGTTCCCTTTTTGATAAACGGAGCGGACCATGAAGAAGACGAGACGGACAATCGATGCGGCGCTGAAGGCAAAGATCGCCTTGGAGGCGCTGCGAGAACGATCAACGGTGACGGATCTGGCGCAGCGCTACCAGGTGCATGTGAACCAGATTTATGCCTGGAAGAAACAGCTTCAGGATCAAGCGGTTCGCGCGTTCGACCCGGGCACTGGTCGGGATGGCGAGGCGGCCCACGAACTGGAGGTCGAGAAGCTCCACGCCAAGATCGGACAATTGACGGTCGAGCGAGATTTCTTAGCCAGGAGGTCCGGAAGATGAGCGCGCCGGATCGCCGAGGATTGCTTCAGCGCGATCATGAGAATCTATCGATCCGCCGGCAATGCCAACTGCTGAGCGTTGCGCGATCGAGCGTATCGGCCGCCGCGGCCGGCCAATGACAACGACCTTGAGCTGATGCGACGGATCGACCAGCTGTTCACGGCCTGGCCGTTCCTGGGCTCGCGGCGGATGACGGCGATGCTCAATGGCGAAGGCTGTCGCATCAATCGCAAGCGCGTGCAGCGGTTGATGCGCAAGATGGGCATCGCGGCGCTGGGACCAAAGCCCAGAACCACA
>NZ_LFKZ01000067.1:0-2547 GCF_028128975.1 Bradyrhizobium sp. CCBAU 45321
AAATGAGGCAACCGATCGCGCCCGGGAGCATCGATACGTGAGGCAATACGCGCTCTCATCCTGATTGTCGCGCTATAGATCGGCAAAACAGACGAAATATCCCGCACTCACTCTGACCGTGATCCATGCTCAAGAGCGGGGAAGGCCGACGCGGCGAAAGAAAATCGAGTGGAAGCTCCTCACCGATCTCCCGGTCCAATCGCGCAAGGACGCCATCGAGAAGATCGAATGGTACGCGTTGAGGTGGAAGATCGAAGTCTTCCATAAGATCCTCAAATCGGGCTGCAAAGCAGAGGACTCAAAATTGCGAACTGCTGAGCGTCTGGTCAATCTGATCGCGGTCTTCTGCATTGTGAGTTGGCGCGTCTTCTGGATGACGATGCTCAATCGCTCCTCGCCGAATGCCATACCGCAAATGGCGCTGACGGATCCCGAAATGAAGCTTCTTGACCATTTGGTGAAAGACCGGGGTGGTGATTGCTCTCGACGAAGCACGCTCTCCCACTATGTCGTCAAGATCGCGCGGCTCGGAGGATACCTGGCCCGAGCCAACGATCCGCCTCCAGGAAATACCGTGATCTGGCGCGGACTATCGCGGCTGAACAACATCGAACTTGGAGCCGCAATCGAGGTAACAACTATGGGTAATTGAAAGGTCTCTTTGCCGCTTACGATAAAACCGGAGCTATGGCTGATTTTGGGTAAGCGCGTATTTTACCGCACAGGCTACGCGCGCGGCTGGCCGCGGCGTCGCGTGACGCCGGGCCCCAGCAGTGTCATCGGAACGGGGGGGGGGGGGGGGGGGGGGGGGGGGGGGGGGGGGGGGGGGGGGGGGGGGGGGGGGGGGGGGGGGGGGGGGGGGGGGGGGGGGGGGGGGGGGGGGGGGGGGGGGGGGGGGGGGGGGGGGGGGGGGGGGGGGGGGGGGGGGGGGGGGGGGGGGGGGGGGGGGGGGGGGGGGGGGGGGGGGGGGGGGGGGGGGGGGGGGGGGGGGGGGGGGGGGGGGGGGGGGGGGGGGGGGGGGGGGGGGGGGGGGGGGGGGGGGGGGGGGGGGGGGGGGGGGGGGGGGGGGGGGGGGGGGGGGGGGGGGGGGGGGGGGGGGGGGGGGGGGGGGGGGGGGGGGGGGGGGGGGGGGGCCACCGCCCAACTGGGCAAATCCAATGGCTTGAGCGAACTCAGAACTGGATAAAATCTGGGGGCAAGGTCACAGGTTACACCGGCAGACTTGAGCACGCACCGCGTCGCCGAGGCCTGGACAGGTTCACCACGCCTACTGATTTCCTCAAGCTGAAATTTGCCATTAAAGATGCGACGCAGCCGGCGGGAGCGAAGCAATGATGTATCACCTCCTCCGCAACAGTGCTGCGAAGGCTTGGGCCCGATCCGCGGGCGTGGCAAGGCCGTCGGCAAGGGCAGCGAGGCGCTGCTGGAGCTCGGGCGGAAGCCCTGCCAGGCCCACGCCGAGGCCCGCCACAGCCCGGGCGCGGTCCCAGGGCTCGTCAAGCTGCTCGGCGATGACGACGAGGCGCTCCTGGAGCTCGGGCGCAAGCCCTGCCAGGCCCGCGCCGAGCCCCTCCAGGGCCCAGACGCGGTCCCAGGGCTCGTCAAGCTGCTCGGCGATGACGACGAGGCGCTGCTGGAGCGCGGGCGCAAGCCCTGCCACGCCCGCGCCGAGGCCCTGCAGAGCCCAGCCGCGGTGCGTGGGCATGTCAAGCTGCTCGGCGATGACGACGAGGCGCTCCTGGAGCTCGGGCGCAAGCCCTGCCAGGCCCGCGCCGAGCCCCTCCAGGGCCCAGACGCGGTCCCAGGGCTCGTCAAGCTGCTCGGCGATGACGACGAGGCGCTCCTGGAGCTCGGGCGCAAGCCCTGCCAGGCCCTCGCCGAGACCCTCCAGGGCCAAGACGCGATGCGCGGGTGCGTCAAGCTGCTCGGCGATGACGACAAGGCGCTGCTGGAGCGCGGGCGCAAGCCCTGCCAGGCCCGCGCCAAGACCGCGCAGAGCGCGGACGCGATGCGTGGGCGCGGCAAGCTGCTCGACGAGGCCGACGAGGCGCTGCTGGAGCTCGGGCGCAAGCCCTGCCAGGCCCGGGCCGAGGCTCTGCAGAGCCCAGCCGCGGTGCGCGGGCATGTCAAGCTGCTCGGCGATGACGACGAGGCGCTCCTGGAGCTCGGGCGCAAGCCCTGCCAGGCCCGCGCCGAGCCCCTCCAGCGCCAAGACGCGGTCCCAGGGCTCCTCAAGCTGCTCGGCGATGACGACGAGGCGCTGCTGGAGCGCGGGCGCAAGCCCTGCCATGCCCCGGCCGAGGCCGCGCAGAGCCGCGGCGCGGTCCGCGGGCTCCTCAAGCTGCTCGGCGATGACGACGAGGCGCTCCTGGAGCGCGGGCGCAAGCCCTGCCATGCCCCGGCCGAGGCCGCGCAGAGCCGCGGCGCGGTCCGCGGGCTCCTCAAGCTGCTCGGCGATGACGACGAGGCGCTCCTGGAGCGCGGGCGCAAGCCCTGCCAGGCCCACGCCGAGACCCTCCAGGGCCCAGACGCGATGCGCGGGCGCGG
>NZ_LFKZ01000068.1:0-2656 GCF_028128975.1 Bradyrhizobium sp. CCBAU 45321
AGGCCTTCCTGGCCGGCTATCGCGGCTTGTTGATGAGCGACGGCTATGACGCCTGGGGCACGCTGACAGGCGCGACCCATCTTGGCTGTATGGCGCATGCGCGCAGGAAATTTACCGATGCGCTCAAGGCCAGGAAGACGCCCGGCGGTCCGCCATTGCATGCGCTCAAGTTCTTCGAGGCGTTGTATGAGGTCGAGAGGGTGGCGCGCCAGACGCCGCCCGACGACGAAACGCGCGCCGCATACACCTTGCGGCTGCGCCAGCAGCATAGCCTGCCGGTATTGGCCGCCTTCCGGACCTGGCTCGACGACCAGGCGCCGAAGGTCCTCCCCGAAAGCTTGACCGGCAAGGCGATCGCCTATGCGCGCAACCAATGGGATTATCTGACCCGTTACACCAGTGACGGTCTCGCCCCGATCGATAACAATGTTCTGGAGCGCGACATCAGGCCGTTTTGCACCAGACGAAAAAGTTGGCTGTTCAGCGACCCCGTTGCCGGCGCCAAGGCACGCGCCGTGATCTACAGTTTGGTGCTGACATGCCGGGCATGCGGCGTCGATCCCTATGCATGGCTACGTCACGCGCTCACCGAATTGCCCCAGCGCGCGCCAGACGCCGATATCGAAGATCTGTTGCCGTTCAACTGCACCGCTCAAAAAAACCTGCCAGCTGAGAATAGCGGCTGACGTTCGAACGCTCAGGTCAACCAAGCCGTTCCGATGACACTGCTGGGGCCCGGCGTCACGCGACGCCGCGGCCAGCCGCGCGCGTAGCCTGTGCGGTAAAATACCTTGCAATTACCCACATTTGACGTCGGATTTGAGCGAGGCGCCGCGGCCGAAATCTTGAATCAGTAGAATCTGTTGTGATTCGTTGTTGAGCCCCTGATTCGGAAGCGCGGGGTGCTCGATGGGCTTGGTGAAGGAACGCGCGTGGGCGCGTGCTCAGCGACTGACGACCGGTATCCAGACGTGGGTTGATCGGGAAGTTGCGGGATGCGAGTTTAAGGATGAGCGGCTTGGTCGCCGGTTCTGCAAATTGCTCGCACAAATGGGGAGCGACATGGGTCAAAGCATCCCGCTGGTTTGTCAGGATTGGGCCAACACGAAGGCCGCCTATCGCTTCTTCTCCAACGAGCGGGTCGACGAGGCGGATATTCTTGGCGAGTCATTTCGAGGCGACGCGCGGGCGCGTAGCGGCGACGGAGGGACCGATCCTCGTCCTCCATGACACGACGGAATTCAGCTTCAAGCGCGAGAAGCCGGATCTGATCGGCTTTACGGGCAAGACGGCAGGACGCACGCAGTGCGGTATCCTGATGCATTCGAGTGTCGCCGTGACGACCGAGGGGCTTCCGCTAGGACTGTCGGCAATCAAGTTCTGGACTCGCAAGAAGTTCAAGGGGACGACGGCGCTGAAACGAAAGATCAATCCGACACGGGTGCCGATCGAGCAGAAGGAGAGCATCCGCTGGCTCGAGAATTTACGGCAATCGACCGATCTTCTCGCTGCCCCTGGACGATGCGTTCATATTGGTGATCGCGAGAGCGACATCTATGAGCTGTTTTGCCTGGCCGAGGAGGTTGGAACGCATTTCCTGGTGCGAACCTGTGTTGATCGGCTTGCCGGGGATGGCAATCATACAAAATTGCCGACGAAATGGACGAGGTTACGATCAAGGGTCTGCATCGGATCAACGTCAAGGACGACAAAAGCGATCCCGACGACGCCGTTCTTGAGATCAGGTATCGAAAGATACGCATCCTGCCGCCGTCGGCAAACAGACGAAATATCCCGCACTCACTCTGACCGTGATCCATGCTCAAGAGCGCGGAAGGCCGACGCGGCGAAAGAAAATCGAGTGGAAGCTCCTCACCGATCTTGTCCAATCGTGCAAGGACGCCATCGAGAAGATCGAATGGTACGCGTTGAGGTGGAAGATCGAAGTCTTCCATAAGATCCTCAAATCGGGCTGCAAAGCAGAGGACTCAAAATTGCGAACTGCTGAGCGTCTGGTCAATCTGATCGCGGTCTTCTGCATTGTGAGTTGGCGCGTCTTCTGGATGACGATGCTCAATCGCTCCTCGCCGAATGCCATACCGCAAATGGCGCTGACGGATCCCGAAATGAAGCTTCTTGACCATTTGGTGAAAGACCGGGGTGGTGATTGCTCTCGACGAAGCACGCTCTCCCACTATGTCGTCAAGATCGCGCGGCTCGGAGGATACCTGGCCCGAGCCAACGATCCGCCTCCAGGAAATACCGTGATCTGGCCCGGACTATCGCGGCTGAACGACATCGAGCTTGGAGCTGCAATCGAGGTAACAACTATGGGTAATTGAAAGGTAAAATACGCGCTTACAATCATTCCGCAGTGGCGACTGTCGCCGCTGCCGCGATACATCTGCTCGTCGGATGTCGAGACGTTGATTGCAACATGCGATCAGACCACGGCGACTGGCGTGCGTGATCGGGCGATCCTGCTGCTGTTGGCGCGACTGGGTTTGCGAGCCAGCGACATTCTTTATCTTCGTATCATCGATATTGATTGGCAACAAGCCACCCTGTCAGTTCGTCGCAAGGGGCGCCGCTGCGGCCGTCGGTCCCGATTCGGCAAGACGTGCCGTTCTACAAGGACTTTGCCGAGGTGATGCGG
>NZ_LFKZ01000069.1:0-2766 GCF_028128975.1 Bradyrhizobium sp. CCBAU 45321
ACCCTGAGCGCGCCACAACTGCCGACGTCTATAAGGCCGAAAGCGCCTGCATGATGGTCGGCCACCTTCTAGTGGAGGTCGCTCATCTAATTGGCTACAGAGGATAGCTGGTCACTCTCCTACTCGCGGCGGTGGCTCGGACGCCCGCATGTTGCGCCAGCACCGGCAAGCAGCGCGGGCGCGACGCTGGCGAAAGTCTCACAGGGGTCCCACCCGAACCGGTTGGTGCTCACGCGCTACCCCTAGAAGATCGCGTATGCGTGCAGCGATCTTCCGTGCCTCCTTCGGCGCGAGATTGGGCTTCACGCAATCGAGTATGTCTACCATTGCCTGAGCCTCCTGGCATTAAACGTCGCGACTTGGCGATCTGCTTGGCTCAGAGACTGATCGGCCGCACGGGCCTGACTGGCTGCAAGCACCGCAAGCGCTTGCGACCGCAGTGGGGTGATGTGCTGCTCGAATGTGTGCATCCGTCGGCCCCGTGCTGTCCCTGCCACGCACCGCTAACATCGGTGGCCAGCCCTCCCCCTTGGAACGGCAAGGCCGGCCACCTTGCTCCTGAGAGGGTCACGTTCTCCCTGGCGCCACCAGATAATGGCGCGGACAAGTAACCGGGGCGGCTACCAGAATTGGTGGGGACGAGAATGTAAGGTGGTGCGAGCATGCTCAGCGCCGTCGAGGTACATTCGGACGTGAAACCACAGCACGTTCATGGAAGGGTCGCAGATGGTGAAATGGTTCTACAAGACTCACGCTGGGGTGGCTCAGATCGTTCCCACTGGGGAGGATTTTACGGTCACGCTTGATGATGAGACATTGGGGCGGTATGCTTCGCCAGCCTCCGCGGCCGAAGACTTGGCGAACGGGACATGCTCTTGGCCTTCGGCCGGAGACCCATCAAACCTGGGCATACCGGACAAAATCAGCCAGTGGCAGCGGGTGCGTTGACTTCCGCTCCCGAGGGTCCTCGCCCCTGGTGATCACCGCCTGCTTGGATCATCCGCAGTCGAAGTTAGCGGCAACGTGACTCGGCGCCCGAGCGTTGGAGGCAGAGCGCTGTCCCTGCAACGCACCGCCAACTTCGACACAGCCAGCCTCACAGCAGCGGAAGAAGCCGACGGTACGATACATTCATCAGGAAAAGCCCTAGCACAACTACCAGAACCGGTCGGCCCCACGTCGTCAGGCAATCTCTAAGCTGGTCCGACAGCTTGCAGAGACGGGAGACACCCCGCATGGCAAAACGCGTGCGCATTCGTTGCATAAACAAGTCTGACAGGCGAAACGCACATGAGAGAATCAAATTTGTCGGCGGGCTCAATTCAGACCGAACGCGATGGAGGCTATCCGTCGCGAAGACTATCCGAGATATCGAAAGCCGCGAGTGGGAGTACTACGTCGAAGAATCAGGCATCACTGTCGAGGTCATCGTCGCGACCGACGGCCAACACAAGTACATCAAGACAACAGTGGACGGAATTCAACCGGACAATCTCCTCTCGCTCCCTGAGTGTCCGTGAGGGATCGCAGGCAGTGCGGGCGAGACTCGGCGCCTGTTGGCTTGGGGCATGACAGGACGCTGTCCCTGCCCCGCCCGCACTACCATAGAAGCTAGCGGCACGTGACTCGGCGCTGACCGTTCTGGTGCCATCGCGCTGTCCCTGCCACGTCCCGCTAACTCCGGGGCTCCGTATCCGCGTTGGCTGACCAAAAGCTGACGAGACTGCGCGGCCATCCATAAAACGAAAAGCGGCCCGTGTGAGCCGCTTGCCGTCGAGAACAATACGGACGAGCCTATGATGGCTGCGAGCGTCAAGCACACGACTGCTCGGGCAATAGCTTCGTGTTGACAATTACTGTCCGCTCAATCTGCTCCGGCCAATCTTGCAGCCAAGCGAAGACGGCCTCAGTGCTGGTCCTGAAGCGGCTGACCGAGGACAAGTTCCGGTGGCCGCGCCGCCAGGAGGCGGTCGTCACGCTGACGACTGAGCAATTGCACTGGATCCTTGACGGCATCGATATCGATGCGATGGTCCGCCATCCGGTACGGCAATATCAGGCTGCCGGCTGAGCTCTCGAGTTGAGCGGTTGACGCGTCGGTACGGTTCAGATTCAAGATTCCAATGAATCGAACCGGCCATCCGAGTGTTGAGGTGCTGTTGGCGCGCATTGCTGCGCTGCAGGCGGAGAACCATCAACTCGCCGACCGCGGCGCCAAACTCGAGGAAGAACTGGCGCTGGCACGCCTGCATCGTTTTGCGCCACGCAGCGAAAAGCACGTCGATCGTCTCTTCAATGAAGTCGAGCAGGCCGCCGATGAGGATGACGCCGGCAGTGAAACGAACAATACGCTGCTCTGATTGTTTCACCTCGTCGGCGTCGCCAAGCACGGTCCAAAGACCACCGTCGAACTCCATGGCGACCTCGTACTACTCCTCCGCGTCGCGCCCGCGACCATATAGCTTCGCTCCCTTCTCGTCGCGGTCGAGCACGACGATCATGTCCGCCGCACCTGTAATTCCAGTGGTGCCAGACACCTGCTCGATAGGATCGCCAGACGAACCCTCCATTTTTCTGAGGTGCGTGACGAGGATAGTCGTCAGACCGTGCTCGCCAGAAAACTTTTGAAGCGGCACTATCGCCGAGTCGTCCGACAAATATGGATCTTGGTTGCCCTTGCGCTGCTCTTTGATTTTGGCGTGCGTGTCGATAATCAGGAGGCGAGGATTCTCAGCGCGGCTGTGCCACTCCGTAAGCTCCTTCATA
>NZ_LFKZ01000070.1:0-2861 GCF_028128975.1 Bradyrhizobium sp. CCBAU 45321
CGTTTCTATCCCACAGGGGGCGCGCAGCGCCGCGCTCAGTTTTTTAGAAGGCGCGCTCAGCAAAGCCGGCCTGCTGAACGCAAAGCGATGATCGACCGTGAGCATGACCTGCCGATCACCCGTCAGGCGGAAGTTTTAAAGATCAGCCGTGGCAGTGTCTATTATCTGCCGCGCCCGGTGTCGCCCGCCGAGCTCGCGATCATGCGACGGCTCGACCGGCTGCACCTGGAGTTTCCTTTCGCCGGTTCGCGAATGTTGCGAGACGTGTTGGCTGCCGAGGGGTGCAAGATCGGCCGCCGGCATGTCAAGACGCTGATGCGGCGGATGGGGATAGAGGCGCTCTACCGCCGGCCGCGTACCACCAAGCCCGAACTCGGGCACAAGATCTATCCGTATCTGCTGCGCGGGATAGAGATTACACGCTTGAACCAGGTCTGGGCGATGGACATCACCTACATCCCGATGGCGCGCGGCTTCGTGTACCTGGCTGTTGTCCTCGACTGGGCGACCCGCCGGGTGCTGTCGTGGCGCGTCTCGATCACGATGGAAGCTGCATTCTGCGTCGAGACACTGGAAGACGCTCTCGCTCGCCACGGCAAGCCGGACATCTTCAACACCGACCAGGGCTCGCAGTGGCGTTCACCGGTGTGCTCGCCAGTCACGGCATCGCCATCAGCATGGACGGCCGCGGCGCCTGGCGGGATAACGTGTTCTTTGAGCGGCTGTGGCGCAGCGTCAAATATGAGGAGGTCTATCTGCGAGCCCACGAAAGCGTCGGTGACGCGCGCACTTCGATCGGCCGCTACATCGACTTCTATAATCGCCGCCGTAGACATTCGAGCCTTGACGGCAGCACACCGGATCAAGCCTACTTCAACTCGCTGCCGCTCCGCGCGGCAGCCTACCCTCGGCAGGCACTCCACTAATCGACGCGGAATTGCTATTCAGACAACCAGGGCCACCTCAGTCACACACCTGAGATATGCAACGGTTAAAGTGAGAATAACTACCATGGAGAGTCGTTGTGGCATGTGCTTTCTTTCAGTGGCTCAGCCACTACTCCAGTACAATGAAGCTGGACGATGTTGGTCACTTCGCTCGGGAACGAACGCTGATTGTGCACGACATCGTCTGCACATTCATTCATCCCTGTGGAGACCGGCATGATCTCGCCGCTGTGCTGCTCGACGCAGGCCTGCTTTCGACGGCAGCCGAGCATGACTTGGTTGGACTTGCATTGTCCCGAAACCTCGAGAACTTCCTGCTTGGTGCGCCGCTGTTCCTCGTCAATCCGTTAAGTCAACACCTTATCTTGGGTCAGAAGTTCGAGTTTGCCCAGATCGCTCCCCCGACCTTTGCGCCGTTGCTGGATGCCTTGGCACTGCAGGCTAAAGCTTGGCGAGACGGGCGGAGCGCGAAATGATCACAGGCATTTCACATGTGGTGGATAGCGCAGCTGCGGCTGAGACTCAGCGCGCAGGTGACCCAACGGCTGTGCGGGTTTGGGATCGAGACAGCACCAGCGGGCCGCCCACGCTGGCAGATAACCAGCGAGCGGCGCACGAAAGCACATCTGAACAACTTTCGATGGTCTATGAACTTGCCAGTACAGTGACATTGCACTCGGGAAACTCACTCACCGAAGAGGAGCCTCTGCTTGAGGACAGCGTATCGCCGCGACCTGATGCGGACGCAGGGACGGAGCAAGATGCTCTCCCTGCTGGCGGCGCCCGATGGTGGTGTTGGACGGCCGCGCTAGTGGCCTCGAACGGAACGCTGGGGGCGTTCGAAGCCTTTGCGGGTCGCCTCGTCCAGGGGGCGGTACAGGTGCTTTCCGGTCGCCCGGAACAGCCACAACAGGTCAGCGATACGGCGATGGCAGCACATGCTGCGGTCAACATGGCGATGGGATTGATCGCGGGTGCAAGAGCGGGCGTGCACACATGGTGGGCGACCGGTAATTGGGAGGCTTATCGCAGAGGATTTCAGGGAGAGCGGTCGGCGCCATCAGCGGCCCTCGCGACGGCGGGAACTCCCGACGTGCCCGCAAGCCAGCTGACACGTCTGTTGCCCAGCCTGACCGCAGCCGCTGTAACCTTCGGCTTCGCTGCGCACACGGGCGTGAATGCTTTTGGGCACCTTGGAAGCTCATCGCATCGCAAGGTCGATGCCTACAAAGCGGTGGTTCAATCCAACGCCAACACAGCTTACTGCTACACCCGTGAGGTCGCAAACTTCGTGGCTTATGCCTTCCAGCTTGTTTCGCACGATGCCCTGCTGAACCTGCGGGGAGCGGCAGCCAGTTGCGCGCAAAACGGCGTCAACTCCTTAATACAACAGGCAATACAGGGAGAATTGAATGGTCGTGACCCCAGCCAAGGCTTCGATCTCCGCTGGCCAGCCATCTCCGCTGCGGCCGAGGCCCTCGACGTTGCCGTTACTTGCGCATCTGCTCGTCTTGCCGAGCCCGACAGGCCCGTGACAATTTGGCGTGGTCGTCGAGGCGAGGGGATCTCGGCCGAGGAAGAACCGCCGTCAAGGCTCACTGTCATTGACGCAATCGACCGGGTGACACAACGCGCCGTTGGTCGGCAACTGGTTGGAGAACTCTCTCAGGTCGCCCCTCAGGAGCTGCATCATCCAAAGATTGGACCAGTGTTTGCTACGGGAACGCATGTGCGCGAGCTGGCCTGGCAAGCCGAAGGCGCTAGTCGTGGCAGGGGCGCCAGTACGGCCCCCAGTGATCTCGAGGCGTTCGGGGCGGCGCCACATGCAGGCCGCTCGGGTTCGCCGACGCAAGACAGCACTGAACTCCCCTCGCTTCGAGAGTTGAATCCACCGCCTCCAGACGTCGCTGGGCC
>NZ_LFKZ01000071.1:0-2990 GCF_028128975.1 Bradyrhizobium sp. CCBAU 45321
ATTACATGTTCGAACCAATCGCGGACGAGAGCAATAAGGTTGGAGTGCTCGCTCATGGATTCACAGGCGGCGGTCACCCGGTCGGAGCCGCCGTCGCGCTCGAAACTCTTAAACTCATCGACGAGCGGGGGCTGATTGCGAATGTCGGCCGAATAGGCGCCTATATGCAGGAACGGCTGCGTACGCTCAGTGACCATCCGCTCGTTGGTGAGGTTCGCGGCGTTGGCCTTATTGCGGCAATCGAGCTAGTGCTGGACAAGGAGCAGAAAGTCGCCGCTACTACTCCGGGCGACGTCGGCAGGATCGCGGCCCGGTTGCTGCACGAGCGAGGGATTATCTTGCGGAATGTAGATGATACGTTGGCGATGTGCCCACCTCTAATCGTCGATAAGGACCAAATCGACGAACTTGTCGATGGGATCGCGGGCATGCTCGACGAGCTTAGGGCGACCGTCGTCAATCTAGGGCGAGCCTGACGAGCCTTCACCCGATCCGTTTATGCCGTCTCAAGTCCAATCGCCTGGAGGAGACGTCTTGCAAGCTCTGACAGGATACGTCGGAGTCGGCGCTGCCGGAGCAGTCTGTGCCGGGCGGCTTATGGTTCGACACATTTACGGCAGCCGCACTCTCTTGATCTGCATCTGGGATCGCTTGCCCTCGCGACTCCTGCTTAGGCTAGCGAAAAACATCAACTAAGTCATTCGCTGAGCTGAAGAGCTTGTCGTGGAGATCTCGGGCCATGTCGCAAAGGTTCGCTCGCGCGAAGCAAGTCGGCGATGACGGATCCGGCACGATGCGAAAAGGATTAGCGACCTGCTCCTGAACTGATTATACAAGCTAAACACGCATCCATGATGCGTTCGCGCGGTGGCGCCGGCTACAATTCTCGGCCCGATTGTGGAGAGATTTGCCTCGCGATGGTCGGCGGGACGGTGGAAGAGACGTTGAACCCAATGCTCGAGGCGGAAGCCGACCGGCTTTGCGGGCTGGCCGGTACGAGCGCAGCAAGGCGCGGCAAGATACTCGAGCTGGCAGTTAAGATCGGACGCTGCAGGCCAGTGCCCAGGTCTATCTGACGATTCCGAAGCTACGAAGGCAGGCCGCGTGCTCCAGCAGACGCTCGCGCTGACGCACGTACGCTCGCAGTTCGGCAATCTGCCCGTTCGGGCTGACAGCTGGCACGCCGCAACCGGAACGAGCCGCTGCTACCATTCCGCATCGCTCACATCGGTCCTACGCCCCAGCACGTGCTTGCATCGCACGCGTTGACAAGCAACATGGTAACGCCCGTGCCACCGAAATCATGTCGGCCGCTCCCTTCCGGCCACAGTCTAGAAGTTACTCGTTTCTCCTACAGGGGGCGCAGCGCCGCGTTGTTCGCCGTCAGGTTCTGTGAGACAAATTGAAGGATTTCGCCGAGGGAGGATTTCTGGTTCATCGTAGCCGCCAGGAGCGAGGATGAAGCAGAAATCCGGACGGGGCAAAGCGCCGGCAGACCAAGTGCTAAACGACATTCGGCGCCAGACCCGCCGGCAGTATTCGGCGGAAGAGAAGATCCGCGCTGGAAGGTTGCGCGGCGAGGAGAACATCTCCGAGCTTTGCCGCCGAGAAGGTATTGCCGCCTCGATGTATTACGGCTGGTCCAAGGAGTTTCTCGAGGCCGGCAAGCGCCGCCTGGCCGGCGACACGGCGCGAGCTGCGACCTCCGGCGAGGTGAAGGACCTCCGCCAAGAGGCTGCCGACCTTGAAGGAGGCCGTGGCCGATCTGACCCTGGAGAACCGTCTGCTCAAAAAAAGTATGAACGGAGATGGGGAGGACGAGGCATGAGATATCCCGCCTCCGAAAAGGCCGAGATCATCCAGCTGGTCGAGCAATCGCATCTTCCGGCCAAACGCACGCTGGACAAGCTCGGTATCCCGCGCGCCACATTCTATCGCTGGTATGATCGCTACCGCGAGGGCGGCGTTGAAGCGCTGGCCGATCATCGGTCTCGACCAGACCGGGTCTGGAATCGCATCCCCGACGATGTGCGGGGCCATATCATTGACCTGGCGCTGGAGTTACCTGAGCTGTCGCCACGCGAGTTGGCCGTGCGGTTCACCAACGAACGAAAGTACTTTGTATCCGAGGCGTCAGTCTATCGGCTGCTGAAGGCGCATGATCTCATCACCAGCCCGGCCTATGTGGTGATCAAGGCCGCGAACGAGTTCAAGGACAAGACGACGGCCGTCAACCAGCTCTGGCAGACCGACTTCACCTACCTCAAGATCACCGGATGGGGGTGGTACTATCTCTCGACCGTGCTTGACGACTTCTCGCGCTACATCGTGGCCTGGAGGCTTGGTCCCACCATGTGCGCTTCCGATGTCACAGCCACCCTCGACCAGGCACTCGCCGCCTCCGGTCTTGACCACATCGCCGTCGCGCACCGGCCAAGGGTGCTCAGCGACAATGGTTCGAGTTACGTGTCGGATGATCTGGCCGAGTGGCTCGACCAGAAGGGCATGCAGCACGTGCGCGGCGCTCCGTACCATCCTCAGACTCAGGGAAAGATCGAGCGCTGGCATCAGGCAAGGTCATCGCGAATCTCTCACCGGCGTAGTTGGAATAATGCAAGGCAAGACAGCCACGGTTTGGTGACCAACTTCTGGCCGCTGCTGGACGCGATGCATAGGCAATGACAGCCTGCGCCTAGTGCGAAGGTGGTCGGCTTCACGCGCGGGCACCATAAACCTTGGTATCGTTCCATGCCCCCTTTAGATGCCCGGCGTTTCCCTACGTTCAATTGAGCCGCCGATCACGATTGTCTTATTTTCAGGGTGTGCGGTAGCGCCCCGCTATCGCTGCCCTCCTTGGGCGTTCCTCCCTAGACTTGGGCCGCTTGCGGCAACGTAGGCGGCCTTTCTTTCTTAAGCGCTAAGTTGATGCCGTCAGGCGGCGTGGTTCCACGACGTAAGCGCGTCTGCGCGGCGGCGATCAGGGTGAGACT
>NZ_LFKZ01000072.1:0-3467 GCF_028128975.1 Bradyrhizobium sp. CCBAU 45321
AAGGCACTGGATGAGGCCTTTCCCGGCACGCGGCACCAACGATGCTGGTGCCATAAAGTGAGCAACGTACTCGACAACGCCTTGTTCAACTGCCGCGATTTCGTCGCTGGCTGGGTAGCCGTTGGAATGGTGCCAACAAGTTACATAGTAACGTTCTTTGTCGCCTGCTTGGTTGATCGCCATGTCTATATCCGTTTTTTGCTCTGATTTGCGAGCTATGGCTGATTTTGGGTGACGCGGCCTGATCAGGCGGCGTGGCTTTCAGTGTTCGGAATGACTCGGATTCCGTCGATGAACTTTACACCGTCGATCACTTTCGGCAACTGGTTCGTGCTCTTCAATCGCCGCCAGGTCTTCGACGCGGCGTCGATGAGCTTGAACACCATCAGCTTCGCGGTTTGTTGCGACAGCGATCCCTTGGTCCGCACCGTTCGGTGGCGCACCGTGGCGAAGACGCTCTCGATCGGCTTGGAGCTGCGTAGGTGGATCCAGTGCTCAGCAGGGAAGTCGAAGAAGGCGAGCAGCGCGTGGCGATCCTTGATCAGGCACTCCACCGCACGTTCGTATTTGACGTGGTATTTCTCGACGAAGACATCGATCGCGGTTTCAGCTTCGGCCCGGTGTGGGGCCAGATAGATGTTCCGCAGGTCGTTCTTCATGGGGCCCTGCACGGATTTGGCGACAAGTGTATCAGGACAGATCCGCGTAAATCTTCTCTGGACGAGCCTTCCTTCCCCGTAGCGTTTTGGCAGTCTTTTGGCTCCCGCGAATGTACTTGGCGAGATCATCGAGGATGTCCGCAACTTCGCGTGAGCGCAATCCGGCACTCACGCTGACGATTATGGGCGTTTCTGAATTGCGGTTTTCGCCTAAAACGACGCGGCAAGCTGAAGGGCATAGGCCGATGGAGAAGCCCCGCAAGATTGCGCGTTTCTGTCAATGCCAGGATCCTTCGACGTGAGCAAAATCGCATCAAGCTTTCGATCACGCATCACCGCTGCCGCTTGCAGGCGGGAAGTGTTGCACCTGAACAAGCGATCGTCTCCTACCAGATCGCGGCTCGCTCTTAATCTAACCTGCTCGCCCGTTGTGACGCTAATTTGAGAGTAAGCAACGCGAGGAGAACTAGTTATGGCCAAAACCAAGCGGACAAATGAGGAGAGGATCGTCGCACGAATCGCCCTGGTTCGAGCGTCCTACGAAAAAGCACGAAAGGACAGAAGCAAAACCTCGGATTACAGGTACCTTCGGTCAGTACTGCGTGCGTACGAATATTTCGACCAGAACGACCTGGTAGACAACCTTGCTGAAATCGCCCCTTGCGTTTTGATGGCCTCTGTGCGCTCAGGCCAGCACGCTGTCCGTACGATAATTGACGCCTCCTGCGACGACGACGATCTACGGATGAGAAGCCGTTGGACGCGCGCACTGGAATATGCGCTGACGCGAAATGTTGCCGCGAACGATCTGCTTCGTTTCTTGAGAGCCAACAACGGCATCGCGGGTTGCGCCGACCTGGCAAGCAAAACCCAGAGCAAATCGAGTCGGCGCCGGCCGCTCTACTTCGTAAAGCCCCGTCTGACAATACTACGCCTCTGCTAGCTCGAAAGACGACAAAATAGAGCTCGGCAAGAACTGCGACGGGCGAAAAAGCACTGTAGCAGCGGGTATGTTTCGAGGACCAGGTTGACAGTTTCGTCTTGGGTCGACCAGTTCGAGCCTATCTCGGGCCCGAGTCATGGCAACATACAAAAGACGACGCTCTTCCTCCAGGGCCGCGCTACTTTTCGCCCGGGCAGACGGAATACAGCCTTCCATCACGTTGAGAATTGTGACGGACCTCCATTCCAATCCTTTTGCGCTGTGGATTGTCGAGAGAGTCAAAACATCGTCGGGGCCTCCTTCCGAATATTGCCGCTCAGCAACAGCAGGGAATTCCAAGGCAAGCTCGGTCAAGAATTCCCGGCCAGATTCGAAGTCTCGTCCAAGAACCGCCGAGTTGTTCAAGGTCCGCAAGCCAGCTCTCTAGTTTGTCCTCACAGTTCTGCTTAAGCCTGCGCCCGTACCATTTCAGCGTGCTATCCAAAGACGCGGGCCACTTAGACGCTGTTAGCTTTGCCGAAAGCCGTCTGAATTTCTCCACTTGCTTTTGCGCCGCTTCAGGCACACCTGCCCGCTCCAATAACCTGTGCGGCGGCATCCCATCGAAGTCGTTCAAAATTCGATGCGCGGTGACTTTGCCGACCCCTTCTAAAAGTAAGAGAGCTCGAAATCCAGCGATCTGGTCACTCGGATTTTCGTGCCATCGAAGTATGGACACAACATCCTTGATGTGAGCGGCTTCCAAAAACCTGAGGCCGCCCCATTTTTTGAACGGCACTCCTGCTTTCTGAAGCTCAGCTTCAAGAAAAGCAGCCTCCCGCGATGTCCTTGTGAGGACGGCCTGTGGCTGAGCCGCATACCCTGCTCTTTCAAGGACAGAATTCCCTCCACGACGTGCTTGGCCTGCCCTCGCTCGTCTCGGACTGTCGTCAAAAGAGGCAGTTGGTCTGACTTCCGTTTTGACCATAGGTTCTTTTCGAAGGCCCCGTCAGCCCGCGAGATGACGGCGTTGGATGCTTTTAGTAGGCCGGATGTTGAGCGATAGTTCCTCTCAAGAGCAATGACTTTTGCGACCGATGCAAAGCTCGTCGGGAAGCCGCGAATGTTTTCGACAGTCGCCGCCCGGAAGGAATAAATGGCTTGCGCATCGTCGCCGACAACCGTCACACCGCGCCCGTCTGGCTTTAGCAGCTTTATGATCTCGAACTGCAGTCTGTTGGTGTCCTGAAATTCGTCGATCAGGACATACTCGAAGCGCCTTCGAAGCTCATCGCCGATTTCGGGCCGACGCAGCAAAGTTCTGAGGTGAACAAGTAGGTCGTCATAGTCTACACAATTTCGCGAAAGCTTGGCCTTTGCGTACCTCTTAAATATGATCGGCAAGGATCGTCGATGCCGCATCGATCCCGAAAACCGCCTCTTCAACGTCGACTGGAGCGACAGATTGGCGTTCCTGCTGTACGAGAGCACGTCACAGCATTCGTCCGCGGAGAGGAACGCCTTTTTGCTACCAGCTTTTCCGGATCCTGTTAGAGCGATATCCATCAAGTGTTTTTCGTCGTCTCGATCCAGGATTGTGAATTTCTTCGTTAGGCCGATCTGGGCGGCGAATTCCCTAAGCAATTTGTTAGCTATGGAATGAAACGTGCCCGTATAAGGCAGGCTAATCGATGCTCCACCAGATTCGGCCTTGATGACAGACTGGACGCGCTCGACCAATTCATGGGACGCCTTCCGAGTGAATGTTGCGACAAACATTCGCCCTGGTTTGGCCCCGCAAGCGATTAAACGACCTGTACGAGCTGATAACACGCGGGTCTTTCCGGTCCCCGCGCCAGCAACAATCAACAACGGGCGATGCTGCG
>NZ_LFKZ01000073.1:0-3735 GCF_028128975.1 Bradyrhizobium sp. CCBAU 45321
TCATGACTATGCCAACAGAAGTCGCAGATTCGTCGGATCGAGACATGTCCCTCGGCACTTGAAACTGCGCCACCCGACTATGCTTGGATCTGGGTGACGGAGCCGACCTGAGCTTTTGCTGTAGCGCGTCATAGACCCGATGCAGATGCAACTCGCTCGCCCGGATCACCCAGTTGCCCAGCGTCCCGCGGCTGATGCTGACGTCGGCGCGCCCCAGCGCGTCCGCCACACGGTACAGCGGCGTGCCGTCGACGTATTTGTTGGCGAGCACCAGCGCCAGCGTCGATGGCGTGGCGACGCTACCCGGCAGCGGCTGCGCCGGCATCGGCGCGGTCACGATCGGAGTGTTCAGCGCGGTGCGCTCGCAGTGACGGCAGGCATATTTGAACCGCACACGTTGCAGCACCGACGCCTTCACCTCGACCTGCAACTGCTCGGTGATCGTGCGCAACTCCTCTTGAAGCTTCGAGGGATAAAACCGCCCGTAGTAGCGCACGCAGCCCGTCAGGACTGGACGGACCCATTTGGCGATTTCCACCAACCAAGATCGCTGCGCCGATGCAGCCGCCACCTGCGCACGGTATGGCAGTGCGGATTGAAAAGCCTCTACTACTGCCGCTCAAAGTCTATCTCGCGCGCGTCGTTCGCCAAGACCGGCGACAGCGACGAGGTGGCGGCGCCGCAGCCGCAGCGTACTGATTATGAGGAGTGCCTTGCATGTCAGTGATCGATCTTTCGGATCGTCGATCCGCGTACGCTGATCGGCAAGGGACGAGTGGGGCTGCTCGACTCGACCGGAACCTATGATGTCGATCGCTACGCCTGGGCTTACGAGCTCTGGAAGCGCCAGCAGCAGACCCATTGGATGGGCGAGGAGGTGCCGCTCGGCGCCGACCTCAAGGACTGGGCGTCGGACCGCGTCACCGCCAGCGAGCGCGCGCTGCTCACCCAAATCTTTCGTTTCTTCACTCAGTCGGACATCGAGGCCGGGGACAACTATCTCAAGCGCTACATCCCGATCTTCCAGCCGCTCACTGTTCAGATGATGATGTCGGCCTTCAGCAACATGGAGACGGTCCACATCGACGCCTATGCGCTGCTGCTCAAGACGCTCGGCATGCCCAAGACCGAGTTCGAGGCATTCCGCGGCTATGCCGAGATGCGCGCCAAGGCGGACTACATGCACGAGTTCGGCGTCGACAGCGTGGCCGATGTCGCTCGGATCTTGGCGATGTTCGGCGCCTTCACCGAAGGCATGGCGTTGTTCGCGAGCTTCGCCATGCTGCTCCACTTCCCGCGTCACAACAAAATGAACGGCATGGGACAGATCGTAAGCTGGTCAGTGCGCGACGAGAGGTCTGCATTGTGAGGGTATCATCATGCTGTTTCACGAATGGCACCGCGAAACCGGCGCGGTGACGCGCGCTGTCCGTGATGACATCGTCGACGTCGCCAAGACCATGGTGAAGCTGGAGGAGAACTTCGTCGACCTCGCCTTCGGGCTCGGCAAGATCGAGGGCATGCGAGCTGAGCAGATCCACGCCTACGTCCGCTATGTCGCCGACTGGCGACTGACCCAGCTGCGGATTGCCCCGGTCTTCGGCTTCTTCGAGGCCAAGGAGGGCGGATTCATCCAGCTCAAGCCGCATCCATTGCCGTGGCTTGTCGAGATTCTCAATGGTGTCGAGCACGCCAATTTCTTCGAGCAGCGCGCCACGGAGTACTCCAAGGCGGCGAGCCGCGGCAGCTGGGACGGCGAAAACGGGGTGTGGGCGGCTTTCGGCCGTATCTAGCCCATCTTTATTCAAGAAGGGCCTGTGGGTGGCTGCGAATGTGGTGTAAGCCGCCGATGGGACGTGGGATTCGGTTGCTGAGACCAATTCTGCGCTGACATCATCGAGGTAACCACACCGGCCATGGTCGACGATACGATTCTGCCCTTCCTGTTTCGAGCGGTCAGGCGCAAGACGATCACAGCCGCGTTTGATGGGGGGCGGCTGTTTTCAGCGGCTATGATGTGGAGGGCTCTACGACCCGAATCCGCTCGAATGCGACAGGGGACCAGAGGACTTCTCGTTCCGTGGATTCATAGCACCCGAAGGATCATTGAAATCCCTTGGCTGCGTCCAAAAGGCGCCATTAATGCGGGGCAGGGGCCCTTGCCGGCCCGGCTTAGATGCGTTCAGGCTAAGGCAGGAGGCTTGGAGATTTTGAGTGATGACGGTGCTGTCGATGAGCCGGGCTGAGATCGACCGGGTGCATGTGTTGCGGGATGTTGTGGCGGAACGGATTGCAGTGCGATGGCAGCGCAACTGCTTCCGGTCACATCGCGGCAGGCATTCCGGCTGCTGAAGGCCTATCGGATCGGAGGTCCTGCGGCACTGCTGTCGAAGAAGCGTGGCAAGCCGAGCAACCGAGCCTATCCGGCGGCGTCCCCACCATCGACCGCGCCTCCGGCGGGTCGAACATAGGGCGATCAGGCCAGCCTAGCTGTCCTCTCACCGATGACATTTCTAGTCTAGTGGTAGACCGTATGTCCGGCTCTCGGGTGAGGTGGCTCGCCCCACACTGCGCGTCCGAGGGTTGCTCGGGCGTACCGAGCCGATCCTCATCACAGGAGGACGAGCCGTGGCAGATTATAGAGAAGCATTTGTCGGAATCGATGTAGCCAAGCTGAGAAATGCCGTCGCGATTGCGGATGCAGGCCGGGAGGGGGAGGTTCGGTTCTTCGATGAGGTGGATGCTTCCGCCACCAACATGCGCCGCGTCATAGGGCGGATTGCCAACCGGTTTGACCACGTCCACTTCTGTTACGAAGCCGGCCCAACTGGCTACGGTCTATATCGCCTGATCCGGTCGCTCGGCCACGAATGCACGGTGGTAGCGCCATCGCTAATCCCGAGGAAGCCGGGCGATCGTGTGAAGACCAACCGCCGGGATGCCGCTTCTCTCGCGCGGCTGCGACGCGCCGGCGAGCTAACGGCAGTCACATCGTCGATCCGCAGCGCCAAAGCTTCCGCGATCCGCCTGCCGGTAGCGGTGAGCAGGCCGAAGAGCGTTACATACATGGTCGGTCTGATCGAGCCTACCGGCCGGAGTGCCGCCGCAGCGCGAAGCAATCGTGCGATCTCGTCCGCACTATAGATATAAGGCGATCGCCGCTTGACGACAGCGTGGCCGAGTGCATCCGCCGCTGGAACCTGATGGCGCGGATTCTCGGCATGCATCGCCAGCGCGAACCGCCGCGCGGTAAGCAACCGGTTGCGGCGCTGCTCCGCTGACGGCGCTCGTGCGGCCCATGCCAGGACCCGGGCACTTCTGATGTGCCGGTCGCCGTGCTCCTCGGCGAAGCTGACGTAGCCCTTCAGCAGGATTTGCTGGACACGGAACTGAAACCCAGCGACTGCTGCTGGTCCACATATTTGGCCAGATGGCCTTCGGCTTCGATCTCGATGCCCCCGACATCCTGCGAACACATCGGCCGCCGCTTCCTGAAGCTGGGCCTTCCACTGCGTGATCTGGTTCGGTGCACGTCGACTCTCCAGGGTCAGCTCCCCGATCTTGGCGGCCAACGGGTTGCTGCGGCAGTACTTTCCGAAAGGCACAGGCCTGAGCATCCACAGCGCCGGGACGAGATATCGCTGTAGCAGCGGCCCTCAACGCCCGGCCCTCATTTGCCACGCCTGACATCCTCAAGCCGACAGTCGCCCTTACAACAACAGCCCGATCATGAAG
>NZ_LFKZ01000074.1:0-3912 GCF_028128975.1 Bradyrhizobium sp. CCBAU 45321
ACTAGCCACGAACTTCTTGGCTGCCGTCCATCTCGCCGCCATCGTTGCCTATTGGATCAATTGAGTCCGAGCCCTAAGGCAGCGCCAAAGTAAGTGCAGGCGCGCGGAACGTTTGTACGTGTGGCAATTCGGCTATAACAGCGCCTGGAACTCTTCCATCGTAACGTCGTAAGGTATCCCTGCACAGTGCGCCTCATTAGCGTAATCTGACCGCGTGCCGAAGCGAGCGGCTCGTGCTTGAGAAGAGAAGCATTCCGGGTATCATCCGCAGTACGCCGAGCCAAGTTGTCCTCCGGCTCGTGGCTTCGTTACCAGCCTCCGCGAGACGTACGCGGATACCACTTCAATCGGTATAAGCGCGCGGTCGCTCGGTTTCGGCAGTCTCGTTTGAGACCAAGCAACGTCGCGCACGTTCGATCTGTGCGTCGGTTACGAAGTCATCCTTCAAGCTCGTCAAGCAGAGCCGTGCGCTTGTCGTGAGCTCCCTGAGGTGCTCGGCTATCGAACGCTGCGTCTCCTGCCATTCGATGCGTTCTTCCGCTGTCCAAAGGAAACACTCAAGTTTGAAGCGAGCTTTCTCAGCCTCGTCGAATTCATTGTAAAGTGTGACCTCTCGCTCCACTTCGTCGAGCTGTTCACGAATAGTCTTTGGCATAGCCGGCCTCTGGGGCTTTGCCTCCAGCCAGGGGCCGTCTTCATCTCAATTTACGCGATTTAGCAACTACTCATTTTCTCGGTGCGGGGAGCTGACACAAGGTGCTAGTGCGCGAGGTTGTCCGTGTGAGTTTCAACTCCTTGTGCTATTGTGCGGCAAAACAGGCCTCGTATTTGTCTCAACGACGGCTGAGTAACGGCCCGTGTCGTGGAAAGCCACCCCGATGAAGTCTCCTTGTCGCCAGATGAGGCGACAAGGAGAGGTGGTGCGAAACCCATCGAAAGAAAGCGAAAACTCGGTCGGCAGAAGCGTGAGTCCATTAAGCTGAATGCCAGCACCTCTATTGGAGAGATCACGCACCAGGCATGGCTCGGAGGTGATGTGTCCCGGAATTGAGAGAAGAACCTCTTGCCACACCGACTGCCTTTCGAGCGACCGCCGGCACGAGTTCTTCCGTTCCCATTGACGGACCTTTTCTCGCAAATCCTCTAACTCTCGGTACTGGCGCTCCAGGCTCATCTGTCATTCTCCTTTTTTCTTGTTTGCGCTTCCCAAATGGTTCCGAAATTCAACACGATAGCTATGTTAGAGCTGTCCTCAGGTTGAGGGAATCCCGGACAACTACCGTTGTGGCCGATCGCAGTTTGGCGGTTGAACGCGTAACTTGCCGGGCCTTGAACGGCACCGTTGGCCTCAACTATGGAGATGGCGGCAGTAGTGCAACGACCATGGCGGGCCTGTGACCGCGCCGCAGAAAGCGCTGTAAGTGGCCGAGGTGGAGACGTGTGTAAAGAGGATCGTGTAAAGGCAAATTGCTCTGCCAGTGTGTTCCTTCAGTTTGTCAAAAGGCAGGGCTGCGCCGGAGCGTATTGCCACAGCAAGGCCGGTAATCTTCATAGGACCCCCACTATCCTGGTAGGTGTGTCGCAGCTCGCCTTCGGCAATAATGCCTCTTCTCGCGACCGTCACTCGTAAGGGAACAGAATCACGTCAAGACTTCAGGGGACGTATGTGGATGACAACATCGGAACGAAGCTTGTATTCATAGGCTAACGATTCGAATGCTCTTTGCGACAGCGCTGAGTGTGTCACAGGGTGACGCCAGAAGACTGTCGCTCTAATCAGGGCGGCGCTGCAGCAACATGACGCCAATCTGCCTACCAAGATTGCCGACGACAAGATCAACGCCAAGGGGGCCGCCATCCAAGCCGCTAGAATAGCTTTCGCGATAGCCATGACGGCAGCGGTAGCCGCGGGGGCGTTCTTTGCTATCCGTCTTTTGATTGGATTTTACGGATAGGGTCTCGCCGCTCCACCCCCAGCCGAACCAATCACAAATGGAGGCCGTGTCGTGATGGCGAATGAACAGGATGTTACAATTCGACCTATTGCCGAGATCGAAATCGACAAGTCGGTCGCCATCATAGTTGAGCAGATGGATGAGGAAATCTCCATTGCCATTGCGAGCGTCGTCGGCGTTCACCTCCAAGTGACGGCCGGGGAGGCGCACGTGAGTTATCTCGATCTTTAGCTGTGGCCGCGGAGAATGCGGAAAATTCCGCACGTCAGCCAAGACGTAGTGGGGCGCTCCCCACTATCACTGCGGGATCTCGTTCAGATTGCGCCATATCGGCCGGCCTGTTGCCCGAGTGAACCGCGCACCATCTCCTCCAAATTTGTCGTCGCCATCGGTCAAGATGAGAGTAATTTCGTCCTCAATCATGCTGCTTACGGCCGTGGGCACGTGGCCAAAGGCGCCGATGGTGATTTCATGGCGATCTGCAGTCCTGCACGTTTGGGTAAGGTGATTACCTACGGTCATCCCCTATAACCAATTAGATGCGCGACCTGGACCAGGAGGTGGTCGGCCATCATACAGGCACTTTCGGCTTTATAGACGTCGGCAGTAGCGGCGCGTTCGGGGTATCTGAACCAATACTCCTTGTGATAACGGCTGAGGTGTTCCACGTCTTTTACAGTGCCAGGCCAAAGGCGCTCACGGAGTCCATCAGTCTTTGCTAACAAATCCGCAAGGTCATGGGACCGCTGCAGTTCACGTTGATGTTGCCCGTGAAATTGCAGCAAAGCTTTCAAACCGTTCTCTATGCTGAAGCCGATGAGAAGGTAGAAGGGAATCCCTATTCGGGAAATGTCTGCACCAGGTGCAGATGAATGAATGCGTTTGGCGCCGTCTAGCAAGGCAATCGCATAGATCAGCTTGTCGATATGAATCCCGGCGTTTTCTGTCATAGTAAGCATCCGATGAGGACCGCGAGCACTCTCGCCGCCGCGCTATATTTGTCCGGTTCGTTACGAGAGAGCAGGCCTGAATCGCGCACGCGACGCAAATTGACGATCGTGCACCGGTCCAAAGAGCTGTGCGACTGTTGCTCCAATGCTTCGGTGCTGCGCGGGTACTCGACGATGAAGTCTCGGTAGAGCGATCCTGGCGCGAGCTTCCTAGAAAGCGGAAGTGGCAAGTTCGATCATTGCACTGACGGCTCTACGAACTCGCGGCAGCTAGCTCCGCCGAAGAACTCTCCTTCTACGGCTGGCCTTGGGGATACGGTTAATCTTGGCAATGCTTCTCGCCTGTGCGGCTTGCAGGCGACGCCGGAGGGTCTGCAGTTCTCGAAACAGTGCGACCAGTCCCTCGACCCGTTCGCCTAGAATAGTCGAATAATTGCAAACCCGACCTCGATTATTCATTACTGCCCAAACCATGATTGTTGAAAACAATAGGCGGTCGTCAACGGGAAAAATATGCAATCCAGGATCGGAACATACAACCGATAAATGACGATGCCATTAACAGGGGGCACGCAAAGGTCCAACACCATTGTTCAGAGTGCGCAAATTTCGTTTGGTCTTTCGGTTTTGTTTCGCTTCCAAAGTTTGAGCCTATTCGCCAAAGTTGCAGGCCTGCTACCGTGGCACTCGCGCCGCGCTGCGATCTCTCAAGCTGGTAGTCCTCGCGCGACGGCTGCTCAGCAGGGGTGGCGCTCTTCATCACTTGGCAGCCCCTTCGGGATCCAGTGCTCTTTTTAGCCGAGTGCACCGGCGGCTGTTAGGCGTTGGTTTAGTTCCCGGCACGATCAATCGCAAGGGATCCGAGCATGCAATTGCACCATGCGAATACCTTGGAAAGGATCGTGATCGCCCCAGATCGCGGTAGTGGCGAGGTCACATGGCCCATCGTTCGCGATCAGTCGGATTTCCCGACTTCCAATCGAGATGAGGATCTTGGCGCGATTGGC
>NZ_LFKZ01000075.1:0-4633 GCF_028128975.1 Bradyrhizobium sp. CCBAU 45321
GGACGAGCGACCTCCACCGGACCGATGCCGGTCGCAATCGCGCGCACCGGACCGTGCCCATGTCGGACCAGGCGCGCCCGACCGTCGGGCAGCGTCAGATTGGCCGTGCTGGCCAGAAACGTGCCAACCTCGATCTCGATCGCCCTAGCAAGCAGGTCCCGCGCGCCGGCTCGAACGATATCGGTCAGTGGATCATCAACCGCGGACGGCTGACGGAAGCAAGAACATTGGTAGTCTCGGTCATGGCGTATCGCTCTCCTCAAGAGGTTCTGGCAGGCTCGTCACCCGCCTCGATACGCCGCCTTCCTCACACCGTCATCACCCAGATTCCGCCATAGCTCTTGCCGAGTCCTGCGCGACGCCGATTAGTTCGAGTAGCGCCTCGCGGCATCGGACGCCAACGGCCTGATAGTCAGTGAGGCTCTGGGCCTGTGTCAGGGCGGTTCCGGCTTCTTCCATCTTCGCGAACACGTTAGCGAACGGGAGTATGCGTAGATCATTCTCACGCTGTTCTTCCGTGCGCGGGACGCGGAGGATCAGGCCAATATGGAAGGTCAGGGCAAGGTCCATACTTGGGAATTGCTCCTGAGAGTAGAGCTTCGTGCCGCCCGTGATGACCCACCAGCGATCCTTATTGGTGTGGATGTCCCACACATCGTGGCGCGTGTGCCCGACGGTCTCCGAGTAGACCTTCTGCATGAAAGTCACTCCGAGATCGGCCGCCTGCCATTCAAAGTATTCTCGGACTTCCTCGATCTCTTCTTCGGTGGCTTTCAACATGATCGGCTCCCGCGACGGGCTCGTCGCACCGCGGCTGTAAAGGGTTTGCGAAAGCCTCAACAATAGACGAGTCGCGGAGCTTCCAAAATCCGGCGCGGCAACACGGGATGTCCGCTTCCACGAGCGGTAATGCTCTGATTGATCGTAAGATTTCCGCTTAGCCGTTCGGAAGCTGACGTCTGCCCCTTTAACACACCTAGAGCGCCCGGAGCCCGGCCAGCTCCGCAATCTACGGCTCACAATGGAGGCAACCGACGGCGGCCGGGATCGCTCATCGCGCGCCTGTGCCGGTCGAGACGATCGAGCCCGGCACGTGAGAAAGTTGGATAGATCAAGAGCTTGTGCGCAGTGCACCCTCATTTTTGGTGGGTGGACTCTTCCGTTTCGATCCCCCTAGATGGCGGAACGCTGTGCAATTACCCGGGCGCTGCGCTCGCTAGCAATTTCCTCCGGAGCTCCTAAAAATGTCTGCCGATCGGCCGGCCACGTGGCTCGCGATGCGTCTTGCATTTTTTGTCGCTGGTTTTGGTACGGCGGCCTGGGCGCCGCTGGTGCCGTTCGCGAAGGAACGACTGGCGGTCGACGAGGGCGTTCTCGGTTTTCTGCTGCTATGCCTAGGTTTGGGCTCGGTTCTCGCGATGCTTTTGACCGCCTTGTTGAGTGCGCGCTACGGCAGTAAACCGATTATCCTGATCGGTGGGTTCAGCCTTACACCCATCCTTCCTTGCCTGGTGGTTGCCGATACGCCTTGGGCGCTCGGGGCCGCGCTGGTCGCCTTCGGCGCCTCGCTCGGCGCGATCGATGTCGCTGCGAATATCTGTGCGGTCGAGGTGGAACGTGCAGCCAAGCGTCCGCTGATGTCCGGGTTTCACGCGCAATTCAGCATCGGCGGCTTTGCCGGCTCCGCCGCGATGACCATATTGCTCTGGTCGAATGTTGGTGCTTTTGCATCAACCCTGATCTGCTCGAGTTTCATGGCGAGCGTCATGGTGCTGACTTGGTCGCGATTGCCCCAAATAGCGCAAGCTCAGCGAGGGGTTTTGTTCGTCATGCCGCATGCCATTGTGGTGCTGCTGGCGGTATTAGCAGCGATCACGTTTCTTATTGAGGGAGCCATACTCGACTGGAGCGCCTTGCTGCTGGTGGACCGTGGCCTTGTACCGAAAGCGCAGGGTGGACTCGGCTTCATGCTGTTCTCCATTAGCATGACCGTCGGGCGCCTCGGAGGCGATTCCATAGTGTCGCGCGTTGGCGACCGCGCGACACTAGTGGTCGGCAGTCTGATGGCCGTCGCGGGTTTTGCGCTTCTGCTGGCCGCCCCAGGCGCCCCCTTCGCGATGGCAGGTTTCCTGCTCATTGGTCTTGGTTCATCGAACCTGGTTCCGATTCTCTTCCGGAGGGCCGGCACTCAGAAGGTAATGCCTGCAGGTCTAGCGGTTGCCGCGATCACCACGGTTGGCTATGCGGGACTCCTCGTTGGACCGGGGTTCGTCGGTTTCCTCGCCAACCTCGCAGGGTTGCCGAGCGCATTTGCGATGTTGGCCGCACTCATGTGTCTGGTCACCCTGTCGGCGCGCAGTGTCACCATCGAGGCGCGCTGAGATCGACGCGCCAGCGACACGCGCAGCTCGGCGGATGGCGGCACAAGCGAGCGCCTTCAGGCGATCGACGATCAGGCAGTGATCCGCCGCTGATGATGCGGAAGGCGCGCCGGCTCAAATTGAGGGGCTTCGCGCTAAACTCCCGAGGTTTTTCGGACCCAATTGTTGGCTCCTCAGTGTTGGCTCTTCACGTCATGGGCCGGGATCCTTTTCGGCTCGGTCGACGTGGCATTCCAGTTTACGCGGTGTCTGCCCGAGAATGTTGCGAACGAAGAAGTTTAGTGTCCTGAACCAACAATGCGCAAGATCACCAAGCCTGAGTTTGGGCGTTGTATCGGCAGAACCGTTCGGTGGAAGCGAGGATGTCGTCGGCGGATTTGGTCCATTTGAGCGGCTTGGGATCGTCGTTGTGACGACTGATGAAGTCCATGATGTCTGCGCGCAGAGCCTGTAGCCGAACACACCAATGAAATTCCAGCGATCTCTGCAGTCGTAGCATCGGTCATGAAGAGATCGCTTGTGCACTCATCAGGATTGTGACGGCCCCTCGGGCAGCACACGTCCGGTCTCCAAGGAGTGCGAGTCATTGGGGTCCGAACGATGCAGTCACCGCGTTTGTCCGATTGCTCCGCTCAATGACCGCGTCGAGGCCGCCGAGACGCCGACCATAAAGGCTTTCCCGAGCGACTCATAACCGAGGCCGCGCAGATGTTCGAACTCATCCATTCCTTCGATGGACCGGATCAAGAGAATCAATTTACCACTTCCGGCGCCTTCATATATCCGTGAGGACGGCTTGGGGTCGATCTAACGGAGCGACTCTGGAATGAAAAAATTGCTGTTTGTAACTGCAAGCGCCGTCGCGCTTGCAACGGCGGCAGTGCCGGCCTTTGTTGCTGAGGCCGCCGCTCAACCCGTCGCCACCAAGGTGCAGGTAGCCGATACGTCATATCCTCAATGCGCGGACGACCCATTGAATGGTATCTGCGATCTGTTTTTTTGTTTGACCGATCCGGCGTGCGTACAGCACTAATCGCGGATAACAAACGAAGCATAAAATGAGGCGCGAGGCCTCGCAGGACCGGCCGCTCGCGGGAACAGCGGCCGCGTCCTCTTACGTAGAGAGATTTGCGATCCAGCCTCCTGAGTTCCGGTTCCGCCGTTCGAGCATGATCGCGTGGAACGGATCTTCCAGCACTGATCGGCCTCAATGATCAGGCAACGCACACCGCGGAGCCGCACGTTATCACGAGCGTGGGACAAGAAATTGAAGCGATTGTAATCGTTGATTGAATGGAGACCTCTCGATTCGCAAGGCCCAGCGACCGCTCTATCCGTCGAGCTGGGCCTGAAGGTGCATGCTACGGGAGGGCGTGTCAACCTCCTCCCAATCGCGGACACTTGTAGTAGGCTCATGAGCACCGAGCTTTCGAGTACCACCAGGCCAGGCGGTCCGAACTGGTCGTATCCAGCTGCCGCTCGGTCACGTCGGTTTAATCGAGCTCGGTCTGCGCCACCTGCGGCGCTAGGGCGACAAGTCGCTTTGAGCGGCATGCTTACGCGCCTTATCCGTTCTTTTTTAGGAGATACCCGCTGGAATGAGTCGAGCAATGCGCCGGCCTCTAGGCCGGCGCTCTGCAGTCGGATGTACAGCGCTACGCCTCATGCGAATTAATAGCCTCCTGCGGTCAAAGGCTGCTTCACAGCCGGAGGCCGTGATCATTGAGCACCCTACCCTCAGAGCGCCCTTTATCTCGCGGGCAATTTCCTTACGGACCTCGGCCCCTAATTCTCGCTTGGCATCCTCGACGAGATCAGATTCAGTTCCACTCAAGCCTCTGTCGCCGAGCTGTTGCTCCAGTCTGCCGTCGAACTCTTCGCCCATTGCATCAATGAGCTGGTCCTGCATCGCAGCATGGTCGTCAGGGGCGATGCGAGAAACCACATCGTCCCAAGGTTGCCAGTCCGTCGCCAAATAGTCAGCAAATTCCGCCGCTTCCTTACTCCGCACGGTTATCTCTGCACTGTCAACGTCAGCGTCGGTGACGCCGGAAACTTCAAAGAAGCGCATAGGTGCGACGTGCTGCAGTCCCAGCCGCTCGCGTAGCTTGTTCTGATAAGCAAGATAGACCTCGATGGCATCGATGTTTTCGGCGTTGTCGACGGAGCCGAGTGACTGAGCCTTCTCGCGCGCAATCCCTTCCAGAGCGTCCAAGCGGAACATGACGCGCCCCAGATCGATGAGATCGGGA
>NZ_LFKZ01000076.1:0-5185 GCF_028128975.1 Bradyrhizobium sp. CCBAU 45321
ATTGTGGAAGCTGCCGTCGCCTCCTTTCTTTCACCCGACGGAGCGGATAGGCGGGAGGCAGCATTCACCCGGCGCCTCGATCGGCTGTCGCGTCAGATGCAGAGGTTGGAGCGCGACGTAGGTTTGACGGCCGAAAGCTTGGCGCTCTTCATACGGTTCTGGCTGACGATCACGCCGCCACTGCCCAATGACGCGCAGGCGGCCGCGCAAGCAAAAGGCCGGGAGCGCTTCGAAGGATTTGTCGAGGCGCTCGGGCGCCGCTTGCAAAAGGGGCAAAGCTTTCTCCGAGAGATTCCAGAAGATATCCGCCGTCAGGAGCCGACCGAAGAAACCTGATTGAACCACGTAGGCAGACCATTTCCGCCTTCTTTTTCTACGCCAGCCTACGATCGCAGCAATTTGGCCAAGCCCACACAAAGCTGGACGCGCTATCCGCTCCAATGAGTTGAGGAGCAAGAAGGGCCAGCATGCAAGTTTCAGGGGCATGGCGTCTCACCGCGCGCGTATTTCTCCCGTTTGCTGCTGGTTACTATCTTTCGTATCTATTTCGAACGATCAACGCTTCGATCGCCGGTCATCTCAGCTCGGATGCTGGGCTTGGTTCTG
The DNA here is from genome assembly GCF_028128975.1 of Bradyrhizobium sp. CCBAU 45321. NCBI lineage: Bacteria > Pseudomonadati > Pseudomonadota > Alphaproteobacteria > Hyphomicrobiales > Nitrobacteraceae > Bradyrhizobium > Bradyrhizobium sp. CCBAU 45321. The sequence continues at coordinate 607 of NZ_LFKZ01000076.1, forward strand.
CCGATCTCGGGTTGCTTACGTCAGTCTATTTCCTCGTTTTCGCGCCGGCTCAGATCCCCATCGGCATATTGTTGGACCGATTTGGTCCGCGTCGCATCCAGAGTGTTCTGCTCTTGCTCGCGGCCGCGGGCGCCGGATTGTTCGCTATATCAACCGGCTTCCTGTCCCTTTTGATCGCGCGTGCAATGATTGGGCTTGGCGTGGCCGCGGCGCTGACGGCAGGGCTGAAGTCCATCGTCCTTTGGTTCCCTAGGGAACGAGTTGCCTTGCTGAACGGCTACATGATCATGCTGGGATCACTTGGAGAGGTGACTGCCACGGCTCCCGTCGAACACCTACTCGCTTGGATGGGGTGGCGGCAGCTCTTTGAGATTCTGGCGGCCGCCACCGGTGCGACGGCCATTCTCATCTATGTCGTGGTGCCCGAACGAGGCATTGTGCCATCAACAACGCGCGCCACCCTTGGCACCGTTTTTGCCGATCGTCGCTTCTGGCGAGTGGCCCCATTTTCGGCGACTTGCATTGGATCAGCTTGGTCTCTGCAAGGACTGTGGGCATCACCATGGCTGACCGACGTGGAGGGGCTTGATCGCGCAAGCCTCGTAAGACAGCTGTTTATAATGTCGATCGTTTTGAGCTGCGGCGCCTTGTTGTTCGGGATGACCGTCCATTACGTCAAACGAAGGGGCATTGGGGCGGAGACGGTATTAGCGACGGTCGCGGTGCTGTTTGTCGCAGCCGAGCTAGCTTTGATCCTGCGAGTGCCTCTGCCGTCCATCTTGCCCTGGTCAGTTATCGCAATTGCTGGAACGGCAACGGTGGTCAGCTTCGCGGTAATAGCAGATTACTTTCCGCCGGAGCTTGCCGGTCGCGCCAACGGCGCCCTAAACGTCTTGCACTTTGCTTGGGCGTTCCTGGCGCAATACGTGACAGGCCTGATCCTTGAGCAATGGACCGCGATCGATGGTCATCGGCCGGTCCAGGCCTATCAAGTTGCGTTCGGCCTCAACGTCGCATTGCAGATCGCGACCTTGGCCTGGTTCGTGCTGTCTTGGCGCCGATCCGTCGCCTCATGGATGAGTTCAATTCCACTCTTCATGCCTGCTAATATCTCCGACGCTGTTGAGTCAGTTGGCCTGTATGAAAATTCGGTCGTCCTCCTGCCTGCTGATGCCGATGCGGAGTGGTGAACAGCAGCTCGCGCTGAGCCAATGCGACTGAGTAGCCGTCAGATACCAGTTTTCAGTCTTTCTTTTTCTACGCCAGTCTACGATCACCGAACCTGCTTGTTGCGCCAAGCCCGTCGGTGCCTTTTCTAATCATCCCCACATGAGGACGCTCGTTGGACGTCCTCATTCGGTGGGGCGAACAGTGGTAATCCATTCCATTCAATCGGAAGCGAGCTCGCGCGGCGCGCGAATGCTGCGCAGCGCGCTCGGCTCCGCGATTGCCGGCTACCTCGAAGACGAAGCGATCATCGAGGTGATGCTCAACCCAGATGGGCGGCTGTGGATCGATCGTTTATCGAATGGTCTGATCGACACAGGCGAAACTCTGTCGGCTGCGGATGGCGAGCGCATTGTTCGCCTGGTTGCGCATCACGTAGGCGCCGAGGTGCATGCCGGCGCGCCACGGGTTTCGGCAGAACTGCCCGGGACAGGCGAGCGCTTTGAAGGTCTCTTGCCTCCGGTCGTTGCAGCACCGGCCTTTGCTATCCGCAAGCCCGCCGTCGCCGTGTTTACGCTCGACGATTACGTCGCCAGGCGCATCATGACCTTGGAGCAGGCCAAGACCCTGCAGAACGGGGTTGCCGCACGGAAGAACATCCTCGTCGCTGGCGGAACATCGACGGGCAAGACCACGTTGACGAATGCGCTTCTGGCCGAGGTGGCGAAGACCTCCGATCGGGTCGTGCTGATCGAAGACACCCGCGAGCTACAGTGCAGGGCGCCCAATCTCGTTGCGCTGCGGACCAAGGACGGTGTGGCGACGCTGTCGGATCTCGTCCGCTCGTCCCTCCGACTGCGTCCTGATCGCATCCCGATCGGCGAAGTCCGAGGTGCCGAAGCACTCGACCTCCTCAAGGCCTGGAGCACCGGCCATCCCGGCGGCATTGGTACCATCCATGCTGGGACTGCGCTCGGCGCGCTGCGGCGGCTCGAGCAACTCATCCAGGAAGCTGTCATCACGGTTCCGCGCGCCCTGATAGCCGAGACCATCGACCTCGTCGCCGTGCTGGTGGGACGCGGTGCTGACCGCCGCCTCGCTGAGCTCGCCACCGTCTCAGGGCTGGGTGCCACCGGCGACTACAGCCTTTCAACAGCAGGAGACTGACATGAGTCAGCAATTTCGCTTTCTTCGAGGTGCATCGCTGGGACTGTTCGGCATCGTTGTTTTGGGAGCGAGGCCGGCATGGGCGGCTGGCTCGAACATGCCGTGGGAGCAGCCGCTCAATCAGATTTTGCAGTCAGTGGAGGGGCCGGTCGCAAAGATCATCGCGGTCATCATCATCGTCGTGACCGGCCTAACGCTCGCATTCGGGGATTCCTCGGGCGGTTTCCGCAGACTGATCCAGATCGTGTTCGGTCTGTCGATCGCGTTTGCGGCCTCAAGCTTCTTCCTGTCGTTCTTCTCCTTCGGCGGTGGCGTGGTGATCTGATGGATGAACCTGTCACAGGCTTTGTTGTGCCTGTTCATCGCGCACTCACCGAGCCCATCCTGATGGGTGGCGCGCCGCGATCGGTTGCGATCGTCAACGGCACGCTTGCGGCAGCCCTTGGTCTGGGGCTGCGGCTCTGGATCGCAGGTCTGGTCCTCTGGTTCATCGGCCACATGGCCGCCGTTTGGGCCGCCAAGCGCGACCCCGCTTTTGTCGATGTGGTGCGCCGACATCTGCGCATCCCCGGTCATCTCAACACCTGAGTTCTCGGTCATGATGAACCTTGCCGAATATCGCCATTCCAACGTGCGGCTCGCCGACTTCCTGCCCTGGGCAGCCCTGGTCGACGAGGGAATCATCCTGAACAAGGACGGCTCGTTCCAGCGGACGGCAAAGTTCCGGGGACCCGACCTCGACAGCGCCGTGCCGGCTGAACTCGTCGCCGTCGCCGGCCGTCTGAACAACGCCCTGCGCCGCCTGGGATCCGGCTGGGCCGTGTTCGTCGAGGCGCAGCGCCATTTTGCAGGAGCCTATCCTCCGAGCACCTTTCCGGATGTCGCATCCGCGCTGGTCGACGCGGAGCGCAGAGCTCAGTTTGAAGAGGCGGGCACCCACTATGAGTCCAGCTATTTCCTGACCTTCCTCTATCTGCCGCCGGAGGAAGGAGCGGCTAAGGCGGAGCGCTTGCTCTATGAAGGTCGCGACCGCACCGTTGGCGCCGACGCGCGCGAGGTGCTGCGCGGGTTTGCCGACCAAACCAACCGCGTATTGCAGCTCGTCGAAGGGTTCATGCCCGAATGTGCCTGGCTCGATGATCAGGACACGCTGACCTACCTGCACTCGACGATCTCGACCAAGCGTCATCGGGTTCGGGTGCCCGAAATTCCCATGTACATCGATGCGCTGTTGGCTGACCAGCCACTCACCGGCGGGCTCGAGCCGATGTTGGGCTCAGCCCACTTGCGGGTTCTGACGATTGTCGGTTTTCCGGGCGCGACGACCCCGGGGATTCTGGACGAGCTAAATCGTCTGCCATTTTCGTATCGCTGGTCAACCCGCGCGATCTTGCTCGACAAGACCGATGCCACCAAGCTGCTGACCAAGATTCGGCGGCAGTGGTTCGCCAAGCGAAAGTCGATTGGCGCCATCCTCAAGGAGGTCATGACCAACGAGGCGTCGACGCTGCTCGATACCGACGCCCACAACAAGGCGCTTGATGCCGACGCGGCGTTGCAGGAACTGGGGTCCGACCAGATCGGACAGGCGTTTGTCACGGCAACCATCACCGTCTGGGATCGAGATCCCAATGCGGCCGACGAAAAGCTCCGCTTGGTCGAGAAGGTCATTCAGGGTCGCGATTTCACCTGCATGATCGAGACGGTGAATGCCGTCGAAGCCTGGCTCGGTGGCTTGCCGGGACATGTGTACGCCAATGTGCGGCAGCCACCGGTGTCGACCCTCAACCTCGCCCACATGATTCCGATGTCGGCCGTGTGGGCCGGCGAGGTGAGGGATCTGCACTTCAAGGGTCCGCCGCTACTGTTTGGCAGGACCGAGGGATCGACCCCATTCCGATTCTCCCTCCACGTCGGCGACGTCGGCCACACGCTCGTGGTCGGGCCAACAGGTGCCGGCAAGTCGGTCCTGCTAGCTCTGATGGCGTTACAGTTCAGGCGCTACCCGAACTCTCAGGTTTTTGCGTTCGATTTCGGCGGTTCAATTCGGGCGGCCGCGCTCGCCATGGGTGGCGACTGGCACGATCTTGGCGGCGCATTGTCCGACGGAGGTGAACAACCCGTCGCCCTGCAGCCGCTGGCTTGGATTGATGATCCTTCCGAGCGCGGATGGGCGACGGAATGGATCGGCGCGATCCTAGCACGGGAACAGGTCGAGATAACGCCGGAGGTCAAGGATCAACTG
>NZ_LFKZ01000077.1:0-5187 GCF_028128975.1 Bradyrhizobium sp. CCBAU 45321
ATTGTGGAAGCTGCCGTCGCCTCCTTTCTTTCACCCGACGGAGCGGATAGGCGGGAGGCAGCATTCACCCGGCGCCTGGATCGGCTGTCGCGTCAGGTGCAGAGGCTCGAGCGCGACGTTGGGTTGACGGCGGAGACCTTGGCTCTGTTCATTCGGTTCTGGCTGACTATTACGCCACCGTTGCCCAACGATGCACAGGCGGCCGCGCAGGCAAAGGGCAGGGAGCGCTTTGAAGGATTTGTCGAGGCGCTAGGGCGCCGCCTGCAAAAAGGGCAAAGCTTTCTGCGCGAGATTCCGGAAGATATCCGCCGTCAGGAACCGGTCGAAGAAACCTGATTGAACCATGTGGAAAGACCATTTCGCCGGTCTTTCTTTTTCTACGCCAGCCTACGACCGCAGCGATTTAGCCGAACTGACAAATGCTGGACGCGCTATCGGCTCGAGCGAGCTGAGAGCAAAGGGGCCAGCATGCAAATCTCAACAGCATGGCGTCGAATCGCGCGCGTTTTTGTCCCTTTTGTAGCTGGGTACTATCTCTCTTATCTGTTTCGAACGATCAACGCTCTGATCGCCAGCCATCTAAGCTCGGATACCGGCGTTGGGGCTGCCGACCTCGGGCTGCTTACGTCGGTCTATTTCCTTGTTTTCGCGGCTGCGCAAATCCCCGTCGGCATATTGTTGGACCGATTTGGTCCGCGTCGCGTCCAAAGTGTTTTGCTATTGCTCGCAGCAGTGGGCGCCGGACTGTTCGCGGTATCGACTGACTTCCTGTCGCTTTTGATCGCGCGTGCAATGATCGGGCTTGGTGTGGCGGCCGCGCTCACGGCAGGACTGAAGTCCATCATCCTTTGGTTCCCCAAGGAGCGCGTCGCCTTGCTGAACGGCTACATGGTCATGCTGGGCTCGATAGGAGCGGTGACCGCTACGGCTCCCGTCGAACACCTGCTCGCTTGGATGGGCTGGCGGCAGCTGTTTGAGATCTTGGCGGCCGCCACCGGCGCAACGGCCATTCTCATCTACGTCGTAGTGCCTGAGCGAGGCATTGTCCCATCAGCAGCGCGCGCCACGCTCAGCTCCGTTTTCGGCGATCGGCGCTTCTGGCGAATGGCCCCGTTGTCGGCGACGTGCGTCGGATCAGCCTGGTCTCTGCAGGGATTGTGGGCATCACCGTGGTTGACCGACGTGGAGGGGCTTGATCGCGCAAGTCTCGTCAGACAGCTGTTCATAATGTCGATTATGCTTAGCGGCGGTGCCTGGTTGTTCGGCATGACAGTCCATCACATCAAACGAAAGGGAATCGGCGCGGAGACGGTATTAACGATGGTTGCGGTGCTGTTCATCGCGGCTGAGTTATCCCTGATCCTACGAGCGTCTTTGCCGTCCGTCCTGCCCTGGTCGGTTGTTGCAATTGTCGGAACGGCGACAGTGGTCAGCTTCGCGGTGATAGCGGATTACTTCCCGCCGGAGCTTGCCGGCCGAGCCAATGGTGCCCTGAACGTTTTGCACTTCGGTTGGGCATTTCTGGCGCAATACGCGACAGGTCTTATCCTGGAGCAATGGCCCGCGAATGATGGGCATAGGCCCGTCCAAGCCTATCAAGTCGCGTTTGGTCTCAACGTGGCGCTGCAAATCGCGACGTTGGTCTGGTTCGCGCTGCCCTGGTGCCGATCCATCGCTTCGTGGATGAGTTCATCCTCTTCTTCAAGCCGGCTGATGTTTCTTGCGCTGTCGAGTCGGTTGGGTTGTATGAGGACTCGGTCATCCTCCTGCCCGCGGATGACGATGCGGAGTGGTGAGCAGGCCACTCCCAGCGAACCGACACGATTGAGTAGGTCTCAAACATCAATCTCAGTTTTTCTTTTTCTACGCTAGTCTACGATCACTGAAGCCGCTTGTTGCGCCAAGTCCATCGGTGCCTGTTCTAATCAATCCCATCTGAGGGGCCTCCGTAGGCGCCTCATTCAGTGGGGGCGGCGGTGGCAATCCATTCCATTCAATCGGAAGCGAGCTCGCGCGGCGCGCGAATGCTGCGCAGCGCGCTTGGCTCCGCGATTGCCGGCTACCTCGAAGACGAAGCGATCATCGAGGTGATGCTCAACCCAGATGGGCGGCTGTGGATCGATCGTTTATCGAATGGTCTGATCGACACAGGCGAAACTCTGTCGGCTGCGGATGGCGAGCGCATTGTTCGCCTGGTTGCGCATCACGTAGGCGCCGAGGTGCATGCCGGCGCGCCACGGGTTTCGGCAGAACTGCCTGGCACCGGAGAGCGCTTCGAGGGTCTCTTGCCTCCGGTCGTGGCAGCTCCGGCCTTCGCAATCCGCAAGCCCGCTGTCGCTGTGTTTACGCTCGACGACTACGTTACCAAGGAAATCATGACCTCGGAGCAGGCCAAGATTCTGAAAATTGCGGTCGCCGCACGGAAGAACATCCTCGTCGCCGGTGGAACGTCGACCGGCAAGACGACTCTGACAAATGCACTCTTGGCCGAAGTGGCAAAGACTGCCGATCGGGTCGTGCTGATCGAAGATACGCGCGAGCTTCAGTGCAAAGCGCCCAATCTTGTAGCGCTCCGGACCAAAGACGGCGTGGCCACGCTATCGGACCTCGTTCGGTCCTCGCTGCGCCTGCGTCCTGATCGCATCCCGATTGGCGAAGTCCGAGGTGCCGAGGCGCTTGATCTGCTCAAGGCTTGGGGTACGGGCCATCCCGGCGGCATCGGCACTATTCATGCGGGTAGCGCGCTCGGCGCGCTGCGGCGGCTCGAGCAACTCATCCAGGAAGCGGTCATCACGGTTCCGCGCGCCCTGATCGCAGAGACCATCAACCTCGTCGCTGTGCTTGCGGGGCGCGGCGCTGACCGTCGCCTCGCTGAGCTCGCCCTCGTCACCGGGCTCGGGGTCGCCGGCGACTACAACCTTTCATCAGCAGGAGACTGACATGCGCCCGCAATTTCGTTTGCTTCGAGATGCCGTTCTACTCGCCGCCTCCGGCACGTTTCTTTTGGCGTCGGCACCGGCATGGGCTGCTGGCTCGAACATGCCGTGGGAGCAGCCACTCAACCAGATCCTGCAATCGGTGGAAGGGCCGGTCGCCAAGATCATCGCCGTCATCATCATCGTCGTGACCGGGCTCACGCTCGCGTTCGGGGATTCGTCAGGCGGCTTCCGCAGGCTGATCCAGATCGTGTTCGGTCTGTCGATCGCGTTTGCCGCCTCAAGCTTCTTCCTGTCGTTCTTCTCCTTCGGCGGCGGCGTGGTGATCTGATGGACGAACCGGTCACAGGTTTTGTCGTGTCCGTTCATCGCGCGCTCACTGAGCCCATCCTGATGGGCGGCGCGCCGCGCTCGGTCGCGATCGTCAACGGCACGCTTGCGGCAGCCCTGGGGCTGGGACTTCGGCTCTGGATCGCGGGTCTTGTCCTCTGGTTCATCGGCCACATGGCCGCCGTCTGGGCCGCCAAGCGCGATCCCGCCTTCGTCGACGTGGTGCGCCGACATCTGCGCATTCCCGGTCATCTCAACACCTGAGCCCTCGGTCATGATGAATCTCGCTGAATATCGCCTTTCGGGCGCGCGACTCGCCGACTTCCTGCCTTGGGCAGCCTTGGTCGACGAAGGAATTATCCTGAACAAGGATGGCTCGTTCCAACGAACAGCGAAATTCCGCGGCCCGGACCTAGACAGCGCGGTGCCGGCTGAACTCGTCGCCGTCGCCGGTCGTCTGAACAACGCCCTGCGCCGCCTCGGATCAGGCTGGGCGGTCTTCGTCGAGGCGCAGCGCCATTTTGCGGGTGCTTACCCGCCGAACACCTTTCCGGATGTTGCGTCAGCGCTGGTCGATGCCGAACGCAGAGCCCAGTTTGAAGAGGCGGGCGCCCATTATGAGTCCAGCTACTTCCTGACCTTCCTCTATCTGCCGCCGGAGGAAGGGGCCGCCAGGGCAGAGCGTTTGCTCTATGAGGGGCGGGATCGCGCCGTTGGAGCAGACGCCCGCGAAGTGCTCCGCGAATTTGTCGATCAAACCAACCGCGTGCTTCAACTCGTTGAAGGGTTCATGCCCGAATGCGGCTGGCTCGATGATCAGGACACGCTGACCTACCTTCACTCGACGATCTCAACCAAACGACATCGGGTTCGGGTGCCCGAGACTCCCATGTACATCGATGCGCTGTTGGCCGACCAGCCGTTGACCGGCGGGCTCGAGCCGATGCTGGGCTCTGCCAATGTGCGGGTTCTGACGATCGTAGGCTTTCCGGGGGCGACGACCCCAGGAATTCTGGATGACCTGAATCGCCTGGTGTTTTCATATCGTTGGTCGACCCGGGCGATCATGCTCGACAAGATCGATGCCACCAAGCTGCTGACGAAGATTCGCCGGCAGTGGTTTGCCAAGCGAAAGTCCATCGGCGCCATCCTCAAGGAGGTGATGACCAACGAGGCATCGACGCTGCTTGATACCGACGCCCACAACAAGGCGCTCGATGCCGACGCCGCCCTGCAGGAACTGGGGTCGGATCAGATCGGACAAGCCTTTGTCACGGCGACCATTACCGTCTGGGACCGTGATCCCAATGCTGCCGATGAAAAGCTGCGGCTGGTCGAGAAGGTCATTCAGGGCCGCGATTTCACTTGCATGATCGAGACAGTAAACGCCGTTGAAGCCTGGCTCGGCAGTCTGCCGGGGCATGTCTATGCGAATGTGCGGCAGCCGCCGGTCTCAACTCTCAACCTCGCTCATATGATTCCGATGTCGGCCGTTTGGGCTGGCGAGGCTAGGGACCTCCACTTCAAGGGTCCGCCGCTTCTGTTCGGCAAGACCGAGGGATCAACGCCGTTCCGGTTTTCGCTCCACGTCGACGACGTCGGTCATACCCTTGTGGTGGGACCGACAGGCGCTGGCAAGTCAGTGTTGCTCGCGTTGATGGCGCTGCAGTTCAGGCGTTATCCGAACTCTCAGGTCTTTGCGTTTGACTTCGGTGGTTCGATCCGGGCGGCCGCGCTCGCCATGGGTGGCGACTGGCATGATCTCGGCGGTGCATTGTCTGACGGAGACGAAAACCCCGTCGCCCTGCAACCGTTGGCCTGGATCGACGATCCCGCCGAGCGCGGATGGGCGACGGAATGGATCGGCGCGATTCTGGCACGGGAAAAGGTCGAGATCACCCCGGAAGTCAAGGATCATCTA
>NZ_LFKZ01000078.1:0-5774 GCF_028128975.1 Bradyrhizobium sp. CCBAU 45321
CGTTTTGTTCGCGCCCTCTTTACCGCATCACCTTTCGCGCCCAGTTTGATGATAGGTTCGGCCATAGCGATCATTCCCTTGTTTACCTAGTATAATTTGGCTTTTAGCCACTAGCGCGCATTTAGATGCTCGTCCACTATCGTAGACCGAGAGGCTGATCACCTCCTGAATCTGGTAGGATCTCTGTTGGAAATGCCCGCACACACCCGTTCACCCAAACTCGGAAGCATCAAGAACCCCATAGAGCTGGCCCCGGTGGTTTGGACAGCGCCCCGCTGGATTTAAGCGGATTCCTGCCGGGTTATGCTGAACGCGGGGCTTTACGATATTGTCGTTGCGTCGGGAGGGCGTAGCCCGACCAGAGCGACGACAATATCGTCGGCGACGGTCATGCCGCCATCACCATAGCTTGCGTGCCGAAGTAAGCCTCGTCGGGCGTGCGCCCGTCAAGGCTCGAGTGAGGGCGTTCCTGATTGTAGAAGGCCAGATACTTGGCAATTGATGCTCGCGCCTCGGACACGCTGTCGTAGGCGCGGAGATAAAGTTCTTCGTATTTGACCGTGCGCCAGAGCCGCTCGACAAACGCGTTGTCGCGCCAGGCGCCCTTGCCGTCCATGCTGGTGGCGATCTTCGCGTCCAGCAGCACATCGGTGAACTCGAGGCTGGTGAACTGGCTGCCCTGGTCCGTGTTGAAAATCTCGGGCCTGCCGTGCTTCGCCAACGCCTCCTGGACCGCTTCGACGCAGAAGGCCGCCTCCATTGTGGTCGAGACGCGATGGGCCAGGACCCGTCGGCTGAACACATCGACGACCGCCGCGAGATAGACGAAGCCACGCCGCATCGGAATGTAGGTGATGTCCATTGCCCACGCATGGTCGGGCCGCTCGATCTTCAATCCGCGCAACAGGTAGGGGTAGATCTTGTGACCCGGTGCCCGCTTGCTCGTGTTCGGGCGACGATAGACCGCCTCGATCCCCATGCGCTTCATCAGCGTCGCGATGTGGCGGCGACCGGTGTATACGCCCTCCCGCCGCAGCAACGATCGCAGCATACGCGCTCCCGCGAAGGGATAATCGAGATGCAGCTCATCGAGCCGACGCATCAAGGCGAGGTCCTCGGCCGAAACTGGCCGAGGTTCATAGTAGACCGTGCTGCGAGCCAGCTTTAGGGCTTCGCCTGTCGGTAAGGGGGATGCCGAGCCGTATGGCCGCCGCGGGCTGCCCATGACCGGCGAGAACAATGCCGTCATCCGCCACAAGGATCGGCGGTCGTCCGATCGCCGCCGCGATCTGCTGGATTTGCTCGGGCGAATGGCGCCGGTAATTGTGTTCGCAGGGCCGTAAACCGCCAACCGGCCATGTTTCCACGGTCGGGTTGACCGTCTGGGTTACCGCTTGAAGGGCGAATTCGAGCACCAATGACAGGCTCTCGCGCCCGGTTCTACGCGCGCGATGGGACGTATCAGCATCGTCGATCTGTTCGTCTTCCCTATTGATGATCGACGGCCCCGCGCCTCCAGCTCGTCTTCTGCGTTCATTTTGGCAATGTCTTTCGGGTCGGCTCCAATGCTTCCTGGTCTTTCGGGCCCTCAAACAACGAGCCGGGTGCATACGTGGCGATAAGCTTTGCAAAGAACGATTGTGGCTCCCAATCTTGCCCTTCGCGCTTCTCAAAAACGATGACCCCGTCGCGGCTGAAAGAACTAGGGCTCGGACTCAATTGATCCAATAGGCAACGATGGCGGCGAGATGGACGGCAGCCAAGAAGTTCGTGGCTAGTTTGTCGTAGCGAGTTGCGACACGCCTGAAATCCTTGAGGCGGCAGAAACAGCGCTCGATGACGTTGCGCCCCTTGTAGGCGCCGCGGCCATTTCGGCTGTCAGTTCGTCCTCGGTCGCAGAGGTCTCGAGTTCCTCCAGCGTCAGCTCAAGCTGATCCAGCAGACGTGCGGTGCGCTCCGAGCGCGGACCATGCCGATCGTGGTTCAGCCTTTCGATCTGCAGCTTCAGATGCGCGATCAGCGCCTAGTCCTCGGAACGCTGGGCGCGCACGATGGCGAGTTCAGCGCGCGCCGCAAGCAACGCCGCGTGCAGCGCTTCAATGTCGTCCGGCAGCTTTTCGAGGCCTTCTCCTATGCCTCAATAGAATCATAAAAGCTGCGATTTGGCGCGGGCTTTTTACAATCTCAGAGGATTTTTGCGCAGCCTATCCGGCGCTCTGCGGACGCCAGCTGTGTTGCGGATTGCGCCAGTCGATCGCTTCCAGCGAGGGGATTGAGGAATGTCCCCAATAGTGAGTCTGACGAATTATTTCCGGAGGTGGTCGAGGTGCGGGATCCCCACCATCCTTTGTGGGGCCGCTCATATCGAGTGATCAGGAAGATCGGCCAGCGAGGGCGCGGCATTCCCGCTTCGTATGAAGTTGAGTTTCGCACAGGAAGCAGTCTCCTGATTCAGGCAACCGCAATCGAATATTATGAACAAGAAGCAAATCAGATTAAGCTGAGTATGGAGGCTCTACTCGAGCTTCTGTCGACAGCGGATTGTCCCGACGCACATGAGCATGGATCCAGCCGATCTTTGGTCGACGCTGACGCCCGCGCTCCGACGCCAGATCGTCGAAGACGTCGCCGCGATTTTGGCGGAGATCCCGCATGAAGTGCGAGTTGGTCACATCAAGCCACTTGGCGCGCAAAGCCGTAGTCTACATCCGGGCAGTCGACGCCCCACCAGGTCGTAAGCAATCAGGAAAGCCTGCGCCTTCAATATGCGCTTCGCCAGCGCGCTCGCGAACTCGGATGGCGTGAGGCGGCCATCGACGTGATTGACGCCGATCTCGGGTTGAGCGGCGCGTCTATAGCACAGCGTAACGGCTTCAAGGAACTCGTTGGCCGTGTTGGCCTGAGCGAAGTGGGACTCATCCTGTCGATCGACGTGACCCGCTTGGCGCATAATTGTACCGACTGGTAACCGCTCCTGGATATCTGTGGTCTACGTGGCTGCCTGATCGCCGACCGCGATGGTGTCTATGATCCGGGCACTCCCAACGGACGGTTGCTTCTCGGCTGAAGGGCTCGATCTCCGAGCTTGAGCTACATACGATCCGCAGCCGGCTGACCGCCGGCCTGCTGGCTAAAGCCGAACGCGGCGAACTTGCGGTTATGCTGCCAATCGGACTGATGCGGGTCCACGCGCGACGAGTCTATTCTCCGGGTCCACGGCGCGATAGCGTCGCTCGGCGCGCTGCGCGTTGTAGCGCGCACGAGCGACGTCGCGACGGAACTGCGCGAGAGTCGTCTCGTGATCGGCGTCGAATTGCTCGATCGCCTGGAGCGAGGCTTCCAGGCCTGCGGGCGCGAGAGCCGCAAGGAACGCTTGGGCGACAGCCGCATCAATCTGCACACCGCCGATGTTGAGGCAGTACTCGCCCCGGCCGTTGACGATGTTCTTTCCGGCGCAGTGATATCCGGGCGCCGAGAACCGGCCGCTGTAGTGTACGGCCAGGCGCCGACCGCAGTGTCCGCATACGGCGAGGCCTTGCAGGAGTGGTGCGCCTTCTCTCACGGCACCCCCGCTCAGGTGCGGTCGAGGACGGATGTTCTGCGCCAGGCGCTTCTGGTTCGCCTCGAAGGTATTCCAATCGATGTATCCGGCATGACGGTCACGAATGAACACCGGCCACTGCTCGCGGTCGCGTTGTCTGATGCGCTTTCGGATTCGACCGCCCGCATCGAGATAGCATGTCTGCTGGGTGCGGCCATACACATAAACGCCGGCATAGAACGGGTTGGTGAGGACCTGGTGGATCTTTGTGTAAGTGGGGGCGACCCCGCGGAGATCGACAAGGCTGTTGGACTGCAGCGGAAAGCGCAGGCCTTGCGAGCGGAACCACAGCCACACGCGTCGTGCCGAGCCGAATTCGGCAAAGCGGTCGAAGACAGCATGGATCGCGGCTTGCACCGACTCGTCAGGATGCAACAGCACCTCCCGTCGGCGTCGCCCCGTACCAGACCCACCGGCAGCCCGCGGTGCAGTTCTCCGCGTGCGGCCTTGTTGCGGATGCCACCGAGCAGCCGCGCACGCAGCACATGCAGCTCTGCCTCTGACATCGTACCTTTGAGCCCCAGCACCAGGCGGTCATTGAACAAGCCCGGATGATAAATCCCATCTCCATCACGGATGAGCGTGTGGGTCAGGCCACATAGATCGAGCAGACGGTACCAATCAGCATTATTGCGCGCTAGCCGCGAGACTTCCAAGCCGAGCACGATGCCCACCTGGCCGAGGCCGACCTCCGCGATCATACGCGCGAAGCCGGTGCGCTCGGAAAGGCCGGAACCGGAAATACCGAGGTCCTCGTCGATGACCTTCACCTGATCGCGTCGCCAACCAAGCCGCGCGGCGCGTTCGGCTAACTCGTACTGACGGGCAGTGGACTCGCGATTATGCTCGACCTGCGTCGTACTGGACTGACGCACGTAGACGATTGCGCATCGGCGTATGTGCCAGCGGTGATCTTGCTCAGTTCGTTCATCGTTGTGATCTCCGGCAGTGGCGATTGCTCGGGCGATTAGTCGGGTGAGTCGCAGCACGAGATGTGCGCGCTGCTCTTTATCGAGGGCCCCCCATACGGGTACGGCCCCGCGCTGAGGTGGTGGGTTGAGAAAGCTTAGCTGCTGCATGGCTGTCCGGCGACGAGCCGCGCACCATGGCTTCGATGGCGTAAAGCTGTGCGATGTGCCGAACGGCGGCCTCGGCGATCGGCGATTTGCTATTGCGGGCCAACTTGAAAAAGCGTCGGCGCAGTGACTCCAGCAACGCACGAGCCTCCATGGCCCTTGCCGTCGAGCGACTTCGGCCAGGTCCATAACCCTCATAGGCATCGCATTGCAGGAAGCGTCCGCTGAAGCCATCCAGGAACTTCTCACCGAAGGCACCGCTGCGACGGGGGCATATCGGAACAGCACGATCGGCGGACTTGGGCCGCTGTGGCCGCGGTCATCGGAGACAACCGCCCAGAAGTAGCCTTTCTTCGTTTGGCCGCGCCCGGGATCGAGTACCGGCGCCGTGGTTTCGTCCATGAACAGGCGATCCGCCATGGCCAGGCGGCGGCGCATGTGGTCCGCGACCGGTTGAAGATGGAAGCAGGCGCGGCCGGACCAGTTGCCCAGTGTCGACCGATCAAGCCGGATTCCCTGACGCACATAGATCTCGGCCTGACGGTAAATGCAAAGGTGGCTGGAAGCGCCCGCGAGCATGCCGGATGAAAGCTTAGTCAAGCGCACAAGAGGAACTCCGCAGGGGGCCGTCATCAGCCCGCTGTTGGCGAGTCTCTTTCTTCATTATGCGTTCGGTTTGCGGATGAGCCGAGAATATCGGGGTGTCCCATTTGAACGATATGCTGATGATGCCATCGGCCATTGCCGAAGCGAAGCGGAGGCGCGTGACTTGTGTAGGGCGCTGGAAGCTAGGTTTGCGGAATGCGGACTACGGCTGCATCCGGAAAAGACCAAGATCGTGTATTGCAAAGATGCCAATCGCTCCGGCGCTTAGCGTCGCCACGCCATCGACGCTGGCGCTGGTGCTCGCCAACAAATACGTCGACGGCACGCCGCTGTACCGTGTGGCGGACGCGCTAGGGCCCGCCGACGTCAGCATCAGCCGCGGGACGCTGGGCAACTGGGTGATCCGGGCGAGCGACTTGCATCTGCATCCGGCCTATGACGTGCTACAGCAAAAGCTCAGGTCGGCTCCGTCACCCAGATCCAAGCATAGC
>NZ_LFKZ01000079.1:0-6258 GCF_028128975.1 Bradyrhizobium sp. CCBAU 45321
GCGGATTGCGCACCGAGATGGCGCCGGATAGCGTCTTGTGGATGTAGATGTTGGCCGGAATCGGCTCGGTGCAGGCGCTGGTGCCGCCGCAGATGATGCTGATCGAGGCGGTCGGCGCAATCGCGATCTTGTGGCTGAAGCGCGCCATCACGCCGCGTTCCAGGGCATCCGGGCACGGGCCACGCTTGCGAGCGAGCGCCACGGATGCCGCATCGGCATCGCGACGAAGTTTTCGGAAGATGTTCAGATTGAATGACTTGGCCACGGCACCCTCCATTGGAATGCCCTTGGCCTGGAGAAACGAGTGAAAGCCCATGACGCCGAGGCCAACGGAGCGCTCGCGCAGGGCGGCGTAGCGGGCACGCTTCATTCCGTCCGGCGCCACCGTGATGAAATGGGTGAGCACGTTGTCTAGGAAGCACATGACGTCCTCGATGAAGCCGGGCTCCTTATTCCACTGGTCCCAGGTCTCGAGGTTGAGCGACGACAGGCAGCACACCGCTGTGCGCTCCTCGCCGCGATGATCGATGCCGGTCGGCAGGGTAATCTCGCTGCACAGGTTGGAGGTCGAGACCTTGAGGCCTAGCTCGCGCTGGTGCTTGGGGAGCGCGCGGTTCACGGTGTCGATGAACAAGAGATAAGGCTCGCCGGTTTGCAGCCGGTTCTCAAGGATGCGTTGCCACAGCTGGCGGGCATCGATCTCGCGGACAACCTTGTTAGTGTTCGGGCTGCGCAGAGCGACTGCGGTGCCGGCACCTACGGCACGCATGAACTCGTCGGTGACGTTGATGCCGTGATGCAGGTTGAGGCTCTTGCGGTTGAAGTCGCCAGACGCCTTGCGGATCTCGAGGAACTCCTCGATCTCGGGATGGTGGATATCGAGATAGACCGCCGCCGAGCCGCGCCGCAACGAGCCCTGGCTGATCGCCAGGGTGAGGCCGTCCATGACGTGGATGAACGGGATGATGCCCGAGGTCACGCCGCCCCTCGCCTCCTCGCCGATCGAGCGAACATTGCCCCAGTAGGTGCCGATGCCGCCGCCGTTGGAAGCAAGCCAGACGTTCTCGTTCCAGGTGCCGACGATGCCTTCGAGCGAGTCCGGCACTGAGTTAAGGAAGCACGAGATCGGAAGGCCGCGCGTGGTGCCGCCATTGGAGAGCACCGGTGTGGCCGGCATGAACCACAGCCGAGACATCGCATCATATAGACGTTGGGCATGCGCAACATCGTCCGCGAAGGCGCAAGACACTCGGGCGAACATGTCCTGGATGCCTTCGCCGGGAAGCAGATAACGGTCGGTCAGCGTCAACTTACCGAACGACGTCACCAGGTCGTCCCGCGACCAATCGAGGGTGATGTCAGACGGCGTGGGCGATGGCGCCAGGGGCTTCGGCAGGGGAGCCGGCGATGCTGGGGGCCGCACAAGACACGGCTCAGGCTTGGTAGGCTTTGCCTGCGCCCGGGGTTGCCGCACACTCGGCAGCTCAATGAGATGACCATACTGATCGAAGTTGTAAGACGGCGACACCGGCACCCCCGCGATATTTGGGGCCGGGACCGTGCGGACGATTTGCGAGGAGACCGGGCAAATGTCCCCTGCAGCAAGCGATCCACCGGGGCACCCGGCCCGAGGACATGTGTTCTGTCGCGGCAGATCTCCTGGCTAGCGGGTCGCTGCGGCTGTGGCGCTATCGCAATGGCCGCTGCCGACGCATTGGGTTCCCTTCTAGCTTCCATTCTACAATATATGGGTATAGAATACCGTGACGGCACCACATATATGCGCAGCTACGGGACTCGTCAAGGCGGAACCGTAAAGTTAACGAGTTGGTGCAGCCCCGAGGTCGAGGTTCGAAATTCGCCGAGCGCCTGTCCTGAAGGGCCTCACTCAAAAAGCATAGCGTCTCAAGGACTGGCCAATCGGCGAGTGAGGAGCCTGAGATGGCCGACGAGCAGCCAAGCGAGCTCGGCGGGGGCGGAACCTTCGAAGTCTTTGCAGAGGCGCGGACATCTGCCGAGCCGTGCAAAGGTGCGCTCGACGGCCCTGCGCCTGGGCGGGAGTGGAAGCCTTGGACGCGGGGCGGTCGCTCGACGATCTCGATCGTCCACGGCCCCCAGTGGGAGAGTGCTTGACGAGCTGTTTGCCGCGATAGATCCGATCGGCAAAGATGTGCTCAAGCCGCGGTCTCGCAAATTCTGCAACAGGGGAGCAGCACCATGGACATCCTGAATGTTGGCATCGATCGGTTCGCGGTCCGCGAATTGAGTTGGGCCGGATCGGGTTTCGGTTGCCATACGCGTCTCGCCATTCATCGCTTTCTGTGGCCCTTAGATCAAAATTGTCTGGAGCGCGACCGCAATCGATGCAGCCGCCCGTGGCAATGTCCCACGCTTAGTGGATTTGACCCCTTCGCAGGCCGGGCGAGCCGCCGCACGTGCTCAGTTGTCTGGCCTCGAACATAAGCCGTCCTCAACCGAACGCGGTCATGTCAGGTTATTGCCAATCAATCCTAACGGGATGAGGCGGAGCTATGCTTGAATCTGGGTGACGGAGCCGATAAGGCGGCGTGGCTTTGCTGTGTCGGAATGAAGCCGTTCGCAACATTGGCGTGAGCGGCGGCGAGGAACCGTGTTGTATCTCACCAACGACCTTGAAGCCGTGACGTTGGTAAAAGGGAATGTTTTCAGGGTTCGAGCTTTCGAGGTTGGCAGCAATGCCGTCCTCATCGCATCGTTGAAGGGCGTATTTCGTCAGCAACGTACCAAGCCCTTTTCCGACCCAGTTCGGACCGACGGGAATGAGTGGCAGATACCAATGTGGCTCGTGGGGATGATGTTCGGCCATTCTCCGCCGCAAGTGTGCCATATCCTCCGTGATCTCCGGGCGCAGGGATAGACCATGATTGCATCCAACGCCTCCTCATCTTGCTGCCCGTTGGGATGCAGCCACAGGGCCGCGCCACGAATCTCTCCCGCGACGTAAGCTGTGCCATAGAGCCTGACCAAAAAAGAAAGTTGAGTGATTTAGTTCGTTGTGATTCCTTCGTGTTTGCGAAGACCCGAGGGAGAACAACATGTGTTGGACTGAAATCACCCGCGCACAATATCGGCGCGATGGACTTGGTTATGCAAGCGACATGACGGACGCGGAATGGGAATTGATCGAGCCGTTGATGCCAGTCCCCGCAAGATCAGTCTGCGCGTGATCATGAATGCGATTCTCTACATTGGAGCCAGCGGCTACCAATGGCGAGCGCTGCCGAAGGATTTCCCGCCGTGCTCGACTGTTCAGTACCATTTTTATAAGTGGCGCGGTTCTGGCTTGTGGGGCGCGATCAATGACACTCTGGTCCGGCGCATGCGCGAACGGCAAGGACGCAAACCCACTCCAACGGCCGGAGTTATCGACAGTCAAAGCGTGAAGACCACGGAAAGTGGAGGCCCAAGCGGATTTGCAGTCCCGCTGTTGCGGATCATTGGTCGCCTGTTCCCAACCTGCGTCACATCTTCGCCGATCGTGTCTATCGTGGTCCAAAGTTGCTCGATGCCATTGCTGATCTGGGCCAATGGACGATTGAAATCGTCACCCTTTCCGTAAGCGTCGTTCTCAGGCCACGGCTTGGAGGGCTTGAGCGCGGTAGGCGCAGGGCAGTAGCTGGTCGATCTCGCGGTTGGGATGCCCGTTGACGATCCTGGTCAGGACGTCGGTGAGATACGCGAGCGGATCGTGGTCGTTGAGCTTGCAAGTCTCGACCAGGGACGCGACGACAGCCCAGTGTTCGGCACCGCCGTCGGATCCGGCAAACAGCGCGTTCTTGCGACTGAGCTTGATGCTACGGATTGATCGTTCGACGGTGTTGTTGTCGAGTTCGATGCGGCCGTCATCGATGAAGCGCGTCAGTCCTTGCCAGCGCGAGAGGGCGTAGCGGATGGCCTCGGCGAGCTTGATCTTCTGGCTGATGAGAGCCAGCTTAGCGCGCAGCCATACCTCGAAGGCATCGGCCAGTGGTCGGCTCTTCTGCTGCCGCACGAGGCGACGTTCCTCCGCGCTGCGACCGCGGATCTCCTTCTCGATCGCATAGAATGCTGCAATGTGCTTCAGCGCCTCGCTTGCGATCGGCGCGGGGCCGGCTCTCGCGAGTTCGTAGAAGTTGCGCCGCATGTGCACCCAGCAGAAGGCGAGCTCGACCTCGCCACGTTCGGCAAGCTTTGGGTAGGCGTTGTAGCCATCGACCTGCACGACGCCCTTGAAGCCGGCAACATGGCTGAACAGCCGCTCGGCCTTGCGGTCGGGTGCATAGACATAGGCGATGCCGGGCGGATCGGGGCCGCGCCAGGGCCTGTCGTCGGCGGCATGGGCCCAGAGCTGGCCGGTCTTGGTGCGCCCTCGACCGGGATCGAGCACCGGCACCGTCGTCTCGTCGGCGAGCGGCTTGGACCTCGCGCGAAGCACCGTGAGAAGGCGCTCATGCAGCGGGCGCAGATGGAAGGCGGCATGCCCCACCCAGTCCGCCAGTGTCGATCGATCGAGAGCGATGCCCTGTCGGGCATAGATCTGGGCCTGCCGGTAGAGCGGCAGATGATCGGCATATTTGGACACCAGAACCTGGGCGACGGTTGCCTCCGTCGGCGGTCCGCCCTCGATCAGCCGGGCCGGAGCCTCGGCCTGCAGGACGCCATCCTCGCAAGCGCGACTGGCGTATTTGGGACGCCGGGTGACGACAACGCGGAACTGGGCCGGCACCATGTCCAGCCGCTCGCTCCTGTCCTCGCCGATCTGGTGCAGGTCGCCCCTGCAGCACGGACAGGTCTTGTCGTTGATGTCGACGACGACCTCGATCCGCGGCAGATGCGCCGCTAGCGCTCCGCGATTGTTGCGGCGCTTGCGTGCGCGCTCCGCCCGGCCTTCCGGAGCTGGTCGGGCCTCTCATGTTCCGATGATTGCCTTCCATGCGTGATGCGGCCATCGACCCCGACGGAGCGGCATCGTCTCGCATAACGACGATGCTCATGCTGCCTTCGTGACTAGGGAACACAGGTCTCCGCGCACATCCACCTTTCGAGGCTCATTCCCGCACCCCGCATGGCTCCTGTCTACACTTCGAACCCCGCGTTGCCGCGACGCCCGCAAGACTCGGTCCCGGCTTGCCTGCTTCGGCTTTGGCCGGATGGGACTTGCACCCACAAGCAATCATCAGCTTGGCATGACGTACTCCCCTGGCGTGGTGTAGCTGAGGGCGTGTGGTCACCACGTTCGGCGGCATCGGCCACTCGTCGAGGAAGGTGGCGAGCTTCGGCAGCTTGGGGCGGAGCTGGTCGGCGACGCGCCGCCACTGCGCCCGCGCCGCCTCGGCATCGTCCTGGGCGCAGGCAGTGGCGATGAACGTGGAGGCGACGCGTCGTCCGCTCTTGCCGGCATGCGCCAGCGCGTTGCGTATGAAGTGCACGCGGGGTCGTCGGAAAGCTGCAATTGGCTGATTCCGTTTTCGTCGGCGATTCGCGATCGGCGGAGCAAACGAGATGCTGGGGCGCAAGGAGCGGGATCGGTTGGAGCTCTTCATCACTGGCTCGCTCAAACAGCTCGTCCCAGATGAGCACGTGCTGCCGCGGGTCGATCGTGTGCTCGACCTATCTTGGCTAAGAAAGAGGTCTCCGTCTGCTATTGCGCGAACGAAGGTCGGCCAGGCATGGATCCGGAAGGCGCGGTACGCCTGATGCTGGCGGGTCTGCTCACCGGCATGTACACGATCGCAGGCTGATGCGGGAGGCTTAGGTCAACATCGCGATTCGCTGGTTTGCTGGTTATGGCCTGCACGAGTAGCTACCGCACCATTCCAGCCTGACGCGCATCCGCCAGCGCTGGGAATAAGAGCGATTCCGTAGGATCTTTAAACGGACTGTCGAGGCCTGTCTGAAGGCCAAGATCGCAAAGCCGAAGTGGTTCATATCGATGCGTCGCTGATCCGCGCCAACGTGAGTTGGGACAGCCTCACCGAGCAGGCATGTGGTGGATGTGCTGAGTGAGAATCAAAGCGAAGATGAAAGCGAGGCTGAGAGGAAGGGCCGGCAAAGCGGCAAAAGAAGATCTGCACCACCGATCTGGATGCGACAATGGGCCACCAATGCCCGAAACCGGCGGCTGGAGTCCGCTTACAAGCAGCACGCTGCCGTCGATAACAAGGTCGGCGTTATTCTGGACGTCGCAGTCACGACCGGACAAACGAACGAAGGGGAGACCTTGCCGGGCTTAATCCAGTT
>NZ_LFKZ01000080.1:0-6557 GCF_028128975.1 Bradyrhizobium sp. CCBAU 45321
TGAGGCGAGAGTCTCACGCCCGGTTCTGCGAGAGGCTGGAGGTGAAATCCCTCCGGCCTACTCACCCGACAGTGCCGGTGCTGGCCAAGGGCAAGACCGATACGGCACGGTGCTGGATCTACGTCCGGGACGATCGGCCGTTTGGCGGCGCCGGGCCGCCGGCGGCGATGTTCTACTACTCCCGCGACCGTAGGGGCGAGCATCCCCAGGCGCATCTGGCGGGGTATGCCGGCATCCTGCAGGCCGACGCCTATGACGGGTACAACCAGCTCTATCTGGCGGGACGCCACCCTGGACCGATCCGGGAAGCGGCGTGTTGGGTCCATGCGCGGCGCCCGTTCTTCGCCATGGCCGATATCGAAGAGAATGCGCGTCCCAAGGCCACCGGCAAGCAGGAGCCCCGAAGAGCGTCTGGAGATGCGACGGACGCTAAGCCGGCCTCTGGTCGAGGATCTGCAGGTCTATATGCGGGAGCAGCTCGCCAAGCTGTCCCGTGGGCACGACCTGGCCAAGGCGTTCAACTACATCCTGAAGCGATGGGCGAGCTTCACGCTGTTCCTGCAGGACGGACGAGTCTGTCTCTCCAACAATGCCGCCGAAAGAGGCTTGCGAGGCATCGCTCTTGGACGAAAATCCTGGTTGTTCTGCGGCTCTGATCGCGGCGGACGGCGCGCGGCGTCCATGTATAGCTTGATCATCACGGCCAAAATGAATGGCGTCGATCCGCAGGCCTGGCTCACGGATATCCTTGCCTGCATCGCCGTCCGCCCAGCTCACCGGCTGGACGAGCTTCTGCCCTGGAATTGGACGCCGGCATCTGCGTTCCCCGCTCGAGCGGCATGACCACGCACGTCAACAAAGTTCATCACGTCACCACCCTCACCCAGGTCGCAAAAGACCTCGGTGAAGACGAAGACTGGCTGCGCGACATTACCATCGGCGTTCACCGACTTTGGCATCGAAAACCTGATCGAGCTCGTCAGGTTCTATAATGGAGATCGAGGACGGCCTGATCTGGGTCTATGGCGTCGGCGAAGATGGTGTGCAGGCCGTTGGCAACGGAAATGATCCAACCAGCCTGCGGCCTACGCCGGATGCGTACGCTAGAGAGTTCGAGCGCTTCGTTTCCCCGCACTGGCTGCTCCCGGCAGATCGGCCCGTGCTGCCAGTCTACATCATTGGACTGGTGCAGAACGACTAGAAGGGTACAGGGTGGACCCGGTAAAGTGACCCTCGAAAACTGTTGCGGGGGGATGTCCCGATCAATGTTGAACTACGTCGGGCCGGCATTTCCGAATGAATGTTATGCGGCCCTCGTGAATCGAGCACGCCGATCTTTTGGCGAATGTCGGCGGGGAACGCCGGAATGGGTCATCGTCGCCGGCAGGCTTGCAAGCGATTCCGTGGCCCCAGGCTCACCGCAAGCTTGAGGATCTGCAGCGCGTTCAGGAATTTCACCGCCGCCTCCGTGCCGCCGACGATGTCGAACGAGAACGTCGCCCCCGCGCCGAGGCATTGCCGCGCGAACACGCGGCGCCGGAGAGCGAGTCCTGCTCGTGATGACCGAGGTAATGCACCTTGGCGACCTTCGGGTGGTCGCGCAAAAAGTCCGCCACGAGCCGCGCATTCGCATCGGCTTTCTTCATCCGCAGGCTGAGCGTCTCGAGCGAGCGGTTGATCATCCAGCAGGAATGCGGATCGAGCTGGGTGCCGATGGCGCCGCGCAGCGCCTTGATGCCTTTCATGATCGCTTTCGATCCGAGCGCGGCGCCCGCGATCAGGTCGGAATGGCGCCGACATACTTGCTCAGCGAATACAGCGACAGGTCCGCGCCGTGCTCGATCGGCCGCTGAAACACCGGCCCGAGCAGCGTTTTGTCGCAGGCGATGATCGGCGTGTGTCCCTGCGCCTTGCCGATGGCATCGACGATGCGGCGGATCATTGCGAGGTCGACGAGGCCGTTGGTCGGATTGGCGGGCGTCTCGATCAGGATCATCGAAACCCGTCCCCTCCCCGTCCCCTCCCCGTCGCCTCCTCCGCGCCTGCCTGACGGGGGCTTCATCGATGCCGTCGGCAAAGCCGACCGCGCCGATCGACAGACGCGCAAGCGTGTTCGTCAGCAGGGTCTCCGTGCCGTCATAGAGCGGCTGAGAGTGCAGGATGACGTCGCCGGGCCGGACGAAGGGCCAGGATCGTGGTCGCGATCGCCGCCATGCCCGAGGAGAACAGCGCACAGCTCTCGGTGCGCTCGTAGACCGCGAGCCTGTCCTCCACGATCTCGCTGTTGGGATGGTTGAAGCGTGAATAAACCAGGCCCGCGCCCATGCCTTCTGGCGGCTCACGCCGGCCGGGGACGTAATCGAAGAAGTCCTGGCCGTCTTTGGCGGTCTTGAACACGAAGGTCGAGGTCAGGAACACCGGCGGCTTGATGGCGCCCTCCGACAATTGCGGATCATAGCCATAGGTCAGCATCAGGGTTTCCGGATGCAGCATATGGTTGCCGATATGGGTCTTCGACGGGAACGGATTTACCATGGTTGCCTCGCTGTTCTGATGCTTGCCCCGCGTTGCGGGCCGAATCGGTGGTACACGGCGGTGGTCACACAATCGAGCCCGGCCTTTTTGGGCTCCCTGTTTTGCGGCGGTCTTCGCGCAGTTGCGGCATCGGGGAAGCGAGTCCGACTCTCACCGCTACTTGCACACATTTTAGCAGCTGACCTGAGCAATGCGCCGGCGTCTAGGCCGGCGCTCCGCAGCCCTGACGTACAGCGCTATGCCTCATGCGAACTAACAAAAGCTGCTTCACAGCCTGAGGCCGTGACCATCGAGCACCCTACCCCTTAGAGCGCCCTTGATCTCGCAGGCAATTTCCTTGCATCGTCCCAAGGTTGCCAGTCCGTCGCCAGATAGTCAGCAAATTCCGCCGCCTCCTTACTCCGCACGGTTATCTCTGCACTGTCAACGTCAGCGTCGGTGACGCCGGAAACTTCAAATAAGCGCATAAGTGCTGCTGGATAGTTTCAGATCTCAGGAAGGATCAAGCGATTGTGACGCCGAGCTTTCCCGCCGAGCGCGCAATGCTTTCGCCGCAACGAAGTTACTGACATCCCGCGAGGTCAGGCCCACGGTCCGATAAGCTGAAACAAGGGCGATCAGGGCGGAATGTTACGGGGTGGTGGTCGATGAGAAAGGTCGACAGACCAAGTGACCTGAAAGCCCCTTTCCGCTTACGCTACCACTCCGCATGGCGGCCTAGCACCGTCAGAGGCTCCACCTATCGATGCGGAAACTCGGTTTAGACAATCAGGGCAGCTCTGAACCACCGTTTCTGGTAGTGGTTGTAAGTCACGCGATGCGGTCTAATGCGGGTGCGAGTTGCCCGAGGTCGGAGACGGATGGCACGAAGAATGGCGTTGAACACTCTACGATAGGGCCAATCGCTGAACCAGAACTAAATGGGATGGTCTCAATATCGCCACGGCCGGCGAAAGCTACCAAGAAAGGATGACGCTATCCATGCCACTAGGCTCGTCCAAGCCACGACTGACAAGACCCCGATCCGGATATCCGCGGCCTAACGTCGGCGGAAGCGGACCAAACGCGTCCTTGCTCTCGTTCATGAGCACTTCGTTTGCCTAGGCGGTTAGCGATGTGACGATTTGATCAGACTAGTTCTCTCGCGATCCGTGGCAATGAGTGCAACGCCCTGTTTGCTCTCTCCACTATGCCAGCTTTCATCTGTCGCTATATTTCCCGCACTCCATCTGGGCTATTTACAATGATCTCCGTTGCGATGCATGAAGACCGCCTCTCACGAACATCAACCCTATACGCGAGTCCATACTCTCATCATCGCAGTTGGGGAAATATCCGGTCCGGCCAGTGGTTGTGGTTCCCTTACCGATGCTGACGCTCATGAGTATGCCGGAAGCTTACGCTCAAGATCTGGCAATGATAGAGTGGTGCCTAGAGCTCGCTCGGCGCGGTGCGGAGCACGGAGAGCTGCCGTTCGGGGCTGTCATTGTTTCTAAAGGAGAGATCGTTGCCGAGGCGACAAATTGCGTTTCGTCGGAAGGCGACGTAACTAGACACGCGGAGCTAGTCGCGCTTTCTCGGGCACAAAAGAGTCTGAAGCGAAAACGTCTGCCAGATTGTACTTTGTATTCGATCGTCGAGCCGTGCCCGATGTGTTCGTTTCCTACCAGAGAGGCGCGAATAAGTCGGGTGGTCTTCGCGCTTTCCTCTCCGGTGATGGGCGGATACTCGAAATGGACCGTACTGAAGGACGAGCATCTATCCAGTAAACTGCCTGAGGTTTTTGGAAGTCCGCCGGAAATCGTGTCCGGACTGTTGTCAGCGCGAGCCGAGCAGGTCTGGCGTGACTGGAACCCGATTGCTTGGCGATACATGAAACGAAGAGGTTGCTTTGGACCGGCAGCGGAGTTGCCTGAACGCCATGCGTCCGCACCGCGGCCCATCGTATCCTGGAGCGGCTTGACCGCCTTTTTCGCTGCGCCGGCCCTTTCGATTAGCAAGGCCTTTTTGCGCTCTCGTCCGAGTTCGAAGTCAATCCTTCCCGAATAACCGACGCGACAATCGCCTTCCAAGACAAAGGAAATTGAATGCCAAAACCGCTTGCTCTTGTAACCGGCGGATCATCCGGCATCGGGCTTGAACTGGCCCTACTTCTGGCTAAGGACGGTCACGATCTGGTAATCTCAGGTTTCAGTGATCGTGTTCAGCACGCGGCTAGTGAACTCCGGTCGCTCGGCGCTGAGGTGATTGCTTTCAGCTCCGATCTGACTACGGCGGAGGGCAACGAAGTTGTCATCAAAGTAGTATGGGATACTGAGCGGCCATTGAAGATTGCGGTGCTAAACGCAGGGATTTCCATCGGTGGCGCATTTCTTGAAATTCCGCTGGAACGGCATTTGGATCTGATTAGTTTGGACGTCATCTCCCCGGTCCGTTTGATTTATGCCCTACTGCCAGGCATGATCAAGAGCGGGGGTGGGAAGTTTCTGTTTGTCAGCTCGCTCTCCGCCACTACGCCTACGCTTATGAGACAGTTTACGGTCCCTCGAAGGCATTCCTGTCGTCCTTCGGCCACAGCCTGCGCGAAGAACTGGTTGGCACGAATGTCGGGATCACCATCTTGCAGCCGGGAGCCACCGCAACGGCATTCCATGCTAAGGCCGGCATGGGATCGACAGCATTTGCTGACAATAACTGGAAGAACGATCCGGCCCTTGTAGCACGCCAAGGCTATCACGCCCTCCTTACTGGCGAAACCTGCGTGATAGGGGGGCGATGAAGCCACCCGAGAGGCTACACGTCTGAACAAGGTGCTGTCTGAGGAAGAAAAGGCTCATCGTCATGCGATGATGGCTCGACCGCAATAAGGAGTAATGGCATTAAGTTCGATAGCCTGAAGCTCTGAGGTAATCGGCACATTGTCGGAGGTGAAGGCGTCGAGTGGGTGTGCGATTGCGGCCCAGACCGCAACGGTGCGCGGGGCAGCTTTGCGGAGCGCAGGTGCTTGAGCTTGCCGACCAGCCGAACGAGTTGACGCCCTGGAGCAGGCCGCTGGGAAAGGTTGTAATCTTTGAGGCTATCAGCACCAACATGAGTGATGTGCGGATTGACACTTCGCGGTGGGAGCGCGAGTACGGGAAGAAGCCAAGGGGGCGCCGCTATTGGCGCTTCCGGATCATATCGCCCAGTATTTCGGCGAAAGACTATGAGTTCAGGACGGAGATTCCATTGATGTTCCCCAGGGCGCGCAGGGCGGCAGTAGAGAGGGCGCGGCAACGCGGTTCGGATCAAGTCGTGGTGCTACCGTGAGGAACGATGGCGAGTTGGGCAATCGAACGCATAGTTTACCGCAAGACGCGCCGCTACGTAATCGCCGGCCATGGCAAGAGTATGAACTCGGTCAGTCGTGGACGAACAAGGCGCGCGTCAAGCCAGCTTTGAAGAGTCGTTGTTCTCACAAGTAGCGCGCGACGTGGAATCGAGGAGTACCAAATCGCGCGGTGCCGCTGCGCGCAAAATGTCATTCATGCGCCATCCCATCTTCACCTTCGATCACAAAGCGGTGCTCTGGCAGCTGCTGTAAGGCTATCGCATATTCAGTTTTACCACCCAGCACGGCTGATGTCGCGTCGCGGGAAAGACCTCGTCGCCAGGGCCCAGACGATGGCGCGACGGCCCCCAAAAATCGTCTCGCGCGACTTCGTGTCAGATCAGATCACCGACGGCCGTCGCTCCGCATTCTGACCGTGGTCGACCATAGCACCCGCGAGTGTCTGGCGCTGGTGGCCGATACCTCGCTCTCGGGCACCCGCGTGACACGGGAACTGGAGCCGCCTGATCACCGAGCGCGGCAAGCCTAACACGGTGGTCAGCAAAAACGGCGCTCAACTCGCCAGCAATGCCGTTCTGACGTGGGCGGATCAGAGCCGCGTCGCTTGGCACTACCTCGCGCGAGGCAAGCTGACCTTGCCCCCAGATTTTATCCAGTTCTGAGTTCGCTCAAGCCATTGGATTTGCCCAGT
>NZ_LFKZ01000081.1:0-7176 GCF_028128975.1 Bradyrhizobium sp. CCBAU 45321
GTCACCTTCAGAATCGATTTCTCTCCAAATCGCAATGCCTTAGGATTACATGCGATTCCCCTGCCCTCCAGGGGAGGATGGATACCTCCCTTGGGGTTTTCATCTCCATCCCACTCCGCTAAACCGCGCGCCATGAACCGTACCGGACTCTTCATTGCCCTGGCGCTGTGGCTCGTGATCGGCGTCGTCTTCGGCCTCTATCCCGAGCTCGACCTCAAGCTCGCATCGCTGTTCTTCGATCCCGCGACCAAGACGTTCCCGCTCAAGCTGAACGGGTGGGCCGGCTTTGCGCGCGATGCGGCGATGTGGATCGCCTGGGCCTTCGTGCTGCCGTCAATCGCGGCGCTTGTTGCGAAGATGATCCGGCCGGACCGGCCGCTAATCGTGCGGGGACGCACGATCATCTTCTTGCTGGTGACCATGATCATGTCGGCCGGCATCCTCACGAACCTGACCTTCAAGACCTATTGGGGCCGGCCGCGGCCGGTGGTGG
Organism: Bradyrhizobium sp. CCBAU 45321; assembly: GCF_028128975.1. Classification (NCBI taxonomy): domain Bacteria; kingdom Pseudomonadati; phylum Pseudomonadota; class Alphaproteobacteria; order Hyphomicrobiales; family Nitrobacteraceae; genus Bradyrhizobium; species Bradyrhizobium sp. CCBAU 45321. The sequence continues at coordinate 494 of NZ_LFKZ01000081.1, forward strand.
TGACGGAATTTGCCGGCGACCAGCAATTCGTGCCGTGGTGGGATCCCCGCGGCGGCTGCGCGCGCAACTGCTCGTTCTTCTCGGGCGAGGGCGCGACCGCCTTCTGGACGCTGGCGCCCGCGGCGCTGGCCCCGCCGGCGTGGCGGCCGCTCGCCTATGCCGGCGCCGTCATCTTCGGCGCGCTCACCAGCGCCCTGCGTATGGCCTTCGGCGGTCACTTCTTCACCGACGTGGCCATCGCCGGCCTCGTCACCTTCGTCGTGATCTGGTTCGCCTACGCTCTGATTTACCGCTGGCCGCGGACGCGGTTCTCGGACGAAGCGGTGGATGCCGCCCTGTCCCGGCTGAACATGCCCGCCTATCGGCTGCGCCAGCGCCTGTTCGGCCGCAAGATCGGTCCCGAGCCCTCGGTTTGAGCCATTAAAGGGGTGCCGAGCCCCGCGAAATTTGATATTCGCGCGGTCGAACGCACCCGTCACATCAGCTTGAGACCCGATTGGAAGCTCCATGACCACGATCCTGAAAAGCCTGCCCAAGGGTGAGAAAGTCGGCATCGCTTTTTCGGGCGGCCTCGACACCTCTGCGGCGCTGCTCTGGATGAAGCAGAAGGGGGCGCGCTGCTACGCCTACACCGCCAATCTCGGCCAGCCGGATGAAGCCGACTACAACGAGATCCCGCGCAAGGCGCTGGAGTTCGGCGCCGAGAACGCGCGCCTCGTCGATTGCCGCACGCAGCTGGTCCACGAGGGCATCGCCGCGATCCAGTCCGGCGCCTTCCACATCTCGACCGGCGGCATCACCTATTTCAACACCACGCCGCTCGGGCGCGCCGTCACCGGCACGATGCTGGTCGCGGCCATGAAGGAGGACGGTGTCAACATCTGGGGCGACGGCTCGACCTTCAAGGGCAACGACATCGAGCGCTTCTACCGCTACGGCCTGCTCACTAATCCCGGCCTGAAGATCTATAAGCCCTGGCTCGACCAGCAGTTCATCGACGAGCTCGGCGGCCGCGCCGAGATGTCTGCGTTCATGACCGCGCAAGGCTTCGCCTACAAGATGAGCGCGGAGAAGGCGTATTCGACCGACAGCAATCTGCTCGGCGCCACGCACGAGGCGAAGGATCTCGAGAGCCTCGACAGCGGTATCAAGATCGTCAACCCGATCATGGGCGTGCCGTTCTGGCGCGACGACTGCAATGTCAAGGCCGAGAAGGTCGTGGTGCGCTTCGAGGAAGGACAGCCGACCGCGCTCAACGGCCAGACCTTCTCCGATCCCGTCGCGCTGTTCCTCGAAGCCAACGCGATCGGTGGCCGTCACGGCCTCGGCATGAGCGATCAGATCGAGAACCGCATCATCGAGGCCAAGAGCCGCGGCATCTATGAGGCGCCCGGCATGGCGCTGCTGCACATCGCCTATGAACGCCTTGTCACCGGCATCCACAACGAGGACACGATCGAGCAATACCGCATCAGCGGCATGCGGCTGGGACGCCTGCTCTATCAGGGCCGCTGGTTCGATTCGCAGGCCCTGATGCTGCGCGAGACCGCACAGCGCTGGGTCGCGCGCGCCGTCACCGGCGAAGTCACGCTCGAGCTGCGCCGCGGCAACGATTATTCGATTCTCAACACTGAGAGCCCCAACCTCACCTATGCGCCGGAGCGGCTGAGCATGGAGAAGGTCGAGGACGCCGCCTTCACGCCGGCCGACCGCATCGGCCAGCTCACCATGCGCAATCTCGACATCGCCGACACCCGCACCAAGCTCGGTCTCTATTCGAAGACCGGCCTGTTGTCGGGCAGCGAAGGCTCGCAGATCTTCCGGCTCGAGAGCGACAAGGGCTGAGGCTTTCCGGAGCCCGGATTGCGCTTCTCTCCATCCGGGCTACGAGCTTAATGACGCTGTCATTCTCGGCCGCTACGCTTCCACTTCTGTTGGAAACGGGATTGCGGAGCATCGCACATGGTCAGGGGATCGGCACTCGCCTCTCTCATTGTTCTCTGTTGGGCATCATCATCGTCGGCGCAGACGATCTATCCGATCGATCGCGCCGAGATCCTGGCGGGAGCCAAGTTCGACTTCAAGGTCGAGCTCCCCGGGCTGGTCGATTCCGCCAAGTTGAAGGTGACGGTGAACGGCGCGGATTATGCAGCCGCGTTCGGCCGCTCCGGAACCTTCATCGAGCGCGAGGACGGCAAGGAGCAGTCGGCCCTGGTCCTGCGCGACGTCACGCTGACCAAGCCGGGCAGCGTCGCCGTGGAGGTGAGCGACGGCACGCGCCAGCGCAGCGTCACATGGACGGTTTACGACACCGGCCCGCGCAAGGCGAAGAACGTCATCCTGTTCATCGGCGACGGCATGTCGCCGGCGCATCGGGTCGCCGCGCGGATCCTGTCCAAGGGCATTTCGGAAGGCAAGAGCCGCGGCAAGCTCGCCATCGACGACATGCCCCATATGGCGCTGGTGGCAACCGCCGGCTCGGACTCGATCATTACGGATTCCGCGAACTCGGCGAGCGCCTATGCGACCGGGCACAAGAGCGCCGTCAATGCCCTTGGCGTCTATGCCGACCGCAGCGCGAGCCCGCTCGACGATCCCAAGGTCGAAACCATCACCAGCCTTGCCAAAAGGCGGCTCGGCATGGCGATCGGTGTGGTCACCAATACCGAGATCGAAGACGCGACGCCGGCGGCGATGGTCGCGCACACCCGCCGGCGCGCCGCCTACGACGACATCGTCGAGCAGTTCTTCGCGGCAAAGCCGGATGTGATGATGGGCGGCGGCAGCGCGAATTTTCTGCCGAAGTCGGCTGCCGGCTCCAAGCGCAAGGACGAGACCGACTACATCGCGAAGTTTCGCGATGCCGGCTATCAGGTGGCGACCACCGCGGGCGAGCTCAGCGCCTCTGCCGCCAAGCAAGAGACGAGCAAGCTGCTCGGCCTGTTCGCCACCGGCAACATGGACGGCGCGCTCGACCGCAAATTCCTCAAGGGCGGCGGCGTCAAGAAATTTCCCGAGCAGCCTGATCTGACCGAACAGGTGCAGGCGGCGTTGAAAATCCTCTCGAAGAACGAAGCCGGCTTCTTCCTGATGGTCGAATCCGGAATGATCGACAAATACGCGCATTTGCTCGACATGGAGCGTGCCGTCTACGACACGATCATGCTCGACAACGCGGTGCGTCAGACGCGCGAATGGGCGCGCGCACGCGGCGACGACACCCTCATCCTGGTGCTGGCCGATCACAATCATCCCAACAGCCTCGTCGGCACGGTGAACGACGACATGGGCACGACGCCCAACGTGCCCCTGCGCGAGCGCGTCGGGGTCTATGATCAGGCCGGATTTCCCAACTATCCCGCGCCGGATGCGGAAGGTTATCCGTCACGCGTCGACGTGAGCCGCCGGCTTGCCATCTTCTCGGCGAGCCTGCCCGATCATTATGAGACGTTCCGCCCGAAGCTCGACAATCCCAACGAGCCGACCGTCAAGGCCGGCGACGACGGCACCTTCAAGGCCAACGAGAAATACAAGGAGGTCCCGGGCGCGGTGCTGCGCCCCGGCAATCTGTCGTCGCTGGTCGGCGCCAGCGTGCATTCGGGCGAGGACGTCATTGTCACGGCGACGGGCCCGGGGAGCGAGCGCGTGCACGGCTCGATGGACAATACCGAAGTGTTCCGTGTCATGGCCGAGGCGCTGGGATTGGCTGCGCGAGAATGATGGGGGCGACTGCCAACCTGGGCGCAATTATTCCTGCCGCAGGCGAGCGCGGCAGGACGGGCCGCCCTGGTCCGCTCACGTTCTATCAATTCACGACGCGTGAGGCGGCGTGAAGACCAGCTTCACGCAGCTGCGGAAGAGCATGATCTGCCGCTCCAGCCGCTTCGGGTCGTTGAGCGTCTTCGACATGATGATTGCGCCGTCGACCACGCACGAGATCATCTCCGCGAGATCGTCGAGGTCGATCGGCTCGCGGGGCGGATAGACCGCGGCGATGCCGTCGAGAATCTCGCGGAAGTGCGCATTCCAGCTCCGGACCGATTGCGCGGTCAGATCGCGAACGTCGCGGTCGAACAAGCGCTCCTGGTAGCAGATGCTGGCGATCAGGCAGCCGGGATGGCCGTTCGGCAGATCGGCCATGACTTCGGCGAGTAGTTTCAGCGAGATCAGGAACGACTGCAGCGGGTCGTCGGAGAGCTCACGTCCGCGCCTGAAGATCTCGTCGAACAGGCGGTCATTCGTATCCACGTAGCGACGCAGCATCTCCCGTGCGAGCGCGTTCTTATCCCTGAAGTGATAGAAGAACCCGCTCTTGGTCAGTCCGGCCTCGGCAATGACCTCCTCGATCGAGGTGGCGCCGAAGCCCTTCGCGAGCACCGCCGCTTCCGCGATCTCGAGAATGCGCTCGCGCGTCGCTTCGCCCTTTCCCATCGATGTCTCCAGAACTGTACCGACGGTGCAGAAATTGGCCCTTGGGGCCAAGGCCCACTCCGCGTGACTCCTGCAAATCATTGATTTGTCTCCGCTTGCGGGTGGAAGTTCAGCCGCACCATGGGGCTTCTAGAGCGACGCGACATTTTGCGGCACCAAATGCCGCGACCGAACACGGGCGTAGCGCGACCGAGTGAAGAGTGCGGCCCGTCCAAATCATGGAGCGATCAATGGCCAGATACAGACAGGGTCTGCCGCAGCGCGGCGGCGGCATTTTCCTGACCGACGGCGGCATGGAAACAACCCTCATCTTTCAGCACGGACTGGAGCTGCCCCACTTTGCGGCATTCGTGCTGCTCGACAGCGCGGATGGCCGTGCGCATTTGAGGCAGTACTACGAAGCCTACCTGCGCATCGCGCGGCAGCATGGGCTCGGCTTTGTCCTCGACAGTCCGACCTGGCGCGCCAACCCTGATTGGGGCGCCAAGCTCGGCTATGATGCGGCCAGGCTTAAGGCCATTAACATGCGCGCCATCCGCTTCCTCGACGAATTGCGCGGCGCTTGGGAGTCCCCCGCCACGCCTTGCGTCATCAATGGCGCGATCGGTCCGCGAGGCGACGGCTACAAGGCCGGCAACATGGACGCGGCGGAGGCGGAAGCCTACCACTCAGACCAGATCGCGGCCTTCGCCGAGGCGGGTGCCGACATGGTGACTGCATTCACGCTGAACAGCATCAACGAAGCGGTGGGCGTGGTCCGTGCATCCAAGAGGCAGGACATTCCGGTCGCGATCTCTTTCACGGTCGAAACCGATGGCCGCCTCGTCCGGGGAGAGTCGCTGCGCGAGGCGATCGAGGCGGTCGACGACGCAGCCTGCGAATACTTCCTGATCAATTGCGCGCACCCAACTCACTTCGAGAGCGCACTCGCCGCAGGCGAGGCGTGGGTTCAACGCATCCACGGCATCAGAGCCAATGCATCGGTCAAGAGCCACGCCGAGCTCGACGAATCGGAGGCGCTGGACAGTGGTGATCCCGCAGATCTCGGCCGCCGCTACCGTTTGCTCAGGCGCGCATTCCCTGGCATGCGCATTCTCGGCGGCTGTTGCGGCACCGATCACCGGCATGTTGCCGCCGTTTGCGAGGCATGTCTGCCGTCGGAAACGATGACGGCGTGACAAGAAAAATGGCCGGGATCGCACCCGGCCATTGTCTTCTTGCGAAGGACTTACTGGCGCGGCGGAGGCGCCGCATTGGCCTGGCCGCCATTGAGCAACGGCGTGATGCGGCGGACGGTGACGCGCCGGTTGATCAGGCTCGAGCCTTGCGTCTGCTCCTTCAGATACTGCTCGCCATAGCCCTGCGACGTCAGGTTCTCCGCGGGCACACTGAATTGCTGCGTCAGCAATTCGGCTGCGGCCTGCGCGCGGCGATCCGACAGCGACAGATTGTCGACCTCGTTGCCGACCGCATCGGTGTGGCCCTCGATCAGGAACACCTCCTGCGGATTGGCCTGGATCGCCTGGTTGATGCCTTCTGCGATCACCTGGAGCCGCGCCGCCTGATCCGGCGGAATGGTCCACGATCCCGTCTCGAAGGTGATCGTGTTGACGTCGATGCTCGGCATCTGCATGCGAACATTCGGGCTGTAGCGGATCTCGTCGAGCGAGTAGCGCCGATCGATCCGCTGCACCGGAGGAGCCCGCATCGTTTCGTAGATCACCTGCGGCGGCGCTTCCTGGGCGTCGACGATGTAGCGATCATAGGGAATGCTGACCACCGGCGGCGGCACGTCGACGTAGAAGCCGCCGACCGCCCGCGGATCGCGGTAGGTGTTGTCGATGATCACGATCTCGCGTCCGCGCGGGTCCCTGCGGATACGACGCAGCAGCGAGCCGTCTGGGCCGACCACGGTGATCACCTCGCTGCCGTCGGGACGGATCACGACGGTGCGGGTTTCGCCGCCGACGGTGTCGGTGCGGATGTCGCGGGCGCCGTAGCGGAAGCGATAGAGATCGTTGCCGCGGACATAGGCCTGCCCGCCCGGATCGCGGATGATGATGCGGTCCGGCTCGGTATAGACGGTGCGGCCGCCTTCGACGACCTCGCGCCGCTGGCTATGAATATCGGCGATGGTGGCGCCGATCACGGCGCCGGCCACCACGCCCGCGCCGATCGCAAGCGGCGTCAGGTCACGCTGCTGCGGACGCGGCGGCGGCGGCAAGGGCGCCGCGACTGTCGGCGCGGCGCGG
>NZ_LFKZ01000082.1:0-7431 GCF_028128975.1 Bradyrhizobium sp. CCBAU 45321
ACGCTCGGTATGCCCAAGACCGAGTTCGAGGCATTCCGCGGCTATGCGCAGATGCGCGCCAAGGCGGACTACATGCATGAGTTCGGCGTCGACAGCGTGGCGGATGTCGCCCGCACCCTGGCGATGTTCGGCGCCTTCACCGAAGGCATGGCCTTGTTCGCCAGCTTCGCCATGCTGCTGAACTTCCCACGCCACAACAAGATGAACGGCATGGGACAGATCGTAAGCTGGTCAGTGCGCGACGAGAGTCTCCACTGCGAGGGCATCATCAAGCTATTTCACGAATGGCACCGCGAAACCGGCGCGGTGACGCGCTCCGTCCGCGACGACATTGTCGACGTCGCCAAGACCATGGTGAAGCTGGAGGAGAACTTCGTCGAGCTCGCCTTCGGCCTTGGCAAGATCGAGGGCATGCTGCCCGAGCATATCCACGCCTACGTCCGCTACGTCGCCGACTGGCGACTGGCCCAACTCCGGATTGCCCCGGTCTTCGGCTTCTTCGAGGCGAAGGAGGGCGGGTTCACCCAGCTCAAGGCGCATCCGCTGCCGTGGCTCGTCGAGATTCTCAATGGCGTCGAGCACGCCAATTTCTTCGAGCAGCGCGCCACGGAGTACTCCAAGGCGGCGAGCCGCGGCAGCTGGGACGGCGAAGACGGGGTGTGGGCGACTTTCGGCCGTATCTAGCCCATCTTATTCATGCTAGCGTTGGCCTTGAGCGCCTGCCGACGCGGGTGCGCGCATGTCACGCAATGCTAACCGCGCAGACGCTGTTTTCTGCACTAATCCCAATTCTCCGGTGCCACGATCGCCAAGAGACTACATGCAGCGTGCGGTATGAAGGCATGACTTCATGGGACCTGTTGGTGTTGACTTTGCAATAGAGAGCCCATTTTGAACGCGTGCCGCCCGATACCCGAAGAACAAAAGCAGCGTCACATGACTGACCGATCCGAGTGCTGGGCTACAGGAGCAAACGCTATGCCAAACCAGCCAGCTTGCCGGCCACCATTTTCGACGTTTCGGTCCCGCGCTGCGATTCAGCGCTTTACCAAGGACCGTGTCGTACCGGCCTGGCATTTGCAGAGCAAAGAACGCCTCCGGTTTGATGTAATCGTCCGCGTTCCATATGATTGAAGCTGTCGCCGAGCGTCTTGAGGGGGCGCCGCGACAGCTTCGCCGGCGCTGGTCGGACGAGTTCACGCGCAAGTTGTGGCAGAGGCGCAGGAGCCTGGCGCGAGTGTATCGGGGATCGCCCATCTCTTCGTCTGGCGTCGCGATGCTCGGGCGAACGAACCTACCTTCGCGGCCTTCGAGTCGCGAAGTCGCGGTGGCGTGCATGTCAGAGGCAGTGATCGAGATTGCCTCCATTGGCGAGGTGATCGTGCGCGCCGGCGTGGACGCCGACGAGGCGCAGCTGCAGCGGGTGATCCGGGCGGTCCGTTCGGCATGATCCCCTCCGGCGTGAAGGTGTTCCTGGCCAGCCATCCAGTTGACTTCCGCAAGGGTACCGATGGCCTTGTTGCGCTGGTGCGCGATGCCGGCTCAGATCCGTTCGACGGGGCGCTTTATGTGTTCCGGGCGAAAAGGGCTGACCGAATCAAGATCGTATGGTGGCATAGCTCTGGCGTGTGCCTCTATTTGAAACGCCTTGAAAAAGCGAAGTTCTGCTGGCCGCGGAATCGGGCATCATCGGATACAGATGAATCCGCGCAGTTGATGGCCCTGGTGGACGGGATGGATGGGGAAGCGGGTCCGGGCTGTGGCGGTCACGCCGGCGGTAAGCGCTGCGACGAAGTGAATCAACGCCTGAAAGGACGAGAGAACCGGAGCAAAAGGTGCTCTGGTCGGGGCAATGCCCCCGCCCGATCTCGACCTCCCGAATGACGTAGAGATGCTAAAGGCCATGGTGCTTGCCATGGCCAAAAAAGCGGCGCCTGCGATGCAATGGAGAGCGAGATCGACGATCTCAAGGCGCGCAACGCCGATGCGCGCATCGCGCGGCTGACGCAGATCCTAAAGGCCTTTGACCGCCCCCGGTTCGACCGACGATCGGAAAAGCTCGGCTCGGCGAGTATCGATGACGAACAGCAGGCTTTTGCCTTCGAGGAGATCGAGACCGGCATTGCTGCGATCAGGACACAGGTCAATAAGGGCCGCGAGCGGGGCGGGTGGCAAACGCGCACCTCGTCGGCGCAAGGGCTTTGCATCGCATCTGGAACGGATCGGGGTTGTCATCGAGCCGGAAGCGTTAGCTGAGCATGCCGGCAAGCAGAAGGTGCTCATCGGCGAGGACGTGTCGAAGCGTCTGGATGTGGAGCCGGCGAAGTTCCCCGTCATCGTCACACGCCGTCCCAAGTATGCCTTCAAGAACGAGGACAGCGTGATCCAGGCGCCGGGCCCAGATCGCCGTCTCCAGTACGTCGATGGCCAACCGCTCTACCGGCAGGAAGCCATCTATGCCCGCGATCAGGTCGAACTTGACAGCCAGCTGGTGGCGCAATGGATGGGCAAGCTCGGCTTCAAGCTGGAGATCGTGGCCGACTACATCTTCAGCGAGGTAAAAAAGGCCGGACGGATCTGTGCCGACGAGACCACCTTGCCGACGCTCGCTCCGGCTCCGGATCGACGAAGACGACCTGCTTATGGGGCTATGCCCGAGATGATGGAACCTTTGCTGGCAGCGCCCCCCGATCGTGGCGTATCGCTTCGAAGACAGCCGCTCCGGCGAACGTGCGGCCCGGCATCTCAATGGTTATCGCGGCATCCCTGCAGGCTGGTGGATACGCCGCCTATACCAAGTTGGCGCGACCCGATCGCGGAATGATCGGCATCACCTTGGCCGGCTGCTGGTCACAGCAGGCCCCAAGTTCTATGAGCTGCATGCTGCAGGAAGCTCGAAAGTGGCAACGACGACAGTCGAACGGATGGCAAAGCTCTGGCAGGTTGAGAAGACCGTGCGCGGCCAAAGCCCCGACGCACGCGTTGCCGCGCGCCAGCAAGCCTCCGGGGCGGTCGTCGCAGGTCTCTTCGATCTCTGGCAGCACACCTTGCGGCGGATCTCCGGGAAATCAAAGCTGGCCGAGGCAATCCGCTATGCCGTCTCACGTGGCTCCCTCTTCGAACGCTTCCTCACCGACGGCCACATTGAGCTGGACTCCAACATCGTCGAGCGCGCCATCACGCCACAGACAATTACAAGAAAAAATAGCCTCTTCGCGGGCAGCGACGGCGGCGGACAACCTGAGGGACCATCGCAACACTGCTGCATAGGGCGAGAATGAACAACGTCGATCCGTTCGCTTGGCTCGTCCTAAACACTTCACCGTATCACCAATGGCTGGCCGAGTAGCGAAATCGACGCGCTCATGCCATGGAACCATGCCGCGTGACGGCCGCAGCTTGCCGCTTACACCCCGACGGCTGCAATTGAACATTGAACTTGCATCGAAGCATATCACACATTTCTACAGCTAGAAGAAGGTTGGACTGTCACGAAGGCTTGGCCGGCATGTGCGAGCCGATCCGCGCCCAGCAATCGGCCGAGCGACGGAGGCGATGGGCTTGTCGCTTCACGATGGCGCGCCAGTCAGACCTGCGCAGATGCGTGGGCAAAAGCCTTGCGATGGGACATTCGCCGGAGCAGATCGCCGGCGGCTGGTGCTGAAGCATGGTCGCGCCATCATCAGCCATGAGTCAATCTATCGTTTCATCTAACGTCGGACGGCCCAGAACGATTACTGGTACCCCTGCTGCCACGTCACAAGAAAATACGAGGGCACCCCCGGCAGAGACCTGGATAAAACTTAGGGCAAGGTCACCAGGACTTCTAACTGGATAAGTTGAGGCAAACTCATTCCTCATTCTGTTAGCCTGAATTGATCTCCCGACAAGACACCGATGGCCTGGAGTCTAGAGTCATACTCCTCGCACGTGCCGAGCAGAGTATCCGCGACTGACAAATTGTGCACGGGATCGATGAGTGGGGGGTCGTAAGTCAGGGAAACCGGGCCAGTAGAAAGTACTTCGTCGCCCCGTTCGGTCTCGTCGGAACCTTTGGTCCGTACACCATTTCACGAGTTGCGTTGCGGCTCCCTTTCCGGACTCTGTTAAGGGGGGCAGATGGGGAACCGAATAGAAGTTCGTCCGGGTAGAATACATCTGTCCCGCACCGGAGCGTTGATTTGGTTGAGCATGGATGGTTAGCAGACGCTTGCCAGCCGGACGTTCGAGCGTGCCCTGAATTAGACCGTCTTCCCATGTCATTCTGATGTGCCAGCTTTTTGGAGAGCCAAGGACCTCCCGCCCCGAAGCGAGCGCTGCATCATGCGTTGTCACATAGATGTAGGGAATGTAGTAGCCGGTCTGCCCGCCAAGATCGCGAACTTGGATTCCTGAGTAGTGCTCTAAATACGGTCCGACTGTGCTTAAGCCATAGCACGCTATGCCCACCGCACCGCACCCGACGGGCCGATCACCGGCTCGCCTTCAGAGCCTGGACGATCGACGCAATCATCGTCGGGTCCGCACCACGGCCGGCCCGGATCGTGATGCCCTCAACTTCGATCTCGATGACTATCCCCCTGGCTTGCAGCGTACCGCTTTGCGCTCACGCGCCCAAGAGCTGGCGCCGGCACTACGGCATCCACCACCGCCGGCACAAACTGTACTTCTTTTGCTTCGGAATGACCGCCCGGTGCTTCTCGCAACTGACGGCGCCTGCCAAACAACTGCTGCGGCGACAATCCAAGCCGTCGCAGACCGAGTCGCCACTCGCTGCGATCTCCGCAAAACTCCGAGCCTTGTCCTCGTCGCTCCACTTCCGCCGAAGGCCCGCTCCGGTTGAAGATCTCGAGGCGCCGCACCGGCTCCGTGATAGCAGTATGCACTGTGTCCATTCTAAGCCTAACGGTCCAAAACGAACCGCAGGCTCGCAGATCACCCCGTCATTCGGTAGATGGCCCCTGAACGGCCCCTTACGGCCGCTCGATGCGCCCTGGAGTTATGGTCGGAGCTTTTTTTGACGCAAAGCCTGTTTAGAGCTACAATAGGTTTTTAGGTGCGGGTCTACAAGCAAACGGCTGATCTATGGTCCTTCGATTCGGGCATACGTTTCGATGATGTGGTTGGCAGTAAGCGAGTAGTCTTGCGTTCTGGCCCCAGCAATAGCCAACAGACGACGGCATGAAGGAAGTGTTAAGCGAGAGCTAATATTAAGCCGCGGGTACATCCCTCGAATTCGTGGGTGCAATTCGGCTGCAACGCGTACATCAGACGATGCAACGAACCTACCGCCCCAAATTTCAATGATCTCCTTTAAAGGGTGTCCCGCTCTCAACTTCTTCTTTGTTGTTATTTGCGCGTCCAGCCATTGATAGGCAATCCGGACGCTATCATCATCCTCGTGGAGACAATTGTCATCTTGATAGTTGACGCGAGTTTTTGCGTTGGCAATTTCAGCTGCTGTGAGCATGTTGAAAGCTCCTCTGATACGACTTTCTGTACGGCCGCGAAGCGTCCTTGCGAATTTAGCCTCCGCACTGGTCCGTGAGTTACTATCATGTCTGGTAGTTGGAGCGCTTACTCGCCAATTCCATTCACCTACTTCTGACGTTCTCGCTCACGGCGCTTGATCGATCCGATTCCCGGGATTGGTCTCATAACGGCCCCGGCTCTCGCCGCGACCGTGCCGGACGCGACCATCTTCCGCTCCGCGCGGGAGTTCGCGGCCTGGCTTGGCCGGAGGCCTAAGCGGAATTCCACCGCCGGGAACGGACGGGCTAGATCGGATTACGAAACAGGGCGATTCCTATCTCAGGTACTTGCTAGACATCGGAACACGCAAGGTCGTTCGGTATCCAAAGGGCTGGTCCTGGGCCGGACGTGGCTGTATCGAAGCCCTGCTTGAACGGCAGCGGCCCATGGTCCTTGCCATCGCGTTGCCATCAAGTTGGCCACGGATGGTGTGAGGGCAAATGACAGCATGATGGACACCGGCGGAGCTGGACATCGAGCAAGCCCGAAGAGCTTTAGGCGCAACAAGCGCGACCCGTTGATGAGACCTCGATCCGCGATCTCCATCCAGGGCCAGCGGCCATCGCATCGGTCGCACTAACACGCTATATCCATGCACGCACCCGGCCAGTATCCAAAGTGCTGCTGAAATCCCTTGCATCAGCGGGGCTGCCTATACCTAAAGCTCTCGATGAAAGCGTTCTGCAAGGGCTTTGACCTTGCCCCCGGGGCTTAATCCAGTTTGAAGTTCGTTCTGGCCCACAACGAGGACCAGAGCATGAAGCGTAGCGGCTTTACGGAAGAGCAGATTATCGGGATCTTGAAGGAGCACGAGGCCGGGGTGTCGGTCGCCGATCTATGCCGCAAGCACGGCGTGAGCGACGCCAGCATCTACAAATGGAAGGCCAAGTACGGCGGGATGGACGTCTCCGAGGCCAAGCGGCTGAGGACGCTGGAGGACGAGAACACGAAGCTGAAGCGGCTCCTGGCTGACGCCATGCTGGACAATGCGGCGTTGAAGGACCTTTTGGGAAAGAAGTGGTGACGCCCGCGGCCAAGCGGAAGGCTGTCGCGCATCTCGTGGATGCCCACGGGATGAGCGAACGGCGGGCGTGTAAAGCCATAGGCTGCTGCCGCATGACCATGAGATATCGGACGACCCGAGCGGATGATGCCGGCGTTCGCCAGCGCATGAAGGCGATCGCCCAGGAGCGCCGCCGCTTCGGCTATCGGCGCCTGCATGTTCTGCTCAAGCGGGAGGGCTTTGCGATCAACCACAAGAAGCTATTCCGGCTGTACCGGGAAGAGAAGTTGGTGGTGCGCCGCCGTGGCGGCCGCAAGCGGGCGATCGGGACCCGGGCGCTGATGACGGTGCCGATGGCACCGAACGACCGCTGGTCACTGGACTTCGTCTCCGATCAGCTCACGGATGGCCGCCGCTTCCGCATCTTGACCGTGGTCGATGACTGTACCCGCGAGTGCTTGGCGCTGGTGGCCGATACCTCGCTCTCCGGGGCCCGGGTGGCGCGGGAGTTGGATCGGCTGGTCATGGAGCGCGGCAAGCCAAAGATGGTGGTCAGCGACAACGGCACCGAACTTACCAGCAACGCCATCCTGACCTGGGCCGATCGGAGCCGCGTCGCCTGGCATTATATCGCTCCGGGCAAGCCCATGCAGAATGGCTTCATCGAAAGCTTCAACGGTCGGCTCCGGGATGAATTGCTGAACGAGACGCTGTTCACGTCGCTGGCTCAGACCCGCGTCGTGGCTCGCCGATTATAACTACACACGACCGCACTCACAGCTCGGATGGAAGACACCCTCCGAGTTCGCCTTCACCTGCCACCCGCGCCGGGATCTGGCGCTGCGCTATGCCGATGGCTCCGCGCCAGCTCCCGTCGCTACCACCGCCCAACTGGG
>NZ_LFKZ01000083.1:0-8163 GCF_028128975.1 Bradyrhizobium sp. CCBAU 45321
AATCCCGATGATCTGCTCTTCCGAAAAGCGGCTGCGCTTCATGCTCTGGTCCTTGTTGTGAGCCAGAACGAACTTCACACTGGATTAAGCCCCTGGGGCAAGGTCACTCACGCGCGAGCGGTAGCGCGGAAGTATCCGCGATACGCTGAATGAAGTCCGTGGGGAACGGGAGGCAACATGGACCTCATCCTGTGCCTGAGTTTATCGTAGTCTGAAAACCGCGAGCTGGGATCTTCGGGCCAACGCGTCCGGTCTCTGCGCAGACCAGCCGAACCAATTCGTTGGGCGTCATGTACGGCGCTGATAAGTCGAAAGCTGGCATATTAGAAGGCTTGCTGCGGTGAACGCCTGGATGGCCATTGCGATCCGGTTTTCAATCATGTGGATATCCCTCAGTACGCCAGGGACACGACCTCATCCGAAGCAAATGGAGCCTCGAGAATGATTATTCAAGTCGCGAGTTGCAACAGCATGCGCGTGCTCACCTACTAGGCCTAGTTGTTGATCGGCGACGGAGGCATGCCAACGTTGCTAACGACGCTGACGCTGGTCAAAGCGCCGGCTTGCCTGAAGGCAGGGGGCGTTCGCAAATAGTAGAGGAGAGATATCATGAATCGCTCTGTCGCCACTATCGCACTGACGCGTTTGGGAATCGCTCTTTCCAGTGTTGCCATCGCACAGACAGCTAGACAGGAGAACAACACCCTTCCAGGGCAGGAGCGCGCTCTCAGTGTCGCGCCGGGCTAAGTGCAGCCGACCAGAGGGGTCGTGTTTTTGACAGCGGCAATCAACTCAGACGGCAGCATAGCGGGCTGCTTCGGTTACAACACCGCGAACACCAAGAGGGGCTGGCATATATCAGATCGATTTCGGACACAACGTCCAAGCAATCAAGGGTTGGAGCCGATGGGTTCAGGCCGACACCTTGACGAACGGTGCGGAGAACGCTTGGTGTAACACTGCCGACCGGGCCGGCAATGACAATGCAGTTTGGGTTAACTGCCAGACTAGCAGTGCGCCGGTTGACGCATCCTTCTTCTTGTTCGTCGCCACCGAACTTGCGTGGCGACCTCAACCCCAGTGAGGACGATCGGCCTTCCCACGCTGATCGAGGGCGGGTAAGAAGTAGAGTATTTTCGCTAGTCACGCACGCCCACTCTCACTGGGCTCGTCCGGCTTTTCCTGATTATCGGGCGAGCACGCGAGCAGGCCGCCACCGTTGTGAGCGTGCATGTCGATCTCTTGCCCGCACGCGAGTGCCGTCTCGAACCGCAAATGATTACAGTGGTGTCCGTAGCGAAGGCCTAATCCACTCACTTGAGATCATTTGCTTCGGGGTTCTTGGCAGGATCGTTGATGGCCGGAAGCTCGCATGATCCTGCGCGACATGCAGGCCGACGACGGCGCGCATCTTGCACAACGTCAGAAGTCTTCGGGAGCGATTTGAGCCGGAGGAGTAGCAAAGGAGGCCGCTCGCGTCGTCGTGCAAATGGCGGGAAAGCAATCTATAGAGCGCGACGAGGCGATGCGCGATATCGCACGCCTCTGCCGCAGTGATCTCCTCCCCGACACGGCTCTGTATATACGCCGAAGCTCTTCGAATCGTTCGGATGAGAATTGATGGCCAGTTCGTACTATGCCCGATGAGATGTAGTGCTGGGGCGCATCCTTCACAGAAGCTGAAAATGCAGGCAAGCGCATTCAAGCACACTACGCATGCTCTCCACTGCCAGCCGAGGTGTTGTTCTAAAAGTCAAGCTGATCAAATGGCCCCGGACCTCCTTGGGCCCGCTCCGCAGAAGTGTCGGCACCTGCATCAGATCGCCAGCAGGCTGGGGTGAACGAAATTGATTTGGGTGCCAACCAGTCCTGGTAGCTGCGCCGCCACTCTCCTCAAGATACAATTTTGCGCGGATATCAGGATAGCTGCGCGGGGTAAGAGAAATGATCGAAAGGCGCGTGCTTTGGCTTTGTCTCGTTATCGGTCTCTGTATCGGCCTTGGCGTATGGTTGATCTTGCCGGGTGGGCCGGCCGGTAAGAGCGATGGTGTTCGTACGAGCGACAACCCGCTTATCGATAAGGTCAAATCAACCTGGCGAGCGCAGGATGGTGAGACAGCGGAGCAAATCTTCACCAAGGTCTCGAAGGTAGCACACTTCATCCCCAGGGGATGGGAGGCTGGTCAAAAGGCCGACTCGGGCGAGTCAGTTATTTTTTCATGGGCCAAACACCGGGCCGATAAAACAAAGGAAGAGTACACGGTCACGTGGGAGGTGATGCCCGATGACACAGTGAAAATTGTGGCGCCGTATGCAAAGCCGATGGAACTAGGCTGGCAGGCGTTCGCACTCTCGCTCATCGCGGACGAAGTGACAAACGACGAAAGCGGCGTGAACCGTCACTTTCTGCATAATCCCGCTAACTTCAACTTCGTGACCACCGCCCAGGGCAAGTTGGGCGATCTTCTGCGGCGTGGCCGCTGCGCTATCGGCGAGCCGGTTGGAGTGCATTACTCGCCGACGAGAGATGAGCAGCAAACCACGAAGGGCGGGCTATGGCGCGTCGAGCTTTCGGTCGACTGCAATGTTCCCGGACCTAGTTACTTCACGCGCGACGGAATCATTATTTTCGAGAAGCGTGAAGGGCAAGATTGGGAGCCACAATCGTTCTTTGCCAAGCTTATCGCCACGTATGCACCCGGCTCTTGGTTTAAGCTTGCGGACCCGAAAGATCAGGAATCGTTCGAGGCGGACAGGAAGGTGTTGTCAAAATGACGTTCGCCGTCGATGATGAAGTCGCATCGCTCTTCAAAGTGTCTGCGCTTCGTGCTGCACACTCGATCTCGACAACCAAGCTCAAGTGGAGTTTGTCGGACGGTTGGGCGAGGTAAGATTGCAGACCAACACGGTTGCCGTGCTTTCACGTTCCGAGCCTGTTTGTTCAATACGCAAACTGATCAGCCGCTAACGTCTGTCTACAGCGGAACTATCGAGTATTGGGCCACTGTAGGACCTGCCAGACGCATCGATTATCCAATCTCCCTAGGCGATCGTCTCGCCGGACCGCGACCGTTCCGTCTCCGCAACCCCGAGCAGCTCCGACGGAGCAATCGCGGTCGGCCCGCCGCTGGAGAGAAAGAATGGCAGCTTGAAAACAGCCCGCAGTTAAAGGGCCGATTGACATCCATCGATCTTTTCAACCTTTAGCCGCTGACGTCGATGTATGAGGGCTCACTTGCTCGGCCGCCAGTTTGGTCTCTTCAACGCAAAAGCCCGCCATATGGCGGCTTTTGCGTTATGCTTCATCACCTTTGCCGTATCACCTTTGCTAATAATAACTGGGTGGTTGCCCACGGGTTGCCCAAAAAGTGATAAAGTCTGACTAATCCCGGCTGGCTTGAGTACGATTGAAAGCCTCCGATTCTGGGCTCTACTTCTAGTCGTTCCTTGTGACCTTGCCCCACAGGCTTAATCCAGTTTGAAGTTCGTGCTGGCCCACAACAAGGCCAGAGCATGAAGCGACGCAGCCGCTTTTCGGAAGAGCAGATCATCGGGATTTTGAAGGAGCATGAAGCCGGCGTGTCGGTTGCCGATCTGTGCCGCAAGCATGGCGTCAGCGACGCTCTCGCGCAGCGCCGGGACGCGTGGGGTGAGTGCAACCAAAGCGTTGCTTCGCTCACTGGAGAATGCAGGGAACTTGAACGCGGGATCACTTTCACGCGAGACCATCTTGTCGGCGCCATCGCAGGGCAAAAGTGTGCGGACTTCAGATTGCGCATTGTTAATTGTTCTCCTCATAACACAATTGGAGGCTGTCGTGACAAATGCAGCAGCAGCGCTTACCAACTCGGTATCGGTGACAGAGAATTCCGATGGACGTTGGAGGTGTTTAGTCTCGGAATCGATAGGGCACTCTAGCATATCTCGCAGGAGAAGCCGCATGCCGGGCCGTGGTCAACCTGAGCCTCGCTTGGCGGCGTTCTCACCAGCTCGCCGTCCAGCGTCGATAATTCGGATGGCCGTCTCGAAGTGTTCGCCCGTGGCATCGACAAAGCGTTGTGGCACATCTGGCCGGACAAGCCACATGCCGGACCGTGGTCAGGCTGGGCCTCGCTCGGCGGCGGCATCACCAGCGATCCTGCCGTGGTCGACAATTCCGATGGCCGTCTCGAAGTGTTCGCCCGGGGCACCGACAACGCGTTGTGGCACATCTGGCAGGAGGAGCCGCATGCCGCTCCGTGGTCCGGTTGGGCCTCGCTTGGCGGCCAGATCACCAGCGATCCCGCCGCGATCGCCGACAGCGACGGCCGGCTGGAAGTGTTTGCGCGCGGGGCTGACAACGCGCTTTGGCACATCTGGCAGGATAAGCCGCGCTCCGGACCGTGGTCCGGCTGGGCATCCCTGGGCGGCGTTCTCCTGAGCGATCCACTCGCGCCTGACGGACTGCACAAGAGGTCGGCCGTCTCACAAGGCGGCCTAACTGACCCATCATTATGCGACTACGTCGTCACACAACGTCGCTTCATCGCGCGCTAATTCCGGCTTTGGACCGGCCCTCGGCCCCGTTACCCGTTTTAATCCGTTGAACGGCGATTTACGCTTCGTGTCGCACGCCATGGAAAACTGCTCCCTCGGCGTCACGAGGAATTGCCCCCTCCTCGGATAGCCGAGGAGAGAGCGAATGAACGAGGAACGAATAACGGAAGGCTCGTCGTGGATTGATCCACGGGGGCAGGTGATGAAGACGCCGGATGACGTGGCGGAGATGTTGCGCCTGAGGGCGTGCGGGTAGGGTCTGAAGCGGATTGCGCGGCAGCTGGGCTGCAGCCATCACACGTCATCGACGCGCCGCAAGGACCGAGCGCGCCCTCAGCCGGCACCGGATCGCGGCAGACCGAGTGCCGGATCTGGCGCGCTCCTCTTCTCACCCCGCGTCGGATGGTTGCACGCTCGAATACTCCGACGCCACGAGGCTGAAAAAGGCCGTCAACTTGAGGTCGTTGAAGCGAGAGAAGTCGCCGGCGTCGGCAGCCGCCGTCACGGCAACGATGAAGGTGACGCCCCGCATTGCCTGCAGGGCCTCTACAAATGGCGTGATCGACCATTGTGGCGCCAGCTCCCCGATCACTTGGACAAACAGTCCACACGGACCTCAGCGTCGGTCACGGCATGAATGTAGTCCTGCAGAACGATTTGGCTCGCCGGGTGCTCGAAGGCGCGCCGTATTGAGCCCGCCGGACTCTGCAGATATGGCCTGCATCGCGACAACTGAACGGACTGGGGCACGACTGCCACGTCGTGGTTCCCTCGCTGATCCCGATGAAGGCCGGGGATCGAGTAAAAACCGACCGGCGCGATGCAGCGGTGCTGGCCAAGGGCGGGCTGACAGCTGTGGGGGTCTGGATGCGGCGCATGAGGCCCTGCGCGAGCCCTCGGATTATGGCGCAGATTCTGCGATTTCCATTGGTGGGCGATGCAGAGGCAGCCGACATCACTACAAAACTTGGTAGGTTGAACTTGATGGGTCTTTAATACCAAATCACCTGCCCTCAGATGCTAGACTGCCGTCTGAGGCTCTTTCTGATCGGCTTAACCGTTGCTACCACGACAAGATCGAGCGCACAGGGCGCGGACGCTATTCCATTCTACGTTGACCAAGGTGCAGAGTGGACCGCGACGGCGAGAGCGGACTTCTATGTGCGCGATCAGGGCTCGCGTTTGATCGCGCTCTCCTGGATGCAGGCTCTAAAGCAAAGGAACGGACAACCGTTCCTCGCCGATGGTTTGTCGCGGTACGGCTATCTCCCCAATCCTGGCAACAAGGTCAGTCTTCCCGTCGGCTTTCATGCCTCCGGTCCTGAAGGTTTCCAAATTGTCGGAATGACCTGCTCCGCATGTCATACGCGCCAGATCGAAGTGGAAGGCAATGTGTATCGTGTCGATGGCGGTCCCGGACTCGTGGACTTCTACACGCTGCTTGGTGACTTGGACAAGGCTGTCGGCGATGTGCTTGCTAGCGATGACTCGTTTGCTCCTTTTGCTGCAGCTGTTCTGCAGTCGGCAAATCCCGATACGGCTGATCTTGAGGTTCTTCGCCGGCAGGTAGACAGGTGGTACTTGCGGTTTCACACGCTTGTGGTGCGAGCCCTGCCCAAAAGCGGCTGGAGAGTAGGCCGTTTGGATGCTGTCGGGATGATCTTCAACCGGTTATCCGGACTGGACATCGGTCCGCCACCCGATTTCATGATCCCGGAAAACATAAAAACCGCTGACGCTCCCGTGAGATACCCATTCCTTTGGAATGCGCCGCGGCAGGACAAGACGCAATGGCCGGGATTTGCAAAGAACGGAAGTGACATCTTGGGGCTGGCCCGGAACGTTGGCGAGGTTTTAGGGGTGTTCGCTACGTTCGAGCCGAAGCGTCAGGGAGCGGTCATCAATTTCCTCAATGGCAATTCCACCAATTTCGACGGCCTTAGCGAGCTTGAAAACCTCGTGAAGCGAATCGGCCCTCCGAAATGGCCCTGGAAGATTGACGCTGCCTTAGCCATCCGGGGTAAGATGATTTTCGAAAAAGGTTCCGATGAAGGGGGATGCAGCGGTTGTCATGGGATTGAAGGCGGCGAGCAGCGCTTTCCATTCATCAAAACGTGGAGAACCGTGGTGCAGAACGTCGGTACCGATACACGTGAGTACGATGTTCTCGCCTGGAAAGCGAAGACAGGCGTCCTGAACGGAGCGTACATTCCCTTCGCAACCGCTCCTCTTAAGGAAAGGGATCAGGTTCTTAACATTCTCGCGACCTCGGTCATTGGTTCGATCGCAGAACACTTGCTAGCCGGTGGTGACCCTTCCACCAACGCACGGGTCGCGGCGTCACCAGATCCGGGGTCGTCGGAGACCCCGGAGTCTCTGGGGTTGGTACGACTACCGCCGACCCTGCAGGATCTGGTAACGGCGTTCGACGCTGTCAGCACTTCGGAAGAGATCAAAAAAGCCAAGCGGAAGGGGCAGAAAAGGCATCGCGCAGTCGACTCCCTCAATGGGGCGCCTACGAGGCCCGCGTTCTGCAGGGCATTTGGGCCGCCGCACCTTATCTTCATAACGGCTCGGTTCCTACCCTAGCGGAATTGCTCAAACCATCCGGGCAGCGCAAATCGCAGTTTAGCATTGGACGGAAGTACGACATCGAAAACGTTGGTCTTGCCGCCGCTCAGGAGCCTCAAAGTGACTCACTATCCGTCACGGATTGTAATGACATCAATTCTGGAAACAGCCGATGCGGCCACGAGTACGGGACGAATTTGAGCGAACAAAACAAAATGGCGCTGCTCGAATACCTCAAGACGCTGTGACCCGTCGTTCGCTCTTTGAGCATTCTCAAGAGGTCGGTACCCAACGTCGCTCGAAATGAGGCCGTCGGCAAATCCACCTCTGGAGAATCTGGCGAAACTACGAAGCGAGAACTTTTCGTGGACGGGTGCGCTTCTGGGTTGATTGTGGAAGCGAATTGCATGGCCGCATCATGAGAGCGAATCTATATCTGGCAGCGCTTGTGCAGTTGCCTAATGCCTAGGGGAATACCATGACACGCTTGTTTGTGCTTCTGCTCTTTGCCGTCATATCGGTATCTGCTCACGCGCAGTTGCCCGTCCCCTCCACATGGGTGAATCAAAGGGGCTCGTTTCTCTCGATCCAGATGCTAGACCCGTCAACAGGGAATTTCGCGGGAACGTATGTCAACAACGCGACTGGATTTTCGTGCCGGGGACAGCCTTACCCTGTCGCAGGCGTCGTCACGGCAAACAGAATAGATTTCTACGTCAATTGGACGGCACCCGCGGCCCCAGACTGCAAAACAATCACGATTTGGAATGGTCGTGTAGCTGCTAATAAGATTCCAGCTGGGTGGACACTATATTACGTGGGATCGGACTGGCAGTTTCATAAAATGACGGGGCGTGACTTGTTCACGAGGAGGTAGACCAAACTGCTTCAAGTTTGTCGTTCCTGTCAGGGGTGCGCATTCCGACGAAGTCGGCCGTGGATTCCGAGCGAAGCCGGCCGCCTGTACCGATTGTGACCTGCCACTGCGTATTCCTCCAGAAGGAGTTAGAGTCCGGCCCGAAGCGAAGCGGCTGAGGCCTTGGAAGAGCAGAACGC
>NZ_LFKZ01000084.1:0-8502 GCF_028128975.1 Bradyrhizobium sp. CCBAU 45321
GGACGAGCGACCTCCACCGGACCGATGCCGGTCGCAATCGCGCGCACCGGACCGTGCCCATGTCGGACCAGGCGCGCTCGACCGTCGGGCAGCGTCAGATTGGCCGTGCTGGCCAGAACGCGCCAAGCTCGATCTCGATCGCCCTAGCAAGCAGGTCCCGCGCGCCGGCTCGAACGATATCGGTCAGTGGATATCAACCGCGGACGGCTGACGGAAAGCAAGAACATTGGTAGTCTCGGTCATGGCGTATCGCTCTCCTCAAGAGGTTCTGGCAGGCTCGTCACCCGCCTCGATACGCCGCCTTCCTCACATCGTCATCACCCAGATCCCGCTAGCTCCGGCGACGGCCGCCATCCCCGTTTGCTGGTAGTTCCCACTGCTGTACTACATCGCAACCTCAGATCTTGTTTTATGTGACAATTGATCAGCTGCTCTTCAAGCGGAACTGGCCTCCAGAAAACGTAGCTGATAGGTTCCGTCGAACACGTCGTACGTGTGGGGAACTCGAGTGACCTCAAGCTTGCTTTAGCGCTACTCAAATAACGAATCGGTCCTTGAGCTGGAGGTCTCCGATTCCTAGTCTTGAGTGGTAATGGTTATCACGGGGGGACCCCTGATGCAGGGGCGTTGCGAACTTCGAGAAGAATTGAGACGGCGAGAAGAGCTCAAGGCCACACTCTTCCGCGCTCAATTGGATATAGCCAAGTGTAAGGCTGAGCTGGCGGAGCTCGATCAGAGGCTTCTGAAGAACCTTGTCGGTAACGCAGAGCTTATCTGCTGGTAAAGGGTTTGTTGGCGCTTTGCGATGAGGCCGTTTTGGCTTGATTTTCCGATTGTATGATCGAAAGAGAATGCAACGCAGAAGCGATGGATAGCAAACAACAATTGATGGCTGAAGCTGCGTAGCAGTTGAAGCGTCGCAAACGCTCTAATCGCGAACAGGCGGGAACACATGGTGCAAGGTTCACAAGTCACGATCATAGGCGCCGGACGCGTCGGGCTGAAGCTCGCCGAGCTTCTGAAAACGTCCGGCAGCCGCATACGCTTCGTGGATCACGGGCGGGTGGCTGACATAGATGAGGACCTGATCGTGAGCGATGCGATGAACCTGACGCAGGAGGCCGAATCCGCCATTGCGGAGTCCGATATTGTCGTTCTTGCCTTGCCGTTCACGGTAGCTGAAGTCGCATTCACATCCGTCTGTCGGCAGCTCAAGCGCGACACACTGTTGATCGAGACGCTTTCGGTCAAGACGAGACCCGCCTCCTGGGCGGCTACCTTACCTCGGGAGGTGGAGTATCTTGGCCTCAATCCACTGTTTGGCCCGGAGCTCGGTTGGGCAAATCGACCAGTCGCGGTGGTCGCGTATAGATCAGGGCCGAGGCTCGAATCCTTTCTGCAGTTTTTACGGCACACGGCTGCGAGCCTTGTCGCACTCGATGCCGCAGCTCACGACCAACTGCTTGCGCAGCGTCAGCTGGCTACACATGCGCTGCTCCTGTCGCTCGCGAGCATCCTTCGCGACGAGAACACCGCAATTCCGCTGGAGGTTGGTCCGCCCCCCTATCACCTTCTCCTGGCCGCAGTCGGACGCATGTTGACGGGCACGCCCGAGACATTTGCTGAGATCCAGACGGAGAATCCTTTTGCGCCGACAGTCCGCTTGCGCCTGATCGCGGCACTCGAGAGGCTAGGCGGGGACGGCAAGGAAGTGCTCGACTACCTTCGCAGTGAGTGGAGTGATCTCGCGCCACGTCTCAAACCGGCCGCCGCAACTTGCGAGCGCCTGTTTGCACGCCCCATTTTTCCTCTAGAGAGCACCGAATAAGATAATTACGCGACATTCCTGGCACAACGAAGAGCCAGAAAGAAGGGGCGTCTCCTTCAATAGTCGGCTCCTCCTTCCGCATGGGACGTGTTCCACGGTGCTCGTTAGTCGTCCGTGAAGAGTGGCTAAGCGATTGAGCTAGAATCGCATTTGTCGTTGTGGACTGTTTTGCGTTTGCAGGGGTTTGATGCTTCGGGCGTCGGAACCTTGCAATTTCATTTTCAGGATTCCGTCGAATCGCCAACCATGATTCCGTCATCGCATCGGAGGTGGCGATGCGACCGAAGAAGCACAGGACGACGGGATCGGGCGATCTGTTCCGGGCCAGGCTGGACCAAATCATCAATATGAAGCACGAGCTGGTTCAGCTCGCCGGCAAGGTCGATTGGGACTGGATCGACGGCGAGATCGCGCCGCTCTATAGCGAGAATGGTCGGCCCGGGATCGCGAGCCGCTTCATGATCGGGCTGTTGCTGCTCAAGCACATTTACGGGCTGTCCGATGAGGGGGTGTGCGAGCGCTGGGTCCACGACCCATATTTCCAGTACTTCACCGGCGAAGAGTTCTTCCAGCACGCATTCCCGCACGAGCGCTCGGACCTGAGCCACTGGCGCAAGCGGCTCGGCGACAAGCTGGAGCTGTTGCTGGCCGAGAGCTTGCGGGTGGCACACGAGGCCGGCGCGTTACGTAGCCAGGACATCAAGCGGGTCACAGTCGATACCACCGTGCAGCCGAAGGCGATCACCTTCCCGACCGATGCCAAGCTCTTGCACGCGGCGATCAAGGGGCTCAACCGTCTGGCGAGGAAGCACGGGGTCAAGCTGCGGCAGTCCTATCTGCGCATTGCCAAAACCGCGACAATGATGGCGGGACGCTACGGCCATGCCAAGCAATTCAAGCGGCATCAGCGGCAGTTGCGCATCCTGCGCAGCCGGCTGGGCCGGATCATCCGCGATATCCGCCGCAAGATCGAAGGTCAGGCTGTGCTTGAGAACACGTTCGCCCTCCCGCTCAGCCGGGCCTCGCAGATCCGCTCGCAGCAGCAGCGCCAGCGCGGCTTCAAGCTTTATTCCTTCCATGCCCCGGAGGTGGAGTGCATCGGCAAGGGCAAAGCAGCCGCGCCTTACGA
Source organism: Bradyrhizobium sp. CCBAU 45321 (assembly GCF_028128975.1). NCBI lineage: Bacteria > Pseudomonadati > Pseudomonadota > Alphaproteobacteria > Hyphomicrobiales > Nitrobacteraceae > Bradyrhizobium > Bradyrhizobium sp. CCBAU 45321. The sequence goes on from NZ_LFKZ01000084.1 coordinate 2,958, forward strand.
GTTCGGCGTCAAAGCCTCCATCGTCACCAACAACCGCCGTTCTCCCGGGGGCCTGTTCGTGCTGCACGCCAGGGCGCTACCCGATAACCCGTACGACGGTCACACCTTGCGGGACGTCATCGACCGCACCGAGACACTCACCGGCTGCGCGATCGAGCGGGCCTATGTCGACAAGGGATACCGCGGCCACGACGCACAAAATCCCCGACGGATCTTCATCTCCGGCCAGAAGCGCGGCGTCTTCGGTGTCATCAAGCGCGAGCTGCGCCGCCGCTCCGCCATCGAACCCATCATCGGACACCTGAAGGCCGATGGTCACCTCGGCCGCTGCTACCTCAAAGGCCGCGCCGGCGATGCGGCTAAAGTCATCCTCTCAGCCGTCGGCCACAACTTCCGCCGCATCCTCGCCTGGCTCAGAGAACTCTTGTGCCTCATCCTGCTCCAGCTATGGCGCACGTTCGGCCGTCCCGCCCCGCTCAATTCGCTTCTTAACGGACGACTCGTTACCCAGTGGAACGCAAATCATTGCTATTCTTCATGAAATCGAGGCTCATCTCAATCGCCTGATTACGGCGCCAACGGACCAGCATGGCCATCCCGTGGACGAAAAGTCGGGCGAGTTGCTCGAACGGGAACTGCGGCGGACCTATTACATCCGACCGATTGTCTATCGAGGGCGGTCCTTCTTTGGCTGACGAGTGCCACGGGTAGACCGTTGCCCGTGAACAATTCTCGAAACGATTGAGCGGGAGCCTGTTTCTCTGATGGCGTTTGAGATTTCAGGCTTGAGCGGCGCGAACCTTGCTAGTTCATTTGTGGAGTCCTCTTCGCGGCAGACACCGTCCGAGCAAAACCGCTGCGACAATCTGCGCGTCGGCTGACTGGCCTACCTAGGCCTGTCAGAGTACCACGTCCGAAGCGACCGTCACTTGCTGCTTCCGATGCGACAGGAATGTTGAGCTTCTGCTCATCTCAGCCCGAAGGCCGCTCGAACAGTTCGCATATTTCGGTCAAGGTTGCGGAAAATCGGCTGCGGCCGAGAGCAAGCGCGAGGCTTCGGTGCCCGCCGACAAGCCATCGTTTGAGAGTAGACGCGTCGGCGTCGGGTTTGAGACACTGCCGACAAGTTGACGCTTCGCTCAGGTCGACAAAGCGGCTGAAATCAGCAGCTTTCAGTTGGGCACGTCGCTTGCATGGTTCTCTTCGCGTCCTGAGCGTGGACGAACATGAGCCCGTGTGAGCACAGCGGGATTAGTATCTCGTCAGTAGGAACAGGGGAATACGACTACCACAATCACACTCCGAGCGCTGCTCGTGTTGCCACACCTACGGCACTCAGGAAAATCTCGTTCCAGCTGCGGTCCCAACTTTTGTTCAGCCAGTCGGGGCCTAACTTACAATCGCTGGCATTTTCAGAGCGTCCCTCTCGACGCAGACGACGACTCATCCCGGCCCGGCTCTTCGCGTGGGGCATGCACAAGCGCGGACGGCTGCCAATATGATGTGTTTAGGGATGGGCAATGCGCTTCACCGGAGGAACAAATGGACGGACAGGATATCCATGATGCCGATCTCGATCGCCTGCGCGCGCGGCTCGATAACTTTGATGACGAGTTGATGCGCGCTTTAAGTGAGCGCTTTGCCATTTGTGAGCGAATTGCGGAGCACAAGCGAAAGCACGGCATTAGCATTATGCAGCCCGCCCGCGTTGAGGCCGTCCATGCGCGTGTTGCGACGTTCGCGGTCAAGAGCGGCCTTGACGCTAGGTTCGTTCGCCGCCTTTACAATCTGATCATTGAAGAGGCGTGTAGCTTGGAAAGGAGGCGCGTTGTCGGCGCAAATGATGCGCCTGTCGCCAGCCTTCTCGCGCGAAACGCTTCCCGCATCGATCATGTCGCGATAGCTGTTCGCGATCTAGAGGCCGCGATTGGTCTGTTCAGAAGTCAGTACGGCTTTGAGTTGATCGACCGTGCCGACATCGAAGGTCTCGTAAGCGGGATGAAAACTGCGACGATGCGAGCAGGCGGTGTCACGTTCGTTCTGTGTCAGGGCACCTCAGCAAAATCTAATGTGAGCCAGTATATCGATGCATACGGGCCTGGTATCCAGCATTTGGCGATCGAAGTCGACAATCAGGAGGAAGTGCTTGCGGACGCAAAGGAGAGAGGAGCCGATTTGTTAACAGGTATCATCGAAGGACCTGGCCTGAATCAGTCCTTCACCCGCCGCGATACGAACAGTGGAATGCAGTTGGAATTTGTTACGCGCGTGTCGAACCGGGGCTTCGATAAGGATAATATGCGTGCGCTGTTCTCTGCGATGGAGGGCAATGGCGTCTTCTGATGTGCGATGCGACGGAAAAAGGAGAAAACCTCACGCGTGGGCTGCACGTGCGCGAGATTGCGTGGCTCGAACCGCATATAGCGGCCGCTCGCCTGCGTCCACTTGGCGAGCTGGCCTTCCTTGACAGCGCGATGCGCCACTCGACCCTTGGACGCTATTCCTATGTGACGGCAGCACCGTTCGGTCGCCTGGTGGTCGAGCACGGCAAGTCATATTGGAACGGCGAACACACAGGCAAAGATCCACTTTACGAGTTGGCGCAGCTGATGCGCCGTTTCTCGCACCAGAGCCACAATGGCCTGCCGCCATTCCAAACGGGTTCAATTGGGTTCTTTAGCTACGAAATGGGACAACTCATTGAGCGCGTGCCCCGTCCGGCGGCTGCCGGGGTGGGGCCGGTGCCCGAGATCATGCTCGGATTCTATGACGTTGTTGTGGCTTTTGACCAAATCGAAAATCGGGCTTGGATCATCTCGTCTGGGTACCCGGAGAAAGATTTAAGTAGCCCCTTGGCACGCGCACGGGAGCGAGCCGCGCTTATCGAAGCTCGCCTCGCCCTTGATGTTTCGCGGGCTCGAGGTCCCGCGCCACCAATCCCGCGCTCAGCTGGAGCTCGAACTTTGAACAAAATAGTTACGAAACTGCTGTCGCGCGTGTCATACATTACATCCTGGAAGGAGATATATTCCAGGCGAATGTGGCCCAGCGCCTCATCTCCGATCTTCCATTTGGCTATGATCCCTGGGCCTTCTATTTGAAACTACGCCACCGGAACGCCGCCACGTTCTGTGCTTATCTTGAGCACGGCGACTTTGCTTTGGCCTCAAGCTCACCTGAGCGATTCCTGAAGGTTGAAAACCGGGAGGTCGAGACGCGCCCGATCAAGGGGACCGCGCCACGTGCCAACGACCCCGAGCAAGACTCGCGCAGCGCCAAGGCGCTTCTTGCTTCCGAAAAGGACCGCGCCGAAAACATCATGATCGTCGACCTTTTGCGCAACGATCTGTCTCGCGTCTGTCGCCCACACAGCGTGAAAACGCCTTCACTGGTCTCTCTCGAAAGCTACGCCGGAGTGCACCACTTGGTATCCTCGGTTACCGGAACACTGATGAGAGGAAACACGGCGCTTGATGTTCTCTTGGCCGCCTTCCCGGGCGGTTCGGTGACGGGCGCGCCGAAGCTCCGCGCAATGGAGATCATCTCCGAAGTCGAGCAGGAGACGCGCGGCGCGTATTGCGGAGCGATCGGTTGTCTCGGCTTCAACGAGTTCATGGACACCAACATCGCCATACGCACCGTGACGTTTTTGAATGGACGGGCATCGTTTCACGCCGGCGGAGGAATTACGGCGCTCTCGAATCCAGCAGCGGAATACCAAGAAACTCTTGATAAGGCTGAGCGGATCCTGCAGGCCTTCGAGGAACTCGATTCGAGCGACCCATGATCCTCCTCATCGACAATTACGATTCGTTCGTATTTACCGTGGCACGGTATCTCGCCGAGCTTGATGAAGTGCCTCGTGTCATTAGAAACGACGCGATCGACGTCAGCGGGATTTTGGAACTCGGGCCTGCTGCTATCGTTCTGTCCCCCGGACCATGCGCTCCGGAGGACGCCGGAAACTGTCTGGCATTCGTACGCGAACTCAGTGGCAAAATCCCGATGTTGGGCATCTGCCTGGCCACCAGTGCATTGGTGAGGCATTTGGCGGTTTGGTGCGACGTGCCCAAGAGCCGCTGCATGGGCGGGCTACTCCGATTCTCCATGATGGAAGTGGCGTTTTTCAAGGCGTGCCGAGTCCGTTCAACGCCGGGCGCTACCATTCGCTTGCAGTGGAACTGCCCGCCCAGAGGCCATCCCGCTTCTCATCACCGCCCGAAGCGAAAGGGAGGAAATCATGGGGCTCGCCCACTTCACTGAACCGACTTATGGCGTTCAGTTTCACCCCGAATCGATTCTGACGCAGCATGGTCATACCATCTTGGCCAACTTCCTAAAAATCGCCAACGACTGGCAAGACGGTATCGCTGAGTGACGATGGGTCTATTTGTGATCCGCCTCTGTCGAGACTTCTGGCAAATATCCCAACTGCTGTTCGATATCCCGGCAGTTAGTCTAATCGTCCGTTCTTCAATCGCGGGCACGGCGTCAACCCCGATAGACAAGAGTGGTCTACTGCCGGGTTATGGTTCTTTATTAGACGCCTCCCGTTTGCCAAGGCTCGCTTTAACCCGTCGGCCCGCACGACCTCAAAGCTCTCCTCGTGCTGCACGATGTCGAGCTTCGGCATTCGGCGGCGCCGTGACATCCTCGCGCTTCATCACATTCACAACGATGACGCTCCAGCCTCGCTACTCGCATTCCGCGCGCACCTTGTCTCGCGACCATCGTCGCATGTAGCGGACGACGGGAACGTTCTCGGCGATCTCCTGGAGCAGGCCGGTCGCTGATATTGCCGCCGACGATTGCGTGCTGTTTCTGTGGGCCCGACGCCGGACAAATAGACAGGGTAATTGTGCTTGTGCTTGCCTCGAGAGAAGTAAGCGCTTAGCCGGAGCCCTTGGTTCGGGATCGGGATAGCTGTGCGAAGAAGCCTCCGGGTTGGACGGAGGTTTGAGATGGGATTGGACAGCAAAAAGGACGTCCATTTAGACGGCCCATCGGCGGGTTCGGTGAGCCAGTTGAAAGTTCTGGAAGGACCGTCGGGGCGGCGCGTGCGCTCGGAAGCTGAGAGAGCTCGGATCGTCGCCGAGAGTCTGTTACCCGGTGCCCAGGTGGCCGAGGTGGCGCGCAAGCACGGAGCAACGCGCTGGCAGATCTACGATTGGCGACGGCGGTTTCGACAACGAGGCGTGTTGCCGGCATCGCGGCGCTACGCGACGGAGCGAGCATCAGGGGGCGCTGGCGGCGGCAGAGGAAGCGCGGCGTCGGCTGGAGGTCAAGTGTCGAAGACCGAGATGGTGCGGACCAAACGCCTGACTGCGTCTGATCCAAGCGCAGCGATGCCAGCGGTCATGACGGCGTTGCCGCCAAGCAAATGTTGACGTAGCTCGTCGTTAAGCGCACGTATCCGATCCGTGTCCAAGGACATGGTTGCTCCTGTTGATGATGGATGATTGAAGGGGCGGGAGGTAATTGGAACGGCGCGAGTTCGGCTCGCGCCATTCTAGCTTGCAGCGCGTAGCTTTACTTGCTGCCGCGG
>NZ_LFKZ01000085.1:0-8612 GCF_028128975.1 Bradyrhizobium sp. CCBAU 45321
GCGGATTGCGCACCGAGATGGCGCCGGATAGCGTCTTGTGGATGTAGATGTTGGCCGGAATCGGCTCGGTGCAGGCGTCGCTGGTGCCGCCGCAGATGATGCTGATCGAGGCGGTCGGCGCGATCGCGATCTTGTGGCTGAAGCGCGCCATCACGCCGCGTTCCAGGGCATCCGGGCACGGGCCACGCTCGCGAGCGAGCGCCACGGATGCCGCATCGGCATCGCGACGAAGTTTTCGGAAGATGTTCAGATTGAATGACTTGGCCAAGGCACCCTCCATTGGAATGCCCTTGGCCTGGAGAAACGAGTGGAAGCCCATGACGCCGAGGCCAACGGAGCGCTCGCGCAGGGCGGCGTAGCGGGCACGCTTCATTCCGTCCGGCGCCACCGTGATGAAGTGGGTGAGCACGTTGTCTAGGAAGCGCATGACGTCCTCGATGAAGCCGGGCTCCTTATTCCACTGGTCCCAGGTCTCGAGGTTGAGCGACGACAGGCAGCACACCGCTGTGCGCTCCTCGCCGCGATGATCGATGCCGGTCGGCAGGGTAATCTCGCTGCACAGGTTGGAGGTCGAGACCTTGAGGCCTAGCTCGCGCTGGTGCTTGGGGAGCGCGCGGTTCACGGTGTCGATGAACAAGAGATAAGGCTCGCCGGTTTGCAGCCGGTTCTCAAGGATGCGTTGCCACAGCTGGCGGGCATCGATCTCGCGGACAACCTCGTTAGTGTTCGGGCTGCGCAGAGCGACTGCGGTGCCGGCACCCACGGCACGCATGAACTCGTCGGTGACGTTGATGCCGTGATGCAGGTTGAGGCTCTTGCGGTTGAAGTCGCCAGACGCCTTGCGGATCTCGAGGAACTCCTCGATCTCGGGATGGTGGATATCGAGATAGACCGCCGCCGAGCCGCGCCGCAACGAGCCCTGGCTGATCGCCAGCGTCAGGCCGTCCATGACGTGGATGAACGGGATGATGCCTGAGGTGGCGCCGCCCTTCACCTTCTCGCCGATCGAGCGAACATTGCCCCAGTAGGTGCCGATGCCGCCGCCATTGGAAGCAAGCCAGACGTTCTCGTTCCAGGTACCGACGATGCCTTCGAGCGAGTCCGACACCGAGTTGAGGAAGCAGGAGATCGGCAGGCCGCGCGTGGTCCCGCCGTTGGAGAGCACCGGTGTGGCCGGCATGAACCACAGCCGAGACATCGCATCATAGAGACGTTGGGCATGCGCTACATCGTCCGCGAAAGCGCAAGACACCCGCACGAACATGTCCTGGTAAGTTTCGCCGGCGAGCAGATAACGGTTGGTCAGCGTCAGCTTGCCGAATGATGTCAACAAGTCGTCGCGAGACGGATCGAGCGTGAGGTCGGCCGGCTTTGGCGATGGCGCGAGGGGCCACGGCAGCGGAGCCGGCGATGGCGAAAGGGGCACCAGACACGGCTCAGGCGCGGCAGGCTTCGCCTGCGCTAGGCGCGGCCGCACACTCGGTGGCGCGACGAGATGACCATGCTGATCGAAATCGTAAGACGGCGACATCGGCAACCCCGCGATGTTTGAGGCTGGGGGCCGTGCGGACGACTTGCGAGGAGATCGGACAAATATCACCAGCTGCAAGCGACCCACCGGGGCACCCCGCCCGAGGACTTTCGTTCAGTCGCGGCAGGTCTCCTGGCTCGCGGGTCGCTGGGGCTGTCGGCCTTCCCAGCGCTGTCGCGCCAGTGACCATGATGACAACCGCTCGCCGCTTACAGTTGCGGGGGCAGCCTCGGAATAGCCGTTGCCGGCGCACCGGGTTCCCTCTTAGCTTCCATCCTACGAGATGCGGGAATGGAAGACCGTGACGGGCTACATATAGGCGCCGCTCGCGGAGATTCGTCAAGGCGGCGCCGTCAAGTTAACGAATTGGAGCAGCCCCGAGGTCAAGGTTCGGCGAGCGCTTGTCGTGGAGATCTCGCGCCAAGTCGCAAAGGCTCGCTCGCGCGAAACACGACGGAAGTCGGCAGTGACGGCTCCGAGAGAGAGGATGTGGAAAAGGTTCGTGACCTGATCATGAACTGACAGAAAAATTGAGCCTGACGGGACGATTTGAAGCGCTTCATGATCCGATCGCGTCGCCTGTTACCCTTGCGGCGTTCGTGGTCTGGACTATCCCTTCACCCGGCGATGTCCGCTGTAGGTGCTTCCCGTCGAGTCTCCACCCCTCCCCTGGCAGGGGCTTGGCTCGGGGAATCACTTTCCAACTGAAAGTGCCTTATGTGATGGGCTACGCGACCGTGGGGCTCGCAGGCGGCGTGGTCGCGCGCTTTGTTCACGATTCCAAAAGCTGCTTGGTTTGCCTCCATGAACATCGGAAGGACGAGAAACATATATCCAAACCGCGTCTCGATAATACCGGAATGGTCACGCCGTTAGGGTGCAATGCGCCTACATTCACCGGAGGAGGCTTTGATCTGCAAGAAGTCTCGCTTGAAGTCGTCCGCAGTGCGGTCGGATTCATGAAAAGCTAACGGGCCTTACGGCGGGCGAACCCACATTCGCGTTTATATCACCGGCGGGTTTCTGCTTAGCATCGAACTGAAGACGCCCAAGGGTTGGAGCTCGAAGGCGCAGAAGGAACGTCATCCGAAGCTTCAAGGTCTCGGCTCACCGTGATCACGGCTGTCCCTCGTCAGATAATTTGGGACTGCGGCGATCAGCCGTCGCTACGCAAGGTGAGCATTCGGGATATGGATTCAACGGACTTCGCGTTCAGCGGATCGGCGGCGTCCTGCATGGGCTGGTGCGGGCCTGCGCGTTTCCGGGCAACGGTGCATTCTTCGAGGTCGGACCGACCGTCTCGCGGGCCAATGCGAAACTGCCGTTCAGTGCGGCGGACCCACCACCGTTCGGCGATCGCAGGTTGAGGTTATCTGCTCAAAAATGGACGCGCTCGGGAAGCGGCCCCTTGACCTTACCCGAAATCGAGCCGCTCAGACGAGAGATGGGGACAGATTCTCCTCCAAGGCGTCCGCTTTACTTACCGCGTCGTCGAGCCCATTTTGCGTTGCGGGGTGCGTTCCTGACGCGAGCGCGGCTCCCCGCCTTCGCGACAGACGGTGTACTTGCCGAGGCTCGCCCTGCCGATGAAGTTAGCGGCCACGTGACTCGGCGCCCTGACGTGAACCGAGGAGGCGCTGTCCCTACCACGCACCGCTAACTTCACCACGATCAGCCTCAACCAGCGGAAGAAACTGACCGTAGCGTGTATCATTCGGCAAACGCCCTAGCGCAACTATCAGGACTGGTCGTAGCCAGTGATTTGGCGATCAATCTCGGATCGCAGGCAGTGCGGGCGCGACTCCGCGCCGTTCGGTTGCGCTGGGCCGGAAGCTGCCCCTGCCCAGCTCGCACTGCCAATTGAAGTTAGCAGAGCGTGACTCGGCGCTTATTCCCCACGCATACACAGGGGAAGCGCTGTCCCTGCCAGGCCCTGCTAACTTCTCCACACTCAGCCTCAAAGCAGCGGAAGAAGCTGACCGGGAGCTTATCGCTCGCAGAAACGAGCATAATTCGTCGCGCCATGGAGACTGCTCCTCCGTTTGCGCCGTGAAGAACTGAGCTGGCGGCGACTGCAGCGAAGCGGCCTTGCGACCGACATCTTCCGGCACAAGCGGCGCCGGCGACTATGACGCTCTATATCGCAGCCTTATGGCGGCCGTTTAAGCGTAGTGTTTTCGAGCGAACTGGCCGGCTCGCAAGAAAACGCGAGGCATGACCGAGGTTGGAATCCATGCTATAGAGCCGGTATGGACCCCCTCGTGAACAAGCTGATCGGCTTCGCCGCCGCCACTTGCACGACCGTGGCCTACGCGCCGGCGGCCATTAAGGTTTGGAAGACCCGCTCCACCGGCGACATCTCGCTCGGCATGTTCGTGGTCATGGTGCTGGGCCTGGCGCTCTGGCTCGTCTACGGCCTGTTCTCGGGCGATGCACCTCTGGTCGCCGCCAACGCCATCACAATGGTACTCGCCGGCGGCATCCTGCTGATGAAGCTGCTACACGGGTGAGGTTACCCTGCCCTCTTGCCTGTTTGTCTCACAGGCGCTGACGGCGAACACGGCAGGCCTGAGGCGATCCTCGCAGAACGAAACCGCATCAAGCGAGACACCATCACAAACCGCCGCTTGCAGCATCAGGGGATGTCCCGGGTTCTGTTGAATTACTGAAGGGGTCGGCGTTGCCCACCTTGAGCCGGTAGGCTCGGGGTGCTGACTCCACAAAGGAGAGCAACGCCATGACGAGAGATATCACACCGGCTGGGCGAGCGGGGCTGTGGACGACGCGTTTGCGGAAGTGCGGGCGAGCTTCGATCGGTTCTGCCTTGCGGCAGGGATCGAGGCGCGCCGCACGATGATGGAGGCGGATGTCACGGCGGCCTGCGGGCCGCACCAAGGTCGCGACGCGGCGCGGCGGGCGCACCGTTGGGGCCGAACGCGGGGACGAATCGGCTTCCACGGCGGCAAGATCGAGGTCGAACGCCCGCGTGTCCGGGGCATGGACGGCCGCGCGATCACGATCCCGAGCTGCGAAACGGCGGCGCAGGAGGACTGGCTCGGTCGCTGGGCGATGAACCTGATGCTGATCAATGTGTCGACGCGCCGGTTCGACCCGCGCTGTCCGGCTCCCGGAGGGTGACGTGCCGGCACCGCCCGGATCGGGGGGTTCGAAGTCGGCGACCTCGCGGAGGTTCGTAGCGCGGGCGCGGCTGGCCGACTTCATGGCTGCCGATCTGTCCGCGCTCGACCTTCTGGTGGTCCAAATCGACGGGCTACATCTCGGCGACGATCTCGTGCTGGTCGCCGCGATCGGGGTTGACGGCGGAGGCAACAAGCATCCGCTGGCGCTGGTGGAAGGGGCGACCGAGAATGCCGCAACGGTTCAAGCCCTGCTGGACAATTTGGTCTCGCGCGGGCTCGCCCCACGGTACCAAGACTGTTCATCGCCGACGGCGCGAAAGCGTTGTCGAAGGCGATCCGCCGCACCTTCGGTTCGGCCGCTGCGATCCAGCGCTGCCAGATCCACAAGGCGCGCAACATCATGGAAGGCCTGCCAAAAGAGCATCATGCGGCCACCCGTCGGGTGCTGCGCCAGGCCTAGGAGCTCGATGACGCCGAAGGCTGAAAGATTGATCCGCAATCTCGCGCGTCGACTCGACCAGCAATGGCCCGGCGTAGCGGCCAGCATCCTCGAAGGCCTCGACGAAATCCTGACTGTCGTCCGGTCGAAGCTGCCGAAGGAGCTTCGTCAATCGCTCGCCTGTACCAACATCGCCGAGAACATGATGGGCACCATTCGCCGCGTCACGCGCAACGTCAAACGCTGGCGGGATGCCGGCATGGCCTTGCTATGGGTCGCGGCGCATGCGAATACGCCGGTGACGGCGCTGGTGGTGATCGGCCGCCAATCTGTCGTGCGAGATGATCGGTTTTGCTGGCGTTTCGTCAGCTTGTGGTCAGGTAGCCGCTTTAGGCAGGTCAAGCATGTCAAGACATGTCCAAGCGAGCAACGAATGCTGGAGTCGGGCCCAGGTGCCTATCTCTCACGACCGATCGAAAGTTCCCAGAGCCTCGTCGCAGGGCGGGACTGATCAGCATGCTCAGCTGAGAAAGCCTTGTGCAAGCATGTCACCTGAAAGGCGATGTAGCCTGAGTGCCAGTATCGGACCTACACAACGGCCAGCGATGGTCGGTTTCGTGGCGAGCATGTGCTTCAGATCAGCAAGGTTGCAAATGTTTTCGCAGGCCATGAACTCGATTGCCTGCCGATCAACTTGGGGTGCACCTAGTCGTTGAGCTCGTCCCCAGAGCTGCGCGAGGCGCACTAGCGAAGGCCAAGCATTCTCGCGCGCGCTCGAATTGTCACGAGTGGCGCTCAGTCGCGCCTCGTATCTGAGATCTGCGATCATATCGCAGCCGTCGGGCCGTGCCCGATTATACGTCACGACAGACTGCGGTCCGGTCCTTGGTCTCAAAGAGGAAGCTGCGGCGTCACTGCGAGCAGCAACGAATTCGTCCAGAGCGCCGGCCCCGCAACAGTAGCGCCGGCGCATTAGCGTTTAATCTGAGATGGATCATGACGAGTATTGGCCGATCTGGGAAGTCGTACATTGCAGTGTCAAGCGCCGACAGCGGTGGGACGAGCGGGTCGACCACTAAATCCGGTCCAGGCCGCGGGGAAGCTCGCGGAGCACTCCGTTCTGTCCTCGATCGCATGCGCCCAGAGCGCGGGATCGAGAGGCGTCCTCTACGGGCATCACCCCCGGCCATCTCGCTCTCCCCCGCGACAAGTCTGCCGATCCCTTCGACAGTTCAGATCAAATCCGCGCGGCTATACGACACGCCGGTGTGGGGCCGCCGGATCCTTTCTCGAAGTCTCCGAGTGACCTGCAGAAATGGGGAGACAGGCTCATCGCGTTTTGGCGACCAGCCTAGGCGAGGCCGTCGAGCACGTAGCAGTTTGCAAATTGATACGTTCCGGCCACATGGGGTGTGCGCCTCTCAACCGAGCGGTAGATCGGCAAGGCCGCGCATCGACGAGGTGGGAGGCACAGAGCTGTATGGAACGCGGTGGCAAGCACATCGAGGCGTGCACGTTGATGGCCAAAGCTTTGTGCCGCGCTAGAAAGCATTGATCGGGCCTGTCGCGCTCGCGACATCCGTGAATTCTCAGTGGCCGTTGTCGCCCATACAAAAGAGAATAGTCCCAAATCAGGTGAAGATGCCCCGGTTGGCGATCCTTCTGCAAAGAGCAGCAACTCATTTCGCTAGTGAGTTCCCTCCGCGTTGGGAGACGGCTGTCCATAGCAGGAAAACCTGGGCTATGCCACGTGCAAACCTGCGCCTCGGGCAGGATGCATACACATCGACCACATAAAAGCGAACCTAGCCGCCCGTATTAAGCTCAGTCCGCAGCTCGATCTGAGCGACGCGCTCGAGACTCCGCTCCGCAAACCTTGGCCCGACACATTGCCGATAACCAAAGGAGAGTTCAGTGACTGCACTAGATGTCCAACAGACGACAGGCAACGCTTCTCTCGATAAAAGAAGCTGGCTCGAGTCCCACGAGGAGGGCTACCACAAGGCGCTCGGCAATCGTCAGGTTCAGATGATCGCCATCGGCGGCGCGATCGGCACCGGCCTGTTTCTGGGTGCTGGCGCACGCCTGCAGATCGCCGGTCCGTCACTGGCAATCGTTTATCTGGTTTGCGGCGCCTTCTCATTCCTGATCCTTCGAGCGCTCGGCGAACTGCTGCTTCATCGGCCAAGCAGCGGAAGTTTCGTATCGTATGCCCGCGAGTTCCTCGGCGAGAAGGCGTCCTTCGTCGCCGGCTGGATGTACTTTCTCAACTGGGCAATGACTGGCATCGCCGATATCACCGCGGTCGCCCTCTACATGCACTACTGGGATCTCTTCGCGCATCTGCCACAATGGGTGTCTGCGCTCGGAGCCCTGCTTATCGTTGGTTCCATGAACTTGGTCGGCGTGAAGTGGTTCGCCGAGATGGAATTCTGGTTTGCGCTGATCAAGGTGGCGACAATCTCCTTGTTCCTTGTAGTCGGCACGATCTTTTTCGCTGGTGGCATCTCGATCGCGGGCAGCGCGCCCGGCATACACCTCATTACCGAGAAAGGCGGCTTCTTCCCGAACGGACTCTTACCGCCCCTAGTTCTCGTGCAGGGCGTCGTTTTCGCCTTTGCCGGGGTTGAACTGGTCGGCACGGCAGCTGGCGAATGTTCAGATCCCAAGAAGGTCCTGCCGCCCGCAATCAACAGCGTGCTCTGGCGCATCGCACTGTTCTACGTCGGTTCAGTGGTCCTGCTCGTCTGCCTCTTGCCCTGGACTGCCTACGAGGCGGGCCAGAGTCCGTTCGTCACCTTTTTCGGCGCTCTCGGCATTCCTGGCGTCGGCACGGTGATCAACATCGTCGTTCTGACCGCGGCGCTCTCAAGCCTGAATTCCGGCCTCTACTCGACCGGCCGGGTGCTGAGATCGCTCGCCCAGGGGGGCTCCGCGCCGGCATTTCTCGCCAAGATGAACCGCCAAGCCGTTCCCTATGCCGGCATCCTCCTGAGCCTCGCGATCTACGTGTTCGGAGTCGTGCTCAACTTTCTCGTGCCGTCTCAGGTGTTTGAGATTGTCCTCAACGTTGCTTCGCTCGGCATCCTCAGCACCTGGGGCTTTATCGTCGTCTGCCAGATGATGTTCCGCCGCGCCGTCAGCCGCGGAGAGGTCGCAGACGTCAGCTTCAAGATGCCCGGCGCGCCGGTCACGTCGTGGGCGACACTCGCTTTCCTCGTTGTCGTCCTGGTGCTGATGGCGCTTGATTATCCGAACGGTACCTTCACCGTCGCCGCCACTCCCTTGATCGCCGTACTGCTCTGGGCAGGTTGGCGGTGGACGGCGAAGCATCGTCAGATGCTGATGCCAACGACCATACCGTCCGTGGTGCTGACGCAAGACATTCTGGAGCACGCGCCCAAACGCGCTTCCTAAGAGCCTGACTGAAAAATGGGTGAGTGATCTCAGTGGGGTGTGATTCCATCGGATTTGCAAAGATTCGAGGGAGAGCACGATGCCC
>NZ_LFKZ01000086.1:0-9345 GCF_028128975.1 Bradyrhizobium sp. CCBAU 45321
GTTCGCCGCCGAGCGGCCGAACCAGAAGTGGATCGCCGACTTTACGTATCTCTGGACGGCCGAGGGCTGGCTCTACGTCGCAGCGGTGATCGACCTGTTCTCACGCCGGGTGGTGGGTTGGTCGATGAGCGCCGCCATGCCGGCAGCAGCTCAATTCCATACTCCCTTGCCAAGACTGAGTAGACTCAGTCCACTACGATACGTTGTAACATCTGAAGCACTTACCTGTCGGTAAGCTGACGACGAAGCTGTCGCCAGGTGGCGACTATCGGATTGGGAAAGGCGGTGATGTTGCTCCTGAGGGCGCAGTAAGTTTGGGGCCCGTCTCATCTTCAAAATAAGTGGTCGTTTGTTAGAACGGATTGTAGCGACAAACCTCACTTATAACCCAAGAACCGGAGACGCAGCAGCAAAGCGCGTCGTGCGCTTGAGATCGTACTCGTCGAGCACAACGGCGACCCTGCAGCCCGATCATTGCCTCCCTCGCATCTCCGGCGTATAGGTGACGCCTTCGCCGAACTTCCATTCGAAATTGATGAAGTCCCCGCCGTCGGTGATGATGACCCGGGTCACAACGCCAAGCTTGGCGGCGACGCAACGTCCTGTTCCTTCGCGAGGCAAGATCACCGCACCAGAGAGAGCTGGTTCAAAATCCCGTAAGTAGATTCCGGAGCTTTTGGGGCACATAGGCCTGTCCGACTTCCACTCCACGCTAGCCGAATTGACCTTGCCCCCAGATTTTATCCAGTTCTGAGTTCGCTCAAGCCATTGGATTTGCCCAGTTGGGCGGTGGTAGCGACGGGAGCTGGCGCGGAGCCATCGGCATAGCGCAGTGCCAGATCCCGGCGCGGGTGGCAGGTGAAGGCGAACTCGGAGGGTGTCTTCCATCCGAGCTGTGAGTGCGGTCGTGTGTAGTTATAATCGGCGCGCCAGCATCCGAGCGCGACGCGGGTCTGAGCCAGCGACGTGAACAGCGTCTCGTTCAGCAATTCATCCCGGAGCCGACCGTTGAAGCTTTCGATGAAGCCATTCTGCATGGGCTTGCCCGGAGCGATATAATGCCAGGCGACGCGGCTCCGATCGGCCCAGGTCAGGATGGCGTTGCTGGTAAGTTCGGTGCCGTTGTCGCTGACCACCATCTTTGGCTTGCCGCGCTCCATGACCAGCCGATCCAACTCCCGCGCCACCCGGGCCCCGGAGAGCGAGGTATCGGCCACCAGCGCCAAGCACTCGCGGGTACAGTCATCGACCACGGTCAAGATGCGGAAGCGGCGGCCATCCGTGAGCTGATCGGAGACGAAGTCCAGTGACCAGCGGTCGTTCGGTGCCATCGGCACCGTCATCAGCGCCCGGGTCCCGATCGCCCGCTTGCGGCCGCCACGGCGGCGCACCGCTGGCGCGGCCTCGATCGCCTCGGGACGGTTGCTGGGGAGAATGAAGATGATTCGGCGTCTTCCGCCGTCTCGTTGAGCCGCCTGTTTAGCAACACTAGATCGCTTGAGAGGCGGATTGAGAGTCTGGCGCAACGAGAGACTTGCATGCAACGACGACGCCCGAAGTCCACACCGGGCGCTGTTGAGGGATACCGCATACGCGCGCCTGATGCGCTTGCGTGCCCAGCTATCTGTTTTGAGCCGCTTCCGTTGAAGTACATCGTTGAAGCCACTTGAGATCGGTTGTCCCGATCCGCGGCAATAACAGAAGAGCCCGCCCGAAGACGGGGCCTTTGATCGTGCCTTTAAACGGGCGCGGAGTTAAATGAGGCGGCGTCGGGTTGCTTTGTGTACAGCATTTGTCCGGTTCGCCGCCCCTAGCTTTCTGACGACGTTCTTCATGTGAAAGTTGACGGTATTCGGGCTGACCTCCACAAGTCGCCCGATTACCCAGGCTGACTTTCCTTCTGCAACCCAGTATAGGCACTCTGTTTCTCGCTCGGTTAGCGGAATGTCTGGCTCGCAACCTTCATCAACGAGCGGTGTAATCTGTGCGACAGCGTTGTGAAACGCCGACGCCAATGTCGCCAGATGAGCCATGCGATGCTGTGGATCGGCATCATCGAAGGGAGATGCAAACGATACGAAAGCCAATCGGCCTTGCGATCCAAACAATGGCACGCTTATGCCATGCTTAAGACCTGCTTCTCTGGCCTCGTGCAAGACGCGCAGCTCACGGGGCTGCAGTTTATATTTATTGGTTAGGTCATCCCAAAGAAAGGGCCTTGGCAGCATTGCTGTCCGACGGACTACCGGGTCGATCGCTCGATACTCTTGCTCAGCATAGCGTTGGCACCAATCAGACGGGAAGTTTATCGTTGGCGGGGGCGGCAGATAGTCCAGCAGACGACGCTCATTCGAGCAGGTGAGTGCTGCGTACGCGACTTTATTAAAGCCTTCATTGCTCGCGAAACTCACAAGAAGCTCGAACAGCGCTTTGATTGATCTTGTCTGTGTAGCGCATTCGACGAAGCTGAATAGGTCTGGCCCGCGGCTTTCCCGTCGGCTTGAAGAGAGTGGCATTTGGCCGTGCGATTGGTCATCCATTTCTATTTCCCATTTTACTTGTACAGATGTTGGCTCTGCTTGTTGCAGCTGGACGCCCGCGCGGGAAGGAAAGCGCCGAGCCCGAAATGTTTGCCCGGGTCCCAGCGCGCACCGATCAGATAGGTGGAGAAAACCGGCGCGCGCCCCCGCAGGTGAGCCAACGCGGAGCTGAGTTGGTTCGTTGCCGACCGGTCGGGTTGCTATCCGAGCTGCCGAATCGTCACGTGCGTATCCAGACTCTCGAAAGAATGGCTGGCAAATGATGCAACGGTTGCGGCGGACAAGGTCAGCACTTCTCGTAAGAACATACCAACGTCTCAAGCGGCGACGTAAAGAAGTGCGCTCGGCACGGAACTCTTCGCGCAGCTCGACACGCCTCAGGTCACGGACCGGTGCAGCCCCTCTCGGGCGCTTGCGCATGTTGGGCCGCCACTCGCGGACATTGACAACCAGCTGCTTGACAAGGACGACACCGTGCATGCGATCCTCAGGACTTCCAAGAACCAGCATGATGGGCACAGCAATTCTCGTACCACTTTCCGGTTTGGCAAAATCGCCCCTTAAGAGAGAGGCACTAAGAGAAAGACCGTCTCATCTGAGTTGTTTCGAGCGGATGCGACATACGTCAAACATGCGACAACGTCGTCAGACGCGACATCGAATTGATATAGATCATGAGAATGATTGCGGTTGCCTCACCTGCATGACACGGAACGGGATGGGCGCTGCCCGTGCGGTCCTAACGCGCAAGCCAAATACAGTACGGGCCTTTCCATCCTTGAAATCGAGCAGCGCAGCAGCAGTTTAGTGTTGCGGGGTCTTTGAGCAGCCGAGGACCGGCGCCTTCAGCGTTTCGCTGTGGCGCGCCTTTGCGAACCGCCCCCTTCGGCGTCGCGAGGACTTGCCCCCTCTTTGCAACGCCGAGGAGCGAGCAAATGAAAGAGGAAAGAATCACGGAAGGCTCGTCGTGGATTGATCCGGAGCGCGCTGTTGATAAAGACTCCGGCTAACGTGGCGGAGATGCTGCACCTCTCAGCCTAGGCGTGGGGGTCTGAAGCGGATTACACCCCAGCTCGGATGCAGCTTTCACACGATGAAGTGCTAGTAGCGGCCGGTGGGGTGAAGCCGTTCAAGTCGTGTCCGCCCTAGCTCTCGCGCACCACGGTCTTGAGGTAATGGTAGGCCTTGATGATCTCGACCAGGCGATCCTCCGTAGATCGGTCGCCGCCATTGACATCGGGATGGTGCTGCTTGACCATCGCCTTGTACTTCGCCTTGATATCGCCGAGCGTCGCATTGGCATTCAGGCCCATCACCTGCAACGCTTTCCGCTCGGCATTTAAAATCTTGCGCGCCTCAGGCTTGGTCTCCGCGCGGGGGCGGGTACCGGCGCGTCCGTTCAGCTCGAATTGCGTGCAGAAGGCATGCCAGTCGTCCTCTAAATCGGCCGCGCTGCCGGCCATTTTGCGGGCGCTGATGTTCTCGCCCATCTTCCAGGTCCGACGATGGCCGGTCAGCGCGTCGTTCTGGTAGCGCGCGACCGCTTCCGCGTCCATTCCCGTGAAGAAATTGTAGGACTCATTGTATTCGCGAACATGGTCGATGCAGAAGTGCCAATATTCGCGCGCATTGTCGCGGCCCTTGGGCGCGGGATGGGTCGCCTTGTTCTGGCAACCAGGCCATTCACATAGCGCCGAGGTCTGGCGCTCCCGCGCTTCCTTCTTGTTGATGCGAATGGAGTCGAAGATTTTGGAGGTGTCGATCAGCATGACTGGCTCCGTTAGCGGAGCGGCAGTTAACAGCGCCGCTTGTCTGCTAGAGAATTGCGTTTGGATTGCAAGTTGGTCTCGGCCTTTGCGTCTAGTTAGTGGCACGATGTAGCAGGCACTTCTTAGCAATCGACGTGCCAGGACGGCCGAGCTTGGTTCAGGCAAGCATCTCTTCTGCGATTTCAGATCGACTCAATTGCAATTTGCTGTCGGGTTCTGCACATAGAGGTCTTGAACGGGACCAGGTGAATACGAAGAAAGCGGGAGCTGCGCAGGAATCTGGGTGATAACGCGCTCAGAGAGGCAGCGTATCCAGGTGGATGGCGAACCTGCGAGAACTTCTTCAAGGACCCGATGAGGCCCGAAGGAGACGATCAACATCCTGCCCTTCGGTCAGCCGCCTGTGGTTGATCATGCACTGCTACAAATTGTCCGCAACATAGCGCGCGATCTGTTCGTCCGGGCCGTCCAGACGCAATTGCCGCGTTTCGGAGACGCCGGCGAGCTGAAGCCGCCGCGGATGGTCGCGCCCGGCCGTGCGGCACGGCCGTGGGCCGACGCGCAACATCGAAACGGGTATTGGCGCAATCGAGATTGCCAGGCCCAAGGTGAGGACCGGCGCGCGAGCGGCTCGCCAGTTGGATCGGCTTCACCTCGGTGATTTTGCCAGTCCGAGCGCGGCGAACTAGGAAGCCTCGATCCCCTGCTGCCCGCCCCTTAGCTGCGCGCTATGTCGACGGGCGATCCAGGAGGCGCTCTCGGCCTGCTGGAGGGGATGCACCGAACCTTTCGCCTTCGATGATTTCGGGCCTGAATGACCAATCGCAGGGCGAATACGAGCGCCCGCAGCAAAAGGCCGTCAACTTGCTCAAAGACATCCCGAACTGGTTTGGAGTGGCAAGAAGGCCAAGCAGGATCTCAATGGCGCCAAGCCGGGCGGTCGCGGAGCATGCACTTGATACCTTCGCCGAAAGCCGCGCCAAACATGCGCGTGACGTGATTGCCGGACAAGGATCGCCAATGTACAGCCCATTGGCTTTCTTTGACTTTGCTGCCGAGCACCAGAGCCAGCTGAGAACTGCAATCCAATCGAGAGCATCCGCCGCGGCGCGGCACACAAGCCTGCGAGCCAAGGAAGCGTTGTCGGCACAAGCCGTAAGATTGTTGGTGCAAGCTGATCGAGATGGCCTCGAAACGTGCGGGTTGACTGAAGAGACCCAATTCAGTTGCCGAGATGGTCGCGGCGTCAGAGTGCCGACGCCATTGTGCTCGTCCCGAACGGGCAAAGCCATGCCGCCTGCTCGGTTCTGTCACGAGTCGCGTTCAAGAGCGCGAAATGATTGATCTGAGATCGCAATCCGTAAGTCTCTAAGCGCGTCAGCTTGTCGACAGCTGATCCGAATAGATCGGGAGAGTGCGACACTGTCGGCTCGGCATTGCGAACCGACCCAACCCCCGGGGAGTTGACATGGACCCATTTAACAGCATCAACCCATTCGACCGTGACCACGCCGCAGTGTCACAACCGCAACAGCAGCAAGCGGAGTTTGAGCCGTACTTGGATGAAGTGCCGCAGCTTGATGCCCCTGCCGTTGCAGAGATCCCCGCTTCTTCAGATCCCTACTATTTTCCTCTGTCTGAGGAAGAGCGTAGCCTCATCGAGGCTTTGGATCTTGGGCACCAGGCGGCCCACGGTCCTCATCCCGAAGACGCAGTCACCAGACACCTCGGGGACACCGCTGCCGAGCACAGCGCGCCGCGGGAAGCTTGGACTTGGCCGAAAGAGCTGCCTGCGGAAGGTCACGATCAGGACCCGCTGCGAGGGATGATGGGCGAACCCAACCTAACATCGTCTCTCCCAACCGCGCGCGATCACCAGGGACCGGACCGCGGAAAAGCCGTTCAGTTCAACTGGAGCGACGGCTACCAACCGGCTCGGAACGAGCTGACCGGGAGCGCTCCCTCTTCAAGTCACGAGGTCCTCATGGGTGAGGATTACACCGGGGAGTTGAGGCCTGCGAAGAGGCAGAGAACACTAAGCCATACAGAAGGGGATGCTATCGGACGCCAGGTGAGCGAGCCCGGCAGTTCAGTCGTTCGCGAGCCGATGGAAGACGCCGGCGCACCGTTTCAGGCCAGCGATCGGCTCGTCCTTCCCGCGGAAGGCTACGATCAGGATCTGCTGTGGGCGATGGTGGGAAACGCCGGCCCATCGTCTTCCGTCCAGCCAACCGAGGGTCATCACCAAGGGCTGGATTCAGAACCGGCCGTTATTCCCTTCAATTTCCGGCAGGGCCACCAGCACGCGTCCGCTGCGCTTGACCGTAGCAACGTCGCGCCGAGCCAGGACAGCCGACCCAACAGTTTTATCGTTCACAATGACCGCTACACGGCGCTGTTCGTGCCCGCGGCAACGATGAGGCGAAGCACCCCTCTTCCGCAAGGCGCTGCCATTCCTCTGGGATTTCGGCTGGAAAACGCTCCGCAGCCCAGCGCGCAACCAGCGAACCGAGCCTCATCATCGCGGCTTGGACGGTCGATGGAGCAAGCCGCTCCGGCGTCCTCCTCCAGGGCTGAGGGGACGTCCCCCGCGCCCCGCGAGATTTATGCTGCATCATTCGCCGTTCCCAAGAATTTTTCGCACGGCGACCAACCAGCCCCGGACACGATGCTCTCGATGCTTCGCCGCTGGGGCCAGTTGCCGAACGATGCGCACCCGGCAATAAACTACGATATTCTCGGCGAGCGTTACACCGCCCTCTTGGGGCCGGGAGGCCCAAATGACGTGCGGCTCATCCATCACCCAAGCAATGGAGATGCCGAGAGACAATCCCCGCGCTAAGAATTAGGAACCCGACCACATAGCTCCGGTATTGGACTTATTAATGTAGCATAGCTTGCGCCAGCGAGCTTGGCGCGGTTCCGGGGGGTCCGGGTGAGCGCTCCCCCGCCCGATTAACTTGCGCGCATCATCGCTGTGCGGCTCCTCGTTGAGCCGCACAGCGATCTTCTTTGATCTTCCGAACGCCAAAGCTGCGAAGAACACCTACGGTGTTATCGCCGTTGCGTTTTACAGCATTGCCATTGATTGGGGCCTCGGCCCCGAGACAGGGAAGCATCCTCGAGCCCGCATCGAACACGCGTCGGCTGAGCTTAGCTGGCTGCAGATGGGTGTGGTCGTCGATCAGTTCCAGATGCACATCCTGGCCGTGGCGTTCCGCAGAAAGCTCGTCTGGCCGACGAGGCGCTGCCCAGCACCTCGTCGATTCGCCTCGAGCCTTTCAGTACATATCTGAGGGGTCAGCAATGGTCCGGAATACCGTGCGCGATCTTCATCGCTTAGCCCAGCCGACGTGTTCCGCAGCTCACACAGTGCTACCCCGAAGCTACTGCCGTGGTTATACTCCTGACATGTGCATTCAACGTCCCCGCGGAAAGCCGGTCAGCAATGCCCTTCCCATTTTTCGGCGTAGACAGTCGCTGAAACCTTAAGAGCAGTGCATAGACCGTGAATTATCTGTCGCTACTCCGGTTTTGGACGCTTTGATGAGAACCGCGTCCTCCGGGATAAGGTTTCGGTTCAGCGCGGACTGCCGTCGGCACTGCTCTGCCCGTCGAAGACGACGACCTGAGATGACCTCTCCTCAAGGAGCTTCAGCGCAGGATGAAGCTGAGCAAGCCGCAGCGACCTCTGTCCGGCTGATCAAATCGGCAAGATTAGTGTTTGAGGACCCTCAAAATAGCGAACGAGCCGCAAAGACGATCGCTGCAGCATGGTTGCCAAGCACCAAAGCTGTATCTGTCCGCGACCAGCTTTCGCTGCTGAATGTCAACACCAGGAACTCCGACCCCGAGGCTGCTGCCCCATCTAAGCCATATCGCGACCATCTTGTGTGAACGACCGCACATCTCGCGCGTACTTTGATGCCGGGACAAATCATAGGGCAAGGCTCGCCGGCGCGAACGTTGAGGCGTTTCGCACTTCCTGCCGGCTTCAACTGAGGATCGCCGCGACAATGTTCTACCTGAGCTGATCGTGCAAGCCTGCCTGGCCGAAAGTAGCACCAGGCGGGCACACCGCGGCTCCCGGAAGCATCTGGCCGGCGCGACTCGCGCGAGGCGATCAAGTTCACGAGGCGTCTGCATGCCCCTAGCGGCGGATCGACGAACGCCACATTGAAAGATGCCTGGACCAATCGTGCGCAGGCTGTGCCGTGCGTTTGTTGCCTGTTTCAGTGTCCGGGCTGAGGAATAGAGCGCGGGGGAGTACTTTCTGGCACGAGTGTCGTCTCTCTTTGGAACCCGGCGCGATCACGGCTTGGCCGAGAAGCTGCTCTCAAAGGAACGGCCCGAGCGAGCAATGCAGCCCTGGTTATGGCTCGATTACCTCGTGGCCATAAGGCTAGAGGTGGCCCTTCGATTTAGGGAAACGATCTACTCTGGCTTCAGGTCCGCTCTGGGGTCTCGACGCGGAGAACATCGCAATTCGTTCATGCGCCGCCTGCAGCCGGGCCTGGCGAGTTTGCCGATGAGCTTGAGACAATCGGCTGCGACCGGCTGCGGCTTCGGACAAAGCGCAAAAGCCTGTCGTTGCTCACCTGCAGGATCAGCCGTTTTGCGGAGCCTACTGTCCGTTACCGCTAAGCACCAAACCGGGATGCTGCACCCTAGACTCCAGCCTCGCCGCGCGTCGCGCCGATCGCGTCAAATCCCTTACGGCCAAACGCTTAGTGCAGATCCGGCGTCCTCACAGGACGGCCTCGCAGCGGAAGCGGCACGGGCGATGACCAGGAGTCTACGAGCGCACCACCAGCTCTAGGTCGCTCACAGGTGACCGATACGGTGCATACGCCCGCGAAATTATCCTGCACCTGACCTGCCATCGAACTTTCTTACAGCAGCAGTCACATGTCGCGATTTCAGCGAGACCGCGCTTTAGACCACCCCAAGGCTAGAGCTTTGTCGCGTGATTATGATGGCAGGCTGGTTACGCCGACGTGGTTGTGCGGCGAAATCAGCGTTCGACAGCCGATCGC
>NZ_LFKZ01000087.1:0-11127 GCF_028128975.1 Bradyrhizobium sp. CCBAU 45321
GCCGCATCGAAGACCTGGCGGCGATTGAAGAGCACGAACCAGTTGCCGAAAGTCATCGCCGGTGTAAAGTTCATCGATGGAATCGAAGTCATTCCGAACACTGAAAGCCACGCCGCCTGATCAGGCCGCGTCACCCAAAATCAGCCATAGCTCGCGCATTTACCAACCGCTGTAGATGCTGGACGGTCCGCGAGACAGACAGAAAGCGGGGAGGGCGCTGTCCGTGCGAACGAACGGTGCGATGCCTCATCCTTTGTCAAAGCGCGCGCCCTGCTCGCCGCAACGCTAGCCGGCGCAAACGTCGAGCAGCTGCGGAACGAAATCAGGCAGGCCGGCAGCACAATGGAGAGCTGTGGACGCGGCTCCGGCCGAGACTGTTGATGGCAACCGCATTCTGAACGAAGTGGTTGGATCGTCGTATTTGCGACTCCGGCGATTCCAAGACCAGGCAGACCATTGTCTGCCAATGCTAAACGTTGATCAGACAGGCATCTCGCAAGTGCGTGACTTGCGTGCGTGTTTCGGCAATTGCCGGACACGGATTCCGGTAATTCGCGGACAGCAATTTCACTAATTCCGGGACAGGGATTCCGCTAAATCGCGGACAGTTGCGAAGGTTGGTTTGCGCCGTTCGGGCAATGTTCTCTCTCAAGTTGAGTTTGAGAGGGGCGATGCCGAGACGGAAGCAAGCGAAGCGAACAATTGTGAAGGACTTCGATCGATCCTGAGTACTGACCTATGAGCAAGGCCTGTCGGTCCGAGCTGCCTCGGAACGGCTGCAGATCAGCAAGACCTCGGTGGCCACCTACCTGCTGCGGGCACGTGAAGCCGGCTTGAGCTGGCCGCTGCCGCCGATTTACGAGAGCGAGGCGGCGTTGCAGCGGGCGCTGTTCCGGCGGGTCGGACGACCGCCGCAGGACTTGCACGAGCCTGAGTGGCCGCGCGTTGCGCAGGAGCTGAAGCGCAAGGGCGTGACGCTGACACTGCTGTGGCAGGAGTACCGAACGGCCCATCCCGACGGTTATGGCTACACCTGGTTCTGCGAGAAGTTTGACGCCTATCGGCGCCGGGCGAACCCGACCTTCCGTCATCCCACGCGGCGGGTGCAGTAATGCAGACCGACTATGCCGGTCCGACGGTGGAGGTGATCGATCCGCAAACCGGTGAGATCCGTCAGGCGCAGATATTTGTCGCGGTGCTCGGGGCCTCGTCGCTGACCTTCGCTATGGCGAGCTTCGGTCAGCGACTGCCAGACTGGATCGAAGGCCAGACCCGGGCCTTGGCGTGATTTTGGCGGCGTTCCCAAAGCGATCGTCTGCGACAATCTGAAGGCCGGGGTCGTCAAGGCGTTGTGGTTCGAGCCGACACTCAATCAAACCTTTGCCGCCATGGCCGAGCACTACGACACGACGATTTTGCCGACCCGCAGCCGCAAGCCGCGCGACAAGGGCAAGGGTGAAGGTGCGGTGCTGATTGTCGAGCGCTGGATCCTGGCACGGCTGCGCCACCGGCAGTTCTTCAACCTGGCCGATCTCAATAGCGCGATTGGTGTATTGCTCGAGGAGCTGAACAGCCGGCTGATGCGCCATGTAGGGAAATCCCGCCGCCAGCTGTTCGAGGAGATCGAGCGCACTGCCTTGGCGCCGCTGCCGAGCGAGCCGTTCGAATATGCCGAATTGAAACGGCCAAGGTCCACCCCGATTATCATGCCGAGGTCGACAAGACCTTTTACTCAGTGCCGCACCGGCTGATCGGTCGTCAGGTGGACGTGCGGCTTACCTATCGGGCCGTCGAGATCTTCCAGGATCACCGGCGTGTCGCCAGTCATGTGCGTCGTTCCCAGCGCGGCGACCATGTCACGGTGAACGAGCACATGCCCAAGGCTCATCAGCGTACGCCAATATGACGCCGGCGAGCCTGATCAAGATGGCGGCCCGGATTGGCGTCAACGCCGCCACGCTGGTCGAGCGGTTGATGGGTGAGCGCCCGCATCCCGAGCAGGGTTATCGTTCCGCCATGGGCATCATCGCCTGGCGCGGCGTTATGAGCGCGATCGGCTGGAAGCAGCCTGCGAGAGGGCGCTCGCCATCAACGCGATCCGCTACTCCTCCGTGAGCGCCATCCTCAAGTCCGAGCTCGACCGCGCGAGCCCTGCCACCGAACCCGTCAAAGCCACGCCCACCTGCGTATTCCACGGATGGTGATCAGCCGTTCCAGGCGATCGCGATCGCGGATTCCAGACGATGGTGATCACTTGCGGAGGCGAACACGACTGACGTGCTGATCTGTGCTGGAAATGATCTTCCTGGTCAAGACGGGCGGGGATCGCCTGGAGATCGGTCCAGCGGTCCATGGGAGTGCCCCGCGCGCGGCGCGGAGTGGCCCCCCCGAGCGACGCAGCGGCGCGCGCGGGAGGGACCTGTCGGCCGGTGGGGCGATCGGGCGCGCGGTGGTCACGCTTTTGTCCTATCATTGGCCCGACGACGCAGGCTGTCGCCCTTGAGCTCGATGCGGTGGGCGTTGTGAATGATGCGGTCCAGGATCGCGTCGCCGAGCGTGGGATCGGCAATTACGTCATGCCATTGCGCCACGGGAACCTGACTTGTGATCAACAATGATCCCTTGTCGTAGCGATCATCAACGATCTCGAGGAGATCACGGCGCTGGTCGGCAGTGAGCGCTTCGGGTCCCCAGTCGTCCAAACTGAGCAGATTGACGCGATCCAGCGCCGCGATCAGGCGGGCGAGACGACCTTCGCCACGCGCCTGAGCGAGGTCGGCGAACAAGCGCGGCACGCGCTTGTAGAGGACCGAAAAGCCATCGCGGCAGGCTCTGTTGCCGAGCGCGCACAAGCCAGCCAGGACTTGCCGGTGCCGGTCGGACCGACGATGACGAGATGGTTGTGCTCGTCATCGGCGCGCCGATGAGCGCGCGCCACTGGTCGACCGGGAGCTGGCTGGTGACGGGAGTGGAGCGGCGGCCGTAGCGATCCTCCAGGATCTAGCGGCGAGTGGTGACCATGATTCATTGGCTCCGACGAGATTCGGAGACGGTGCGTGCGCGGCGACGACAATCGGACGGGCGAGCTGTTCAGCTACGTCGATCTGGAAGCACGAGTGCGGCGTGATCATCCGCTGCGAGCGATCCGGACGATCGTGAACGAGGCGCTGGCGGTGCTGGAACGCGAGCTCGCCGCGCTTTATTCGCTGATTGCGCGCGCGTCGATTCCGCCGGAGAAGCTGCTGCGGGCGATGCTGTTGCAGGCGTTTTATTCGATCCGCTCGGAGCGGCTTCTGATGGAGCGGCTGGAATATGATTTGCTGTTCCGCTGGTTCGTCGGAATCGGCGTCGACGCAGCCTGGGACCATTCGGTGTTCTCGAAGAACCGCGACCGGCTACTGGAAGGCGACATCGGGGCCAAGTTCCTCGCGGCGGTGCTGGCGCAGCCCAGGGTGAAGGGGCTTCTGGCGGGTCGGTCGACGGCAACAGCCTGTTAGAGGAGTTCGTGGCAGGCGCCGGCATCGATTCTCTGGGCCAGCGCACGAGGGACCGGCTCTGCTTCAGGGACGCGCAGACCCTACCCGAAATGGCAGGTATTTTTGAACCTGTTATGCATATTATTTTGGGTAATCACGCTAGATTTCGATGAGTATGTGGTGAGGGATAGGTACATTCAGCGGGTGGTTCGAATGAATAGTCGTGACATAAAGCGCATTGTTGATGACATCGTCGCTGAAGCCATGTTAGCTCAAGACTCTTTCGCGCTGAGCGCTCAAGAAGCACACAAACATCATACTGGCCACGCTGACATTAAACAATTAACCGAAGGCCGCAACGCTCGAACTCTCATTGCCATATGGGCTGAGTTGAAGGGCATCCGCGCTGCTCTGACCGAAGTCGCACAGCTGATCGCCCATAAGAAATGAAAGTAGACCCCATTCGTGAGATCACCGGGGTCCACTCACAGGCGCCGCAGCAGACACGGGAATAATCCCGTGTACCGGCGCAGGCGTCGGTGGCGCGCGGCTTCGGCCGGGCGCTGCAATCCCCCATCTGACGCATCGATCGCTGCACACGTTGCGATTGGAGGCACGCCCCCCGCTGGCAGCATCGCGATCATAACTGCGAGCCGAGAAATGGCCAGGCCATGAACAACTCGTCGATCCGCCGCGTCGATGCTCCGTCTCGTCCTCTGCGTCATTCTCCGTCCTTCGCCCAAAATCCGATTAGTTAACCGGCCCGATTTTCGGGACCACCTGATCCGTGTAGCCGGGTAGAGAGCCACACTCGCGCGTCTATCGGAGGCGGGATCGTCGGCGCGCGAGCGCATCGTCTCGACGCCGCGCGTCTCCATCAACGTCGCCGTCGACCGGATGCGGTTTCTGCTACCAATACCAACTCGAGGACGGCCCTGCCTCCTCCGTCGAGGGCCCCGCGCCGTCGTCAATAGCGCTCCGCCACTAATTGCCCAAGCTTGAAGCGCACGTGGCGTCAGGTTGTACGATCAAAGGGAGGTTGAGAGCGATCTGTCATCCAACCAGCATGACGCGCTGTGGCTACGACCGTGCAAGTAGCGAGAACGAGCTATTGAGCGACCATTTCCATCTTGAAGAGAGGACCATCGAGGCGGTACGGCGTTATCGTGACGCGCTAGCCGCTGCCGCGAACTCTGAAAAGGCACAAGCTCGCGCACATCGAGCGCTCATCAGCATGCTCCCAGACCTGGAGCGCGCAGTGCTCGAGGATCGACCTCCGCCAATCAGGAAAAAGCTCTTTGATGCCGGTGCAAGAGCAGTCACTCAACTAAATGAGGCGCGGCAGCTCTTTAACGAGGCCACTGTGACGCTGGAGGGAGCTCGCCAGGCCTTGGCCGCTCTCGAGCAGCAGCTAGGATACATTCCAGATGTACCGGCGAAAGGAACTCGAGCGCGGTCTTGATCTGGATCATGGCTGACCGACCACTTACCTCAACTGAGGGTGAGGATCATTTGCGGGTGCGGGGGAGATGATCGGTATAGGCTTGCGTCGAGAGGTAGCATCTTGGGTTCTACTTCTAGTCGTCTCCATGCGCTGTTATTAACAGACAGGAGTTTGCTCAAGCGGTTTGGCATCAGTGCCCCGAATTCGCTTGCCTGACCGCCAATGCGGCAGCCGTCGAGGAGAGCATGATGGTTGACAGATTGGCAGGCCGCGCAGACGCGCTCCCTCGTCATCAGCACAAACACTTGCTAAGCAACGCTGACCAATATGTGTCGGCGCCCGATAGACAAGTCGCAGGTTCCGCTCATTAGAAATGTCATCGGTGAGAGGATAGCCAGGCTCGGCTGATCGCCCTTTGTTCGACCCGCCGGAGGCGCGGTCGATGGTCGGGACGCCCTTCGTCCCGACGCCTTCCGGCGCGCCCCCGCGCGTAGGAGCGGTCAAGGATCGAAGACCGCCGGAGGCGGCGGCCCAAAGGCCGTCCTTGACGGCTCCGAGCACGGTGGCACAAGGACCAGCGCTGGCCACGAGAGGCCGTCAGCCGACCCGGAATAGATTCTTGCCCTGACCGCGGCGGCGCGGTGCTTTCTTGCTGCGTCCTTCATCGCGCAGCTGTTGTTGCTCGGCGATGTACGCCAGAACTGGCCCCAGCCGCTTGTTCTCGACAATCGCGGCCTGGTCGACCTGCTGTAGCTTGTCGAAGGTGCGGTACGGCAGCTCGCGCCCCTGGTGCTTGATCACAAAACGCCCGTCCGGATAGTCGAAGACCGTGACGCGCTGACGGGCGAGGGGACGGGTCAGCTCGTTCGGCTCGAGCAGGAACAGCACCTTGTCGTACTGGAGCGTCAGATTGTTCGAGAGAGTGCGCTCCTCCTTCCAGGCAAAGGCGTCGTCAATATTGTCATGCGTCGCAAGCGGCCGGTGCAGATCCTTGTCGCTAAAAGGCACCTTGGCAAAGCGGCGATTGTAATCCTCCGTAAATGCCGGCAGGAACGCGTTACCAGCCTCAAGAGTTGAGATGCCCGCCAAACGCATCTCCTTGACCAGGCGGTCCTGCAGTGTGCCGTTGGCTCGTTCCACGCGCCCCTTGGCCTGCGGGACATTGGCACAAATGATGTCGATGTTGAGCTCGTGCAGCGCGCGACCGAACTGCGTCATCCCGTCGCCGCCGGTCGCGCCGACCTTGTTAACCCGGAACGTTGCGTGCTTGTCCGAGTAGAACGCAATTGGCTTGCCGTAGCGCTTCAGATAGGCGGTCGTCGCCCTGAAGTAGTCAAAGGTCGATTCCGTCTCGACAAATTGCAGATGCATCAATCGGCTGGTGGCGTCGTCGATGAAGACGAGCAGGGTGCATTGCGGGCCGCGGTTCTCAAACCACCAGTGTTCGGAGCCGTCGATCTGGACCAACTCACCAACGCAATCGCGGCGATGCCGCGGCTGGTGCACCGGCTTCAACCGCTGCCGGCGGTCCTTCCAAATCCCGTCCCCCAGCATCCAGCGCCGCACCGTCTCAACGCCGAGATGCAAACCATGCCGCTCCGCCAGCTTCTCTGCAGCAAGCGTCGGACCAAAATCCACGTAGTGAGTCTTGATCAGCGCCAGTGCCTCGCTCCGTACGATCGCCGGATAGGCTCGATTGCTCGGCTTGCCGCGCTTCTTCGACAGCAGTGCCGCAGGGCCTCCGATCCGATAGGCCTTCAGCAGACGGAACGCCTGTCGCGATGTGACCTGAAGCAGTTGCGCGGCCTCTCGCACTGTAATCCGTTCCGCCACGACATCCCGCAACACATGCACCCGGTCGATCTCAGCCCGGCTCATCGACAGCACCGTCATCACTCAAAACCCCCAGGCCTCATGCCTTAGACAAGTCCGAGCGTGACATCTCTAATGGGGAGGATGGTGACCTTTCTAATGAGCGTCTACAGCGTCTGCTCGCATAACATAGATTATGGAATAAATTACGACTTTCCGAACGCCGAAATTTGCTGGTTAGCTCTTAACCCAGGCTTGCTACGACGCAGCCGCTTGTCTTCGTTGGACGGCGTCGCGTTGGCGTCGACTTCGTTTCCGCATGCGTCGAATTGGAGTTATCGCAGGCATCGGTGACAGAGCCGTGGCTGGCGTCGGCTCTTCGACCGCACGCACATCAGGCAGCTCCGTTGCTTGTTAGGCGGGTGCGGGCCGAGCCTCCATGATCTCGAGAACCACGCGTCCCTTATCAGTGATACGCCAGCCGCCGTTCAACCGCTCGATGAGACCTTGGGAGAAAATGTCCAGGTCTGGCACGCGGGCTGCCAATCGCTTCGTGCGTTCGGCCCAGTCCCGTCCGCTGGTCGCCAGAATCGCCATATCGCGCTTGAGGTCCGCCATGACGGCGAACCCGTCTGGATAGCTGACCAGCACCTTGAGAACCGTCACCTGGAAGTTCACTGCCCCACCCGTACCCGGCTTCCGCGAACTTGCTGCCTCTACATCTTAGGAGCATTCGTGAACCTCTGTCGACTCATCGAGATTCATCCGCTGGTAGCGACCTATGTCGGATATGCACTGTCGGCGAGACGTTCTCTAATACCGTCCCCTGTATCAGGCGCGACGGGCTGACCAAGAAGATGCGCGAGATGCACCCTACCTGGTCGAGATGGAGAATATCGCGGCCAGGCGCGGCATCACCATCAGGGCTCCCCTTCAGGTTGCGCGGATCGGGCCGTTCACGGTGCTTGCCCCGAGCCGCGAGCGCTACATCAAACTGATCCCCGATCTCGACAAGACACCGCAGTCGTACGCGAGCGAGTCCAAGGGGCTTCTCGGCACTCTCTTCAAGGCTGCAGCCGACGTGGCGGAAAAGGTGCTGGAGCGCCTCGATTACGAAACCTTGGACGAAAACCCGCCGGCTACATCTGCATCGAACGAGACCTCTGTGGTGCAGTGGGCTTCCTTCGGTAACGAGCGCGTGCTGCTGACCGCCGATGTCGGCCCTGAAGGACTCGCCGAAGCGGCCGACTACGCGAACAGATCAGCTTACTGATCCAGCCGACGTTGCCCCAGATCCCTCACCACGGTAGCCGCCGTAACTTAGCGCCGATGGTGCTCAATCGCTGGCGAGGCCCCTATCCGGCTGAGAGCCGGGGATATGCCGTCGCCTCTGTTGGCAAGAACGAGGATATCTATCCCCGTACCAAGGTCGCCAACGCCTTCACGCGGCGCGGATACGAGGTGACGGCGACCCATAAGGGATGGATCAACTTCGTGCGCGGCTACGACCGCCGGGCTGGCGTTACAAACGCGTACGTTATCCCGTTCAAGCCAGATGTGGATGATGAATAGGTTCTTGCCAAAGTTCGACAAGTACACCCTCTACGCCCGTCTCTCCCGGTTGTTATCGCAGCAGCCCCTGCCATCGCGTTGGCCTGGACGGTAGTTGCGAGCAAGGAGGTGAGATGGGTGCAGGACATTGCAGGCACCGCGCTGGCTGTTGCTCGCGGCGGGGCTCGCGAAAGAGCCGTAGAAACAAGTCACCGCTGGCGTCGTGGGACGCCCGGCCGATACTGGGTTCGAGGGGCGGCTTTCGGCCTTCGGGGGTTCGGCCCGCCTCTGGACGGTGGACAAGCCCGGAGCCATCGCACCCTCGCGTTGAAATGTTGCAATGCGCTGGTAGCGTGATTCAAGTGATTCGGCTTCAGGGACCATAATGTCGCCAAGCACGACGCCGCGATCGACAGCCATTGATCTTCAGCCGGCGGTTGTGCATTGTGTTCCGTACGTCCTCGCGCCACCCCTGATCTCCAAGCTCCGATTCACGCAGTCCCTTTTCATGACGTCTGTAATTCAACGCCAGCCCGGCCCCTCCGCGGTGCCCGTACACGTCCTTATCGTGATGGTCGGAGACTATTTGGTCAGGTCGACCAATCTGCCCGGCTCAGGAGCACTCGCTCAGGCCGTCGTGAACTTCTGGCGTACTCTGCCGAGCAGTAGCTATCCGCAGTCTCAGGCGCTGGCCTCCGTCGAGGTGCTGGCATCGGATCCTGCCGGTGCCGTCACGATCGTCGGCGACAGCGGCGGCGCAGTCGGCGTAGACCGTCCCAACTATCCGACCGTCAGAGCAGCGCTTCTCAATTGGGCCCACCGGGTCAAAAAAGAGGGCGGCGTCGGCTTCCTGCACTGGATCGGCCACGGCGCGGAGCAGCTCAAGGGCGGCAACATCGTCAACCTCTCGTGCGACGGCCCGCGAGACGACGGATTGGGCCAGTCCGGCCTCGACTGGACGCTCACTCTGCACGTCATCAACTGGATCACGGCAGGCCAACCCGTCTATTGCTTCATCGACGCATGCCGATCGCCGAAGAGGGACGACCTCTTGGACGAAGGGATCGGCGCGCCAAACCTAGCGACGCCGGAGAACGCCTATGTCTTCTATTCATCTGCGAGAGGGCAAGAGGCGTTCTGGGTGGTCACCCCGAAGCAGGCCGCGATAACCGCCGGGTGCCGGGAACATGCCCTCGGCACGAGAGCGTTCATGGAGGCGCTGAAGGGCTTCGGGGCTCGTACGGACGATCCCAAGGCCACTGCGGCGCCGATCGTCGCGGCAGAACTGGTGCAGGCAGCGCACGCTCTCGTCACGCGTTGGGCGCGTCATCAGCAGATTTCGCCGGGTCCCAGCTGCCCCGAGGGGCCGCCGGGCTACAAGACCCGGCCGATCCTGCTGACCAGAGAACCAAAGAGCACCGTGGACGTTCATGCCAAGGGCGTGCCCTCGCCGACGTCCTGTGATGCGCTCTGTGACACTCCCCCACCCGTCGGCTCGGAAACCGCCTCCCCCATTTTTGAGTTCCGACTGGCACGAAAGCCGCAGGCAACCTGCCCCAAAATGGTTCAACTCTGCCCCGTTTGTCCGTGTGCAGGCGCCCAATGGGCTGGTCAAAGACGGGGTCCTTTCCTCCGAAGAGCCGGGCGGCCCGTAAGAAAAGTGCCTTTCGCTCCTCGGGGCCAAGCGGGCGTGGGCTCCCGCTGTCCTGGACACCTCTGCCGCCGCCAAAGTGGCAAGTCTCGAGCTTTGGACCAAGGAAGAGGGCGAAGTATCGGACGGCGCCGTCCTAACGCTGCGGAGACCGTCGAGCGGGAGCGGGAAGGCTCTGTTTGCCAACGACGGCCACCTGTTCTGCTACGCGGTCGTGTGCCGCAAAGACAATACGACCGTGCACGTTCAGAACGCTGGAAGGTTCTATCTGGACGTTCTCTCTCTCGGTGATGGCCCCGAAGCCGTACCGCGAGCGCTTTTGGACACCAGTCTGGCGGGAGCATTCTGGGGCTTCACCGAGCATCAAAATACCGCGGCCGCCGAGCTCGCCGCGAAAAGGCTACTATCGGTCATTTTCCATACTTCTGGAGCGCAGGCCCCTCCGGCTCCCTGGATAGCCGCGGCCGGCCACGCCGTGCTCGCCCACCGAACTCTGCTGCCCGAATACGGTGAGAAGGTCCCCTCGCTTCTCGGCTCGCCCGATGCTCCGACGCCAGACGCCGAATTCCTGAAGGCGGTCGTCGGCATGGCTCTCCTGAGCCTTGGGAAAGGCGATAAGGAGGCCGTCAAGAAAGACGTGCACGCCGCGATCTTGGCCCTGGCCGAGCATCGTGCGACCTACGGCGAGACCGTGCGCTGGCTGGACATCAAGTTCAGCATTCTCCGCGAACTCGCGCTGCGAGAGTTCAAAGAAGATGGCTTGAAGGACAAGCTAAGGGCCGTCTCCAAATGGCTACGAACTTCGTACGCAGGCGGTCAGATCGCCGCATACCTCGGCGAGGCTCCCATAAAAGGTCGTGGCTGGCACAACGTGCTGGCGCAAAAAAAAAGGATCCATGACCTAGTGCTCGAACACCTCGAGAGCAGGCTGCCGAACCAACCTCCCAAAAGGCCTCGCCCCGAGCTGGTTCATTCGGCAGAGCAGGACATTCCGAAAAAGCCGCCAGCGCCGCGCCAGCGCGCGCTGACGGACAGGGAAAAGAAGATGGCCGATATCCGCGCTATGAGCCCGGACCAAATGGACGATGCGGCCCTGAATCTGAAGAAAGAGCGATTCAATCTACGGTTTCAGCGCGCCACCGGCCAGTTGGAGAACACTTCGCGTATGAAGCAAGCGCGCCGCGAGATCGCCC
>NZ_LFKZ01000088.1:0-11307 GCF_028128975.1 Bradyrhizobium sp. CCBAU 45321
CATCGTTCATTCAAAGCTCCTTCATTCTAGAAGAAGCCGTCAATCCTGAAAGTGCGAAAGACTCTGTACGTTATCCATGAAGGCGGCCATTGACGCGGCTGAAAAGGAAAGGGAGCTCATCGGTGGCCGAGCGACAAAGAATGATCTCTCGATGAACCGTTCTGGTCAGCCATCGACGTGTTCGACCGCGCTGTAGACCGCGTAGAACGCGAGCTCGGATCAACGAGCGGGCCTGGCCTGCGGAGGAGTCAAAGCGAGCAGAACGGCACGGAAGTGACTATCGTCGAACCAGAGTGCCTCATTGGCGAGGTACTTGCGCTCACCGAGTGCTGGTGATGCGCGGCTCGCCGGCTCAGGCTTTTGAGCCGCCGTAAACCACGGCACGTTCGCCGCCGCCGTGATCGCTCGGTGAGATGTGTCACGGCGAGGGGCGAACGATGGTTGCTGCCGGCCTAGCGATCAATTTGAAAGATGGACCCGCGCCGCTCATCTGGACGCGGCTCGATGCACTCCTAGCAAATCAGGACAACATGCTCTGTCGCACGGTCACTCGCCGAAAGGTGCCGCACTGATCCTTCCTAAGCGGCCAGCATCCAAAATCGCCCAATCGCCATCAAGTCGGACTGGACCGCAGTCTGCAAGTGTCGCGCTATTCAAGCGCAAGGACCTGATAACAGCAAGGCGATGCAGGATGATCTCGCCGGCACCGCGGAGAAGCTCCGCACCTCCACATGGCGCTTTGGCCAGGACCGTATGTAAACGGGACGACTAGCCCTCACTGCGGTCCAGCTCGCGCTTGCAGTCAGAATGCTTACGATGGGTCAAAATTGAACGCTCCAGCGATTCAACCCCGCTGTGAATCCTCTGTCCTCTGCTGCTTACGTCAGCTTGTCACCGCCAAATGGGAGTACGTAAGAAAAAAATTCACGTGAGAAAATCCTCGGAGAGGGTTGAACCGCCCGTAACGTCAAGTTGTACGATCTCCGAAATCGACAGTCATCAGCGTCACAGATCCTCCAACCAGCGACGGAGTGCAAATGTATCAAGTCCAAAACAACGCATTAGCCTCCCGCTGCCAACTACGATCATCGAGTGTGCCATGCATTGATCATCCGGGCACGTCGAGTCCTGGCTGCATCGCCTTGCTAGCGTAAAGCGTGCTGGCTCACACGTAAATCGTCAGCCGACTGGCGCTTAATAGCTGCAAGAGGGCGATCGCGCTCAAGCTTGCACATACGTGACAGTGGATGAGAGGGTACGCCGGCGCCGGTTGCGTCCGAGTGCTCAGTGCCAAAGGCTATTTGGGAGGTCTGAAAGGCATCAATGAGCCGCTTTGTGAAACATCGCTCTCTAGCCGCAACGAGATGTGGAGGTTGTCATCCGACAGCCGTTTCGGGCGCCACCACGAAACGCGTCCGCGATCCATGTCGCTTCATTCGAAGCTGTTGATGAGGAATGGGAGGCGCGCGACGGGGCTCTCCGGTGTGCGTACTCCGGGTCGTGGACGAATACAATGTTAGGAGGAATGGTTTGACAAGACAGCGGTCTTTGCTGACGCCTGGTCCATTATCGTTATCGCTGGCGGTCAGGAGCCAGATG
The DNA here is from genome assembly GCF_028128975.1 of Bradyrhizobium sp. CCBAU 45321. Lineage (NCBI taxonomy): Bacteria > Pseudomonadati > Pseudomonadota > Alphaproteobacteria > Hyphomicrobiales > Nitrobacteraceae > Bradyrhizobium > Bradyrhizobium sp. CCBAU 45321. The sequence goes on from NZ_LFKZ01000088.1 coordinate 1,600, forward strand.
CAGCTTGATCTCGCGTCTCGCGATGACGAGTTCAAGGAAGTGACCGCCTCCATGAGGCGGCTGATGCTCAGCTTGCTGGGGAACGCTGAGGCCTATTCGGTGGTGCCTATTCAAGGAGGCGGCTCCTTTGCAATGGAGGCTGCCCTATCTTCATTTGTGTCCCGAGCCCACAGGCCGCTCGTTTGCGTAAACGGCGTCTATGGCGAGCGCATTTTACAAATTTTGCGGCTGTGGGGTGTCGAAGCACTGAAGCTTGTCAAGCGCGCGACCGATCCGTTGGATCCGGAAGAGATCGGCGAGTATCTGAGCCGAAATCCCGGCGTTACGCACCTGTGTTTCGTGCATTGTGAGACGACAACCGGAATCGTCAATCCGCTGCATGAGATCGTGGAGGTGGCGAGGCGACGTGGCGTAAAGACCATCATCGATGGGATGAGTTCCTTCGGCGCCCTCAATATCGATCTGAGCCAGCGTGGACCTGACGTACTGGTCACATCGAGCAACAAGTGCATAGAAGGGCCGCCGGGAGTAGCGTTTGTCATCGCCTCGCGCGAGCTGCTGGAGAATGCGGCTCAAGAACCGAGATCGTTTGTGCTCGATGTGAGAGATCAATGGCGCTCGCTCGAGCGGACGGGTGAGTGGCGGTCGACCCCTCCAACCCACGTCGTTCAGGCAACGACAATGGCTTTGAAGATTCTGCACGAGGAAGGCATCGATGCCAGGCGCTTCAGGTACGAGAAGGTCAGAGACGAGCTCATCAAGGAACTCGAAGGGATAGTGGCTCCGCTGTTGTCTCTCGAGTTGCAGTCCCCGGTCTGTGTTGCGTTCAGTGCGCCGCCCGGAATAGTGGACCAGCAAGGATTCGATGGGCTGTATCGCCACTTGGCGGCCCACAATCTTTACGTCTACTCGAAGCTGCATCTTGCCACGCGAAGCTTCCGGATTGGTTGCATTGGGGAAATCCAATCCAGCTGGATTGAGCAGTTGGGATGCGCCTTTCGTACATATTTCCGGTCCGGTCAGGCTCGGTCAGCAAGACCTGCGTCGGGCCAAGAGGCATATGGCGCGCGCGTAAAGATGTCGGCTCAAGCAGCTGGGGACCGGCAGCTGCCGCTTTCCGCCGAGACTGCTGTTCTGCATGCGGGCTATCGACGCGACCCGGTGACGAAAGCCGTCGCAGTGCCGATTTACCAGAATACAGCTTATGAACTCGATGGCGATCTAAACCACATCGCTGACGTCTACAACGTCAAGGCGGATGGGTTCACCTACACGAGGATTATCAATCCGACGACTCGCGCGCTGGAGAAGCGCTATGCCGCCGTCGACATGGGCAGCGACTCGCTCGCCGTTGCGTCAGGTCAAGCGGCGACGTTCCTTGCCATCATCAACCTTTCAAGTGGCGAAGTAGGGGACAATATCGTTGCCTCTCCGTATCTATATGGCAATACCTGGAACCTGCTCCACAACACCTTAAAGCGTTTGGGAATCAGCGTGAGGACAGCAGATCCCCGAAGGCCCGAGACGTTCGAACGTGCCATTGATGATCGCACGATTTGCCTGTTCGGAGAGGTAATTTCGAATCCCTGTCTGATTCCGCTCCCCGTCAAACAGCTGGCGGAAATCGGCCGAAGGTACGGGGTGCCTCTGGTCGTAGACAATACGACCACGCCATTGGTATGTCGGCCGTCAGACCTGGGCGCTGCAGTTACGACGTACTCTGCAACAAAATATATATCCGGTCATGGCACGACCCTCGGCGGACTGATCGTTGACAGCGGCAAGTTTAGCTATCGGGGAGCTTCTCGCTTTCCCTTGTTCAACGGTCCCGACGAAGCGCATGGCGGAATTGTCTGGCACAACGCTGTGCGCGATGTCGATGATCTAGGAAAGAGCGAGTTTCTCCTGAAGGCTCGCATGACCTGGTTGCGCGATACCGGTGCGGCCATTGCCCCGTTTGCGAGCTTTCAACTGATCCAAGGGCTTGAAACGCTGCCGCTTCGCATGAAGCAGCACTGCGCGAACGCTAGGATCGTCGCCGGCGTTCTAAAGGAGCATCCCAAGGTGCGTCGCGTCTTCTACCCGGGGCTCTTTGAAGGCGCCGATCGGGAAATCGTCGATCAGACACTCAACACCGCATACGGACACGGGGCGATGGTCATGTTCGAAGTGGAAGACGAGCTGGCCGGGCGCAAGTTCATCCAGAACGTTGACTTGATGTATCACGTTTCCAATGTGGGAGATGCCCGCACGCTCGTGACTCATCCTGTCTCGACGACCCACACCACTGTCCCGCGGGAAAAGCGCGAAGCCGCTGGCATATTTGGCGGCTCAATCCGGCTTTGTGTCGGCATTGAAGATGTTAACGACATCTTGCGCGATCTGGACAAGGCGCTTTCCGCAATCTGACAACCTGCAAGGCGATCAGGAAGAGGTTCTCATGAATCAGGCAGACGCTTGGAAACTGAGGTCATCACGCTATGAGGCCGTTCAATTCAGTCGGGAGATCAATAAGCAGCTTTCGGAGCTAAGGCCGGACAACATCACGGGGGCCGCCTACATTGCGAAAGATTACGCTGCCATCACAGCGTGCACGCTTGCGACCGTGTCTGTCTCGTGGTGGTTCTACCCGCTGGCCGTTCTCCTGATCGGTGCCTATCAACGCGGATTGACAACCATCGCTCACGATGCGGCTCACCGCACGCTCGCGAGGAATACCACCTGGAATTATGTCCTGGGCATTCTGTTCGCTTCCTATCCCTTGTTCCAACGCCACTGGGCCTACCGGATCTCACATGTCTACTTGCATCATCCCTATCTCGGCGACCCGGACAAGGATCCCGACCTGAAGTTTTTCCTGGCCAGCGGCGTCTACGATGTGCAGCCTCCAGAGAGATACGCTTTCAACATCATCTGGAAGCCGATCTTCGGCGGCGCGACAGTAGCGTATCTGAAGTATCTTTGGACTAATCGTTTTTCGATCGAAGAGACCGAAGATCAGAGCCGCTCAGGCATACTTGTCGACAGGTATGGCTTCTATCTGTTCTGGTTCAGCATCCTGGCCGGGTCATATGCTCTTGGTCTGCTCCATATCGTCGTCCTGTTTTGGATCGTGCCCTATCTCACCACGTTTCAGGTCCTCGGCTGGTTTATCGAACTCGCTGAGCATTCACCCATGTGCGAAACAGAGACGCAGAACGTCTATCTCACCAGGAATCGTAAAGGAAGCTTCCTCGAACGAGCCATCCTGGGACAGAATCTGGATGAGTACCACCTTGAGCATCACCTTTCGCCCGGTATCCCGTTTTGGCTGTTGCGCAAGGCTCAGAAAATCCGAATGCAGGATCCAAACTACGCGAAGGTCGCCGCCACATGGGGCGGGCTCTTTGTCAAGGGACCTCAAGGTCAGCCTAGCGTCATAACTCAGTTGAAAGAGCGAAATCGGCGGCTGTATGAGCAGTCCGTTGCCGAGGTTCGCACGCGAAACAAGGTGGCGTGAGGTTGCAACAGCCCGAGCGCACCCAAGCCGTTGTCGGCGTCACTTCGAACCGTCTTCTGGCCGATGGTGTGCATCGCGACTGGTTACGGCGCAAGTACGTGCAGGCACTCCAGCGTCATGCGGGAGTGGCTTGTGTCATATTGCCGACCGTCGACGCGGAAGATGCTATGGAGGAGGTCGCCCCGGCCATCATGCGCCGGCTCGACGGTCTGGTCTTGACAGGCGATGAATCGAACGTGGACCCCGCAGTCCTGTCAGCGCCCGCGTCCTTTGCGGATCCTGATCGGCAGGATGTTGAGCCTGGGATCCTTGACCGTCCCCGGGACAGGCTCTCTGCCGTAGCCATAGAGAGCGCCATCGCCCTCGGAATGCCTATTCTGGGCATCTGCCGTGGGCTTCAGGAACTCAACGTCTATTTCGGCGGAACACTCCGCCCATCGCTTACGAAGTGGAGCCGAGAAAGCGGCGCCATGCATGCCGAGAAGCCAGATCGTCCCAGGGACCGTCAGTACGATGCCGCGCACCGCGTCAGGATATCATCCTATGGCGCACTCTTGCCAATCGCGCGAACGATCGAAGCGCAAGTCAACTCGCTGCACAATCAAGGCATCGAGGTGCTTGCCCCAGCGCTGAGGCGCGAGGCGTGGGCGCCTGACGGTCTGGTCGAGGCGGCTTCAGTGATTGGCGCTCCGACGCTGCAAATCGGTGTGCAATGGCACCCCGAATGGCACGTCTCAACCGACCTCCTCAGCAAGCAACTGTTCAAAGCATTTGGAGAGGCGTGTGGTGGGTACTGCCGCACTAAGAAGGGCTAGAGGCAGATCGTGATATTGCAAACGAAACGTGGCTCGCGCGAGCCGAAAGGTCCGTCGTCCGAAACCGACGCGCGCGCCGGGGCTTCCGAGAGCTCCGCCCGGCTTGGCGGGGACAAAAAGGGTGGACGATTGACGAGTGGCTTCGCTCTAGGAGTGTTCTTTGTGGCGCTTTATGTCGTTCTGAGCGCGGCAGGCGAGGTTTATGCGGCATCGTATTTTCAGCAAGCCGATGTGTTCGTGGCGCTCCTGCTGTCTTTCGCTGTGGTTTGTCTGACGTTCAACTTCTTGGCTCGCCACGAGGGAGCCGGAGCACGAGCCGGAAAATGGTCGCTCCTGGTCTTCGCCGCACTCAACGTCGTGACGGCGATCAGCTGGATCGGTCTATTTATAGGACTGAAATACGCTGAACCTGCGATCGTGGCCGCTTTCATGGTGGCGTTGGGGCCTGCCGCAACAGTGTGGTTGAACGCTGTGATCAGGCGCAGGGGCGCCCCGCCAACATCCGATATTGTCGTGAGCGCCGCGATTGCGACGATCGGGACTTACATGATTTGGATCTCGGCTAGCGGCAATGCGGGTGTGGAGTGGGGGGCTCGATCGTCCTTTGGCATCGTCTTGGCCATCGTGGCCGGCCTATCGCTCGCCCTCACAAATATCCTTGTCAAGGTGCTTTTCGACCGTGGGTTTTCCGGCCGACAGGTGCTGGCGCATCGCTTTTATGGAACCATTCTCTTGCTGCTGGGGCTGGTCGACCATTCATCTATCGTGCCCGAGATCTCGCAGCATTGGTTTGCGATCGCAGCAATTGGACTGTCGACGATCATTTTGCCTTTGCTCTTGATTCAGCAGGGCATTCGCCGCGTAGAGCCCTTCACCGTCAACATGGTCCTGTCCACCGCCCCCATCGTCACCTTCCTGTTCCAGTACTTCGATTCTCGCATCGTGCCTTCGTCACATACGTTCGTTGGAAATGTCCTCATTACGGCTATCGCTGTCAGCAACATCTACTTGCAGTATCGGAGATCCGCATGAAAGAACGGAAATGTGTAGTCGTGGACGCATACTCTACGGGCCGCTACCTACCCGAGGAATTCAAGCGCTATGGAATTGGGACCGTGCATGTGATGTCGGCCGCACAGATTCCACCTATATTCCAGGCGCATTTCAATGAGGATCTGTACGATGAGGTCATTCGCCCCGGCGAGCGCATGGGGTATGATGACATCGTTGAATATCATCTTCAGGCGCTCCATGGCAGAGAAGTCGAGTTCGTTATCGCCGGCTGCGAGTCTGGAGTCGAACTCGCCGATTCGTTGTCAGAGCGGCGGGGCTTACCTTCAAACGGGACCGCTCTATCGGCTGCTCGGCGTGACAAAGCGCGATTGTCCTGCGCGCTGACCTATGCCGGTGTGCGATCGATCAGACAAGTCGTGTCGGACAATGCTGTAGAGATCGCAAGCTGGAGGCGCGAAGCGAAGTTTGACGAGATCGTGATCAAACCTCTGAATAGTACCGGCACCGAAGATGTATTCTTTTGCTCGACAGATGCTGATATTCAGCGCGCTCTAAGCGCGATTGTCGGGAAGACGAACCGTGTCGGAGCATTGAATCGTTTTGCCCTCGGGCAGGAAAAAATAAACGGTCAACAATACACCGTAAACGCCGTCTCGATCCACGGCGATGCCTTCGTTACGGAGGTCTGGACCTATGACACCGTTCCTATCGAGGGGGCATCATCGGTCTGCTCGCTCGAGAGGTTGTTGGACGGCAGCGAACCAATCGTTCAGGAGCTCTCCGACTACCTGAAACGTGCGTTGCAGGCACTTCAGATCCTCGAGGGACCGGCTCATGCCGAGATCATTGTCGATCATCGGGGCCCCGTTCTGGTGGACTTCGGGGCGCGGCTTCAAGGGACTATGTCGGCAAAAGCACGAACCATGGCGTTGGGGCATAACCATATCACGCTGACCGCTTGGCGCTACGCAGATCCCGGGGGCTTTGGTGAGTACATGAGGATGCGTGGGCCGTACAAGCGGAAAGCGCACGCACTCTGTGTCTCCCTGATCTCCGATAGGGGCGGTGTCGTTGCCGGCTACCCGGGACTCCAAGCAATCCGCAACCTCCCGAGCTTTGCGGATGCCATTGCATTCGTTCCAATTGGTGAGGAGCTGGTTCCGACCATCGATTTGGCATCGACACCAGGCATCGTCTATCTCGTGAATAGCGACATGAATCAGCTTAATGATGACTATCACAAGTTGCGAGCAATGCGGATGGACCAGGTGTTCGAATTGGTAGCGCGGGATAGCCAGTGATGGCAGCTGAAGCAACCTTGACCGGAGCGACTCCAGTCCGCGCGGCGATGATCGGCGTAAGCGACTTCGACGGAGTGCTGCGAGGCAAACACGTCTTAGGTGAAGATCTCTCGGGTCAAGATAAAGTCATAAAGTTCTCTGAAGCAGTGCTGGCGTGGGATTGTTCGGATCAGGTCATTCCGATCAGTTTTACGCAGCAGCCGTTATCAGCATTTGGGGATGCTGAGCTGCGTATTCTGTCTGCCACCGGCCGTTCGGTGTCTGATCTCGGCAATCAATACCTCTACCTCGCCGAGTTCACGGGCGCACATGAGAACATCTGCCCGCGGGGTGTTCTGCGTAAGGTCCTGAGAAGGGCTGCTGACCTCGGATACAGCTGCGCTGTCGGGTTCGAGTTTGAATTCATGTTGTTCAAGGAGAACGCCGATACAATTGAGGATAAGCCGTTCAGCGAATGGGTTCCTTTAACACGGGGCCCGTTCGGCTACTCGATTATGCGCTCCGTTGCTCAACATGAGCTGTTCGATGAGATCTTGGCGCTTTGTGAGAAAGCTAGAATACCTCTCAGCGGACTGCACTTCGAAACCGGACCGGGCGTGGTCGAAGCGTCACTTCGTCATTGTGATGCGTTGGAAGCTGCCGATCGAGCAACCATATTCAAGTCGATGATAAAAGCATGGGCGCAAAGGCGAGGCATGATGGCTACATTCATGGCCAAGGTTTCAGAGGATTGGCCGGGTCAGTCCGGCCATATTCACATTTCGATGTCCTCGGATGGTCAGAATGCGTTTTACGACGGCAATGCGGTCGGTAACTTCTCAAAGCTTATGAGGCAATTCATCGCCGGACAATTAAACTACATGAACGAGTTTTGTGTGCTCGCTGCGCCGAACTTCAATAGCTACAAGAGGTTGGTGCCTGGCTGCTGGGCACCAATCTGTCCAAGCTGGGGAGTTGACAACCGCTCCTGCGCAGTTCGCGCTATCTCGGGAGAGCCATCCATCCATCGTCTGGAATATCGGCTGTCTGGCGCAGACGTGAACCCTTATCTTGCGCTCGCATGTGCAATTGGCTCCGGGATATTGGGAGTCGAGACAGGTGTGGCACTACCCGCGTCGATCGCCGGTGATGCAAGCGTGGAAATGACTGCGAGACTACCTCAAAGCCTATCAGAGGCAACTTCTCGTTTCGCACAGTCAGCAGCGGCGAACGAGATTTTCGGAGAAAGGTTTGTTGAAGCATTTTCTTGCTCGCGCCGTTGGGAATGGGACGCCGTTCAAAATCGAGTGACCGACTTTGAACGTCGGAGATACTTCGAGATCATCTAGCTTGTCTTGACAGTTCTGTGCCTCATTCCTCTCGCAGCCATGTGAAGGGAGCGTCCCTCGTTAAGGAGAACCGTGGGGAGCTGATGAGGTCTGCTGCCAACTGCTCTGTGGCCGCAATTGCGACTGCTTCGGTGCGATGCAGGTAAGTTGTGCTCGACTTTGTCCAGAAGGAAGGCAAAAGGGGAATATTTGTCCAGTGGGGCGAAGCCGAAGAGCAGGACGCGGACGCTGTAGCCGAACCGCGGAGCCCCGCGCCCGAGACGAGGTTGGCGTAGATCGGTGCTGGCCAGGACGCGCCCGCGCGGCGCTCTGAATTCCCTGCCGGCGAAGAGGGGCCAATCACTTTTGGTCCTGGATTCATGAGAGCGAGAAATGCTGCGTAGTCTATTTCGCGAAGATGCGTAAAGGATTGTCCCACAAGCGCCGCACGAGGGTATCGCGCAGAACCGCCCCAGCATATCTTGGGATGCGCGCGTACAAAGGCTGCAACAATGATCTTGCCTTTATCGGCTTCGAACGGGTGAGCGCATCACGCGAAAGGCCAAAGAACTTTAGGGAAGGCCGTAAGAAAGTACGCCTCCGGTGAGGGCCCCCGGTGAGGCCGCCTTCGCTGGACAGCCGATTTGCGATCAAGCAGCGTGAGTGACGCACGCGCGCTAGGACCGGAACGTCGTAGGACGCGATCTCTCGGTGAGTTGAATGGTCGTCTCGCCCCTGTCCTTCTGATCGGTCGCCTTGAGCGACGTCTCCAGCAGCTGTCCTGATGGGTGCCGTTTTAGGAAAACCGTGCCAATCTAGCCAAGCCTTAAAGACATGGCAGAGCTTGCTCTTGGCGGTGCAGTTGAGTCAAAATGAGCGGGTCGCCACTAAAAGTAGCCGAGTTGGGATCAACAGCGCGCTACATTGCTGCGCCCCAGAAAGATGTGACGGGCCCACCGTTAGGCAGTGCCACAAGACTAGCGGTTCGACCACACCGTCAAAGTCGATCAGTGCCGTCTTCGGTTTTGACGGGCTCTACAGGAGAGTACGCTTTGATAGACAAATGAGAAAAATCGGCGGCTGAAATACACCCGCGATGGGACGTAGATGAGTGCGGCTGACACATCGTCTCATCCTGCCAAATCTCGCCGTCGACCCAGCAGACTCCACTCGTCAGACGCTGCATCACGGGTAATGCAGCGTAGGAGTGTGGTCTTGCCGCACCCTGGAGGACGACAAATTCCCGTGAGTCCCTCGGCGTGAACGCTGAATCGCAACCAGCGAACAGTTGCGGGAGATCAGCTGAACGGCGACTGCGATAAGCCCAGCTCTGCTTCCTCACGTGCCCCCACCTGGGCCGTTTACTTCTACAAAAATAACCACAAAAACAGTCAGAAAGGCAACAATCAGAACTCCGCAGAGGATAGCTGTATTGCTTGAGCGCGGCGTCTCTGCAGCTAGGAGATTAAAAGGCGGGGCGGCAGGATTGCACATCCCGTACGTCACAAGGGGGACGTTAAGCCTATCAGCGCCATCGAGGATATTGACAGTCGGGCGTTGGGGCGTGCGGATCATACATATAAGGCTGGGTTCCAGCCCCGCGGAATTGCCAGGCAGCTTGACCGGCCGGAAGTTGTCCGCCGGTTGACCGGGTGCGGCTAGCGTCGTTTGGCTGTCGTAGGGGCCGCCATTCCTGAAGCTTGGTAGCACCTCTCGGGGACCATTCTGCTTGAATGTCGCCACAGCTTTGACGCTCGAAGGACTTGCGCCAG
>NZ_LFKZ01000089.1:0-11421 GCF_028128975.1 Bradyrhizobium sp. CCBAU 45321
GATTACAACGATGCGCGACCACACTCGCAGGATGGAAAACGCCCTCCGAGTTCGCCTTCAGCTGTCACCCGCGCCGGAATCTGGCGCTGCGCTAGGCCGAAAGCTCCGCCGCCAGCTCCCCTCGCTGCCACCACCCAACCGGGCAAATCCAACAGCCGGAGCGAACTCAGGATTGGATAAAACTTGGGGGCAAGGTCACAAGCCTTCCCTCGCTGGCTCTCCGTTCTCCGCACCCAGCGTCTCCGTCATCTCGGCTTCGAGGGTCTTCCTGCGGATCAGCGGCTTCAGGAACTCCTTGTCCGACCTCAACAACTCTTTGACTGCAGAGACATCCGTCTTAATCGTCGTCACGGTCATGGCGGGTCCAAGCTCCTCTACGAGCGGTGATCTTCGCAACCACCGGACTTGCCATGACCGCTTCAGCCGCTCAGCTCTTGCAGAACTTCCCGCAGGCTACCTCATAAACCTCATAAAAGTGTGCTCGATACTCCGCTCTGAGTTAGGACCCCGTGGGCTCCGCCGCGGCTGCTCGGTGCCGATCCTTTGGAGCATGGCCATCACCTGGGTGATGCCCGGCTCCCGCTGCGCGGGACGGGCATGGCCGGCGGTCTTACCGCGAGCGCTGGCGGCGAGGCCACGTTCTGCTGTCTGAATGACGTCCGGCGGACCGCACCGCATCGACGCAAAGTCTTAGAGGGTGGAAAGTGGTCTTCAGATTCGAGCCAGAAGCGGACGCGAAAAGGCGCTCTTGCCGGTTCGCTTTGACCTGGACCCTCGAGCTGACTACTGTCTCCGTACGTTTTTGGAGGTTGGTGCAACCGGATTACCGCCAGTCCGATGAGCTGCAAGCGAGAATGCCAATCGCGCGCAGCGCGGCAGCCGCCTTCGCGAGTGGAGTAATTGCGTCGATTCCGATTTCGTTGCTGGGCATGGCGTCAATTCGTCGCAGCAGTCGCGCGAAGCTGCCGACTTGTCTGTCCAGAAGAGCGACGTCGACGTAGTCGCCCGGTTCAATACTAAGTAGGTACTGCGGCACGGTGACGAGCGCGATGTTTGGGATGCCCTTTAGGTAGAGCGGCTGGCCTTCGCCGAACTGAATGGGTGCGTTTGGGGCTGACACTCTCGGCGCTTGTCCGGTTGTACGCCACTCTGATTCGATAAGCGCCGTCAGCTCCGGATTGGAGGCCTAGAGCAGTTCGGGTTCGGGGTTGCCTGTCGGGCCATAGGTATTTTTGAGAGGATCGTCACGGTATTCCCGAGCACCGAGGTGCTCGATCACCAGACCTGCCACTGCATGGCGATTTCCCGGACCACCGGCCCACCACTGCGGGTGGTCCCGCAACCAGCGCGAAGTGGCTTGGCCATGATCGGTGACCGCCGGGATTCGGAGGTGTCCAGCGGTTAACACGAAGACGGCTGTGCGTGCCAACGGTCGAGCGACAGTCTGGCGCGCGAGTTCGACCAAACCGACGTGGCCGTTCTCCTCGACAATGTTTGTACCGTCACTGTGGCTTACCACGAGCACAGTTTCGTGGGCTGCGCTGTTACCTTCCACGGCCGCCCATATTGTTCGCATAGTGCTGTCTCGCTCGATCACGGCGTCGACGACGAGCGTCGCCCGCATGGCCCGTGAGGCGGCGTCCAGCACCAAGTCGGCGTCGTCTCCAGCCACGAAGACCGCTGGAATGTTCTGGTAGGGCAACGTGAACGGTAAGTACTGTCCTTTGGCGTTGAAAATGCTTATGCCACGCCAGGCGAAGATCACCGCCTCAACGCCAGCTCGTCTAGCACGCGCCAGACCGAGGCCGGCGAACGTGGCAGGAAGCAGCGGCATAGTGGTCTTGCCCCATGCACGCGCCCGATCCCAAGTCTTGACCGCCGCATCAAACGGGAACTCCCGATTTCGGACCTCGACCACCGCAATTCCGCCGCGCGCTTTGGTCCATCGCGGTATTGGACCGCGCAATCTGTACAACTGCTTCTCGGTCCCTAGGGGGCCGGTGGTCCCGGAGTAGGGAAAGACCGAAGAGATCGCTATATCGCGCCCGTCGATCTTAAGACGCAGACCGTCGGGGTTTTCTGCAGCCATGCTCCAGCGATCGAAACGCAAGACGTCCTCGTGAACTCGCATACCGAAATCGGCCCACTGCTGTTTAACATGCTCTGCAAGTTGATCGTGGCTCTTTGAGCCCGAGATTCGGGAGCCAAGGGACTCCAAGTACATCAGCTCGGCGCGGATGGTATCGTGGTCCACGGCGAAGAACTCCATTCCGCGGATTTCGGCAGGGAGAAAGTGCCCCAACAACTAATATCTCTGCTCGGTCCGGAGGAAGTCGCCAGATTCGACGACTTCAGCGCGGCTGGTTCTTTTCTGCAAAGGGAACGCATCGGTATCTGCTCGCTTCTTTCGTCAAGCTAATTCTTGAACTTCGAGCCCTCCGTTACCATCAGCGCTCAGGATCCGGAACACACAATAGGCGCGCGTCGAACATGTTTGGCCGCTCCAGCCGCAAGCGTCAGAGTACAACGTGCAGGACGAACCGGCTTCATCCTGTGCCAACTACGAGGCGCATCGACATTGCCCTCAGTTGCCACGCCTGGCGCTCAAGCCGATGGTCATCCTTTACGCCAAGCGTCGACGCTTTACTCAGCCTTCATTTGTGCCAACGGATTTTCGGTAACATCGCCGGTGATTGGCGGCTGCTCAAGCACCTGAGCAAACCGCCCTAGGAGGTCGATCGTCTTCGGCGACATTTCCGCGATGGGACCAGGTACATAGCGTGCGACCAGGCAGGCGCGGCGGCGCTCCTCAGAGTCATCCAGCAGCAATGGCAGGGTCTCGATTGCTTGCTCCCGTTCCAAAGTGGCGATGATGGTCTGTTGGCGAGTGATTGTAGTCAGACGGTCAGAAGGGACCGAGCGGAACGGCTCGTTCTGCGTCAGGACGCGTGACCAGCGATCGAGACGATCGCGGCGGATACCGCCGCGATCGCTCACAAGCAGCGCCATCATGCGGATGACGGCCTCGATAAAGCCGCCGGTCGCGATCATCTTAAGCGCACACTGAACGTCCGGGCGCGACCTCAATTCTTCTGGCGTCATTTGCCTCGCCTGCACTTCGTAGCGATCACCAAAATAGTGCTGCAAAGGAGTGTTCCACATGCTGTGGAACGTCAGCTCATACATCATGTCGCGCAGGTCGCGCCAGTAGATCATCGCCTGTGCGATATGCTGCACATACAAGGCTTCCGCCAGCAGGAATGGATTATCTACTCTGGCCTTGGCTCGAGACTGGCGAACCTGCTCGCTTATGGACTTGAAGCCAGCCAGCATCAGATTTCGCGAAGAAATTAGCGCTCGCGACAGGCGCTCCGGGTGAACACTACGGCAAGCTTGGGCCGTGAAGGTCGTGACTGCAGCTCTGACGAAGGGGCGGGCGATTGTGTGATAGATCTGTGCCTGAAGTTCAGACGCCCGGTCAACTGCACCGAAAGGGAACTCATCGCGATAGTTGTCGTTCAATGCCCGGATGTCCTTGAAGCTGCGTTCGACTAGTTCAACACTGAAGCTTTTTCGTCCATCTTGTTCCTGAACATCTTTGACGCACATTTCGTAGAGGCCGGGCATTAACGCTTCGATTGCCTCAAGCGTGGTTGCAACTTGCCGGAACTCCCTATTGACAACTTTTGAAGAGACGAAGATGCCGAGGTGCCCGATGTCGTCATGCACCATATAGATAATGTGTTGGCCGCGAACGCGGATCTCCTCCTCGTCCTCGTAAACATCTGTGATCCAATTCAGAGCCTGCTGGGGCGGCGTCACTTTGTCGCCATGGCTGGCAAACACGATGATCGGCGCCCGGATCTGCTTGAGATCCACGTGCTGACGCTCCGATCCCAGGTAGGCCATGTTTTTGCCGAGCCGGTTGCCGATGAACAAGTTTTCGAGAATCCAGCAGATCTCGTTTTCGTGCAGCAAGCAGAAGCTGCTCCACCACTTCTCGGTGGCAAGAAAGCTTTCGCGCGTCGTATCCACGTCGCGGAAAAGCTCGGCGTACTTGAGGAACAGCCGGCGCTCGGGATTGAGCATCTCGAAATTATGTATGAGATTGGCTCCATCAAACATGCCCTGGCCAAGGTCGCACAGAAACATCGGGATCCAGACTCCGCCGAATATGCCGGCAATGTAGCGGAAAGCGTTGTCGCCGATGTTTCCCGACACAGCCGTCACCGGTGATCCATTGATGACGACGGGTCCTGTCAAGTCAGGGTTTGTTGCGGCCAGAACGAGGGTCGCCCAGCCTGCTTGGCAGTTGCCGATAATGGCCGGCAGAGGCGCGCGCGGATGCCGGCGGATCACTTCTCGAACAAACGCCGCTTCCGCATAGGCCACATCAGAGAGTTGCTGATCCTGCTCCGGATCGCGACGGAAGCTCACCAGATACACTGGATGACCTTCGCGCAAGGCGACGCCGAGCTGACTATCGTGCTCGTGGGCTCCCACACCCGCAGTGTGTCCCGCACGTGGAGGGATGATAACAAAGGGCCGACGACGGGAGTAATCGACCGTAACATCTTGCGGCGGGATGATGCGCAGCAATACGAAGTTGGACTTTACGGGAAGATCCCTTCCGTCCATGATCTTCTCGTACTCGTAGAAAAGAACCGGCTGACAGCCTGCCGCCTCATGTTCAAGGAAGAGGTCGCCGCTCTCCCGGAGAAGATCGATTAGCAATATAGCGCGCTCGCCCGCGTCGCGGGTGTATTCACGCCAGGCAACCCCAAGCTGTCCATCGTCACGCAGGTTCCGGAGATCTTTGGCCAGACGTTTGCCGCTTGCCAAGAGCTCGGGCAGGCGCATAAAGACCATTTCGCAGCCGCGCTTGACCCGCAGTATCCAGGCAACTTGTAGAATGTTGATGGTCTTCGCGCCCTGTTGGACCATGCGATCAGCGTGGAGTCTGAATGGGCTGCGGGTGAGCGCGTGCTCGAGTTCTGCATGTTGCGCTTACATTGACTGGGCCAAGTTGGAGCGCTGGAACGAGTCAGACATGGCCTGACCTCCTCTGTTCTAGAGTCGATGCCGCCCCGTAGTGCTGATTCACGCTGTGGTGCCGGATTGCCTGTCTACGGCATCTTTCATCCGGCAAACTGCTCGCAAGCGAGGTCAGTGTGACCAAGAAAGCGTAACCTCAAGAGGACGTTTTGCGAGCAGGGGTGACTTTCCACGACGTTCCCGAATCGCTCTATGCAAAGTCGATGCCAGGCATCTTGTTGCTGCCGAGACGAAGTATGGCCAAGCAACTTCCGTCTTCCTGTTCTGCTGCACAGGTTTTGTCTGATCGAAAACCAACACTGGCAGAAATCAGACACTGCGGATCACCTTTGTTAGATAGCGGACGTCTGTACATTCCTTGCTGGCGTTTACACGAGCGTCGCGAGCCCGTGTAGCTGACACCCAAGCGAGAATGCAATGCTCGGCGTTGTGATTGGGAACAAACGTCAGAGACCTTAAGGCTGCCATCCATCAATTTGGAAGCGCCGCGGATGCGGTCGCCTACGGTTTTCAGCACTGGCGGTGCTGCGCCTCGCCTGGGCAGTCGCAGGAATCGCCGTGGGATTTGGGTTGCGCGCGAACAGAACGGCGATTTTTTCGCGGTCTCTTCCTGAACCGCACCCACGCGTTCAAGTACGCGCTGTCCAAGAATGGCCATCATCCAGAAACCATCGTCGAGGTGTCGCGCGAGATGGAATTCGATGTTCCCGCTCATTTGCAGATCGTCGGCACGAGCTCCGCCAACTAATACATCGACCCCAATTGAGAACAGGAGACGAAATTCAATGCGCGCCAGCGGCTTCCTTCAATCTTGAAAATGAAATTGCAAGCTTCCCGGCCTTCAGACCCCAAAAGGTAGCAATTAAACCTTGCTCCGCTCCAAAATTGACTCCCGCTCAATGGCTTGGGCGGTTCTTCACGGCCGACTGTTTAGTGTTGTGGCGCCCAGTGCTGACCTGGATTGCAGCCTGGCAGCGGCGCTGCGCCTCGCCCGAGGCTAGCGTAAAGCCTATGTTTCCAGTGTGAAAGTCTCCTCGCGTGTCGCGCCGATCGACTGGAGGCGCCGCACGGCGCCTTCATTGCGTTGTTGCGCCGCGTATTGATACGAATTGACTGCTGCGTCCCGATCTTGTGCGGTGCCTCGGCCTGACATCAACGCGTCGCCCAGAGCAACCTGCGCTTCCGCCATGCCTCGCTCGGCGGCTCTCTGAAGCTATTCCGTCGCCTTCGTCACGTCAGCCTCGCGCCCCTGTCCCCTCCCGAGCATCACGGCGAGGTTGTACTGCGCAACAGTATGTCCCTGCTCTGCAGCGGCCTCATACCAGTTCACACCCTCTGCAAGATCCAGGCGCACTCCAGTACATAACGGCGAGCTGGAACTGTGCGGCTGCATGCCCCGCGCGCGCGGCCTTGGTCATCCACGATGATGCTGCTGAGCATTCCCCACGCCGCTCTTTCGGATCCAGATGGAGAAGTCCAAGCATGTACTGCGCCTCGACATAACCCGCTTCCCCCGCCCGTGTAAGCCATAGGATTGCGCCTAATATATCGGCGGCCCCTCCGAACTTACCCATCTTCAGCGCGCCCAGTTGAAACGCCGCCGGAGGATGACCAGCCTCCGCGGCCTCTCCCAACAAAGAGTGCTCGCGTGCAACGTTATCAGCAGACGCATCCTAATGAAGCAGGAAGACCGCATAGACGGTCTTGGCGTCAGGATCTCCGCTACTGGCGGCCCTGCTCACATTCCGACGCCATTTCCTGATCTTTGGGAACGTCAGCGCCGGTCGAATAGAGCTTTCCGAGTTGCACCTGTGCGGCGCTGATGCCGCCATCGGAGGCACGTTCGAAACCATTTTATCGCGGCCTCCAAGTTGCGCTGAACGCCGGAGCCGTTGAGATAGAAGATTGCAACATTGAACGCCGCAGTGGCATGGCCATTTTCGGCCGCGCGCTCGAACCACTTCGCGGCATGACGAATGTTGGGCGAGACACCGACACCAGTCGCATAGAACCGCCCTACGAAGAATTGCGCCTGCACATCGCCCGGCTCGGCCGCCTTCTCATACCAAATCGCCGCCTCCCGCAAATCGGGCTCGGCATCGGCTCCGCTCGAATAGAATTCCGCGAGTGCCTGAATTGCCGGAAGATAATCCTTCCGCGCCGCCTTGCGCAGCGCGGTCTCGGCGCGATCGAGGTCCTTGGCGACGCCCTTGCCGCTGAACCGAAACAGGCCGATGTTGTAGAGTGCGATCGGATCATCATGCGTGGCGGCACTCTGGAATAGGCGAGCAGCCTCAGTCGGGCTCTCGGGCAAGCCCCTACCCTTCAGCGTCATGAATGCGAGCCCAATCTGCGCCCTCACGTGATCCTGCGCGGCGGCCTTGCCATACCAGATCGCAGCCTGGGCGAAATCGACGGGTACGCCGCGTCCCTGATAATAGACATCGCCGAGCGCGAACTCGGCAGGTGCAAACTTCTGATCGGCCGCCGCGTGATATCAACGAAGTGCAGCAGCGAAGTCCTTCGTGCACCCCTGCCCTTCGCTGTAGAGATGGAGTGCCCGACCGCATTGAAGCCGGAAGGCCTCCTTGATGAATAGGCTCGGCGCGATGCAATTCACGTTTCCGCGATGGCTTCCAAGGATAACAGCTTCTCTCACTAACTTCGAAAAGTACAGGGCTCAAGCGTGGTCGCACTGAAGGGAAGTGAAGGAGTACCATCAATCAGAAGAGTACCATCAATCATCAGCTTTAAGTAGACGATAGTTGGACAGCTGCAACAGATCGGCTTCATCAAATCGGCCTTGAAAGTTCCGCGCCCTGTATGTCGCACCGTCTGAACCAGCCCTAAAGGATATGATCGTACCGGCGTTTCCGAGAACGGCGTGACGCACCTCTGGTTCAAGCTGATGGAGGTATTGGTGGGCGACTGCAAGTGTTGAAACTCGTCGACGTAGACAAAGAACGGACGCCGTTCATACTCGGGTAGGTCGGCGCGGCTAAACGCAGCAAGCGCGAGCGTAGTGACGAGCAATCCGCCCAGGTGTACGAGCTGTCCTCACCGATTTGCCCTTTGGCCAGGTTCACCAGTAGTACTTTGCCCTCATCCATGATTTGCCGCACATGGAGATCATGCTGGGGAGCGGTTAGAAGTCTGTTGAGTATCGGATCTGAAAGGAAGGCGCCCACTTTGTTCTGGATCGGCGTCGTGCCGTCGGCACGGTAGCCAAACGAGAACCGCTCAAACTCTTTTATGAAGAACGTCCGAACCGACTCGTTTTTCAAGTGTCGCGCAATCTCGGCGCGGAACTTCCGGTCCGATAGGATGCGCATCGTGGGGTGCGGTTGCTCCTGCAGCGCCATCAAAACGTTGCGCAAAATGTGCTCCATGCGAAGGCCCCATGCATCCGGCCACATTTTCTTGAATACTTCATGAAGCCAGAAGCAGCGAGCGCGATCCGATCTTCACGGACATGCCGCAGGGGATTGTACCCATACGGCTGGGAGGGATCGCACGCATTTAAGTAGATCACGTCTGATGAGCGTCTCGTGGAAACCTGCGCCACGACGCGCTCCACCAAGTCGCCGTGAGGATCGATAAGAGCGATTCCACATCCGCGCTCGATGTCCTGAAGCGCCGTCGTCTCGATTAAAGTCGACTTTCCGGTACAGTCTTGCCAATGATGTAAAGGTGCGAGAAGCGGTCTTCGTCAGCCCGACGAGATCAACGATCCACTGACGGATATCCTGCGAGCGGGCGCGCAGCAGCTTTTGGCGCAGGCGATCGAGGTCGAAGTCGCGACGTTTCTTGCCACGATGAAGGACTTGAAGCCGGCCGATGGGCGCGCCCGCGTGGTGCGGCACGGTCGCGGCCCGGCGCGAACGACCGGCATCGGCCCCGTCGAAGTCGCACGGGCGAAGATTCGGGACCGCGGCGCGGCCGGCGATGGCGAGCGGATCCAGTTCAGCTCGGCGATTCTGCCGCTGTGGGCGCGACGGACCAGGAGTTTGGACGCGCTGTTGCCGGTGCTCTACCTGCGCGGCATCTCGACCGGCGACTTCCAGGAGGCGCTGACGGCCCTGCTGGGTAAGGACGCACCGAACCTGTCGCCAGGGGTGATTTCCCGGCTGACGGCCGAATGGCAAGGCGAGTACGAGCGTTGGCAGAAGCGCGATCTGTCGGCGCGGCGCTACGTGTATGTGTGGGCCGATGGGGTCTTCCTGCAGGCGCGCATGGAAGACCACGGCGAATGCATGCTGGTGCTGATCGGCGCAACGCCGGAAGGCAAGAAGGAACTGATCGGCTTTCAGGTCGGCGTGCGGGAGAGCACGCAGAGCTGGCGCGAGCTCCTGATCGACGTCAAGCAGCGCGGATTGCAGATCGCCCCGGAAATTGCCGTCGGCGACGGCGCGCTCGGCTTCTGGAAGGCGCTCGATGAGGCTTGTCCCGGCACCCGGCACCAGCGATGCTGGGTGCACAAGACCGTGAATGTCCTGGACAAGGTCCCGCTCTCGGTGCAGGCGAACATGAAGACGGACCTGCGCGAGATCTACCGGGCGCCGAACCGGGCGGCCGCCGAAGCGGCGATCGATGTCTTTGCCGAGAAATACCGCGCCAAGTATGGCCGGGCGGTCGAATGCCTCACCAAGGACCGCGACGCGCTGCTGACCTTCTACGACTTCCCCGCCGAGCATTGGGACCATCTGCGCACGACGGATGAGATGGACAAGCGATTTCTTCGTCGCCGAGACGACGACTGCGGAGATCGCTGTAAGTCCACCTATTGTTCGGCTGCGCTGCGGGCCATTCTTCCGTCCCGGCCACCGATCTCGCAGCCGCCGCGCGCCGGGGCGGTCAAGGCTGGCCGCATCTGCGGCAACCGCAAGGCTTGGCCTTGACCGGCCCGAGCACGGCGGCACACTGGCAGTGGAACGGGACTGCATTCCTGGCTAGAACTTGCCATCAGCCGCGATTATGGTTGTTGGGCGCGGGCGACCTCGTGGCGAAGCGTGACGCGTCGGCTGCAAGCGTCACCGGACTGCCTATTTTGTCCTGCCGAACTGAGGCGCTCGCGAGCCACTTTTTGGGTGCCGCGACTTCCATTGCGACACGAATCGTTCGTAGCTTTGCTCGGCCTGGGCGGCGATCAACATCTCGCGGTCGCGCAGCGGCTTGATGTTGTAGGCATAGGCTGGTCCACGGCGGCTCCCTTTCTGTTGTGGATGTCCGGCTTGAAGTTGCATCGCGCGGGTCTTGCTGTCGACTAGCGCCGGGCGCGCCCACAGGTAATCCTCGCCCTTTGTCAGCAAGTGCCAGCAGAGCACAGTGAGCTTCCGAGCCACGGCCACCGCGGCGATCTGATGGCCGCCGCGCACGGATCCGCACGAAAAAAGCATGCAGTGGACCGGGCGCCTTGGCCGCTGCCCAGGCCGCTTAGACCAGCATGGCGCGCGCATGACTGCGGCCGATTTTGCTGATACGGCCGTGGTGGGCTGCTCCCAACCCGGACTGCCGCACCCGCGGGTTCAGCCCGAAATAGCTCACCAGCTTGTGCGGGCTGTCGAACCGGCTGATGTCGCCGATCGCCGCCACGATGCCGGCGGCGACCGCCAGGTTCACGCCGGTGATCGTCATCAATCTGTTGACCGCGGAATCCTCGATTGCGTCCCGCGCGATCTCGCGGTCGAGCAGGACCAGGTCTTCCGCCAGCCGGTCAAGCTCACGGACATGCCGGTCGATGGCCGCTCACTCATCGTCCGGCAACTGTTGAGCGGCCAACCATGCCCGGCAAAAGATCGGCATGCGGGCACTTCGGGATCAGGTGCGCGTGCAGGATCGAATGCACCTCGTTCTTGAGCCGCGTGCGATGCCGCACGACCTGGTAGCGCCGCGCCACCAGCCTACGCTTGCGCTCGGTCTCCGCGTCAGGCGTCCAGATCTGCGGCAGGTATCCCGCCGCCTGCAGACTGGCGAGCGTGCCGGCATCGATCTTGTCGGTCTTGACGTGAGCCTGGGCGATCGCCTTCACCTGCAACGGATTGGCGATGATCACCCGCGCCACGAATGGCGCCAGAACCCGCGACACCGCCAGGCGGTTACCAGTCGCTTCGAGCACCACCTCATCACCGGCCAGCGGGGTTTTGCCAAATCCCTCCAGCGCAGTCCGCGTCATATCAATGCGACCCGCATGTCGAAGCCTGCCGTTCTCCCAAAATACCACCTCCCCGAAGGTTCGGTGGACATCAATGCCAATTATCCGTCGCATTCGCACCTCCTCTGCCGAACACATGACGGGAGCTGCGGGCGACACGACAACTACGGATTCGCGCTCGCGGCGCAACCGGGCGAGTCGCAGAGGCGGCCAGC
>NZ_LFKZ01000090.1:0-11985 GCF_028128975.1 Bradyrhizobium sp. CCBAU 45321
CTCCACTAGAAGGTGGCCGACCATCATGCAGGCGCTTTCGGCCTTATAGACGTCGGCAGTTGTGGCGCGCTCAGGGTATGGAACCAATAAGCCGGCGCCGGGACACAAAATCTTCCCGTATCTCTTGCGCCATATGGTGATCGACCGGCCAAATCAAGTGTGGGCGGCCGATATCACCTATATGCCGATCGGCCAGGGCTTTCTATATCTGGTGGCGATCATCGAGTGGGCGAGTCGTGCGGTGCTGGCTTGGCGCCTGTCAAACACGATGGACACATCGTTCTGTGCGTCTGCGCTCGAAGAGGCCTTCGGCGCGCTTCGGCCGGCCTGAGATATTCAATACCGACCAGGGCAGCCAGTTCACCAGCGCCGCCTTCATCGGCACGCTGGCCGCCACCGGCGTCAGGATCTCGATGGACGGTCGCGGCCGCTGGATGGACAACGTGTTCACCGAGCGGCTGTGGCGCTCGCTCAAATACGAGGACATCTATCTCAAGGGTTATTCGGATGGCCACGAGGCCAAAGCCGGAATCGCCCGATGGATCGAGTTTTACAACTGCGCATCAGAACACCCATCTGGCTATGTGATTGAAGAGAAGAGATTTTGTTGAGCGGGATGCGATCCCGCGGGGTATTTTGGGTTCTGTCGCGCTCGTTCGGCGATAGATTGAGCAGCAGTTGTTATCAGCCAGGTGTGGGCGAAGATCCAAGGACCATCCGGAAGAGGATGGATGGATTCGATCTCGCCGGCTTCAGCGGCCAGCCGGAGCGTCTTGGGCGCGATCTTCAGGAGCTTTGCGGCGTTGCCAAGGTTAAGCCATGGCTCGATCCCGTCCTCGGCAGGCTTGAACACCGGGATGTGGTAGTTCGAGCGCATTGATGTGACGCGCTCGCGGGTCCAGCGATTGCCGTTGCCGGTCTTGAGGCCGTTGCGATTGAGGAGGCCGGCAATCAGATCGTCGCTGGCGATCAGCACCAGTTGACGCACGGCCTGGACGATATCGGCAGAGGTGCTGTTGCGCTGTCCGCGCCGGCGCTTCGGCAAGCGCAACTCGCTGTGGGCGCCCCCCACCCAATGAACGATGAGAACGATCTCCGACGCCACGTCGTCGATATCGGCCACGACCTCATGAATGAGGGTGCGCACAATGCGCTTCTTGAGACGAGCATCCGTCGTCGGCGCATCCCAGACCGTTTTGAGGTTCGAGGCTAGAATGCCGAACGAAGCTGGATCAGCAAGGGGTGCGGACGTCGCCACATCATGCATGGCGATCTTGGCCTCAACCTCCGCCGCGTGAGCAAGCGCCCTGTTCCAGCGGGCTTCCAGCTCACTGGCCACCAGCCGGTTCGCGGGATCAGCGGCATCGTATTGCCGGAAAGCCCTGTCGGCGGCATAGCGCGCCGCTTCGAGGTCGCGACTGAGAGCATCGCGTACCTGATCGCGCCGTTCCCTGGCTCCGTTGGCGGCAGCGGTTGCGGCGGCGACCGCGCCTGGACCGACGACTCCAAGCAGCGATTCCTCGATGGCGTCATCGACGCGCAGTCCGCCGAAGGCGATGCAGTGGGCCCCGCCATTGTCCATCCAGGCACGGCTGCAGCTGTAGCGCGGGATATGGCTCTCCATGGCGGAGTACCGGAGTGTGAGCTTGCGACCGCAGCGCTTGCAGCGGATCAGACCGGCCAGCAACGCGTCACCATGCTTGGGCGCGCCGTGATGCCGACTGGTGGGAACATTACTGCTGACCATGGTGCGAATCGCCTCGAACTTCTCCCAGCTCACATACCCTTCGTGAGTGTTGGGCTTCAGCGTCAGCCATTCGTTCCGCGCCTTGCGGCGGATCTTCACGCTCACGCCCGCGGTGCTGTATCCCGCCGCCACGGCCGTCTTACCATAGGCATAGGCGCCGCCGTAGACCGGGTTCTCAATGATCCGGTGGATGGCAGAGTAGTTTGGTCGCCGCCAGGCCGTGTCGCCCTTAGTCTGCTTCACCGGCAGATCGAGATTGTACTCGTGGAGCCAGCAGAGCGCCTGTCGCGCGCTGCCCAGTTCCTCGACCTTGTCGAACACCAGCTTGATCGCTTCCTGGACACGCCGATCCGGGTCTTTCTCGTAACGGTCGCCGGCCTTCACAAAGCCGACGGGCGCTGTCACAACCAACTCCCCCCGGCGCGCCTTCTCGTAGCGGGCCGAGAGCGAGCGCTGGCGCAACAGATCCAGCTCGTACTCGTTGAGGCTGCCCTTGAGCCCGAGCAGCAGGCGGTCGTTGCCGTGCCTTGGCGCATAGATGGTCTCTTGATCGACCAGAACGGTATCGACCACGCGGCACATCTCGATGAGTTGCTGCCAATCCCGGCGGTTGCGGGCGAAGCGCGAGACCTCGCGGGCGCAAACCGCACCAACCTTGCCGAGGCAAACCTCCGCCACCATTCGCTCGAATCCGGCGCGTTGTATGCCGCCGGCGGCTGAACGACCGAGATCATCATCGATCACTTCAATTTCTGACCACCCGAGTGCCGTCAGCCGGTCTCGCATGGCGTATTGCAGCGCGCTGCTCTCGCGATTGTGCAACACCTGATGGGCCGAAGATTGACGCACGTAAAGAATCGCCTTGCGCTCCAGATGATAAGGCTTGACCTTGTCAGAAATCATGATCGACCTCCTTCGCGCGCGGCGTCGCTGTTATCGCAGCATGGTCGAGGATCAACTGCGTCATCAGGCTCGTGAGCGCTGCCCGCGCTTCTGCTGGCAGATCCAGCCATCTGGGCGCGCCGATGGCGCCGTTCGACAGGCCACTCCCGAACAGATCCATCTGATGCTGCGGCCGCGGTTGTCGATTGTGTCGGTATCCGCTCCCTGGCACTGCCGTCTGCCGTGACATGAGTCTCTCCCCGATTCTGGTCGTGAGAGGCTCTGGATGCGCCAGAAAGCAGGGCAGCTGATGGCGTTCGATCCTTCAACGCCAGATCGAGAAGCGCAGAGAGCGCCGCAAGTGCGTCAATGCTGACAAACGGCTGAGCTGTCAAAGGCTCAGCGTCAGGGCATGCTGCCCGATCGAACATCCACGCTGGAACCTCCAACCATCGATCCGCTTGCGATCCATCAAGAGAGCAGCGTAAAGCGACATCATCAGCCTTCTCGACGCTTCCATGAACGCAAACTCGGCGACCAAACCAGGGATGATGTCGATAAAGAACCTCGCGAAGAACGGTCCTGTGGGCGTTCTTGAGCCAATTTCCAGCGCCCCCATCAGGCGCTGGAAAACCGCGCGCCGATGGCGGTCTGGCGGGCAGGTGTCACCGGCGCATTCGGCGAAGAGGCTGTGGACATGACGCTTCTCGCAAGCGAGAAGCTTGGACAACGCTGCGCGTTGCCCACATCCCCACAGCCACGACAGCAGCAAGCAACAGTGGCGTAAAGTATCGGGAAGAACGAACGGCAGCAAGCTCCACTTAAGAAACCAGACCCGGTGGTCCTCAGCATAGGGTCCACTTCAGACGGCGTCGGACCCCGCACAGGAGCGTTATCCTTACTTACCGGCAACATCAGCCGTTTTGCGAAGGCTGCAGGGCAGTCGAACATGGCGAAGCTGGACTGGTGTGATTGTCACCACCCCGTCCGCCGACGACGGTCACACAAAATGCGGCCGCGCTCCAGCCGCTTGGCATAAAGTGACATGCCCAGTCCTGGCAGGCTCGAAATTTTCGGCCGCCTGCAAGATCTGGCAGGGGCTTAGCTTAGCCAGCTCATGTATATAGCGGAACCTCTGTCCCGCATTTTGCCCGGGGACTCGCGCAGAACGGAGGTCACAGGTGGCGTACAAGAAATTTTTCAATCAAAGCGGGCTGACACTTACGCTGTTGCTCATCCCGCGCGCTGGCTCCGAGCCGAACCAGTCCGCGCCGGTCGTCACAGCGGCGCTGCCAGTGGGTGGCAAACAGACAATTGAGTAAGGTAAAGCGTAGAATCCTTCCTCAAGTGAGCTCGTGATTTCCATCATCCTCCGATGGCGCAGATCGTGACGAGTCGGGGCAGCAGCTGGGATACTGTACTGAATACGCACGATACCCTTAACCTTACCGCTTAGCGGAGCGGGTGGCTGAACGTAGAACACATAACCCGCAACGGCAAGTCCTGGATGGCAAGGCTATGCTGGCGGCGTCGCAGCCCCGCCCGGATGAGTACAGCCGATGGCCGGAAACGAAAATCTTGTGACTTCCACGCCGTTCAGCGTGATCACCCGTGCCGGCGTGTTGGGATGTCACTTTGGTGGTCCAGCAGGACTCCAAGGTGCTTGAGAAGGGCCCCACGAGTTCATGAAAGGACCGCGTTGGGATCATCATGGAATGACGGCATAGCATATGAGTACCAATCTTATGTTGCACGAGCCGCCCAGCGCGCTGCGGCTGATCACACAGGCGTATATGAGCCCTCTCATTATTGGCTTCGCCCTGCTGCCCACTCAGTTGATCGCTTACCTCAATTTTCAGCAAGATCCCGCGCTGAAGTTTGAAGACCACCTGTTCCACGAATTCGCCATCGCCATCGCCACCCTGGAGGGACTGTTCGTCACATATGCGACGTGGCGTTGCTATCAGTCTTCAGGCGAGCCTCTGTTGAGGTGGTTGACCCTTGGTTTTCTGGCCTTCGTGCTGATCTATACGCTGCAGGGCGCCTTCACCGGCATGGCACAGCGCAACATTTGGCTGTTCTGCTCTATGGGCCAGCGTCGCGCCTGGCGATGTCGATTTTGCTCTTCGTCGGGCTACTCAGCTACAACTTGCCGTCAGACGGGCTTGAGAAGCGCTCGGACACGCGCGCATGGCTGACGTGGATTGGCCTGTTCTTTACGATGGACTTAGCTGTCGCACTGGTCGCCTATTCACCCTATGCTGGGCACCCGGTGGTCCGCCTGTCCATGGAGGGCGGCGCATTGCTATTCAGTGCGCTGAACGTCGCGGTCTTGCTCATGCGACGGATTCACTCGCCGCTCATGCTTGTTTTTGGCGTTTCTGTCGCGTGGTTTGCGCTATCGTCGCTCGTATTCATTTTGGCCGCGCCGTGGAATCATATGTGGTGGCTAGCTCACGCGATCTTCGCCGGCGGATTTTTTCTGCTCAGCTATGGCGTCGTCCAGGCTTTCCGAACAACGCAATCGTTCGCCACCATCTATAGCCAGGAAGAAATGACCGCCCGCCTGGCGAAATCGATGGCCGACACTCAAAAGGCGCTTCAGCAAGTGCAATTGAGCAATCAACGGCTGGAGCGGATCGCCGCAACCGATCCACTAACCGGCGCCGGGAATCGGCGCCACTTCATCGAGCATATCGGCGCGGAGATCGCACGGGCCAGGCGGACCGGAGCTCCGTTGTCCCTGCTGTCGCTCGATCTCGACCATTTCAAGGATATAAACGACTCACGTGGTCACAGCGTCGGCGACGAGGTCCTGCGCGTATTCGTGCGAAAGTGTCTGGAGGCAATCCGGCCTTACGACTCTGTCGCGCGCGTGGGGGGTGAAGAATTCATGGTACTGCTTCCGGGGGCGGCGCTCGACGCGGCTAGCGCGGTCGCCGAGCGCCTTCGATCGGCCATCGAACGCACTGCATTCGATGCCGGGGCCGAACCATCGGTCGGCGTCACCATCAGTGTTGGAGTGTCGGAGTTCGGGCGCGATGGAGACACGCTCGACGGGTTCTTGAACGTCGCCGACCAGCGACTCTATCGCGCAAAATTTGAAGGCCGCAACCGTGTGGTTGTCGCCTAGGATAACGTTCATCGTTCACTCCGTCTCCCGTGCTCTGGGGCGGACGCCCGTCCGCTCTTCTCCGAGCCAAGCCGCAACTCTACTAACAACTATTCGGTCATGGTCCATCCATTGCAACATTTGCAGGCCGGTTCTCACAGCAATAAGCTGCGGCCCTCGCAGCCGGGAGCTCTTATGTCGTTTCTTGCTACAACGGCGTCCGTGACAGCCCTTCCATCGAGCGTTCAGCTGGCGGTCGCCTCACCCCGCCAAGGCGGCCGCCCCTTGGTGCGCGCCGCGACCGTCAATCCGCTCGCCAGGCACTTGGCAGAAGCTCCGGATCACGAGGCACGACCGTAGGCACCTGGTCGCGCTGATTGCTATCGCACGTGAACTAGCGCCCTCCCTTGGCGCTTCCAGGGAAGATCAACGTTTTGAAGCTGCATATTCAGGATATAGCTCGTTGCGCAGGCCGCACTAACGATGCGCGAACTTGCCGGTCGCTCCGACCGCCACTTTTCCGGGAAGCACCTTATCACGACCCGATGGCTCATTGCTGCTTGCGAAGCCGTTACTGAAGTTCAGCAATCGGCGCAACATCTAGTTTTCTCAACATCATGCTGCGGGCAAGACCCTCACTGGGCCACCGTGCGTTGCGACGGTTCGACTGAGATGAGAGTTTCAACTCCACGGTTGCGCGTATTGCACTTCGATTGGCGCCGTTCTGCCACGAGGGATTTCATTGCTCTCTTCGGCGGCGTCGTTCTCGCTTCACTCTTAGCGCATGTCTATGGGCTTGGCCCTCGTTTAGCGCAACTGGGACAGCGCTATGTGAATCCGATACTCGACGACATTATATTCATCGTGTTCGTTGCATTCTTGCTGAGCATTGGGCTCACAATCTTTAGTGTTCGGCGCTATCGAGAACTTGCCCGCGGAACTGACACACAAACCATGACAGAAGGAGAAGTCCGCGGTTCGGCGCGGCACGATCCATTGACTGCCTTTCCAAACCGCCGCCTGTTTGATGACACACTTGATGTGTACGTTGGCCTCGCCACCGACACGCATCAAGTCGCTATTCTGATGCTCGGCCTCGACGGCTTGAAGCGGATCAAGGATACGCACGGCCATGCAGCGGTAGACAAGGCACTCTGCGCGTTTGCCACAAGGCTTGCCGACATCTTGCCCAAGGACGGCCTCCTGGCGAGGATCGAAGGCGACGAATTCGGGATCGTCTTGCCCAACATTAGCTCCCTCGAGGATCCCGCCAATCTGTCGCGCCGTATCGTGGTGTCTGCCGCCGACAGTTTCGCGATTGAGACTGGCGCCGCCGAGCTTAGTCTTGGAATTGGCATCGCCATCGCTCCGCTTGATGGCATCACTCCCCACGAATTAGTCAGGCGCGCAGAACGCGCACTTTATCGCGCGCAAGGCGACGGCAGATCGAGTGTTCGCTTTTTTGAACCGGACATGGACATGCATGTCGAGCGGCGCATCAATATTGAGCGTGAGCTTCGGAGCGCTATCGCAATGGATATTATCAAGCCCCATTACCAGCCGATCGTTTCACTCGTAAGTAATCGCATCGTTGGGTTCGAGGCGTTGGCGCGTTGGGAGAGCCAGAATTCCGGGCATATCCCGCCTGACGTGTTTATTCCAATTGCAGAAGAAACCGGCCTCATCAACGCTCTTGGAGATCAGCTTTTTCGCCGTGCGTGTCTTGATGCCACTGCGTGGCCAAAGACGTTTTCGCTTGCCTTCAACATTTCGCCTGTTCAGTTGCGGGATTCCGCGCTTGGAGAGCGCATTATACTGATCGTTGAGCAAACCGGCTTTAGTCCGCGCCGCCTCGAGATTGAAATTACAGAGAGCGCGTTCTTGGAAAGTGACGGAGCTGCGAAGATCGTGATTGACGAACTTCGTCAAGCCGGCGTCCGCATCGCGCTCGATGATTTCGGAACAGGTTATGCTACGCTTAGCCAGCTGCTTTCGTTTCGTCTTGACAAGATCAAGATCGATCGCAGCTTCGTGTCGCGTCTCAACGACAGCACTGACAGCCGGGTGATCGTTCGCGCTATACTCGGCCTTGCTGAAGGGTTTGGTTTGACGACCACGGCCGAGGGAGTCGAAGACGAGCGCCAGCTCGTCTATCTGGTTTCCAATGGTTGCACAGAAGGACAAGGCTACCTGTTCAGTGGCCTCGTCCCAGCCGCCGGAATCCCCACGCTGCTCAATCGCGAAGCCAGCCGCGGACCGGTTACTAAAGATGGAGCAAGAAGCCCAAATGCGTGAGCCGACGGTTCAAGCGTGCTCGAGAAACTCCTTGAACCAGCCGTAATACATCGAGGCGGCAATGCCTTCTCGGCGGCAAAGCTCGGAGATGTTCTCCTCGCCGCGCAATCCTTCCAGCACTATGCGGATCTTCTCTTCCGCCGAATAATGCCGGCGGGTCTGTCGCCTAATGTCCTTTATAACTTGTTCTGCCGGCGCTTTGCCCGGTCCGGATTTCTGCTTCATCTTCGCTCCTGGTGGCTACGATGAACCAGAAATCCTCCCTCCGCAAAATCCTACAATTTGTCTCACAGGTCCTGACGGCGAACACCATGAAGCGCTCGATCATCGGCGCGATCAATTTGGCAGGCTCGGTCAGCGTCGTCGCGCCTCCGCCGCGCGTCAGAATCTCGGCGTAGCTTTTGAGATCCCTGAAGACCGCCGCCGGCAACTCGATCGTGACCTTGACCGGCTTGTCGTCTTCAAGCGGTCCAAGCTTGAGCTTGGTCATGGTGTTCCTCCCCTTCCGTACGGAGCCAATATCAAATCCCGCGTAACGATGACGCGCACCGGGAAACCCGGCCGGATGGTCAGCGTCGGCTGGATGTTGAGCTGGCGTTGCACGATCTGCTGGCCGGTCTGGCTGATGCTGTTGGATGCATCGCTGCGGATCGCTTGAACGAGGTTGTTCTCATTCTGGCTGGTGCCCGCCTCCGCCCCAACGCTAAGCATGGTCGAGAGGACCGCGGCCTTGAATAGCATGCCCCAGTGGTTGTCGACCTCGTCCTCAAGTCCGGCATAACCACCGGTGTCCGCGCCGGGTTGGCGCTCCAGCACGATCGAGTGGCCGTCCGGCATGATGATACGAGTCCAGACCAGGAGGATGCGGCTCTGACCGAACGCGACGGAACTATCGTATTGGCCTATCAACTTCGACCCTGGGGATCAGAAGATATTTGCCGGACGGGCTGTCCCAGACGGCTTCCGTGATCTGAGCAGTGACTTGGCCGGGAAGATCGGAACGAATGCCCGTGATGAGCGCAGCCGGAATCACGGTGCCCGCCTGCACGACGTAAGGTGAGGCCTTGGATTCGAGCCGGTCCGGACTGACCGTGCGCTTGTCTGTCGCAGCAGTGAGGAAGGCGGTCTTGCGATCCTGCATGTTCTGGGCAGACCCGGCATCGACCGGCGGTGTCGCGGCCGGAGTCGTCGAGGTCCCGGCTGAGGCACTCGGGATCGTTTGACCAACACTCTGCGGTTGCTGAGCAGTTTGGGCAAAGAGGCGGCTCACCCGCGCCGCTTCGATTCCCTGGGATCTGTGCTGCGTCTCGGGGTCTGACGTCAGCCATGGTGTTCGGTGCAGCGCCGGCGTTAAGGATCGGCTTGCCGAGATCGCCGGGCAGCGGCGGCCCGAGCGGCGGCGCCGGGCGCGGCAGACCGGTATAGTCCTTCGGCAAGCCCGCCAGACCCTCGGCCGAAGGCCGGTTCTGGGGGCTGAGCAGCTCTTGCCCGGTCTGCTGCTTATTGCCGGTCTGCAGCGCGTAGCCGAGCGCACCCGCGACGCTGAGAGCAGACACCGCACCGAGGCCGATCAGGACCTTGCGCGAGAGCCGTGTGACACGGGGCCGCTCGCCTCGCAGCCGAAGGTCCGGCGGCGCGACAAGCGGGATGTCGCCTTGATGCTGGTGTTCGCGATCTATCGCCATGCGCGCGGCCTTCCGTCGGTGCGGACGACGCGCACGCGCCGCTCGCTGTCCTTGTCACCAAGACGCAATTCGGCAGCGGCGAACAGGCGGTCGACGATGTAGTAGTTGCGGTTCACTCGGTAGTTGACCAGTTCGGACCCGCCGGCCGGGCCGATGACGAACAGCGGTGGCAGTTGGGAATTCGATGTAGACCTTAATCCCGTCGTCGAATGCGTGTAGCGGACGCCAGGTCGGATCATCGCCCTCGATCGAGTAGCGGAAGTTGATTGCGGCGAGATCGACGCCGGCCGCGATGGGGGCCGCGGTTTCAGCTGCTGCATTCTGCCGCCGCAGCGCAATGAGTTGGTCCTCGGGATACTGCCAGGAGACCGAGGCCATGTAGGTCTTCTCCGTCGAGCGGAGCTCGAGGAGGTAAGTCCGCCGGTCGGTGTTGATCACGAGGTTGGTGACCAATTCCGGCCGCGTTAGCTTGACGAGGATGTGGATCTTCTTGGTCGCGCCCGCCCCGCTCTCGGTATCGCCGATGATCCAGCGCACCGTGTCGCCGGCGGCAACCGGACCGGAGCCGACGAGTTGCTCGCCCTCCTGGAGGGCGACATCGGTGATCTGGACCCGGCGCCGTATAGACCTGATAGAGAGCTCCCCCTGAGAAGGGATAGACCTGTACCGCGTTGACGAAGCCGTTGCGGACCGGCTGCACCCGTGCCGCGGCATTGGCCTGTTTTACACGCACCTTCGGATCGGCGGCCTCCGGGACGCGTTTACCGGCGGCGAGCGGCTTCAACTGCCCCGGCAATGGCAGGGGTTTTGGCAATTCTACGATCTGGACGGACCGCGGCGGATCAGCGGCGAGCGTCGCCGGCTCGGCGGTGTCGTAATTGATGTCCGGCGGGATGAAATTGTGCGCGCAGCCGCCAAGCACCGAGGCGAACATCAGCAAACCCGCCACCGAGCAACAACAGCTGCGCGATGAAGGACGCAGCAAGAAAGCACCGCGTCGCCGCGGTCAGGGCAAGAATTTATTCCGGGTCGGTTGACGGCCTCTCGTGGCCAGCACCGGTGCTCGTGCCACCGTGCTCGGAGCCGTCAAGGACGGCCCTTTTGGGCCGCCGCCTCCGGCGGTCTTCGATCCTTGACCGCTCCTGCGCGCGGGGGCGCGCCGGAAAGCGTCGGGACGGAGGGCGTCCCGACCATCGACCGCGCCTCCGGCGGGTCGAACAACGGGCGATCAGGCGAGCCGTCTGTCGGCTCACAAGGTGACATTTCTAATGAGCGGAACCTGCGACACATATTGTTGAGCGTAACCAATTGCTTAGGTTTTGCGCAACAGGACAGTTCGTCCGGCATGCCGAGCGTGACGTCTCTCCTGCGGATACCACCCCATCACGCCTCCCCGATTACGTTATGAGGTAATTGGCACGCGCAGGGCGGGGAGCCCAGGCTTGGTAGCGCGGAGCATCGTTGTGCGCCTCAGGAGGCCCGAGCAAATCGACAGCGGCCGCATTGGTGGTCGACCAGCGAATTCGGCGCACTATCCGTCACCGCAGGTGCCACCTCGCGTCGCGAGGCTGTGCCGATCTCACTGCCCGTACCGGCGAACGATTCTCACCGTCAGTTAATGGGAGCGGTCGGTCAGCCATCATCCAGATCACCGTACTCGAGTTCCTTTCGCCGGTACATCTGGAATGTATCCGAGCTGCTGCTCGAGAGCGGCCAGGGCCTGGCGAGCTCCGTCTAGCGTCGCAGTCGCCTCGTTAAAGAGCTGCCGCGCCTCATTTAATTGAGTGACCGCTCTTGCGCCAGCATTAAAGAGCTTTTTCCTGGTTGATGGAGGTCGATCCTCGAGTACTGCGCGCTCTAGGTCTGGGAGCATGCTCATGAGCGCTCGATGTGTGCGTGCTTGCGCCTTTTCAGAGTTCGCGGCCGCGGCTAGCGCGTTACGATAACGCCGTACCGCCTCGATGGTCCTCTCCTCAAGATGGGAATCGTCGCTCAATGGCTCGTTCTCGCTACTTGCACGGTCGAAGCCGCATCGGGCGTCATGCTGGTTCGATGACAGATCGCTCTCAACCTCCTTTTGACCGTACAATCTGACGCTACGTGCGCTTCAAGCTTGTTGGGTAATTATTACTTTCGTCGCCCTTCATCAGATTGCGCATTGCCGCTAGTTGCTAACAGCGCAGACCAGCGGGCATCGAACTTCGAACATTGCCCCCTCAGTGCTAGACAACATGAGCGTGCACGAAGTGCCTGATGAGCCTCTT
>NZ_LFKZ01000091.1:0-12324 GCF_028128975.1 Bradyrhizobium sp. CCBAU 45321
ACTAGCCACGAACTTCTTGGCTGCCGTCCATCTCGCCGCCATCGTTGCCTATTGGATCAATTGAGTCCGAGCCCTAGCGTTTTTCTTCATGGTGAGACGATTGCGGCGATCATTCGTCTGCCCGTCCGCATCTGGCGCGGTATTGTTCGCAAAGACGTCGATTGCCGCTGCGGGCGGACGTCCGATTCGACGCCAAATAGACTTGGCGCGAATCCCTCTGTTGGCAGCTTGCACCGAGAGCGGTACCTTGTCCAGGATATTGACGGTGTTGTGCACCTAGCAGCGCGGGTGTCGGGTGACGGCAAGCCTTCCAGAAGCCGAGCGCGCCGTCGCCGACGCAATTTCCGGGCCGATCTGCAACCCGCGATTTGCTTGATGTCGATCAGGAGCTCGCGCCTGATGTAACAGTATTGGTAGTGTCATTCATGGCGTATCGCTCTTCTCTCGAGAGGTTTTGGCAGCGTTCGACAACCGCCTCGATACGCAACCTATCTCAGGCCCGTCATCACTCACATTCCCGCATAGTCTAGCGAAGCTCGAAGGTTCGGTCATCTCGGGCATCGGCCAATAAGTCAGCCGCCTTCTTCGACATCGGGAACCGGGAGCCAGGCTCCGCGAGGCGGTTTCTTCGCGATCATATAGGCTGGTGCCGGCGCCTGGGTCACGCCGTCCTCGTTCTTGAACGCATACTTGGTCGTCCGTTAGAAAGCCGATTTCAGCGGTGATGGCCGCTGAGGGCAACAATGATGGTGGTACGCCAAAGAGTACTCAGCCAGGTGAGGATGCGGCGGAAGTTGTGGCCGACGGCGGAGAGGGTGATTGTCGGCGCCGCCGGCGCGGCCTTTGAGGTAACAGCGGCCGAGGTGACCATCGGCCTTCAGTTGTCCTATGACGGGTTCGATGGCGGAGGGGCGGCGCAGCTCGCGTTTGATGATGCCGAAGACCCCGTGCTTTTGGCCGGAGATGAAGGCGCGACGCGGGTGCACCGAAATATCAGGTGCACTGGCGTCCCTCCATCGCCGAGGCACTCCACATCCGAGGCGTTGAAAGAATGCAGCTGCAGCCGCGCTGGCGCTGCCGCTGCGCGCGAATCTGCGTGGCCCTTCCAAGCGGAAGGGTGAACGCGTTCTCGAGCGCAGACTGACCTTCGATCTTGCGGCGGATCTCGTGGATGATCCGGCCCAGCCGGCTGCGCAGGATGCGCAACTGCCGGTGATGCCGCTTGAATTGCTTGCAAGGGCCTAGCCAGAAGCCATCATTGCCGCGGTGTTGGCAATACCAAGATAGGACTGCCGGAGCTCGACCCCGGGCTTGCTCGCCAGGCGGCTGATCCCCTTGATTCCCGGGGGCAGCAGCTTGGTCGGTTGGGAAGGTGATGGCCTTCGCTGCACAGTAGTGTCGACCGTGACCCGCTTGAGGTCCTGATTGGATAAGGTGCCGTCCTCGTGCGCCACCCGCAGGCGGTTGGCCTGCAACACCGCCAGCTTCTCGGCCGCTTGCGCCAGTGGCTCAGGTCCCCAGCGCTCGTGCGGGGAGGCGTGCTGAAAGAACTCTTCGCCGGCGAATTACTGGAAACACGTTCTTCGGCCGCATCGCCACCTTCGTGCGACGACGGAATTATGGCTGGCGACGATTCGACGGAACTGAAAATGAAATTCCAAGGCTCCGATGCCCGGTGCACTAAAACCCCGCATTTGCAAACCGGTCCACAACGACAAAGTGCGATTCTAACTCGTTCGCTTAGCCGTTCTTCACTGACGAGGAAGTATTTTTCGAAAGCTGAAGGCGGTGGTATCGATACTGAGGGAAGGTTCGAGTCGGATTCCTCAGACGATGAGCCTTCATGTTACTTGGAGCGCGCTCTTAGTAGGGCTCTTCCTGGAGTAAAGTGGCTGCAACAGCAGCTGCGGGCCGGAAATGACGGACATTTCGCCGTTCCACGCGCGGGCGCAAGGGCTAGCCTAAAAGGGGCGCACGTTCGCCGCGTGCTCCTCTCGCGGGCGGGGAGCGAGCGTTCACTTTCTGGAAAGGCACTTGCGATGCCGCGATGAATACGGTCGCAGGGCATCGGAACCGGGCCTTCCGCAGCGTGACGATTAGCGAGCAGCAACCAGCCATCGAGTTTAGCGGTCCGGCAAATGGTCCAGAAAGGTCGGAGCGCGAAAGCTGTAGCTGCGCAGCCCGGCAGGAAAGGGCAGCAAGGCTCAATGCTCCTGCGAATTGTTCTGAATTATGCGTGAGTAATGGGGTGAGCTGCAAATGGGCTTGCGCGTTGTTACCGCAGACGCGATCCGCGCCGGCACTTGTACAGTTTTTGCACGTTGATTGCACAACGACAATGAAAAGCGCCTTGCAATAAACGAGCGATGAATGCAGCCAAATTCCATCTATACGATTTGCGGCTTTAACGACATTCCAAGCCGCCAAGCCATGGGATTCCATCTTATGGTCGTCGATGATAATGGCAATCACCGACCGTGGTCCATCATTGTGGTGCGCTGGGGCAAAAAGGTACTTGGCTATGTCAATCAATGCCCTCACAACAGCGTCAATTTGGACTGGGAGCGGAACCAATTCCTGGACCCATACGGTATCCGACTGATGTGCGGCAAGCACGGTTCGACCTTCGAACTCGGCACCGGCCGGTGTGTCGAAGGTCCATGTGAGGGTAGAACGCTCACGCCGATCGCGTTGGCAGTTCTGGATGGTGATATCTGTGTCCTCGGCGTGCGTCTTGTCGAAGACGATGCATCGCCAGACAACTGAAGACCGCCTCAGACCGGGCGGTTCTCGTTGCGGTTTTTCACCGGCTCCATCCTCTTTAGCCCGCCGTCGTAAGAGATCTCCTCATAGGACAGATCGAGATCCTTTGCGGCATCGAGGAGGTAATCAAGCTTGCCGCGCGGATCGAGCTTCTTGATGTCGTCCTTGTTCAGCCCGACCAGGTCCATCATCTCCTTCCAAACGGTGGATTCATCGCAGGGTAAGACGTGGAAGTTAATATCGCCGAACTTCACTCTGTACTTCGCCAGCAAATCGATGTTGTTGCAAAACATGAAGTAGCTTCCGGTTGGGCTTAAGGCGCCGTCAAGGACGGTTGCTACGTCAGCAAGATACGCGAAGGAGTGTAGGTATCCGGCCAGCACCGGAAAAGTGCGTTCTCCGTCCTGCGCGATCGTCAGAACCTGCTCGATCGAATAGTCCGGCGGTCGCTTCTCGTCGGCGACCTGAGTCTGGAACTTCAGTGCGATGTCGCCACGAAAGCCGAACCGGCCCGGCTTGGTAGTCGCGCCTTTGAGTACGGCGTTGAGCAGGCGGCCCTCCTTCTCAAATCTGCCGAGTGCGGTGTTCTCGATTGCAGTCATTAAAATCGTCCTCGATCTAAGCTCTTCACCGACCCGTTGGTCGGTGCCAGATGCGATGCAAATTGCCTGCCGCCGCAGCGTAGCAGCGCAACCTAAGAAGAAAACGTGTCATTGGCTGGCACCGCCTCATGTAAGCAATCCGACACCTGTTCCAAAGCCAACGTGCGAAGGCGCGCACCATTAAGTGTCTGCGCGCTGGCACGTGACTTGCTCTTAGCGACGTTCAAGCTGATGAGGGAAAGACGTGATCAACCTGACCGATAGCGCAGTGAATGCGATCAAGAGTGCGATATCATCGTCCACGCGCCCGTCCGGCGGTCTGCGCGTCATGATCGAAGCAGGCGGCTGCAGTGGATTCAAATACAAGATGGGTCTGGCCGAGGAACCGAAGCCTGACGACACCGTGATCGAATGCGATGGGCTGAAGGTGTTCGTCGATAGCAAGAGCTGCGATCATCTAGTCGGTACGACCATCGATTTCGTCGTGGCGCTGGAGGGCTCTGGATTTACCTTTCACAACCCGAACGCCACCGCAAACTGCTCCTGCGGGAAATCGTTCTGCTGATGAAAAACATTGTTCAGGTGATGAGAAGAAAACATCGAAGCGCGCCGGCCGAGCCAAAACAACTGAGGCAATCGTCGTCCACTACGACAAAGCGGGAGCGTCGCATTCGCGACGCGCTTGAAGATATCATGCCTCATTCTACAACTCCACGGTGGCGGCTGGCAGCTGATCGGCATCGATGGCAGCCTGTTTATGGCTAGGCTGGCCGGTGGCTGTACGTCGTGTAAGCTTTCGAGGGCGAGCGTGGGACGTACAGGCGCGGCTGTTAAAATCCGCGGATTTAGTCGGCAAATCCTCGTTGCTGGTACTGGTGAGGCAGTGGATTGAGCGAAGATCGAGCGCCGATTTACCTCGATAACAATGCAACGACACGGACTGATCCGTCCGTCGTGCAAGCGATGTTGCCGTTCTTCACTGAGAACTTCGGCAATGCCTCATCCAGGCATGCCTTTGGCAACGACGTCGCAGTTGCTGTGAGGCAGGCCCGGCGAAGCCTGAGGGACCTGTTAGGTAACGCATACGATCATGAAATCGTCTTCACCTCGGGAGGGACCGAAGCCAATAATGCCGCGATCCTCTCTGCTCTGGCGACGCAGGAAGAGCGAGACGAAATTGTAACTACTTCGGTTGAGCACTCCGCTGTACTTGCGCTGACTCAGCAATTGGCGGCAAGGGGAGTCAAGACGCACATAGTACCCGTAGATGCTTGCGGCCGGCTCGACATCGAGGCGTTTCGCTGCGCGCTTGGGCCACGCACAGCCATTGCCTCCGTTATGTGGGCCAATAACGAGACCGGAACGCTGTTTCCTGTGGAGTTTCTGGCCGGATTGACCCGTGAGGCGGGCGCGCTGTTTCACACAGATGCGGTCCAGGCAATTGGGAAGCTGCGTTTGAACCTAAAGGAAAGCGCGATCGACATGCTGTCGCTATCCGCGCACAAACTGCACGGCCCCAAGGGGGTCGGCGCGATGTATTTGCGCAAAGGGACTAAATTCCGGCCGCTAATCTGCGGCGGATCACAGGAACGAGGGCGCCGCGGCGGGACCGAGAATGTTCCCGGGATCGTCGGCCTGGGAAAGGCTGCCGGGCTTGCGGCGGAGCGGCTTGAACCCGAGCGCGTTCGCATTGGCGCTTTGCGCGACCGCCTTGAACATGGAGTTTTGCGCAATGGGGAGTGCGTTGTGCTCGGTGACGTCAACAATCGGTTGGCGAACACGGCCAATATTGCCTTCGACCACCTCGAAGGCGAAGCCATTGCCCACCATCTCGATCGGGCGGGCATAGCCGTGTCGCTCGGATCAGCCTGCAACTCCGGTTCAATGCAGCCATCGCATGTTCTGTGTGCCATGCAGGTGCCGACGTGGCGGATGCACGGCGCCGTGCGCTTTTCTCTGTCGCGTGAGACCTCGTTGGCGGAGGTCGATGAGGTCGTGTGCGCTGTGTCCGACATTGTGGCTCGCATGCGCGCCATCTCCGGCGCCACTGTTAGGGAGTAGACCTTGTGAAGATCATGATCCGCCGGTCTCCGGAGGGCCTGTCCATCTACGTGCCAAAAAAGGATCTCGAAGAGCAAATCGTGGAATCCGAGTACGAGAC
This sequence comes from Bradyrhizobium sp. CCBAU 45321, assembly GCF_028128975.1. Classification (NCBI taxonomy): domain Bacteria; kingdom Pseudomonadati; phylum Pseudomonadota; class Alphaproteobacteria; order Hyphomicrobiales; family Nitrobacteraceae; genus Bradyrhizobium; species Bradyrhizobium sp. CCBAU 45321. The sequence goes on from NZ_LFKZ01000091.1 coordinate 5,527, forward strand.
GCTGTGGGGCGGCTGGATCAAAGTGGCTAATGGCTGGGTGTTCGATTTGCCTGATATGGCGAGCGACACCCGGTTGCCAATCACAATCAATGCGAAAAAGCGGGACGAGACCGGGCACGATCCCTGAAGACACTCCCCGCAGATCGACTTTGTCGTTGCGGCGGCTGCATGGGGCGCTCTCGTTGGTTTGAGGGCCCCGAGTATCGTTCCATATCGTCCTGGCCACGCTGAATGGCGCAGATCCGTTCTGCCGACAACGCCAGACGCATTGGCCGGCTTCTTCGCCAGAAAATTTGCGCCGCCGCAGCGAGTTACGGGCAATGCGGTCAGGGGCGACCCCAGTATATCCAAATTAGCAAACATATCGCTGTCGCAACGGAATTGATGACGCAGACAATCGCTCGCTCAGTTGAGCCGAGGCGGTTACACTCCATCCTGCTCCCGGTCGTTGGGCGTCCAGCAGGATCCGTGGTAGCCACTACTGGCCTTGTCGAGCCCGGATCCCCCCGCGTGTATCGGGCTTGCGAGAGCCGCAACGCGGCAAACGCGTTAGATGGAGCGGCGTTCGGGGGAGCTTAGCGCGAGAATGAATGCGCAAGGCATAAAGCTCTGGGTGAGAATGGCGACGTATCTGTCGTTTTGCTAACAAGCTCATCATGGCTGTTGTTGCATGCGCCAGTGCTAACGTCGCGCCAACTCGATGGCCTGCGGCTGCGATTGCATCATTCTGGCCATGGCATGCAAGTTGCTACCCAGCTTTATGAGGCTCGCTCAAGGATGGTCCTGGGAGAGCGACGATGCCTCCAGGGAAAAGCGAATGAACGCGGTCGTCGGACGCGGAACATATGTCAAAGCTGCAGTAAATCACGGCAAGATGATGCAGCCCACCACCGATCATAAGGGCTGCTGCGCTTCGGCCAAGACCGGGCAGGCGAGCTGCGGCTCGAAGGCCGGCCAAGGCGATCTGCCAACCGAAATCTGGGAAAAGGTCAAAGACCATCCCTGCTATAGCGAAGACGCGCACCATCATTACGCTCGCATGCATGTCGCGGTCGCGCCTGCCTGCAACATCCAGTGCAATTACTGCAACCGAAAATACGACTGCGCCAATGAATCGCGTCCGGGCGTGGTGAGCGAGAAGCTCACCCCTGAGCAGGCGGTGAGAAAAGTGCTCGCGATCGCGACCACCATTCCGCAGATGACAGTGCTTGGCATCGCTGGACCGGGCGATGCTCTGGCTAATCCAGCAAAGACGTTCGAAACGTTCGAGCTGGTCTCCAAGGCGGCTCCCGACATCAAGCTTTGTCTGTCAACCAACGGACTCGCACTGCCGGACTATGTTGATACCATTGTCAGGTCCAAGATTGACCACGTCACGATCACCATCAACATGGTTGATCCCGAAATCGGAGCCCAGATTTATCCGTGGATCTTCTTCAACCACAAGCGATACACGGGCATCGAGGCGGCAAAGATACTCACTGATCGCCAGCTGCAAGGCCTCGAGATGCTTAGCGAGCGGGGTATCTTGTGCAAGATAAACTCGGTGATGATCCCCAACATCAATGATGACCACTTGGTGGAGGTCAACAAGGCGGTCACGTCGCGCGGTGCCTTCCTTCACAATATCATGCCGCTGATCTCCGCACCCGAGCATGGCACAGCATTTGGCCGCAACGGTCAGCGCGGCCCGACGGCGCAAGAATTGAAAGCGCTGCAAGATGCCTGTGAAGGGCAGATAAACATGATGCGGCATTGTCGCCAGTGCCGCGCCGACGCGGTTGGTCTACTCGGGGACGATCGAGGCCCAGAGTTTACCACTGATCAGGTGATGAAAATGGACGTCCAGTATGACTTAGAGATGCGCAAGGCTTATCAGAAAAGAGTAGAGAATGAGCGCGTCTCCAAAGCCGAGGCCTGCCAAAAGGAGCTTGAGAAGCTTTCCGGAGAGATCAGCGCGATCACTCTTCTGGTGGCTGTGGCAACCAAGGGCTCGGGGTTGATCAACGAGCACTTTGGGCATGCAAAAGAATTCCAAATGTACGAGCTTTCTACATGCGGCGCCAAATTCGTTGGCGTACGCCGCGTGGAGGTTTACTGCCAGGGCGGTTATGGCGAGGAAGATAGACTTTCCACCATCGTGCGCGGCATCCGTGACTGCCATGCGGTCTTCGTGGCCAAGATTGGCGGCGGCCCCAAAAGCAATTTGATCAAGGCGGGCATCGAGCCGGTCGATCAATTCGCCTATGAGTTCATTGAGAAGTCGGCGATCGCTTGGTTCAGATCCTATCTCGACAAGGTGAGGCGCGGGGAAGTCCAGCATGGGGAGCGCGGCGACGCCGCGGTTCCGCTTCGGATCTCTGCGGCATAAGGAGGAATGTGTGCCGTTCAAAATCATCGCCTCGCAGTGCACGGGCTGCTCTGCCTGCGAACCCTTATGCCCGAACGTTGCTATATCGGAGAAGGAGGGGAGCTTTGTCATTGAGGCGACGAAATGCACCGAATGCGTCGGCCATTTTGACGAGCCGCAATGTGTAGCCGCCTGTCCGGTCGACAATACCTGCGTGGTTGACACGTCCTTGCCCCGCTATCAAGCGCCAGGCTAAAGCGTGAGATCTCATGAACGGCATGCCAGGACCTAGTGCTGAATCCGTCGCAAGCGTCGCCCTCGGGCTGGCGGCGTTGCAGGCGCGGGCGTTCGTACCCTACGGCGACTGCTCTGCATTGTCCTGCGGTCGTGCTGTTGGGTCGGCAGCACGGCCTGGCGGCATCTCGGAGCTCCGAGGGCGCTTCGTGGTACGAGAGCGGCCTCCAAGGCAGCCCTCCCATCGTCGATGTGATTGACGATACGGCGGGTGGGCACGAAATGATGCAGAGTGTTGCCCGCGTGAGCTAGGCGGCTTCTCGGCATCTCTAGAGGGAGCGGCGCATGAGGAGGGGATAGATGAACAGCATTCTTCGCGACAGCGATATCGTCGAGCTCAGCGGCCCGCCCGTCTTTAGCTTTGGCCAAAAGCTTCGAGCCAATCGCACCATCCGAAATGATGGCACCTATCCCGGCAAGGAGATTGGCGACCTCTTAGTTAAGAAGGGGGAGGTGGGTTACGTCGTCTCGATCGGCACTTTCTTGCAGCAATTCTACATCTACGGTGTGGAATTTCTGGACAGCGGCCACCGCGTTGGCATGAAACGCAAGGAGCTAGAGCCGGTGGAGACCTGTGAGGAGATCGATGATCTGCCGTTACCGGAGGAGTCATGACTCAGCAAGGCGTTCCGAAATATCGACGGGGCCAGCGAGTCAAAGCCGCAGTCGACCTCACCAACGACAGCTCATTTCCGAACGCGGAGCCCGAGGGAGTTTTGCTCGCCGCCGGAGCGACCGGCGAAATCATCAAGGTCGCTATCCACACCGAAGCGAACGTGCCGGTCTATATTGTCGATTTTGGTGAGGAGCTGCTCATCGGCTGTCTTGAAGAAGAAATAACAGTGCTTTGAAGGAGGCTTTCGCCATGAATGCCGCGCTGATGAGGAAAGCAAAGGCGGGGTTGCTGCCTCACCCAAACGAGCTCGATCGCAAACGAATTGAGCGGGGCTTGAGCGCGCGCAAGCGCTATCTTTACGTCTCGCCGAAAGTGGGGCCGGTGAGGGGCGGCTACCTCGTCGAGAGCCCTTGTTGCTCGCACAACATCGACACGGATGGCGCTCTCATCGATGTCGCCCTAATTCTTTATGATACCGTGAGCGGGATCTGGAAGCTATTTCGGAAGAATCATGCCCAGGGAGTCTGGGAATTTTACAGCCTTTACCTCCGCTTGCCTTCTGCAATCGACGACTTGAACGCGGATCCTGAGCGTCTGTTTTGGCAATAAGGGACCACCCTTTAATTGAAAAGAAGCCACGATGGCGCTCACCGCGAAAGAATTGATCGAAATCGAACGACCGCTTGCTGCGGATGGCGCCGACATGGGTCCGTTTGTTAGGCTGCGGCGCCGTTTGCCGCAGCTTTCTTGGGACCGCTGTCATGCGTCAGAGTTATCGGATCAGCCGTTCCGAGTCGATCTTCATATGCTCGATCGATCGGATCGCTGCGTGCAGATTACGCCCGACCCAACTCGACCGACTAGCGTCCTTTTGGCCAAAAGGAACGGTGTGCGGGCACTGAAATAGCAGAGTTTTAGCTGGATGGAGCGCACACCTATCATCGCAAGAGATGAGCAAGCGGACCTAGGAGACGTGCTTTGTACATCGTGATCCACAAAAAAAGCAGGAGCGCGCTGGATGCCACCGGCGACATGTACTGGTCCAGGAAAGGGAAAAGAAATGTTCCAGGCGAGCGCGGAAGAAGGCCTGCTCAATCATAAAAAGTCTCGGCGTCCAAGGCTCGGCTTGAGGCCTGCGCCGAGTGCCCGAAGCCAAGCACGTTATAACCGAGATCGTCGGTCTCTTCGGCCCGTGATCGATAATGTTACCAAAATAGGAAACGTATGAACTCGCAATAAATCGTCATCCACGTCCGCTTCGCCCCGAACGGGAGGGTGATACAAATCAGCGAGCGTCCGGCCAAGCTCACGCCAGACCAGTGGTTTGATGTCCTCAACACCCGTGCCAGCTCGGCTTATCGGCCGCTCACTCGTGGCCGCGGGATTTTTCGGCTGAGCCGGACTGCGGTTGATATCTTCAAGCAGGAAACTGCGAGGCCGAGATGAGCGAACAAAACCTGGCGGGATTTGATGAGTGAATAGGTCCGAGGGTTTTGCCGTCTTTCCGGCCGATGCCATTGAACTGAACGAGGCCATGGGCTCTTAGCCTGTCGGGGACCGCTGATAGAAGCGAGAAGCGAACGACATTGCCCCTGCTTCGGGAATAATTGCGAGGCGCGCAGTCCAAAGCGAAGGATCGTTGCAGCAGCGAACGTTGCGCATCTGGTGTGCAACTTACCTTAAAGAATTTGGATCGTGAATAAGCGATGAGTGGATAAACAGGTCGAGATGACAGGAGAAGAGGTTGGAATTGATCAGGAGGCGGCTTCGGACGCGTAGGTATCTATTGCTCATCTTTGGCGACGACAACCACTATGACGCCCGCTCATTGCGCCTGTTTCGCAAGCGCGGGTGGGAATCATGGGACGTTCAATAGTAAGAGACTGTTGGGCATGATGTGCTCGCACCTCATCCCTTCAGCACTATCAGAGGATAGGCGGATGAACTCAGAAAGAGAAATGGAGCTCCCTCAGGTTTATCGGCATCATGTCTTTGCCTGCAACACGCAGCGTCCGCCATACCATCCCCACGGCAGTTGCGGCGCCTCAGGCGCGCAAGCCCTGTGGGACCGAATGGGCAAGGCGATCGAAGCGCAAGGCCTCAACGATATTGGTTTCACGATGGCGGGCTGCCTTGGATTTTGTAACTCTGGTCCCTTGCTGGTCGTCTATCCCGGCGGAATCTGGTACCGCGTGACCACGCCTGAGGACGTTGACCAGATCGTCAAATCCCACCTCAAGCAGGGCAAACGTGTCGACCGCCTTGTGATGTGCTCAAGCGAAGTTAGAGGCGTCGTGGCGACCACTTGACCGGACCAGCAAGCATGGACGGCGTGCTCGTCCATGAGCTGCCCGGCCTCTCGGAGCTCGGATCGTCTGAGGGTGACCGTCCAACTCGAGCTCCGGGTCGCTAACAGTGGGTCATTGACATGGGCGCGGCGCACCGCCTCTTGTGAGGCAAATAGGCAAATAGGCAAAGTGGCTCCTTTGCAACGCGCGGCGAAGCAGAAATATGATTATAACGCGCCGATCTGTTCGTGTATCGTCACTTACGTGCCGCGCGATCCGTGGCTCACAGCGATAGAAATGCTGCGAATGATTTCCTGCCTCTGGCCAGCTGACTCGTCGATGAGGCGTCAGCCGGCTCCCCACTGCAGACGGTGAGGGCAGGAGATGCGCTTGATGCGCTCGCAGCGTCCGAGTTGATCAAACGGTGTCTCCTTGACCCTGTTCTGCCTCAGAACCTGTAAGCGACGCCGCCGCTGACGAGCCATGGATCGATATTGGCGCGCCCGGTGACAGCAATCGCATTGTTTACGGTCGCGAAGTACTCCGGCCGCAGCCACAGCTTCTTCACGTCAAAATTGAGCCCCCAGTGACGGTCTAGCATGTAATCGAAGCCGAACTGGACCGCCGCGCCGAATTGGTTTTTGATGTGTAGATCCGTGACGGCAAGGCCGAATAGCGACGCATTGGCTGCCGATTGGTTGAAGAATGCAGTGTAGTTGATGCCCGCGCCGATATACGGCTTCAGTGGGCCGAAATCGGTGAAGTGATATTGCAGGGTTAGTGTTGGCGGCAACAGCCAGGCGGTGCCGATATCGAGGCCAGTGAGTACGCCATTGCCGCTGATGTGATGGCGAGTCGCGCCGAGAATGAGTTCAGCGGCTACGTTTTTTTGTGAAGAAGTAGGTGATATCGAGCTCTGGTATGGCTCGCTCGCTGAGCGAAAGCCCTGAACTCGGTGACGACAGCGATGGCGTTCCGGCAACGTTTACCGAGCTACCTGCGGTATCCGGCAAAACGCCGAGCACGCGCAGGCGGATCATCCAGGGGCTGGAGGGCTCTATTGGAGGCGCTTTATAGTAGACCGGCGCCGGGCCCAGATCCGCACCTCGTACCGAATTGCTGGCGAACGAGCTCGCAAGCGCGAGGACCGATGCCCTCGCCAGAACTGTTAGTACTCTCATCGAAGTCTCCATTCCAAAATTCGCGCGAGCAGCCGCGCGAGATCTGATAACGTACAGAGTCTTTCGCAA
>NZ_LFKZ01000092.1:0-13457 GCF_028128975.1 Bradyrhizobium sp. CCBAU 45321
CCGCTCTATCAGCCACAACTCTCTGAAACCGGAGCCGTCGCCTGATCAAAAGTGCGAAAGATTCTGGACAGTACCCATCAACTTGCGAGTGAACATCGTGAGAGTAACGCAGTTGCCGAAAGTCATCGCCGGTGTAAAGTTCATCGACGCAATCGAAGTCATTCCGCCGAACATTGAAAGCCACGCCGCCTGATCAGGCCGCGTCACCCAAAATCAGCCATAGCTCTCGATTTCGTCGAAGAAGCTCTTGATGTCGAGGTCGAGCACCCAATCGTGGCTCCAGCAGCGACGCCGAGCCACAGCCAGTGCATCATTGCTGATTTCCCTGGCCGATACTCATAGGAATCCATGTGGAACACGGGCTCCAGAATCGGTTCAAGATAACGCTTGACCACCATCTGGGCGATCCTGTCCGAGACCGTTGGTATTCCCAACGGTCGCGTGCTGCCAGCTCCGCCTTTCGGTATGTCAACGCGCCGCACCGGAGGCGGAACGTAGCTGCCCGAACTCATCCGATTCCAGATCCGATAGAGAGTCTTACTCAGATCTCGGTCGAAGTCTTCGATCGACTGCCCGTCAGCACCAGCTGCCCCTTGGTTAGCCTTCACTTGCTTATACGCCTCCCACCCAGGTTGCGGCGACGAGCCGCTTGGAGTCCTCCCTTCACATCGGAGCGACAGGTTCCTGTGTTCCTTGTCAAAGCCTGATCCGAGGTCACGCCACCTTCATGCCGGACGCCGGTTGGGCAGTCGGCAGGCTCCCCCCAACCCTTGCTCGCAGGATAGACATCCTGATCCCGGTTTCGACGTCGATAGAACACGTTACGACACGTCATCAGCAGTTTACTTACGTTCGTCTCCTCGGATCTCACCTGACGGAGTTTCCTCCGCCTTTTCCTCCAACGCGCTCACTACCAGGGCTCTTTACCCTCGCAGCTCAGAGCGGTTTGACGTCTACCCCTGCAGGCCGACTTCGGAGGGCCATCCTCCATCTCTGACAAAGCTTCGTCAGGATTCACGCCGACGCCTGACCTCCACAGCACACGATATCTTCATGTTTGAGGGACCGCCACAGCCGCTCGATGAAGACGTTGTCCATCCAACGACCGCGGCCATCCATGGAGATATTGATCCCTGCGCCCGCCAGCGCGTCCATCGTGTTCGACAACCGCCATGCCAAAACCGCACCGCTCGCCCAGTCGATGATGGCGACGAGATAAAGAAAGCCGCGGCCGATGGGCAGATACGTGATGTCGGCCGCCCAGACCTGGTTTGGCCGGTCGATAGTCATGTTGCGCAACAGAGAGGGATAGATCTTGTGGCCCGGCGCCGGCCTCGTCGTGTTCGGGCGCATCAGCCGCTAGCACGCGCTTGCGCCTGAAGCCCCTCAGCCTTCAGCATCGCGGTCATTCGCCGCGAGCTCAGGAACGGCCAGGCGGTGAACAACTCGTCGATCCGCCGCATCAGGGCAAGGTCGTTGTCGTTGGCCGGCCGTGGCGGCCGGTAGACCCCAGAGCGCGCGATGCCAAGCAACATGCATTGCCGGCGGATCGACAGCGGCATGTCGGCGCGATCGAGCATTCCTCGACACTCCGGCGTGCTCATCTTCCGGACCTCCGCGCTAAAAAATCGCGCTCGACTGTCAGTTGTCCAATCTTGGCGTGCAGCTTCTCGATCTCGCGTTCGCGCGCGTCCTCGCTCTCCCGCCCGGCACCTGCGTCAAAGGCCCGGGCTGCCTGGTCCAGCAGTGCTTCTTCCAGGCATAGATCTGGTTCGGGTGAACCTCATAGCGCTGGGCCAGATCGGCCACCGTCGCCTGCTCCCGCACCGCTTCCAGTGCGATCTTTGCCTTCAGTGCCGCGTCGATCTTGCGTCTCGTCTTCGTCGTCATCATGCCCTCCGTCCATCAAACGGAGCAGCCACTTCCAACTAAGCACATGGTCCCAAAATCGGGGTCCATTTCACCCTTTGACGGTCTGCTCCCTTAGATCCATAAATTAGAGATCCATCTCCTTCAGCGGCCCGGCTTTCAAGGGACGCACCAAATTGTCGCATTTCTCGAGCTCCCGATACGCCTTACGTGCGGCTTTGTAGGCTTCCTCACGCGCCTGCCAGGCTCGTTCGGTTTCCGACAGTGCCTCCTCAAGGCGCCGTTCGAGCAGCCCTTCCTGGTCGCGCAGTGAGATCATCTTCGCCTTCGCCTCTTCAAGATCGTTCAGCGCGACAGTTTTGCCGATCAGCAAATCGTATATCTCGCGTTCCAGACGAGGCCGGTCTTGCCGCCATGTGAGAAGGATTGTCAGTGCCGCTTCGATAGCCGCATTAGATTTCTCGATGGCTGACTGCCGCACTCGTAGAGTCTCGTCGGCCCGGCGGCGCCGCAATTTCCTCAACTCAAGCAATTGGTGTACGGCCTTGGGAGTTATGCCAGGCACGTGGCAAGCTCATGAAGCATTGCGTCGAAGCCAATTTGTTCATATCTCGGCTGTCGCAGGAAGGTGCGTATGTTCTCTATCTTGGCGATGGCGGCATCAGCGTGCGGATCGGCTCCTTCCTTGTACTCGCCGACCCGTATCAATAGTTCCACCTCTTGGTATTTAGCTAGTAACGCCCGCAGCTGACCTGCTAACTGCTCATGCCGCGACGACACGATAGCGCTCATGACACGGCTGACGCTTCCCAGAATATCGATAGCAGGAAAGTGGTTCGACATCGCCAAGGCGCGTGAGAGCACAATGTGGCCATCCAGGATAGAAAGGGTTTCATCGGCCAGGGGGTCGGTGACGTCATCGCCCTCGACAAGCACGGTGTAAAACGCGGTTATCGATCCACGCTCGTTGTTGCCGGCGCGTTCAACGAGCTGCGGCAAAGTTGCAAAGACGGAAGGCGGGAAACCACGCAGGGTGGCCGGTTCGCCGGCCGCCAAACCAATCTGCCTCTGGGCGCGCGCAAAGCGCGTAAGCGAATCCATTAGAAGCAGCACACGCTGTCCCCGATCTCGATACCATTCTGCGATCGCCGTCGCCACGTAGGCCGCCTTCACCCGTTCCATCGCGGAACGATCGGAGGTCGCAACGACAAGAACTGATCTCCGTCGCGCTTGTGAGCCGAGATCGTGTTCGATGAACTCCTTCACCTCTCGGCCACGCTCGCCAATCAGCGCTATCACTGTCACGTCAACCGCCGCGCTACGCACCAGCATCGACAGCAGCGTACTCTTGCCGCCGCCCGCCGCGGCAAAGATGCCCATGCGCTGTCCTTCCCCACACGTCAAAAGACCATCGATCGCCCGTATGCCGACTGGAAGAGCGCGATCAATTATGCGCCGGGTCAAGGGACCCGGTGCCTCGCTTTGGACTGGCACGCGGGCGTCCGGAAGCAGGGGCCCATGAGTGGATGTGTCGAGAGGGCGGCCCAGACCATCAAGCACCCGGCCAACCAGGTTCCAGCCCGCGGGCACTGTCAGAGGCTCTCCCATCGGGATCACCTCAGTGAGCGTAGAAAGCCCCCGTATTTCGCCAAGCGGGGTTAGAATGGCGACGTCCTGCTGGAAGCCGATGACTTCCGCGGACAATTCACAGCTGTTCTCGGGATTGCGGAGCGTGCACAGGTCGCCTATGCGGGCGCTAGGTGCCGTTGCACGGATGATTGTCCCGACGATTTGAAGGACTCGGCCGCGGACGCGCATTGCCGACGTCTGCGCCACCGCCGTGCGAGCAAGCTGGAACAAGCGATCGATGCCGTCGTGCGAAGAATGAATGGCCGTGACTGCCGTTGGCTGCTCAGGTGGCTCGGAATTCACGTTGCAGAGGCCTTTAGGCTGCTGCGCAGGCCGGCTTCGATCGCCGCTAACTGACTTTCGATCGTGGCGTCGACCAGTCCAGCATCGGTCTCAAGGATGCATCCGGCATCTTTGACGCGCTGATCAGCAACCAGTTCGACGACGGCGCGCGACGTCGCCGTCGAGAGCAGTTCGTTCAATTGTCTGCGAACCGTTTCGACATGCGCCGGTGCCACGCGTAAGCGGACGAGGGAGCTATGACCCGTGAATTTCAGGCTATTCAAGGCGATCTGCACCGCCGCATCATCCGGCGCGATGGTATCGATTAGCCGGCGTGCGATCTGCAGGCCCATGTCGACAATCCGCTCTTGATTCTCCTCCATGATCCGCAGAGACGCCAAGGCGATCGCGGTCAAACGTTGTTCGATGGTTGCTTGCGCCGCCGTCAGCGCGGCTTCCTTGGCTGCCATCTCGATCATCCCGGCGGTTTCGCGCGCCCCATCCACGAGCCCGTCCGCATCGCGTCGCGCCTGAGCAAGCAATTGCTCCGCGTCCACGATCTTCTGGGCGTCTTCTGCCGGCAGGACTCGCCCCGGCCCGAGGATGCAGACCTTGCCAGACGTCAGTTGAACCAATGAGACCATGTTGGCATCTTTTTGCGAGCCAGGCGCCGCATCGCACGAAAGGCATCTTCGCCGGTACTGTCGTCACGGCAGGCGTCCGCCACCACCATCCAGATCGCTGCAGGTCGGCGCAATCGTAGTCGGGCGCGCAGCCCATGCGGGATCGCGCCTATCGCAAGGCCGAACATCGCCGCACCGCGGTGGCGGAATGCACTAGGCGCAGCCAGCATGTCGGAAGCGCTGACCGCGGACATCAGTTCGGCGGTCGGTCGCGGTAGCAGTGCGGCATGCGAAACGAATGCCAAGGCCTCTTCTCCGAGAACGTCGCGTGCCGCCAGAACATCGGCGGTCCGCAGAAGGCCGATAAGGCTGGACGCGCCGGTCCAGGCTCCAGCGAGGCAGATAAGGCGTGCAGCGTCCGGCCTCGGCAGGAATGCGAGCCGGGTTCGCGGTGCCTTGCCGGCCGAAATAATCGCGGACGCTTCACCACCTTGGCCGCGAAGCAGCCAACGTCCAAGCTTGACCCGAATAAACGGGTCGGACCGAGCAAGGTCCAGAGGCATCCATTTGGGCCAGTCGGTCGCTATTGTCTCATCGAAATCGGCCGCAGGATCGGCGATGCAGCGCATCATCGCTCCCGCCCACGGCGTATCAAGCCATTCATCCAGGATTGTTGCTGAGCTCGTTGCGAGCATAGTCGGGTTGTTCGCTTCGCCGAAGTTCATGACGCTGCTATACCGTTCCTGTAGCTAAAGCGCCGCCTCCATATGAGACAGACGAGCACTGCATTGCAGATCAGCGATGCCCCCATGCCGCCGACGAGGCCGATCAAGACGTGCGATGGATCACTACGTTCTGACGCCCCGGCAGTCACTTCCGTTCGACGCAACGTGGTATTGTCCTCATTTGCCTCAACAAGGGCCACTGAGACCCGATCGTAGGACAGGCCCTTCAAGCTATTTGCGACTAGCTCCTTGATCTTTGGCACGACCTGATCGATCGGAGCACCGGGCTTGTAACGGACGAGCACGGCGGCAGTTGGCGAGGGGGGGGGACTACGATCGTCACTCGCGTTTTCCGGCAAGACCGCGTGCACCCGGGCATTAAGCACGCCGTCGATACTGGACAGAGTCTGCGAAAGCTCCTGCGTGACACCATAAATGTAGCGCACACGCTCTTCTGTGTCCGATGAGATCATCCGGTCCTTCTTGAAGAGAGTGCCGAGATCGGCGAAATGATCGCGAGGCCACCCGGCACTGTCCAACACAGCCATGGCACGTGGCACGTCCTCTGTTGGCACCACGAGCGAGGTAGTGCCGCCGGTGCCTGTGATCCGTTCCGCGGGGATTCCTTGCCGCATAAGCAATGCAAGCATTTCGTTGGCCTCGCGCGCTGACAGGTTGCGATAGAGCTCGATCTTCGATCCGCACCCGACCAGGGTGAATAGCATCAGAAGTGTTACCGCCAGCTTCAATACAGACTCCACGCGCCGCATCATCGTGGCTCATTGGCCGCTCAGGAAAGTCTCGAGAGTGTGGGTCGCCTTCCCAACCACCTTGGTCACGATGTCGTATTGCAGGCTCATAGCTGACAGCTGGACCTGCGCATCGAGCCACTCAGCCGAGCGGATGCTCCCAGCGCTCATGCCTTCGGCGGCCCTGCGCACGCCTTCCATGGATTGCGCAAAGCCGAGGCTCAGTGTTTCCATGCCACTGAGGATATCATTGGATAGCCGAGGGACAAAAGGCCCCCCTCCCTCCTCCGGCCCGCCTCCAGCCATGATCAGCGGTTCGTCCGCTCGCTGCGATGGCACAGGCGGCTCGAGTGCCGCTCGAAACGCCTCGACGGATTCAGCCGATACTTTCGATGTGGCTGGCATCTCCATCAACAAAAAGGCTGGCCCTGTTTGCGGAAGGATACTACCTACGCTGCTCATTAACTGTCCTTTCCTGTGGTATCGGCTGGCACGGCCTGGCCAAGGCTATGAGGAGCCCATCAAGGCCTGGCTCTCCGCTCGGCAGGCGCTTGAGCACAGTATCGCGTTGGCTTAGGCGTCCATTAAGACCAAGCGCCAGGGCCTGAAATGCCATCCCATATGCATCATTTGCTTTGGCAAGAGGATCGAGACGTTTCAGCGCTGCTGGAATATCGCCTGCCGTCAGATCTGTGACCGCATAGGCAATGACACACTCCCGACTGCCCGGCGCAATGATGTCAAGCCCCTTCGCAATCCGCCTCGCCCTCACAACGTCGTTCGTGACACAAGCCAAGAATGCCGCCTCCGTGAGACGTCGCAGGAGGCGGGAGCGGCTGTCGGGTGTCGCACAAGTCGACAACCAAAACATACATACCGAATCCCTGCTCCTAACCGAGTCATGTGTCGTTTGCTGAGCATCCATGTCACATCCCGCTACCGACCTCGGCCGAGCAAACATCGTGCCAAGCCCAGAAAAGGGTGCGCGCTAGCAACACTGTGCCGGCCAAGCACTCATCTCGGCACCACATCCAATGCCGCTGGACCACGCCGGTAAGCACCCGAGAAGATCGTCTGCCGAACGGCATTGCCCGCTGCAAGCACTCCCGCCGCCCGCCGCTCGGTCCGCCACGAAAGTGTAAGCTCGGCGTTTCGTCCAAGGCGGCTGCAGAACCTAATCCGCCGCCAATGCGATCCGCATCCTTACTTGTTTAAGGCGGAAGATGCTTGCGGCCTGGCGACAATCTCTTCGAACGATCCGCTTAACGCAACGACACGTGCTTCTCAGTCAGCGCTGCCGTCTGGGGCGCTCGCACAGAGGCGCACCGACCCATCACGGGCTGCTATGCCTTCATAGCGATCAAGTATTTTGCGCCGTGCGCCGCCTCTGGTAGTGACGTGCAAAGGTGTTGATCCAACCGGCACGCAGAGGAATGCCAGTAGGCCAGTTGCGGGAAAGTTCTCGTCGTGAGGAGGAGGGGCATTCTGGCGGGCACACCTTATCGTCGGCAGACGATGCCTGTCGGTGGACTTGAGTGGCCGTTCCTGAGCGCAGGTCGTTGCCCTTGAGCGGGGCTGATGGTGCAAGCGGCTTCGAACCCTGCTGGCGTTACGGTGCACTGGCAAGGAGATCGTCTGGGAGGGTCCATGAACCTCGATGATACGATGGAGGCCGCGCGACAGACCATTGCACAGATGGATAGTCTCTTGACGCGGGCTCGCGAGCAGCTCGGCCGCTGCGCCTGCCCTTTCGGCGACAGCGCTATGAGTGCCGCTTCAATTCCTGCACTTGTCGACGGACAGGATGAAGCGTTTCAAAGGGCATATGCGGACGAGCTGGCGGCGCTCAGTCACATCCTGCCAGATCCAAAATCTATGTCGCATGTTCCAAGCACCAAGCCGTCTCCCAAGCCGTCTCCACGGAGAGGGTGACCTGATGAGGACGGCGGAGGACAATGACCCGTTGAATGGTGGTGATGCGACAGACAGCGAACGGCTGGCACGGCTCGCCATCAACTTCGTGGCAGGGCGCGCTGACCTAGCTAGCGTCATTGGGATCACGGACGATGAGCTTGAGGCCCTATATGTATTTGGCCATCGCTACTATTCTTGCGGCAAGTACGAAGACGCGCGAAATTTCTTTCGCTTCTTGTGCCTACACCGGCACACCGACGCACGATTCTGGTTTGGTCTGGCTGCTAGTAGTCAGATGCTTGGGAACCCAGAGAACGCCATGCAGGCCTATCGGTTGGCCGGGCTCCTGGATACTGACGATCCGCAGATCCCGCTTCGTGCTGCGGAATGTTTCATCAAACTCGATGATCCCACAGCGGCCATAACCGCACTCGAGAATGCCTTGACGCTGAGTGTCGGAAGGCCCGAACACAAGACTTTGGCCGGGCGCGGGCTGATGATGCTTAACCGCCTCAAATCCCAAGTAGGGTCTAGCCATGGATAGAGTGAACATGAGGGCTTTGGCGAGCAAAGCCCTCCCCGAAGCCGGGGCGCCACCATTCAGTGCCTGCCTCCCCGGTCTTTCGGGCAATGCCCGCAAGACCGACGCCAGCCTGTTGCCGCAATCAGTTTACGGAGGGGCTGTCGTGTCAGGTTCGATTCCAAGCTTACCAGCACCACGTGCGTTCGATGCAATTGATCTCCTTACCACGTTTCTGACTCTGAAGACCAAGATGACAGATGAACTGGTCGCTGCCGGAATAGAGGACGCGCGACACCGGGGAGAGCAGCTAAGGCAGTTGCACGAGAAGACATCTAAAAGCATCATTGAAGCGGCAAAAAGATCGGCAGAAGCAAAGAAGAGCTCCGGCATCATGAAATTCTTCGGGTGGCTAGCGGTCGGATTCACGGTCCTGGCTGCGGTTGCCACCGGCGGAGCTCTTGCAGTCACGGCGGCGGCAGTGAGCGTTGGAGTAGCGACCCTCGTCGAGACAGGGGTCATCGATAAGATGACCGCGGCAATTGTGAAGAGTCTCGAGAAAGACGGCATCGAGGAGCGCAAAGCCAAACGCTTGGGCGCGGTCATCGCGATTGGCATCATATTCGCTATCTCGGTGCTAACGGTCAGCGCTAGCTTTGCTAATCCAGCTGGAGGTGGATTGAGTATCTCTCGGATAGGCCAGGGACTTTCGACCGCGGCTCAAGTCGGCGGGGCCGTGGCATCGATGGGTGCGGCCCTCGCCGGTATCGCCAATGGCATCCAGCAAAAGGAGGCCACAGACGCCCAGGCGCAGACGTTGGACATTAGCAAGTGCATTGCAAGACTGAGATCGCTCCAAAGCGATGAAATGGACTTCATCAAGCAGCTGCTTTGCGACAGGACGATGACCACGCAGAGGGTTGCCGACGCCATTGGGAGGCAGAGTGATTCCAACGCCAACCTCGTAAGGCACTTCGCCTAACAGACTGCGTGGGACCACTTGTCGAACTTTAAGGAATGTAGCGATGGTATTTGCTATCCAACGTGAAACGACAGTTGGTGGGTACGATCGGTTGGATGCAGCCGCGCATGAACAACTTCCGTCGGTGCCAATCTCTGCTACAGTCCGCGGCAGAAACGTGCCAGAAGGCGAGAGCCTACGCCCTCTTGCGGATCTCGTTAAGGCACGGGGTTGGGGATCAGCTGACGTACCGTATCTCGCGGAAGTTGTGATCCACGAGAAGCTTTCCAACGTCCAGGTCAAGCTGAAGGACTTTGTTACGGAGAACGACGTATCAGCAGTCGCCGCGCTTATCGTTCGGCTCAATGCGGAGTTCCGCAAGGCGGCGAGGTCGGACCGGTCGGCCGCGCTTAACGTCGAGATCGCTGCGCAAGAAGCTGCTGCCAAGGCGCTTCGCAATTCAGGACTATGCCAGTTGTTTGGTGCAATAGCTACCTCTGTCGGCGCGATATTAGGTGCCGGCGTGAACCTCAAGGGCGCTCGACAGACTCAAGCGCGCTTCGACGAGCTGTACAAACCCAAGATCCAGACGCCGCTCCCGAAGTCTAGTGCGGTGACACCAACCCCGAACAGCGCTTCAGGTCAAGCGCAGCGCGCGCCGGATAGCACGACGGACCCCCTTGAGTTTACGCGCGTTGTCCAGGCACAGACAGCAGCCCAGCAGGCGGCGATGAGATGGAATGCCATGGGCACAATCGCGACAGAAGCCTTTAAGCTTCCAGGAGCCGGCCTGAACATGGGCGCGACGCACTATCAGGAGGAGAAGGCGAAGCTGGAGGCGGACAGCACCAAGGCGCGGGCGCAGTTGGAGAACGAGAGTGAATTCATGGCAAGCTATGAGGCGGCGATTCAGGACTTTCTGGGCAAGCTTGCGGAAATTCGCCGTGCCGATACCGAGGCGAGAAGCAAGATCGTCTCTATGGCTTGAGTGTATTGTTCGGCGAAAAACGTCTGAGTGTGAGCATGTCTTAAGATGATCAAGGCGATATCTGGATACCAGCCCTATGCGTGGGCCAACAGCGCAGGAAATGTTCTCCCGGGAGGCCTGTCTTTGGCTTCGATCATGACGCTGGTTCTGATGGAACGGCATGACATTTACCAGACTCAAGCCCGATCTCAAATGGACGACATGCAGGCGCGCAACAATTTGCTGAAAGATATGAATAAGGCACTGGCTACGCTGCGCACCAATCGACCTACCGATGAAAAGACGAAGAAAGACTTCGGCAGCTTCGTCGATTGGCAAGGCAAGACTCAGGATGTGGTTGACTGGATGCAGGCAAACGGTATCGCCATCGAGACGGAGAAGTCAGACAAGAAAGGTGTGCAGTCGCAGTTCGATGCGGCCATCAACAACCTTAAGGCGGCGATTGACAGCGCCAACAGCGAAGGGCAGATGGCGTTGATTTTTCTGGAAGGGCTGCTTGATAAGCTCAATCAGGTTGCTGTACTGATGTCCAACCTCCTTTCGAAGGATCAAAAGATGAAGGAGGTGATCATTGGCAACTCTCGTTGAGAGACGACAAGAAATTCGTAGTACCGAACGGTGGCAATCATCCCAGTTCTGCCCACCTGTTCTCACAAGTTGCAATGAATGCAAGTGCCGCGGTAGATAAAAAAATTGAATGGATGCGCATTCGCACCGGGAACGCCGCGTCCTCAATGTCTAGTAAGACCGTGCTGACGTTCCTTTGTCTACTGCTTACGCGATGTGCCGGCTCCGACCGGATCGCTGAACGCGGCGTTTGGCTGGCGTCGCCAAGCGTCGGCTCGCATGCGCCAGAGCCCTCCTTCTCAGCGAAGACACTGCAAGCACGTAGCTTTGAGTTGCTGGCACAGCCGCCGACCCGGCCAACCACCGCCCCGGTGGAGCGGCGGCTGCCGGTCACCGCTGATAGCACTCGCGTGAGCCTCGACTATGCCAATGCCGATATTCGGCAAGTTGTGAATGACGTCGTAGGCGACATTATGAGTATGCCTGTCATCATCGACCCAGGCGTTGGGGGAAAAATGACACTTCGGACCTCGGGCAACGTCCCCGTGAGTGACGTGCCGCGATTACTCGACCAAGCGCTAGCACCATACGGCTACGGACTAGCCGTGGTTGACCGCGGAGTTCGGGTGGGGCGCTTGGTCGATCTCGACGGCGGAGTACGACGCGATGTTCAAGTGATCCCCGTGCGCTATGTCGAACCAGCTGATGTCATCAAGGTGATCCGACCAAACGTCGAGGAGAGCGTGCGTCTGACACCCGCGCCGGGAGAACAAGGTATTGCCGTCAGTGGGCCACCCGACTCGGTGAATTCCGTGCGCGAACTCATCGGTTTACTTGACAGCGATGCTATGGCTCACAAATCGTTTGCGCTGTATACGCTGGCTCATGCGAGTCCGGCCGCCCTAGAGCGAGAACTCAGTTTCTTGTTCAACAAGAATGACCAGGGCAGAGTGCGCGTTCGGCTTGCGCCGCTCGAGCGGCTGAACGGCATTCTTGTGGTAGCGGACGACCCTGTGCTGCTTCAGCAAGTTCGTCGGGCCATCGCGAAGTTGGATAAGACGTCGGAGGCGGCGGCAAACGTTCACGTGCGTCCCCTTCGTTACCGAAGGGCTACGGAAGTGGCGCAGGTGTTAGCACGAATCTTTGGCGCTCAACCGCCCAGTGCCGTATCTCGCGCGCAGCCCGCGGGAGAGTTTGGGAAGTTGTCAATCGGAAGCGCATCCGATCGATCGAGTGTGCCCCTAAACGTTCCCGGCCTGTCGGACGAAAGATCGGATGCGGCCGCGTCAGCATCCCAAGCAAAGGACGATGCGGCGGCCCCCACAGTCAGTCTTGGCCTGTCGGCGCCGGTCCGGATCCAGGCAGACCCCAGCCAAAATGCACTTGTGATCTTAGCAACCCCGACCGACGCCAAAACCATCGAAGCCGCAGTTCATCGGCTTGACGTCAAGCCGCGGCAGGTCCTGATTCAGGTCATTGTCGCAGAGGTGCGGTTGAGCGATCATTTGCGATACGGTGTCGACTATCTTCTTTCCTCGCCGGATTTGGGTGGCGTTCCACAAGGTGGTTTGTCCTATGTGTTCCCAAATAGGGATGTCAACGTTGTGCTACGCGCGCTAAGCGGCCTCGGGGACGTCAAGGTCGTATCGGCGCCACGTATTCTGACAGTTGACAACCAAACCGCGACAATGGAAGTGGGCGATCAGGTTCCGGTCCTCGCGCGATCCTCACAATCCACGCTAAGCCAGAGTTCATCGATCGTGAGCGACGTCGAACTGCGCGACACGGGTGTCATTTTGGCCGTAACACCTCGCATCGGCGCCGGGGGTAGCGTGACGCTCGACATCTTTCAGGAGGTCAGTACGGCGAACAAGAACACACTGACCAACGTCCAATCCCCCGTGATTTCGGTACGTCGCCTCCAGAGCACTGTATCGACACCAAGCGGTGATACGATCGCGATCGGCGGTTTGATGCAGGATAGCACCAACCGGATGGTTTCCGGTGCTGCCGTGCTGAAGGACATTCCGTTGTTGGGACCTCTATTCGGCAGCGCAGAGCATGCCAAGGACCGAACCGAGCTCTTGGTATTACTGAATCCTCGTGTAGTTGAGAGTGGCGCCGATGCGCGGGCTGTGACTGAGGAGCTGGGCGATAAGTTCGAAACGCTAGCGCCCGATCTCGGCCGGCACCTGACGCCCCGACGTGAGCGTGTTCTCAGTCCACGGCTTTGACGCTTGGGCGCAGTACGCGCAGGGCAGAAACTGTACGGATCGACATCGTTAAGCTTTCATCAAGCTTTAATGTCTTGACCAGGGACGCGCGACGACGATCCAGTAGTTCAGACCCACCGCCGGATCCGGCAAGCAGCGCGTTTATTGAGGGGGATGTCCCGATCGGTGTTGAAATGAGTGTTGCGCGGCCCTCGTCGAGTGCTGCTGGAGCTCGCGGGAAAGCCCGCCACGTCCACTCCCAAGCCTCGCAAGGCTGCGGCGCGATCGGCGGACTCGTCAAACCTCTCGGTCAGTGGACAAGGTGCTGTTGGAACTCGCGTGAAAGCCCCGCGGCGCCGCCAGACGGCGCTCTCCGCCTCCGCATAATCTGAGGCCTGCCTTCCTGCCTGGATGGCA
>NZ_LFKZ01000093.1:0-14333 GCF_028128975.1 Bradyrhizobium sp. CCBAU 45321
TTGCTCGCTTCATCTGTCCGTCCTTCTTCGGGCCGGACTCTAACTCCTTCTGGAGGAAATACGCAGTGGCAGGTCAGGACCTTCATCAAGGGGTAGAACTTTTTGAATGTGCTCTGGTGACACGATCTTGAGAGGGTATTTGTCGCAAACTCTGTCCACTCCACTCCATTTATACAAGGAAAGGAGGGGAACCTTGAATCCCTGTCGTCATCGTCCCGGGTGTGGAATTCATCAACGTTATAGATGGTCGCCGTAGCCAGATGGGCAGCATCCGCCGCATCCATGACCTTTGCGGGCTTCCCTGTCGCTGGATCAGCGGGCCGATAGTAGTATTCCCTTATCTCTCTTGCCCTCATCAAAATGTTGCGGCTGATCTCTATGTCTACGAAATGCTCGCCATCAAAAATTCCGAGATATTGAGTCTCAGCTCCCGGCTTCTTGGCCTCGATCTTGGATGGAATAACTTCAAGATGGGTTAGGACAGAGCAAACGATCAAATTCTTCTTAGCCTGGTTGTCTCCTAAGATTTCCTGAATCGCCGCCTTCTTCTCGGGTGTCACGGGCTCATCGCCAAGCACCTCGTAGAACATGCAAGCGTCCCAATAGAAGCTTGGCTTAGAGGCCATTCAATAATGTTTCCAGATTATCATTCCGACGATCGAAGCCGCTAAAGAGCCCTCGCAATTGCAATAAGTGCACCGGTTCCTGCACTGTAGCGGCATACTCAATATCTGCCATATCAACTTGTACGGGAAAGGGGGAGTCCCTTGTATAATGAAGCCTGCCAATGACCCTAACGAGCCGAAACAAATACTGCCGCATTTCTTCCCGCTTACCCTCGGGAAAGACGCAGTTGATCCGCTGTGCCCCTATCGGGGGGATGATGACGAAATGGTGCTCGCCATCGATGTCGGAAACCTCGCGCAGATCGCCGACAACAGAGCCATAAGAGGTCCCGGAAAACCATGTGGGAGGCTGCTCTAGTTCGGCCTTGCGGGCAGCAATGGCCGCAGAACGCGCACGGAATTGCTCGTCAAAGTCTACGGTTCTATCGTCAATGTTGATCCATAGGCGGCTGTAATCATCCTCGCGCTTCTTTTCTGCGATTTCCGCCAAGGTTCTGGCAAGCGTGGAATCGACACGATCATCGACATCTTTGCCCAGCGCCACGCGCTCGATCTGCTCAAACGTCCATTCAAAAGCGGGAATGGGATCATAGTTTGCCTGCTTGGAAACAGGGTGCAACGTGAGCTTCGTGGGATTGACCTTCGTTGCGGCCACCACTTCATACTCAGTTTGCCGAGCAGGCTTCCCGTCATACTTGCGCTCAGCTTGACCCAGCGCAGACAGAAGTCTGCGGAGCTTTTCCACTAGGGCATGCGCGAGCGCGTTGCCCCGGTGGCCCGGGTGCCCCTCGATATTGAATGTGAGGTCTCGCTTGGGCATTTGTATGCGCTCTACGCCTCGGACGAGTCCCGGTAAGTCAGCCTTTTCCCGACAATACCACGAAGGGCCGTCACAGTGCGAGCCGTATCGTTAACCCTTAACGCGATACGGTTATTATAGCGGAAATCGTCGGGAAATCGGAGGGGCGGCCATGCGGCTAAATATCGTCGGGCGCCGGACCCTGATATGCGGCGCCATCCTGCTCGTGGCGGCTATGGCCGCCCGGCTATTGGGATGGCCTGGCCCTTAATACTTGGCGCCGGGATTGGGCACCAGATCGGGCAGCGCCGCATACATGGCGTCGATGCTATCGAGGTCGATCAGGGTCCGGGCGTCGAATTTCTTCGCCTTGATCCGCCCGGCATTGATCAGTTCATAGCATTTGGTGTGCGAGAATTTCCCGTAGCGGCAAGCCTCCTTTACGGTCGCGAGCCGGTGGCCGCTCGCGGTATCAATCGCGCTCACCTTTACGTCCTCGGTCATCGTCATTGCCTCATTTCCCTTGCCCGACGGCGCCGCTCCTGCGTGCTCTGCGCGGTGCGAGCCCGATGGCAGACCTTGCAGACTGTCATCCGGCGGGGCGCACAACCGTCGCGGGCCTGCATGTAGAAATCGGCCTCGGGCTTCTCCTGTTGGCATTTCCTGCAAATCATCATCGCCAGGGCGGCGGGCCCCTCGGTCATTTGAGCACCTTGGCAATCTCGGCAAGCGACTTCTCGATCTTGTCGGCGACCGCGATCAGCCGTTGCGCCTCGCTGATGCGCGGCTCGATCGCCTTGATCTGCGAGAGCAGATCGCGGGCCTCCTTGACCTGATCGCGGATGTTCTCGTTGCCGACCTCGTCGCCGAAATTCTCGTCGCGGATCAGCTTGACCCATGCGCGCGGGACGCCGAGGTCGGTCGCGACCTTCTCGTCGGTCCAGCCATCGCCATAGCCGATCTTGTCGTTGACGTAGACCTCGTTCAGCTTCTCGAAGATGATGCGCCGATCCTCGCGGGTCATCACCCGCATGTTCTCCTTTACGACCTTGAGTTTGTCGGTCATCGCGTTCCCGTTCTGCATGGCTTCGGCCTTTCTGATCGATGAGAATTTCGCGGCGTTGTGGCAGCGCGGGCACCGATGAGCGGTTCGGCTCCGGCCCACATGCCACCCCTTGGCTTCCAGTTTGCGGGCGATGAACCGCCATTCGATCTCGCTGTCGTCGCCGCGCGAGTTCTGCAAGGTGTTGACGGCCAGCGGGATGGCGGCCTCGCAGCCCGGGGCGCCACACCGCGCGATGACGCCGCGCACTAATTTGCCGTCGTCACCGTAGGGCACCGTCGTATGAACGAACGCCTTCTCCGCGCTCATTGGCGATCCTCCCGCTTTCGGAATGAGCGTTTCGGCCACCGGCTCGGCGGGCGGGGTTCGCCGCGATCCTTTGCTAGCAGCCGCGCCCTGAATTCGGCCTCGGATTTCGTCACCGCCC
The DNA here is from genome assembly GCF_028128975.1 of Bradyrhizobium sp. CCBAU 45321. Lineage (NCBI taxonomy): Bacteria > Pseudomonadati > Pseudomonadota > Alphaproteobacteria > Hyphomicrobiales > Nitrobacteraceae > Bradyrhizobium > Bradyrhizobium sp. CCBAU 45321. The sequence goes on from NZ_LFKZ01000093.1 coordinate 2,916, forward strand.
GGATATGGGCGATCTCGGGTAAGTCGATCTTCGCAGTCTTGCGGCGGTGCGCCCGGATTAGACGCGGCACCAAATTCCACGGCAGCGCCGGGCCACCGGACTCGGCCCGGATCGGGTAATGATCGAGCTGAAAAAGCGAGATGATCTGATCCGAGGTCATCTCCTTGGCGTGCTCCCATGGGATCAGCGGCTCGCCCTTGTCATCGGTCAGGGCAAGCAGCGCCGCCGCGCATTTCACGCGCAGACGGATCGGCTGTCGGGAGCGGCCCATCTTCATTGCAGGCGGCCCTTGAGCCCCTCGGCGATCATCGAACGCGTGTATTCCGCCCAACTGTCGAACTCGGACAGAGCGTCGCCAAGCTCGACGAAGGGGACGGCGAGGAAGATCGAGACGGTGATGTTGCCGATGACGTTGTAGGCGACGCCGACCGGCACGCCCTGCATCATTCCGAGAATGAGGTTCGCAGCATCGCGACCGATCTCGGCGTCGATCTCTGCCCGTTCGTCGGCGGTCGTCTCGTCAGCCATCGGTCTGTCCCTGATCAGTGGTCGCCGCGTCGTCCGCGTGCTCGCTCAAACCTGGCGGCGCCATCCGGTCGAGCACCGCGCCGATGATGCTCGATGCGTTGCCGCGCTCGTCGCGCGTGATCGCGCTGACGAGACTGTCGATCGGGGCGCCGTATTGCAGCGCCAGCGAGACCGCGACCGCGCCATCGCGGGCGATAGCCTCGATCTCCTGACCCGACTTCCCGCCGGTGATGAACACCTCGCCGATCGTGCCGTCCGGGTAAAAGCCGAGCGTCACCGCGAACCGGCGGTCGAACCCGCCCCATGCGATCTCGAACGTCTCGGCGTACCGCTTGCTCGGCAACACCCGGCGGCCGGTCATGTCAGGCGGCCCCGGCGCTCGCGGCCGTTGCCATCGCCTTCGGCTTGCGCGGGCCGCGCTTCTCCGTTTCCAGCGCGCCGGAGATTTGCCGGATCGCGGCCATCAGTTCGACGGCCTGCGTGCGGGTGGTCAGCGCGGCGGTGATGTGCAGTTCGACCACGCCGCTCTCGGTCTTGAGTTGGATGTCGGCGCCTTTCGGGATTTTCATTGTCCGTCCTCCTTGTAAATCGCCGCCCGCACCGCGCAGTCCTTCGCCTCGACCAGTTTGCGAAGGCACGCGGTGCGCTCGGGATTGCGCGGCAGCAGCGAGACCAGCCACTCGGCGATCTCGGCAAACTTGGCGCTGGTTGGTTGAAGCTCGGGCTTCAAGTGCGCGTAGGCGAAGAATTGCAGCATCGGTTCAGTGCTCACGTCAGTCTCCCTTTTGTCATGGTCAGTGCTCGGTCTGCGGGCCGTCCGTATGGATGGCTTCGCCGTTGCGGCGGGCCACAATCGCGGCCATGCCGCCCTCGATCTCGCCGCTCGCCTCCTCACGCCGCTCGATCTCGCGCTCGGAGGCGGCGCATTGCTTCAAGCCGTGTACCAAGGTGGCGCCGCATTGATCGAGCAGGCTCTTGATCGCCTCCGAGCGCCGGATCAGCGCGTCGCGATCGGCGTTCGCCTTGGCAAGTTGCTGCTTCAAACTGTCATTCTCGAATTCAAGGACGGCGTTCTTCTTGCCGAGCGCGTCGGCCTCAACTCGGCAGCTTTGCAACTCGGTCTCCAACTTGGTGATTTCGCTCGCGAGGGTCATAGTGCTCTCCTTTCGGGGGTGGAAAATCGCTGTCCTTGCTCATGACTAGAATCGCCATGGTGATCGCGCCGAGACTGCCGCCGCAGACGAGGCCAGCGATCAGACCGACCGTGAGTGCTGCGCTCATCATCGGCGACACTCCGGGTTGCACGCTCATGGCGCGATCTTCCGACGGAGTTGGGAGCGGATCATCGCGGCGTAGCGGGTGGTGACCGTCTCGCCGCGATGGATCAGGAGATGGGATTTCCGGCCGTTCGGGCCGGTGAAGTGGATGCGCGTGTGCTTGCCGCCCTCGGAGACCCACACGTCCGAGCCCCCGCCTCGCGCACGAACGTGACAATCTCACGCATCAGTTTCCGCATCGGGCTCGCTCGTTGGTTGGACCGACGAGATGGTGGCGCGAACAGCGGCGGCGAACCGGGCGCAGGCCGATCCGACCGAGGAGTGATCGCGCTTAAAGACCAGCCCGACCTGACGGTGAGTGGCCCCAGTCGCGACCGCGACAAACGCCATCATCTTCTGGCGCATCTCGATCAGTTCGGGGTCGCGATCGGGCCGAGTGACGATGCTGGGCTGGGCGCCATAACCCTTGACGATGCAAGCGAACGCCTGATCACACTGCTTCATGTAGCCGCGCGCGGCGCGCTGTCGCCGAAACTCCTGCGCGGCGAACAGCATGACGCGGATGTCCTGCGGCGAGAGCAACGGGCGGGACGCACCGCCGCGGCGCGGGGCCGCCTCGATGCGGAGAACGTCGCCGAGCCGGGTCGCGATGATAGGCGCAGCACAGGTCGAACCGTCGGGATCGCAGAAGTCAGGCATTTCCCACTCCTTCCAGTTTAAGCGTCGTCCGAGGGCACCTCGGCAGGCGCCTTCGCTTTTGATTTCGGGGCGTGTTCTGCGGCCTGCGCGTCGATCGCGGCGATTGCCGCCTGACCGATCGAGTGCGCGGTCCCGCGCAGGCGCTCCGCGAGGCGCGGCGACACATCCCGCGCCGCCTCAGACGCGACGGTGAAGCCCGCGTCTTCCATCTCGTCGCGGCCGTACATGCCGGAGATGACATCGGGCGCATACATGCGCGCCCAATCGCGACTCATGTTGTAGAACAGTTGCAGGTCGGGCTTGATGTCCCACAGCGGCGAGCCCTTGATCCGGCCACTGTCGTTCCGCTTCGGGCGCAACTTGCCGAGCGTGAATTGATCCGGCGCGGCATCGAGCGGCGGGAAATAGCGCGGCTCCTTCTCGCCCTTGAAGGTCGCCCACACCCGGCACCGCCGCATATCGCCTTCGCCCTCATAGGCAACTTGCAGACGCGTGGTGATCGGCGCGCGCGCCTCGATCACGGCGTGAAACATCTGGCTCTCGTAGGCGATCTGCTCGACCTTCTGGCCGCCGACGAACTGCTCGACGACATAGGTCCACTTCGCCAGGGCGAGCGGCGAGACGCCAAGCTCCTGCGCTCGCATGCAATTGGCGAAACAGGCGCCGACGTTGCCCTGCATGAATGGCGGCAGATACGGACCCGAGGCCGCGAGAAGCTTCGCGGCGTCGACCAGATCGCGGAGGTTCGCGTAGTCCACGCCGCCGCCCTTGAACAGCGTCACGGCCTCGGTGCGCTCGGTGACCACCTTCTCCGCGTTCCCCTCCACAAGATCGCGGCGGGTCACTCGATCGGGCGGCGCCTGCTGTTGCGAGGGCGGCGGCGTCTGCGGGGCCTCGGTGGTGACGGTTTGATCGGTCATCACGCAGCCTCCCGCAATTCGAACTTGACCCGGTCATCAACCGACTGGCGATACCAGTCGGGCAGATCGACATACTCGGCGTCGGCGCGATCATCGCCCGGGCCCGGCCAGACGCCGCTCTGGAAGCACTGCCAGAACGTCTTCGAGGCGAGTTCATTCAATGCGGCGCCGCGCGCCAGGTCCTCGTCCTTGAGCGTCTGCGCGCGGACGCAATGCGGGCGCTTGCTCTCGACCCACAGAAGCGTAAACGATGATGCCGTAATGCCGAGCGCCCGGGCTCCCTCGATCACCATCGCACCCTGCTGGTGATAGCCGTAGTCGATAATGGAGCGTTGCGTGTCGCGATAGAGCACCGAGTTGGTCGACTTCAGATCGACGAAGTCGCCGCTGTCGTTCGGGATTTCATCGGGCCGCGCCTTCTTCCAGAACCCGCGCGGGTCCTTCCAGATCAGCGAGCGCTCCGGCGATCCGCCCAGCATGCCGTGCTGCACGAGCGGAAACCGACCGAGCGCGATGATCATGCCCTTGGCGCGCTCCGCCAGGGCGGGCGAGATCACATACTTTCCGGCGCCACGCTGCTCCTTGAGCCAATCGCGCCATTCCTTGCGGTTCGCGTTGTACGCGAACCCGCCGACAGTGGCCGGGCGCATGACCGTGTCGTCATCAAACGGCTCGCCCGCGACCGCCTTGTGCACGAAGCGGCCGAGGACCATCGCCTCGGTCTCGGTCTCGGTGTCCTCGCGATCGGGATTGAGCGACGATTTGTCGAAGGCGTGCTTTGGCGATTTGTTAATGATGTTGCGAAACATCGACGACGAGACGCTGACGGCGTCGCAGAGGTCGGCGCGGTGGTAGTCGTGCAGCGGGATATCCCGGTAAATCCCGGGCACGGTGATCGTCTTTCCATCCCACCGTATCGACTGCATTCTTACATTCCTCCAGTTACGCGACGCCAAAAATGCCGTCACCGGCACCGTAGGTGCGCGGCTGTTGGATGCTTTGTCTGGTGTGAGGGCCGCCCGCTTGTAGTCCGCAGGCGGTGCGCCGTGGTGATCAGATCAGTGCGTTGTTATTTGTTCTCGTCTGCCTGTCATCGCGAGTTTCCGCCCGGTTCGATCAAGCTGTCAACAAGTGCGATCAAAAAAAGCGGGTACGGAACAACTGCTGAGTGCAGCAGAATTTCACGCCAACTCTCACGACAGATTTTTCCTGCAACTACCGGCATCGGCCACGTGCCGCTTCGATCATGGCCGCCACGGCCATCAGCGCACGTTCGCGCCTGTCCGCGCACGGTGATTACGCAAATCCGTGGGTACGGGACGCAGAAAACAGATGACGATGACGCGAACCGGTGACTATTAAAACGACCGTCGTGGTTCGCGACAAGGGGGCGCCCGATGGTCTTTCAATCGACATGGGATGATGCGGCGGAAGAAGCCCTGCGGCGCTGGGTCGCCGAGGGCGCGTCTTCGTCAGTGATTGCCGATGCGATGCATCGGACGCGCAGTGCGGTCGCTGGCAAAATCGCGCGCCTCAAACTCAAACGTCCCGAGGGCTTGTCGCCGATGACGAAAGCCACCACCAAGCAGCCGCCGAAATCGGAGGCGCAGATCGTCCTGGCGCCGAAACCCGAGCACAAGCTCGCGCCGGTCGAGGCCACGAGCGGAAAGCCGGTGCCGTTCCTTCAGGCCCGGGGCTTTCACTGCCGCGCGGTGCTCGATGAGCGCGGCGAGGACGGCCTTGCCGTGTTCTGCGGCGCCAAGAAGCGCCTCGGCTCGTCATGGTGCCCGAAGCACCATCACCTGTTCGTCACCTACGGGAGGGCCTGATGCCGGGGGCCCCAATGGGACCACGCGCGGCCCGGCGATGATCCCAATTCGCCGAGGCCCCGCAACGCAAAGGGACCTTTCTTATGGCGAAGGCAGCAGCAACGCAGACGAACGATTTCGACCCCGAGATCGTGCAGGAACTCCTCGGCAAGATCGACGGCTATCATGCCGATCTGGCGTCCGAGCGTGGGTCATCGATGGCCCGGTGCCGCAACATCCGCGAGAGCATCAACGCCTGCTTCAAGGAAGCGAAGGCGCGCGGCATCCCGACCAAGGAGCTTCGGTCGCTGGTCAAGATCAGGATCAACGAGGCGAAGAACCGCGAGATTTACGAGGAGCTGGAGGAGGATCAGAAGCACATCCTCTCGATGCTCGCGACAGCCGAGGGCGTGAAGGATTTGCCGCTCTGGCGGGCGGCGGCAATGTCCGCCTTGCACGGAAACGTCACCGCGACCGCCCACTGACGGGAGGGCGGCATGGCGCACGCGCCCCGTATTCTGGCGCTCGATCTCGCATCGCGAACCGGCTGGGCTTGCGGCTTTCCCTACGAGGACAAGCCGCGATCCGGCTCGGTGCGCTTTGCGCGCGAGGGCGCCAGCCTCGGCGCGATCTATGCCGGATGTCGGCAATGGCTCGGCGCCTTCCTCGCGACTGAGCCCGATGTGCGGCTGATCGTGTTCGAGGCGCCGATGGCGCCCCAGCACATGGCGGGCTTCACCACCGCGCACATCATCCGCGTGCTGATCGGGCTCTGCGCCGTGGTCGAGGAATACGGCCACGCGGGCGGCTATGACGTGCGCGAGGCCAAGGTCTCGGAAGTCCGCGAGCATTTCCTCGGCACCAACCGGATTAAGCGGAAGGAAGCGAAGTCGGCGACCATCGACGCCTGCAATCGTCTCGGCTGGGCGCCGAGCGATGACAATGCCGCCGATGCGCTCGCGCTCTGGCACTATCAAGCCTCGGTCTTCGACCCGAAGCTCGCTCTGCAAACCTCGCCCCGGTTCCGGCGGAGGATTGCCGGATGACGCTCGGGATCGTCCTGTCGCTCTGCGATCGAACCGGCACCATGGTGCTGCCGTGGATCCAGGCGGGCTATTCGGCGATCACCGTCGATCTTCAACCGGCGCCGCGCGAGCACCATCGCCGCCATCACATCGTCGCCGACATCACACAATGGCGCTATCCCGCGCATCTGCCGCGTCCGGTTATCGTCTTCGCGTTCCCGCCGTGCTCACACCTCGCGGTTTCGGGCGCCCGCTGGTTCAAGGCTAAGGGCCTCGGCGCGCTGATCCATGCGCTGCAAGTGGTCGATGCCTGTCGGCGCGCCTGCGAGGATAGCGGCGCGCCCTACATGATCGAGAACCCGGTCTCGACCCTTTCGACCTACTGGCGCGATCCCGATTACACGTTCGACCCCTGCGACCCCTATACGAAGCAAACGTGCCTGTGGGTCGGCGGCGGGTTCGTCATGCCGGAGAAGGTCCGCGTCGGTGATCTGTTCGCCGAGCCTACGTGCGTCGAGCCGGTGCTGGGCTCCGCAATCCTCAATTTCTCGCCGACTGCCGATCGCGCTGACACCCGCAGCATCACGCCGCCAGGTTTCGCGAGCGCGGTATTTCGAGCCAATGCCGGGAGGGTCTGATGGCACGCATCAGGACGATCAAGCCCGAGTTTCCGCAATCTGAGACCATCGGCAAACTGTCCCGCGAGGCGCGCCTGCTGTTCATCCAGTTGTGGACCCTCGCCGATGACGAAGGGAGGGCTCGCGCGGCCTCGCGAATGCTCGCGAGCCTTCTCTACCCATACGACGACGATGCGCCGGGGCTCATGGACGACTGGCTAGCCCAGCTTGAGCATCATGGTTGCAATCACCCGTTACGTGGTTGAGGGCTCCACCTATCTGCAAATCGATAACTGGCTGAAACACCAGAAGATTGATCGCCCGACGCCCTCACGTTTGCCGGTTGTCAGCGAGGCTACGCGATTGCTCGCGAGCCCTCGCGAGGCTTCATCGACGGACCTTGGACCTTGGACCGTGGACCATGGACCTAGGACCGAGGACCATGCCGCGCCGATTGGCGCGCGCTCGGGCTCTGGCGAATTGGATTTCGGCGAGACGGTCCCGCCACCGCGAGCGGCCAAGGCGCCAACGCCGTCCGACGCAGAGACCGAACTGTTCCGGCGCGGCAAGGAAGTCCTCGGCAATGGCGCGGGTGGCCTCGTCTCGCGATTGCTCAAAGCGAAGGGCGGCAAAGTCCCGCTGGCACGGGCGGCGATCGAACAGGCGTCCACCAAGCACGATCCCCGCGAGTACATCGGCGCCATCATCCGGGCCCCGCCGGAGCATGAACCGTCGAGGGTGGTGCAGCCATGACGCGCCGCCTGTCGCTCGACGAGGTGCTGCGCATGTTTGCCCGGATCGGCTTCGACCCGCGCTCGCATAGCGGCACCCACGAACTCCGCTGCCCCGTCTGCTCACATCTGCGGCGGAAGAAGTCCCACAAGTGCCTCTCCATCCGCTGCGACGCGGACGGTTTTTTCTTCCGCTGTTTCCACTGCGACGAATTCCATGGGAGCTATCGCTATGACGACGCTCGCGACGCGACACGTCGAGTTCTTCGAGGCCCGGGGGATATCGCCCGAGCTGGCCGCCAAGTTCGAGATTTATACGGGTACTCTCGTCGGTGAGAAGCCGAACCGGCATGTCGTCGCCAGCCCGAGCGGCAACATCCTCGTCTATCCGTTCATCGAGCACGGCGTCACCGTGAACGAGAAATATCGCACCGAGCGGAACAGCGAGAAGTTCTTCTGGCATCGCAAGGGCGGCAAGCGGACGTTTTGGAACGCCGACGTGCTCGATGACCCTCTGCTGGAAGCGGGCACGCAAGCGCTCGTCATCACCGAGGGCATCGAGGACGGCATGGTCGCGGTCGATTGCGGCTGGCCGCTCACGGTCTCGGTGCCCGATGGCGCGCCGCCGGTCCCGAAGGATGGACGCCTGCCGCCGTTCGATCCGCAGACCGAGGCGAACGGCAAGTTCGAGTTCCTGTGGCTCAACCGGGATCGGTTGAAGCGGATCAAGCGGTTCATTCTCGCAGTCGATGACGATGGGCCAGGGCAACGGCTCGCTGCCGAGATCGTCCGTCGCCTCGGCGCCGTGCGCTGCCTGTTCGTGACGTTCCCGCCGGGCTGCAAGGACTTGAACGAGGTGCTGCGCCAGTACGGGCGCGATTCGGTCAGCGCCGTGTTGCGCGATGCCAAGCAGTATCCGGTTCGTGGGCTCTATCGGCTCTCGGAGTATCCGGCGCTCCCGGCGCTGCACCCGATCTCGATCGGCTGGCCGCTGTTCGACGGCGACACCGTCGCTTCGGCCAACAATGCTTGGCTGAAACTGTTCCCGGGCGAGTTCATGGTCGTCACCGGCATCCCGAGCCATGGCAAATCGACTTGGGTGCTGAACGTGCTGGTCAACATCGCGCGCGCCTACGGATGGCGTTCGGCCGTCTTCTCAGCCGAGATGCCAACAGTGCCGCATCTCCGCGACAAGCTGCGCCGGATCATCGCGGGCACTGCGTCGGCCGAGGCCGACGAGTTCATTGAGGGCAGCTTCACGTTCATCGACCACGATCCGAACGACGCCGACGAGGAAGACATCACGCTGGAATGGATCATCGAGAAAGCCCGCGATGCGGTGCTGCGCGATGGCATCCGCGTGCTGGTCATCGACCCATGGAACGAGATCGAGCACGCCCGGCGCCGCGATGAAAGTTCGACGGAATACATCGGCCGGGCCATCCGCATGCTGAAGCGCTTTGGGCGGCAGTACGAGGTCGCCGTGATCGTCCTAGCGCACCCGACCAAGGACGTTTGGGAGCACGGCCGAACCCGCACCGCGACGCTCTACGACATCGAGGGCTCGGCGCACTGGTTCAACAAATGCGACCACGGCGTCGTCATCGAGCGCGCGGCGGAAGCCTGCCGGTCAACCGTGCACATCGCCAAGGTGCGGTTCGAGGAAACCGGCTTTAAGGGTGCGATTAACATGGCGTTCGATGTGCAGACGCAACGGTTCGAAGAATTGGCCGACAAGCAGAAGGAGATGGACCTTGAGTGACGTGCTCGTGATCCGCCGGGATGACCCGCTGAAATTCAACCCGCTTGAAGACGCCGTGATGGAGGACATCGCGCCCTCGGTCTGGAGCGGTCCGCATGTCGGCAGGCGTCTCGCCGAGGCGATGCGGACGCTGCGCCTTATCCCGATGCGCACGGTCGCGGGCTATGGGGCAGCGTGGCCCGCGTACAGTTACGAGTTCGAGGACTTGATCGCCCAGCACGAGCAGGGCGAACTCGAGAAAACGATGCGGATGCAGAACCGCACGCGCCTGCTGCCGTCGTTTGCCGATGTCACCCGCATGGAGACGGCGATCTGCTGGCCCGCCCGCCACCTGATCGGCCAGATGCATCTGCTCCGGGCGGTCAACTGTGTCGCCCTGGCGCACTCTCTCGAACGGGACGCGGGGTGGGTGGCGGTCAAGCGCGGCGGCTATGCCGACACGTGGCGCGCGAACCACGATCGCGGGTGCGATGTCATCGCCGACGGTCTGCGCGGCGAGTTCGTGCCGGTCTTCTAGGAGGGCGCCATGCGGATCACCGAGGCAATGATCGAGGCCGCAGCCATCGCGATCAGGGACGCCGTTGCGAACCGGGTCGTGGGCGAAGACGGACGGCGCCGGGGCAAGCCGTGGGCGGCGTTGCCCCCGACGCAGCGCGACGCCTATCGAGCCGAGGCGACGGCGGCGCTGCATGCCGCACTGCGGCAAGCGTGGGGCGCGGTGGAAGTATGATGGACTTTGAAATCCCCCACGGTGCCGACCGGGAATACCTGATCGTCTTCGGCGTGGCGGCGATCTATATCGCGACGATCCCGCGCGGTGAGCCGTGCATCGTCGGCGTCTCCCGCGACCTCGGCCAGACCTTCGATGGCATCCGGGACAATTGGCCGTGGTCGGAGATCGGGTGCGCGTTCTGGGTGAAGGACCGCGACACGGCCGAGGCGATCGTGGACGAGGCGACCGAGGTGCTGCCGCGCGATCCCGAGGGGCGGCTTGCAGTTCGGGCCGAGTTTGCCCGGCGCCAAGTCGAGGCGGTCGCCGCGCGCTGGAAGATCACGCTGACAAACCACGACGCGGCGATGTCGCGGGTGCATGCGGCTGTTCGCCATGTGCAAGAGACAATCAACCACGCAAACGCGACCGGTGATCTCGCTTGGTTCAACGCCGCCTATCGTGCCTGGCGGATCGAAGCAAAAAAATTTGGGCGCGTCATGAGCTACGCCGAGGCGTTAGCGCGGCTGCGCAAGGCGGTGACTAAACGTCTGATTACTCTCGACGTAATCAATTTGGACGCTGATCTCTTGCCCGGTATCTTCCCCGAGCTGCCGAAGCAGACCGCAGAAAATTACGTTGACGGCTTGAAAAAACCGGTGCTTTCTTCGCGCACGCGCCCGAGGCCAAAGCCACGCGCTGATGGATCGGGCCGCCGTGGTATTTCCCACTAACGCAAGACTGTTCGACCGATCCCGGCGGCGAGGTCGGTTTTTTTGTGGTGACCATGCCTACGCTCGGGGTCGATTTCGATTTCTCGCAGATCGAGCAGCGGGCCTTGGCTCTCGGCGCGACCGCCGATCAGATGCCCTACATCATGGCGACCACCCTCAACATGGCCGCTGAGAATACCCGATCGTATCTGATCGAGACGACATGGCCGTCGTCGGTCACGGTCCGCAATCGATCGTTCATGAAGGCCGCGCTGACGACCAAGGGGTCGCGCGCGACGAAGGGCGACTTGACGGTTGAGATTTACGACAAGCTCGGCCGGGCGAACCTGTCCCTGCATGCCAAGGGCGGCACGCGCCGGGCGAAGGGCGGCAACCTTTCGATCCCGTCGTCGGTCAACGTGCAGCGGACGAGCGGCGGCGCCGTGCGGACGCAGCAACAGCCGAAGAATTTGCGGAACAGCTTCAAGCGCGGGCGCTTCATCTTCCAACGCCAGGGCCGATCGACACGCAAGGCGAAGGGCCGCATCAAGCTGATGTATTCGTTGCGGCCGTCGGTCCCGATCCGGCAAGACGTGCCGTTCTACAAGGACTTTGCCGAGGTGATGCGA
>NZ_LFKZ01000094.1:0-16304 GCF_028128975.1 Bradyrhizobium sp. CCBAU 45321
GATGGCGTGGCGACGCTACCCGGCAGCGGCTGCGCCGGCATCGGCGCGGTCACGATCGGGGTGTTCAGCGCGGTGCGGTCGCAGAGACGGGAGGCATATTTGAACCGCACATGTTGCAGCACCGACGCCTTCACCTCGACGTGCAACTGCTCGGTGACGGTCTCGCCCATCCGATGCATCCGATTGCGGCAGCACGGACAGTCCTTTTGATCCTCACCCAGATCATGTTCGACGCGTTGGCGCGGCAGATCGTCAGGCAGCGGCTTGCGGCCGCGTGTCTTCGGTGCCGGCTTTGGAGCCTCCCGCAATCCCGTGTCCGGCACGGCGACCGCCTCGACATCGTCGTCGTCCCGGCTTTCAGCGGCGGCCTGCTCGGCTTCGTTGAAGATGCGCTCCTTGAGCGTTTCGCTCTTCGGCGCGTAGCGGCGCAAGCGCTCCAGGCGCAACTGCTCCTCAAGATGCAGGACGCGTTGCGCGAGTTTCTCGTTCTCCGCCTTCAGCGCCGCGAGCTCGGCCGCGTGCGCCGCGATCAAGGCTTCCAGCTCGTGCGTCGTGGGCCTGCGACTCATCGTAGTCTTGAATCGAAGTCATGCCGCCGCGTCAACCGAGTTCCATGCGGTGGCCGGCGTCATCCGATAGCGCTGATGACGCCGCCCGCATCGAACACGCTCAGCCCAGGCTGTGATATTGCCGCACCGGATGACGACGTACCGCCGCGATGTTGATGCCGTCAAGCAGCCAGTGCAGCTCCTCCGTCGTCAGCGTTAGCACCGCCTCCTGACTTCGGGGCCAGTGGAATCTGTCGGCCTCCAGCCGCTTCAGCAGCTTCCAAAATCCTGACCGGTCATAAATCAGCAGCTTGATCCGGTCGCGGCGACGATTGCAGAACGCGAACACCGCGCGCTGGAACGGATCCAGCCCCATCGACTGCTCGACCACGATCGCCAGGCTGTTGATGCCCGCCCGGAAGTCAATCGGTTCGCGGTGAAGGTAGACCCGAAGATCAGAGGCCAGCCGGAACATCGCAACGCCCCAGCGCTTCAATCACCGCCGACAGCTAACTGCGCGTCGCCGCCTTCCAGCGAAAGCGTTCACGCCGTTGGGCATCGATGCCGTCAGCCGCCCTGCACAGGATCGCTCCGTCGCGCAAACCGCGATCGCGCCAGCAGATCGAGTTGGCGACGGCGACGGCGCGCGAACCGGAACAAAGGCTGGCGCAATCGGCGCCTCCGGCTGGCCATCCCCGTTCTGACGTTGTCGCTTGGCCACCCACTTGCGCAGCAGGTTCGCGTTCACGCCGTGTTGCAACGCCAGCCCCGCCAGCCCCGCCAGCGACACGCCAGGCTGCAGACAGGCCTCGACCAGCCGCTGTTTGCTGGCCGGATCATAGCGACGCCGCCCATTGCGCAACACGCCGACCGTCTCAAGTCTCAAAAGTTCTTCTGGAGTGATCATCGATGGTGTCCACCTCGTTCATGGTGGACACCTCATCCCATCCCCGCGCTCAACTGCATAGGTGCGTAGAAAGGAGCGCTTACCGCTTGTCGACGCCAGGTGAACAGCAGGCTATGAGCCACCCCGTGCCGGCGTGCCACCCCGCAGACCGTCTCGCCGGGCTGCAAGGTCTCTTCGACAAGGCGCACCTTCTCGTCCTAACTCCATCGCCGCCGACGCTCGGCGCCCAACACATTGACCTGCATTCCCGACGTGACCTTAAAGCTAGAGTTAAGGTCAAATCCTTAGGCCGCCCCGCAAACTACACAAGGCGGTCGCCGCCGGAGGGATACTCTCTAGCGACAGACTCTGACACTCTTTACGCACCCGCGCAATTACGCAGACATGGAGAAAACCGGAAGATGGGATTGAGCCGAAGGGAATGGGGGCGGAAGGCTGCAGTGAAGGTGCGGTCAGATATGCCTTGCGCCAAGGGCGTTTAGCGGCGCGGCCCGATGGCACGCTCGATCCATCTCAGCTCGGCTGGCGGTGGATGCGAGACTCCTCGGGAGAGAGGCCCTCAGCGTATTTCTTCCGGTAGTCGATGCCACCGAAAGGATACGGAGACGATCGGGATCGCCGCCACCTTCCATGGAAGTGGTCTGTGGAGGTGGCGATCCTCCTCAGTATCTTGGTCTCTAGAAAATGGGCGATGTTGATCCGATCGGCCCGATAGAGATCTGCGACGACCTTAACGCGAAACTCGCTGAATTTTGGGTTGGTGCGCAGGTTGGGCCGCGCGATGGCACCAGATGAAGCCGATGATGAGAACGCCGTCCTCCTAGATATCAACGATCCGATCGCGGTCGCCGGAAGGATAATCCATCTGGCGGTGACTTTTTACCAGGAAGACCTGAAGCGCCGGCGCCGGGAGACCGGGATCGTGTGTGTGAGGGACAAACGCCATGGCAAAGGGTAAGAGCGAGGACTGCGTAAACCAAGCGCCTCAGTTCGCGCGTGACGGATAGCTCGCAATCTTGCGAGTGAGCTGCCAAAGCTCGACCCTATTGGTCTTGGCTAATTGCTGTGGTCGCTGCTTAGCCGCTTCCTCATCAGCGCAAATCAGCCTTACGCAGTGCACTACATTCCCGTCGGGCTCGAACAAGTAGACCATGAACTCCTCGATCGAAGGGCTTCCAGTCACGCGCCGGCCGTGACTTTGAAGGTTATTGCTTGGTCCGATGGCGCTGCGCGCATGTCTTTGGTGGAGGTAGTCATTGCTCATGCTTAGCTGATCGCGACAACCGGCCGGCGTATTGCCCAGTTGCAAAGTTCCTGCATGGACATCGCTCGGATCTTATTTCCCGCCGGTTGCGCTCGACGATAGCTAGAATCAATTCTTCGGTGGCGATCAGAGCCAGCTCCATTTTTTCCTTAACAATAGTCGACGTATCTCGACCGATACTGTCGAGATGGTTCAGGGCCACCGCTTTGAAGCTATGGGCTAGGCGCTCCTCGGCATCGTCGCGTGCATAGTCTATAATAGTATCCAGGTGGGCGACGATTTGAGCCCGTTGCTCGGTCGGTTTTGGACCGTCAAGCAACGTTATCGCTCGAATAAAGGCCTCTTCAAGAGGGATCATATCAGGTTTCCTTTGTTGCTGGATTGGAAGCCGCAGTAGCTCGCACCGGTGCTGCAGATTAGCGAGGCTCGACGCGCAAAGGCAACTCCTCAGAAAAAGGAGTTGATGTTGCGCAATCTTGAGGGGCGACCATCATCGGCATGGATCGGTGTGCGGCGGGGGCGAGGCAATGCAGCGATCAAACCGGGGTGGTGTCCTAATTAGGCACCCTTCACAAATCACACCAACGAATTGGCCCCGGGCGATGGTGCCCGAGGTCTTTCACCTAGATGAGACTGCAATTTCTGCACACTACATCGCAAAACTGCTCCGCATTTAGTTCAAGGTGGATGGCGCGCCGTATGGCGCTCGCCTTCACGAACAACGACTGGGAGCATTAGGTTAGTCAAGCCGGACACGAATTCGATAGCTTTGCGAGCCTCCTCATCCCGCTGTCTCCGCGTTTGGTCATTTGGGACTTTCAACATTCTGTGTCATCAAACAAACAAGCGGAAGGCAAGAAGACAAGCGAAGTTGTCGGCGGGCTCTCGTACTCCAGTTCGACATCTGCAGCCGAGCAGTCCGTCTAGCACCCATAAAGGGAAGATGGCATCCACGTCACCTCAGTAGCACGCTTCTCCGGAGTGTATGCACAACGTAAAGCCCATTCAGCAGCACAAAACTGAGGTGCAAGGCGGCCTCCGACTTCACTATAAGACGACGGACGCGTAAGCCGGATGCGAGGCCGCACATTGCACTCTCTTCATGATGCTTCCACAACCAGATGTCTTGGTGAGATGAGTCAGCTGCATCTTCGATCCCAAGAGCGAGGAGGGGTGCGATGCCCGACGTTGAAGGTATTCCGTTTGATGCGCCCCTCTACCATGGGAGCAAAGACCGTGGCAGCACGTTCCTGCGCTGCCGAGCCATAAACCTTAAATTCAGCGTGGGCAACGAGGTGAGTCATCTATTGCCGAAGGGGTTAGTACCGTCAGCGAACCCCGCAATCAGCCATTGTTGGCGTCGCGAGCTATCCCTCAAGCACAGTGGGGTCATGCTTGGAGTGCTATTCAGGAACTCAAGTTAGTAATTCTGGCGGTCAGATTGGCTTTTACACTCCTTACATGTACGTGACAACGAATGGAGCTATCGCCCAAAGTTGGTGACCGGCGGGAATCGGTGAAGTGGCCCCCGGATTTGGGACCAGAAGCCTAGTTGGAATGTAGCCGTTCCGTTTGGTAAACGGAGCGGACGATGACGAAGAAGACGAGACGGAAGATCGACGCGGCGCTGAAGGCGACGATCGCTTTGGAGGCGCAGCGTGAACAGGTGAGCGTGGCCGATCTGGCGCAGCGCTAGGAGGTGCATCCCACCAGATTTATTCCTGGAAGAAGCAACTGCTGGATCAGGCGGCCAGAGCTTTTGATCCCGCTGGGGAGGCGGCGGACGTTGGTCGCGACCGTGAGATCGAGAAGCTGCATGCCACGATCGGGCAGTTGGTCGTGGAGCGGGATTTTTTAGCGAAGAGGTCCGGAAGATGAGCATCCCGGACCGCAGGGCGAAGCTCGACCGCGCGCATGGCGTGCTGTCGATCCGCCGCCAGTGCCGGCTGCTCGGGCTGTCGCGCTCGGGCGTTTACCGGACGCCGCAGCCGGCCAATGACGACGATCTGACGCTGATGCGCCAGATCGACGAACTGTTCACCGCGCGGCCGTTTCTGGGCTCGCGGCGGATGGCGTGGCTGCTGAGCGAGGATGGCGTTCCGATCAACCGCAAGCGCGTGCAGCGGCTGATGCGCAAGATGGGGATCGAGGCACTGGGGCCGAAGCCGCGCACCAGCAAGCCTGCGCCGGGGCACCTGATCTATCCCTAGCTGCTGCGCGGCTTGACCGTCGACCGGCCGAACCAGGTCAGGGCGACCGACATCACCTATATCCCGATCGGACGCGGCTTCCTCTATCTGGTGGCTGTGATCGATTGGGCGAGCCGGGCCGTGCTGAGCTGGCGCCTGTCCAATACGATGGACGTGTCGTTCTGCATCGACGCCCTGGAGGAGGCGCTGGCGCGGTTCGGGTTCACGTCCGGTTCTGAGAGAGCGCGGGGCTGCAATGCCCCGCGCCACTCACCTATCTCAAGGGTTATTCGGATGGCCACGAGGCCAAAGCCGGAATGCCCGATGGATCGAGTTTTACAATTTCCAGCGCCCCCATCAGGCGCTGGAAAACCGCGCGCCGATGACGGTCTGGCTTCCATTGACTTCCGTTCGAATATACTCCGCCGATGCCGCTAATTCTCTCGTGGGGCTTCGTCCTGTCGGTCTTACTGACGCAACGAACGCGTGCGAGTCTGGCGACGGGGCCTCTTCTTTCGCTGCAAAAGGAGCAACAAGGTTAGCGTTCAGTGGCGGACCATGCCGCCGACCAATTCAGGTAGTTGCCCCGGTTCTAGCTAGAGATACCATGAGTTTTATCGTATGAGAACGTCTTCTCTCGGACCGATTGCATTGGTGAATTCAAACCGTGTCGCTGTCTATAAAGCTATCGGATGTAGTCTGGCTTCGGCCGCCCTTTTTACCATTATGGTGGTGCTTATCAAAGGAATGGGTCCACAGTATCCAATTGGACAGATTTTGTTCGTTCGTAGCTTGTTCGCTATGGTCCCAACCTTGTGGTTGGCATATCGGCTGAGCGGATGGCAGGAGCTGCGCACTAGGCGGATTAGCGCTCATCTCTATCGCTCGGGTGCTGGCATATGCTCGATGTTCTTCACTTTCACCGCTCTCAGCATGATCCCGTTAGCAACAGTCATGGCGCTAAGCTACGTTGCACCGATATTCGTTACGATCCTAGCTATTCCCATGCTTGGCGAAACCGTGCCGCTCCATCGCTGGGCCGCCGTGATCATCGGCTTTGCTGGCGTTCTCTTGGTCGTTCATCCAGATGTTAGCGGCATCTCGCTCGGCGCTGTTCTGTCGCTGGCCGGCGCGTTGACTGCCGCGCTCGCGATGATTTTTATCCGCAGGATGGCTGATACCGAGTCAAGCACTGCGACCGCTTTCTATTTCACACTGGCGGGAGTCGTCGTTGGCGCAGCCACCTTGCCCTTTGCAAATGTTTGGCCAGAACTCGCTGATATACCGACTTTGATTGCTATCGGGCTTGTCGGCGGCATCGGGCAGATCCTGGTAACTATGGCTTACCAGTTGGGGGCTGCTTCGATGGTCGCGCCCTTCGGCTATGTCTCGTTAGTTTTCTCACTTGGTATCGGTTTCATTATCTGGGGTGAACTTCCTACCATGATCGAATTATTTGGTATCTTCGTTATAACTATCTCCGGCTTTGTCACTGCTTTCTATGAGCGACAACGATGAACGTTGCCCTTCACAACGCGCTTTGCGGAGATCAAGAATGCCGACGGAACTCACCACGTAAACCTGACATCATTGCTGAGAGGAATGCGCTGCAGGCCATAGATTGCGCGGCTTTCAACAGCGTTCGCCTATCCTTCGGCACGAGCCGCCCGCCCAGAAGACGAATCTCTGTCACTACGCTCGCGAGATCCGCTTCGGGGCACTATCCTGTAAAACCATAAATGAAAGAGGATATCATATGGGCAATCATAGGTGGAGGACATGGTGGTCAATCCATGGCTGGTCATCTAGCCATCATGGGATGTCGCGTTAGATTGTACAATAGAACGGCGAGAACAATTGAAGAGATAAACAAACTTGGTGGGATCAACATTGACGGCGCTCTCCAAGGTTTTGGCGGACTTGAACTCGCGACTACGGACATCGGCGAAGCGCTCGCAGGGGCACACGTTGTGGTGGTGGTCACCCCAGCAACCGCGCATGCTGAGATAGCGACCAAGTGCGCTTCGCACTTGGTTGACGGGCAGATCGTTTTCCTTCATCCGGGTGCGATGTGCGGGGCTATAGAATTCCGCGAGATTCTCCGAAATGCGGGTTGCACCGCAAATATCCCAGTTGCGGAAAGCAATCATCTTCTCTACGCGTGCAGAAGTGGGAAACCTGGTTACGCCGAAATCCTTGCCATCAAGAAGGATGTATTACTTGCCACGTTGCCGGCAAACAAGAATAACGAAATCCTGGAATTGCTCAACGAGGTGTTCCCGCAGATTCGGGGTGCAAGAAATGTCCTGGAAACGAGCCTGTCCAATGGCGCTGTCATAATGCATCCGGCCCC
Organism: Bradyrhizobium sp. CCBAU 45321; assembly: GCF_028128975.1. Taxonomy (NCBI): domain Bacteria; kingdom Pseudomonadati; phylum Pseudomonadota; class Alphaproteobacteria; order Hyphomicrobiales; family Nitrobacteraceae; genus Bradyrhizobium; species Bradyrhizobium sp. CCBAU 45321. The sequence goes on from NZ_LFKZ01000094.1 coordinate 7,262, forward strand.
CACGATCTTTAACCTCTCCATGATCGAATCTCAGCACGACTGGCTTTACTATTCAGAAGGTATCACCCCCACCATTGGAGCCTTTGCGGAAGATATCGACCAGGAACGCGTAGCTCTTGGGAAGTCTTTCGACTTTGACTTGCCCTCTGTGCGCGAGCTGTACCGATTAATTTACGGTGTGCAGGGCGAAAGCCTTTCCGAAATCTGTCGCAAGAATCCGGCCTACGAGAAGATTAGGGGGCAGAAAGACCTGCGGACGAGATATATTCTTGAAGATATCCCGTTCGGCCTCGTTCCCATGATCGAATTGGGCAGGATGCAGGGATTGTCGATGAGCCGAATGAAGTTGATCGCAGAACTTGGCCAATATCTGCTAAAAGACAATTCATTCTTGTCACATGCGCGTACCCTGGCGAACCTGGGCCTCGGCAATATGACATCTGAAGAGTTTGCCATGTTCGTTCAAACGGGTGAGCGACCCGTCCGCCATCGTGGTTCGCCCGCCATGTGTCGGCATAGCCGCCGCGCTTGACCGCGACCCATCCCGCGTCGCGTTCGAGAGAGTGCGCCAGGGCGACACAGTTGACCGCCCGGCGCAGATGCATTTGGCCGAGCAGGTAGCGGGCGGGCCAGCAGATCGCCGCCTCCATCCGCGTGACATCGCTGAAGGACGGCAGCAGGCGCGTGCGGTTCTGCATCCGCATCGTTTTCTCGAGTTCGCCTTGCGCCTGTTGAGCGAGCAAGTCCTCGAACTCGTAATTGTAGGCAGGCCACGGAGCGCCATAGCCCGCGACCGCGCGTATCGGGATCAGACGCAGCGTTCGCATCGCCTCGGCGAGACGCGTGCCCACGTGCGGGCCGCACCAGACCGAAGGCGCGACGTCCCCTATCACGGCCTCTTCGAGCGGGTTGAATTTCGGCGGTTCGTCGCGCCGGATCAGAATGCAGTCCATGTTTTACCTCTGTTTGGCGCATAGAGCTCGCGAACAAGCCGCTCACGATACGCCTGTTGCTTCCGTGTTTGTCGATCAGTGTCGGCTGCAGACGACAGCCCATGCTCCAGCTTGTGGCAGTCAGCGCAGACCGCTTCCAGGTCTTCGAGGCGCTCGCGAAAAATTCGCTCATAGGTGCGGTGATGCACCTCCCGCGCCAAGTCGCCGCAGCGCTGGCAACCGCCGTGCTCGCGCTCAATGACGGCGTCCGCCTTGGTGCGCCATTGCTCTGATCGCAGATAGGCGTCGTAATCCGTCATTCGCCGCGCTCAAAATTGTAGCTTGCTGTTGCTGCTTTGCGGGCGTTCTCTTCGCGAGGTTGCAGTCGGCAAACCGCCCAGTGTCGCTCTGAAACTCGAGTCCGAACTTGGTTGCGTACCCAAGCTCTTCGAACCGAGATTTCTTGTGATGCAGCTCGGTGTTGAACTCGCGCTCGCCCTTGTCGTTGAACAGCCGACGCCGATGCACCACAAACCCCTGGTCGACCATGTTGTCCCAGTGCTTCGATCCGTGGATGTGCTCCAGCTCCGGCGGATCGCTGCGCCTGTAGCCATCTCCTGCCTTGGCCGGATGCGCGAGGATCTGCACATGGCAGTCGAGGTCGACGGCGAAATTGTACAGCTCGCGCAGGCACCGGCCGATAGTCGGTCTCGCTTTCGCGCGGCTCGCGGTTCGCTTCCAGCCGATTCCAGGGATCGATCTGCAGGAATCCGGACGCTGTGGCGATGCACAGCAGCCTCCGCCTGCGACAACAGCCATTGCAGATCAGGCCACCGGTCCGGATGGGCCCATAAACAGATAGTGCTCATTGATCCAGCGGTCCGCATCGGCGATCTCCCTGTCGGTCGTCACCGACAAGGTGCCAGCCGCGAGCTTGCAGCGGTGTCCCCAACTGTTGAACCCCGGGGACCAGATCGTCATCGGCGGCGGATCCGGCAGATCGCTCATTCCGGTACAGGCCGCTCGTCGGCTACGGCAACGGGCCATAAAGCACCAACTCGCGCACCGCCTGCGCGCCATCGCTGCGCAGATGATCGTTGGCGTCCTTTGAACCTTCCGGCCAGTTGACGAAATAGAACCGCGCGATGCCGAACAGTTGGGCCGTGGCCGCGCGCAGCTTCAAACCGGCGCTGTCCTGATCGCCGCACCAGATGATCCGCTTATGCCCACGAGCCTGGGTGCGGGTTCGCCCAAACGGCGTCGGAAGCGATGGTGGCCAGCCCGTCCTCGAAGACCAGGGCTGGCCGCCTCTACCCCGAGAGAGTCGGGCGACACTCACCTCGTCCCCTCTAGAAGCGCGCGTATGCGTGCAGCGATCCGCCGCGCGTCCTTCGGCCTAAGATTGGGCTTCACGCTATCGAGTATGCCCAACACTGCCTGAGCCTCCTCGGCATCAAATGTCGCGAGTTGGCGATCTGCCAGGCTCAAAGACTGATCGGCGACCCGGGCCTGATTGGCTGCAAGCACCTCAAGCGCTTGCGACTGTAGGGCCGTGATCTGCCGCTCGAATACATCGGTTGGCCCCCGGCTGAAGTTTAGCGGCCACGTGGCTCGGCGCCCGTCTGGAGAAAAAAGCGTTGTCCCTATCCCGCGCCGCTAACTCCACCGCCAGCCTCACAACAGCGGAAGAAGCTGACGGCGGGATACATTCATCGAAAAAAGCCGTGCCACAACTACCAGAACCGGTTGCCGCATCACAGCCGCGGGTCGCTGGGAGTGCGGGCGGGACTCGGCGCGGAGAAGGATGCGAGACACCTACTAGGATTGGTCGGCCACTAACCCACGCCCGAGGTCTAAACTGAGGCTCTTTTTTCTTGCAGATGGGAGAGACCCGAGTGATCAGCCGCATACGAATTCAATGCATCAACAAGACTGACAGGCAGAACCCTCACGAGCGAGTCAAAAACGTTGGCGGAGTAAATCCGGACGGGTCCAGGTGGAAGCAATCCGTCAATGCCACGATCAAAGAAATCGAAAACGGTGTATGGGAGTTCTATGTCGAAGAAGAACACAAGGCCAATGTGATCGTGGCCGTCCACAACGGGCACAAGTACATCAAGACGAGGGGGTCAGGCGGCGGCGGACAGAACGACGTAGGCGGGCGGCAGCTTCTTGCCTATGGCCTTGGCCCCGGCCGCCGTGACAACGAAGACGCGCATCGAGCCGAAATCGCGTTCGGGGTTGCGGACCATGTAGCCCTTGCCGATAAGGCGCTGTGCGACACCGATGTCTTCGCCGTTGTCATGAGCGGCGACGAAGTTGCGGCTGATCGAGTTGCCGTGTTCGAGCCCGAGCGCGCGGCGCGTGATCATCTTTTCCTGAATGCGTGAGCAGGTATTCGGTCACGGCGCTCCCCTTCAGCTGAACAAGGCGTTCTGATCCGAGTGCATTGCCTGCGGCGCGGAGCGAAGCGGTTTTGCGGGGGGGGGCTGCGGGAGATCGACGGCGGTCAGGCTGTCCTCGTGAGCCGTCATGCCGCTGACGTTCTTCCGGCGGTCGTGCCGATCTTGACGAGTTCCGAGACGCGCGGACGGATCGCCAGGACGCTTTCCTTCAGTTGCTTGGCGATCTCGTCAGCCGTCAGGCGGTAGCCGTTGAGCATCAGTTCGATGATCGCGATGCGGAGCATCGCTGCCCGGCTGACAATCTTCTCGGCGGCGTCACTCGAAGCGCCACCGCCCTTCGATCCCGGCGTGTTCAGATAATTTTGAGACATACACAAAGCTCTCCCGTTCGCCCTGAAGGGCGTTGTTCAGATCAGCGACGTGCGGTGTGGATTTCTCGTCCCCGTCCGGCGTGAATCACGCCGGTCCCGCCGGAATCAATGGATAGTCGACGGATTATCCGTCACGCAAGAGTTTTGATAGGCATCTTGACGGACGGCCGCTGGCCCATCGTTAGCGAGCCGGAAAGAGCAGGCCGATCTCGCGCATGGAAATCGCCAACTCCATATTATCTTTTGGGGCCGGTTTCGGTTATGCGCGGAAACGTCCGCAAAACTAAACCCCTGCTTTCGATAGGGCCTGCGAGACCATTGGAGGGTATCCCCTATATATAAGATAGTAATATATAGTCGTAATATATTCTGATGAAGATATGTGTGTAGGGGATTACGTCTATGTATAGGGGCGAAACCCCGGAGTCGTCAGTTGATGTTTTGCTGGATGATGGATGAGTCCGTCACTTCGACGGATGGAAGTGGATATTATCCGATGCGCAGGAAGGTCATGTCGGAGTGGGACGCCAAGGCGGCGTTCCTCAAGTGCCGGACGATGGTTGGTCCTTCGTTGGCTTCGCCAGCGCCTTGCCGTGCCATCCTAGTGAGGCAGAGGCCATCGCGCGGTATCTGCACCGGAAGAAGCTGATCTGGCTCTCGATGCGCGCTGGACACGGCAGAGTGTTCCCGGCGGCGATGCGTTCCGGTCGAGGTCGCCCGAGGGCGAGGGGAGTCGAGCAGCCGCCGTTGATTGATCCGGAACTGGCTGGCTTCCTCACCCAGGCGCATCCCACGTTCCTGAAGATCAGGCTCTTGCTCGGCCGCGATCCCGGCGGGGCATGGAACGAGCATCAGGCGCTCAAGGCCGAGATCAAGTTCGCCATCGCGGTCGAGGCGACGAACCTCATCAACCTCTGCCGCACGTTCGCCAAGGAACACCCCGCCATTCCCGTTGCCGCGCTCCGTGATGCACTCTGGCTCGATAGGCCGCACACCATGCCCATCGTCGCGCAGACGCAGCCCGATCTTGCCCCGGCCTGGCTCAGAGCATTTCGCCTAGCAGCCGAAGGGGAGGCGGCGGCTCTCGAAGAATCTGACCGACGAAGAGCGGATGATCTCCTACATTGAAGCCGCCGGCGCATCCGGCATTGCCGCCTACGAGATCGCCAACAAGGGCAAGATCGCTCGCGACCGGGTCGCCATCATCGGCGAGATGTTCGAGAACATGGGCACCAATCGGTCGGCTGTGGTCCGCACGTCGGATCGTGGACGCAAGGGGACGCGATACTTCATGCGGAAGTACGGCCAGCCGGTGATCGGCGAGGGCGGCAGGCTACTTTACTGTCGCGACTTGGCGATCTGACAGGCGCAGAGCCTGATCGGCCGCGCGCGCCTGATTGGTTGCAAGCACCGCACGCGCTTGCGACCGCAGGGATGTGATGTGCCGATCAAAGCTCAACGAGCGAAGGTTTGGAGGGTTGATTGTCACCGCCCATGCGGACCCATAGTAGAAGTTAGCGGCACGTGACTCGGCGCTTTGTCGGAAGCGCTGTCCCTACCACGCACCGCTAACTTCACCACGGTCAGCCTCAAGCAGCGGAAGAAGCTGACGGGGTGTGGTATCATTCGGCGAACGCCCTAGCACAACTACCAGGACTGATCGTTATCCCTTGTTCATCAGTATCGGTCCTGAAGTCGCGCGAGCGCGGCTCGTCACTTTGATGGCAGGCGATGTCCTACCGCGCTCACACTGCCGGGGAAGTTAGCGGCGACGTGACCCTGAACGCCTTCCGCTCAGCAAGGAAAGCGCTGTCCCTATCACGTGCCGCTAACTTCAGTAGTCAGCCTCGGCGTCAAGAGGCCAACCACCCGGCTTTCCCGTGAGGGCTGTCACACCACGGGATAAAGCGGATTATAGCGGGAGAGGGGTCGTGGGGAGACCTACCAGGTTTAGTGCTTGCCGGTGCCCACGTGAAATCTCACAGTCTTCATCGCTCCAGGCGGCACAGTCTTCATCGCTCTAGGCGGCGCAGAGTCGGCGCTCTAGTGTTTAGCGCCGGTGCAAAGATCGCGCGGCACGTGGTTGTGTCTTGCTTTCGACCTTAATCCCCACAGCGACTGACTTCGTGACGCGCGCCTTACCTACATACTCTTGTAGCTGACCAGTTCGTGCTCTCTTGGCTGAATCGCTGTCGGGACGCACCCTATCCCAGTCGCGAGCCCAATCGCCGGATGGAGTGTAGCCATGACGAATGAGCCGGATGTTCCCTCGGACGTATTGCTCAGATCGAACTGAATGAAATGGCCGCGATCTGTATTGAGCAGATGGATGACGAAATCACGCTCGTCATTGCAAGTATTGTCGGCGTTCACTTCCAAGTGACAGTGGACCAGGCGCTTGAGCTATCTCGGGCTCTCGCTGTTTCCGTGGAGAAAGCGCGTCAGTCGCTGCTTTCAACGAGGTATCATAGCGCGTTGCCACCCCACGGCGTTGATCGATCCTGTTGAAAGATCCGCTCGACCTGGTTGCGAGCTCTCAGGAGACGATCTCCAAGGGGGCCATGGAGCGGAAAACGGGGTAGTTCTTTGAATGAAGACGTCAAACGTGTCGTAATTAACGACCTCGATAACACGCTATTCGACTGAGTTGACTTATGGCATTCACCGCATGATGGCGACGGTCAACGAAATTAGGCGGCATCAGCTTCGATGACCTGAAGCCCGAAATCAACACCTCGTGCAGCAACCCCGCCTCCGGCTCAAGTGACCAAGAACGTCCATTGGTCATGTCCTTTGTCGCAGGAGCAAAGATACCGAGTCAACAACAACAGTTCGTTCTTGACGCTCGTCAAGCAAGGCAGTGCGCCGGTCGTGAAGCTCGTCAAGGTGCTCGGCAATCGAACGGTGCGTCTCCTGCCATTCGAGATGGCGGCAGTGGTGAAACGACCATTAGCGCCATCAACCGCGGGGGGGGATGGGGCCTCTGGCGTTATGTCATCACTGAATCTCCGTCTGACCAACCAAATCAGGTAGGCACGCGACGAGCGGCTTTGGCGCTACAGTTCTTGCTGGTCCCTGGAGCTTGACGGCACCCCACGGAAGGAGCGGTGGTCAGGCGGCAAGTCTGGCCATCAAGGTTAGCCGCGTGGCAGGGACGGCGCTTCGTTTATGCGACGTCCAAGGCGCCGAGTCATGTCGCGGCCAGCTCTCCGGCAGCGCGGGCGCGGTAGGGACAGCGTCGTTTCGCATGTTTCGCGACGTCGAGTCGCGCTCGCGCGGCTTCCGGTCCGCGCGGGCGCAGCGGCCCTTCCAGCCGAGCCGATCACAAATGGAGCCAGTGCGGTGATGGCGAAGTAACAGGATGTTAGCGATTGGACGCACTACCGAGATCAAAATCGACAAGACGGCGGCCGTCATAGTTCAGCAGATGGACGATGAAATCGCCTTTTCTGAAGAACTGTTCTTCGGTAGCGGCGCCGCAAAATCTGGAAGTCTCACGTCATGCGCAAGGTATCGATTACTACCGTTCTGATGCTCGTCTCATGCAATGCTATCGCAAACGACGATTTGATGATGACAGCCAGACAGATCTTCAAACCGATCCCTTCTGCTATCCCCACCCTAAAGGACAATCCCGTGACGACCGAGAAAGCGGAGCTCGGGAAGATGCTGTTCTTCGACCCTCGTCTGTCGGCGAGTGGGATCATTAGCTGCAATACGTGCCACAATCTTGGAACCGGCGGCGTCGACGCGGGTCCAACGTCAGTTGGTCACGGTTGGCAACGGGGAGCGCGGCGGGCGCCAACCGTCTACAATTCAGTGTTCAATGTCGCGCAATTCTGGGACGGACGCGCGCCGGATCTTAAGGCACAAGCCAAGGGGCCCGTTCAGGCGAGCGCCGAAATGAATGCGACTGCGGATCACGTAACGACCACACTGAATTCGATGGAAGATTATGTTGGCAGGTTCAAGCAAGCATTCCCGCTTGATACACCGCCGGTCACCTTCGACAATTTCGCGAAAGCGCTCGAGGCTTTCGAAGCGACGCTCACGACACCAGCAGCTCCGTTCGACCGATATCTGAACGGCGATGGCAACGCGCTGGATGGCAACCAAAAGGCGGGATTGCGGCTGTTCATGGACAAAGGCTGCGCCTCCTGCCACAACGGAATCAATATTGGTGGGCAGGAGTTTTTCCCGTTCGGCGTGATTGAAAGACCAGACAGCAAACTGCTTCCCGCAGCCGACCAGGGGCGTTTCGCGGTCACGAAGGCCTTCAGCGACCGATACGTGTTCCGCGCCGCCCCTTTGCGCAACGTAGCCTTGCGAGCTCCCTACTTCCATTCGGGTCAGGTTTGGACGCTCCAGGAAGCCGTCGGCATTATGAGTGAGGTCCAGCTCGGCGCCGAGCTCACCGAGAAGGAGACGAACGATATCGTTGCGTTTCTTAATTCACTGAGCGGCCGTTTGCCCAAGATCGAATATCCGATACTGCCAACGCGCACAAAGGAGACGCCGCCACCGTCCTTAGACAGATAGTGCCCTTGTTCACTATCCTGAGTGTTCTACGGTTTAGTTGCGGCGACGCAGCTCCGCTTTGTAGCTGCCGCAAGCCGGCGCGCGTTCAGGCTCATCGAACCGATCTCTGAGGATCGCACTGCTCCCTGTGTCAAGCGACGTCCGGATTTAACCCCGTAGCGACATGAAGAAGTGACCCCCTTGTTGTTTTGGCGGATGTGGAGCAAGCCGCTCGCGGAGCGCGCCCCCATAGCGCCGTAGCGAGCGAGCGGCTTGCTTCACGACGTTTTCTCCGATTTAGCTTCTTGCGCCGCGGCCTTCTGTAAAAGCCCGCTACGACGCTTTTCCTTCAAGCGGTAGCTGTCGCCGCGGATTGTGATCACGTGACTGTGGTGTAACAGGCGACCAAGGATCGCGGTGGCGACCACAGGGTCGCCGAAGACTGAGCCCCACTCGCCGACGCTGCGGTTGCTGGTGAGCAGGATCGCGCCTCTCTCGTAACGGCGGCTGACGAGCTGGACGAAAGAGATGTGCGGCATTGGGCTCAAAGGGCAGATAGCCGAGTTCGTCGATGATCAGGAGCTTTGGCTTGGCAAATTGCGCGAGCCTCTCGTCAAGCCTGCCTTCGCTGTGTCCTTTGGCAAGTTGCGCAACGACCGTCGTGGCTGCGACGAACTGCACGGAATGCCCAGTCAGGATCGCTTCACGCCCCAGCGCGACCGCCAGGTGCGTCTTGCCAACGCCAGGCGGCCCAAGCAGCAGCACGTTCTCGCCATTGGCAATCCAGCGCGCGCCAGCAAGCTCACGTACCTGCTTG
>NZ_LFKZ01000095.1:0-20801 GCF_028128975.1 Bradyrhizobium sp. CCBAU 45321
CCATCGTTCATTCAAAGCTCCTTCATTCTAGAAGAAGCCGTCAATCCTGAAAGTGCGAAAGACTCTGTACGTTATCACCGATTGTCGTGGTGTTGACCAGAAACTCGGTTCCTAACTTGCTTCCGTCCATGTTGAAGACTTGAGCGCGTACGGCAGACGACGAGGTGTCGCTACCCGTTTGGCTGTAATCGGTCCACGCGACGACGAAGCGTCCGTCAACAAGTGCTGTTATGGTGATTGTCTCCGATCCTCCCCCGCCTGGCCCGGATTGGTCACCAGTCGTCGTGCTATTGACCAAAAATTCGTTGCCGGACTTGCTGCCGTCTGCGTTGAACACTTGCGCGCGTACGGCTGTGCCTGACGTATCGCCGCCCGTTGCACTCCCGTCAGTCCACGCAATGACAAAGCGGCCATCATTCAGCGCTCCAACTGCTGGGTTGTACTGAAAGCTTGTCGTCGCAGTATTGACCAGGAACGCTGTTCCCGACTTGCTACCATCGGCGTTGAATACCTGAGCGCGGACAGCCCAACTCGAGGTATCGCCACCCGTTGCACTCCCGTCAGTCCAGGTAATAACGAATCGGCCGTCGCTCAGCTCGGCGATAGCTTCGTCGAGCTGATACCCCGTTGTCGTGCTGTTGACCAGAAACTGGCCGCCCGATTTGCTACCATCGGCGTTGAATACCTGTGCGCGGATTGCTTGAAGAGACGTGTCACCGTCGCTTCCACTGCCATCGCTCCAAGCAACTACGAAGCGGCCATCTTTCAGCGCCGTGACTGCCGGGTCATATTGGATATCCGCGGTCCCGGTATTGACCAAGAACTCAGAACCCGACTTGCTACCGTCTGCATTGAATATTTGTGCTCGTATGGCATCGCTTGATGTGTCTTCGCCAGTTGTGTCGGTCCAGACCATCACAAAGCGCCCGTCGTCTAATGCCGTGATGGAGGCGTCGAACTGAGAGCTGACAGTGGTGGTGTTTACGGGAAACTCGGTGCCAAACTTTGTAGCGCTTGCCATTTCGCCCTCCCCAAACCGATTTGAACAAATAGACTCACGTCGCTTTAGGTCCGGGTAGGCACGGAACTCTCTCGCGAGCCGAACGCCGAAACGCGCGAGAAGTCCACCCTCCCGATCACCACCGCATCAGCGGCAGAAACTTTTTCCTCGATTGCTGTGACAATAGACGGTGTATCGCGCGTTCACGACCGATGCAGGCGCGCAACCCTTGCCGACGTAATTGAGCAAGGGATCTGCGCGAGGCAGTTTGCAGCTCCGGCACTGCCCCAAATCTTGGTGCAGAGCGCTTTGCGATTGGCTTCGCACCAAGCGCCCTGCTGAGCCCAGGTGGGCCGACACTCACCCGAACGATTATGATTGCGACGATCCCAAGAAATACTTTGCGCATGGGAGGTCCCTTCCGAATAAATTAGCCGTGGTCGCATACGCTGAAGGCGCGCCAAAACTATGGGCGCATCAATCACGTTCTCGGTCCACACGAGGGTGGGCGAGCCAATCACACTCAGAAATTTCCGCTCTAGGTGCCTGCCGATGGCATGGACGCTGCCAGTTGAAGCAACGGCGAACTCGGTACACCGCCGTTTTGTGGGCAGTTGTGAGGCGCTCAATTGCGCCTGTTTCAAGTTGATGCTCTTTTAGTCGAAATGCAAGGAGAAAATGCGCGTATTGCGCGAGATCTTCACTGTCCACACTCCATTACCTGACCGAGGTGTCGATCGACTGAAAGAATACGAGCGCCAGCGCTGCCGCATCGAACAGGCTCATTCGGCGATCTTCACTCATCCATGGCTTGCGAGGCGGCGGAACATATTGCTCGAACGCTGGAATATGCTTCGCGATCAGCTCGGCTAGAGTTTGTTTGGTTGGAGGTCCGCCATACTCATCGAACGCGGCACGGACCTGAGCGCGCGAATAGGCAAAAACAGGAATGCCACGATCTTTCGCGAGTTCGGCGATCGAGCCGTTGAGCTTGCTGATCCACCGCGCCCGTCGCGTGCCCTGCTCGGAGGTATCTTGGGTGAGGAGCACATCGGGAGCGTACCGATCGATGATTTGGGAGATACGCAGAAGGCATCCGTTGGCCTTTCGAGGTCCGCGCATCTCGCGTATTCCCCAGTCGTACGGTGATAAGCGGCCTTCGAACACGATGAACGCAAAGCCGCGCGTGTTTAGATAGATAGAGAGGACCAGTGCGGACCGGTTGTCATTCGTCATATGGTTGCATCAATGCGCTTCCCTTCTACTCGCTCCAGCAGTCGTTCGAGGAAATCAAGCTTCAGGCGCGTTGCCTTGGACGGATCGCCCTGAAGCGTTTCGTAGAGTTCGCTGGCACGCCGAAGTATGGCCACCTGTAGGTCTGACATGAGCCCAGGAAACAGCTCCAATGGGGACGTATTGAAGATCATCTCGCATATGAACACGGCATCGAGGCTGGGCTTGCGCTTTGAGCTTTCAATTCGTGAGACAGCGGTTCTGCTCTTTGCGCCGATTAAGAATGCCAGCTCCTGCTGGGTAAGCCCCCAGCGACGTCGATGCGGACGAAGGTATGATTGATGACGGTAACGCATGGGTCGTGCAGCCGGCCAGCAAGATGACAGGCACGCACGCTATGGTCCCCTGGAATGCAGTTTCGTTCGAGGCGTGAAAAGGTGCCCACGTGGCACTCAAATGCAACAAACTGCGGCCGTCCATTATATCTATCGTGCATTCGGATGGTGCCTGGTCCCAGATGAAAATCTTGTGGAGATGGGGACTTGGGGATGTCGAAGAACGACACGGCGCGCCGGATGGTGGTTTCCGCTCGCTTATACGTTCAGCTTTGAGAGAGCCTCTAGAACTTCTCGGAAGTCCCCACATCCCCTTTACGCTCTGTCGGCGGCGCATCGGTGACAATATTCACTCCATATCTCCGGCACAACATCTCCACTTTTCCCCTCTCGGTCATAGGAACGACGTACACTCCGTGGGACTTGTAGGTCAGGAGGTTCAGCTTCGTACGCAGGACGCTTCCGATCCACCGGTTGCTGATCGGTCGGTCATACTCGGGCCCGTAGCGATCGATGATACCCATTGTGATGTCAGCGACGGGAACGACCTGCCTACTGGTAGACAACATCAGGTCAACAAGGATTTCCAAGACCTGGGCCTCCATCAGAAGGCCGCGCTCGGCGATGATCGAATTCTGGGCATGCTCCGCGGCATTCCGGAGTTCGCTCCGCAGTCGTGGATCACTGACGACGCTTAGCAGCGGCAGCATGATTTGATTGAGACGCGGCTCCAATTTGGGATCGGCGAGGGCCGGGTTGAGCTCAATCTCGTGCCGTCTTCGAAAGCGATACAGTAACAACTTGTTGCGCAACTCACGGGCCTCATCTTTGAAGGTCGGCGGGAGGTTGATGGGAATGTCGTTGCGTAGCGGCCGCGCACCGGTTTCCTCCGTGATGAAGCGGCTCTCCAGTGCTCTGTCCTCGTAGCGTCCCCTCGTTGCAACGATTTTCGGTCCAAAGACATGGAAAGCTTGCGGGTTGAACTCACGCTGGCGGTTCATGACGGTGCGCAGGACCGGCATGCCGCGCATATTGCCGTTGTTGAGGAGTTTGACGATCTCCGAGCGCTCGTCGCTGAAGCGAAAGTCGGCCTCATCGAAGATGAGTGTTCCCCGAAACGCGTTCAGCGTGTGGAAAATCGGCGAGACCGTCGAGGCGCCGCTTGCGAAGAACGGCTTATAGCAGAGCGAACCGATCGTCAGGAGCGACCGTGTCTTCCCCGTGCCGAAATCGCCGCGAAGACGTAGGTACGGCAGATCATTGAATGCATCGTACACCCAGCTCAGCAGGACATAATAACTGGCGACCTGTTCAAAGGTCGGGCTAAGGTCGGCGTAGCGGTGGATGAAAGCCACAATTTCAGAGACGAGTTCTTGCTCGGTCCCGTGGATGCGCGGTTCGGACGGCAGCAGTACAACGTCATTCTTGATCAGATTGTTGTTGGGCGAAAACGGGACCAGCTGGTGCCCACCGGGCACGTCCACGTGCGTGGCCAAGGTCCAGCGTCCTGCAACTGACGTCGCGAGCAGCGTGGCGCGATGCTCTGGCCTATAGACCAATTCAACGATGGTGCCATCTTCAAGCACGTCGGACACCGTCGGACTGACGTGTCTATGCTCTGTTATGCCTTTGCGGCTGCCGCCAGGATCGTTCATGGCACTAACGATCGCCGACGATTTCCACCTCGGCGAGAGCCGGAGCTGTGCCATGTCCGCACATTCACCAGCCTTTGCCGGAACGGTTTTTGACTTAGCCTATGGCCGTATATGGAGGCAATAACATTTCATGTGGGGTGGGAGTACTTCATCGGCATCTTTAGCGCACTCATAGCTGGGGCGTGGTACGCGAACCGCAGATTTACTGCGCTCGAAATGTCGATGGACAGGATCAAGAATATGCTGCTCGAGCTGAAGAAGGCGATCGTTGACACAAACGCCAAAGCGAGTGGCGAGGGGGCACGAGATGAGGCCGAAGCGTGCAAGCCGCTCAAGCAACAAACACTGTGGTAAGGGCGAACCGACCCAAGCCCAATGGCCGACCATGGATCGGGAAGACCGTTCGCCCCGCCTTCAGTGGGAGGACCTCGACTATGACCACAAGAAGCGGTGAGATAGCTTTGCGTCGAGGCTTGCTATTCCGTGTGTCTCTCGGTCGAAGAGAGTATCAAGGCAGAAACGCAACCGAACAAGGCAACGAGAGTCTGCTGCAGCACAAAAGCCTAAAGGTCAAGCGTGACGTTTGGTTGCGCTGGCCTCGTGTTCTTCAGCGGCTTGTTTTCCGTTCCAACAGGACGCAGACCTGCATGCGACCGGTGGCGGGTTATAGCGGCTCTTGCCTAAGTGAGCGGCGGCGGAGCGTAGTTGCGGGCTTGAACGCGCGCTTCTGCTTCATGGAAGGAAATTGCCGCGCCTGACCTCCAAGGGGAAGCACATCGCGCATAGCGAACAGCGGAGCCACCGGCGTCGCGGTGCACGAGGTTAGTGTTGTGCGAATGCTGACGCTGAGACCCTCAATCGCCTTTGCGATCTCGGTCGCCTGCACGCGCAGACGACCGAGTTCATGCGCTGCAAGCACAAATCGGTTTATATCCTCCTTGGCCTTGATCGAGCCAGGTCTCTCGGCTTCAACTATCTGCCGCGTCGCGGCCAACGCGTTTGTGAGTTCGCCATCGACTCGAGCAAGAGTGGCTGAGAAGGCACGAGCCTTGAGTGCGATAACTTCAGTTTTCGGAAAATCTGAGTCGTCACACGATTTCAGGATGCTGTCGTGCAAACGCGCAACGTCGGCGGCAACAGACTGTGCGTTGTTGACCTGTGCTTTGACGTGCTCGTTTACTGCTTCCACGTCTCTGATGTTGCGTACCGATTGATAAAGTTCGATCACGAGGCTGCCGTCAGGTGCCTGATCGACTAATTCGTCCAGCTGCACGATTGGACGGGTGTTCGTGGTTTCGGTCTGGACCTTCTGCTCGCCCGCACCTGGTGATATCTGTTTGTCGGCCAGCCTTGGAGCCGCGCCGACTGCGGCAACACACACGATCACCGCTACCAGACTTATGAGTCCTACGCGCACGGTAACCCCCCTACAAGTGGTGATCTCCGTCCACTCGCCGAAGAGGAAAGTTATCGCCGTCACTTACGCCCCGGCATTGCCGAGCTTTCGTAGATTGCTGCGAATGTCCTCGATTGTCTGACCGACATTATCCAACACTCCGAGAAGTTCTTTGACCGCCGCAGCTGCGTCTTCGGCCATCAACATTTCCGCAGCGCGCAGCTCGGCTGTCGTGAGCTCGTTCAGAGTGCGGTCAATTGCATTCGAGTGGTTGCTAACCGACTCGCGCGCACGCGTTACCTCCTGTTGATATTGCTGGTATCGACGCACAAGCTCCTGGACGAATTCGGGGTCCAAGCGTGGAACGCTGATTGTTGACACGGCCCATCTGCGCCGAAATCCAGCTCTGATATTGGTCGATGCTTTGGGACAACGGTGCGTCTGGCTGTAATTGGACGCCCAATTGAACCAGTGCATCCCTCAAACTGCGGACCTCAGAAATTCGATTTTCTACAGTCGTGCCGGACGCCGCTTTAAGACGATCAACCAAACCGGAGATCGTTGCCCCATATGATTCCAGTGTCTTTTGCTGATCCTGGAGGCGTGAGCGGAAACTCTCAACTTTCGCTTCATTAGGGGCGGTCGGACTAGAGGCGATGGGAGCACCACGTGGCGATGTTTGACCAGATGCAGCAAACGGCAACGATCCTACGAGGACTGCTGCTAGAGCGACGACTATGTTGAATGATCTAAGCATATCTACCACTCCCGCGTGAGGCGCTATTGGAGATAGTAGTGGCGAGCAGCGCCGAATTCCTTCTCGCACTACCCCTATCCGCACCGGCGTGATGCCAGCAAGCAATGCGTATATGGATGGCGCATTGAATCACGGCCAATGCGCGCTGAGAATCGCACGCGGCGCGGCATTCTGACTCAGGTAAGCAGAGCTTCCCCGGATGTTAGCGAACCACTCCGGGCCTGTCTCATTCGGCTGTTGGCCGATTGAAAGAGCAGCCATGCCAAGGCAGCGGCATCAAAACTTCTCGTAGGCGCATGCTCGCCATCCGGGGCTACAGTGCGGGCAGCGGGTAAAGACTGACGGCTGGAATGTACTTTGGCGATGATCCCGATGATGTCGTGTTTGTCACGATGCCGGCGACTCAGGATGCCGCGCTCACTCGCGAGTGTAGGCGCTCCAACGAACCGCGATCAGACCGCGAATGCGAGAGCTCGCGATTGGACATGGCAGAACACTGAACCGCCCCGGGTTTGCCGCAGGCTTCAACGCCTGAGAGGCCGCGAAAGCGTTGTCGAGCGCGATCCGGCGCACCTTCAGTTCGGCCGCTGCGCTCCAGCGCTGCCAGACCCACAAGGCGCGCAACATCATGGAACGCCTGCCGAAAGAGCATCACGCGGTCGCCCGTCGGGTGTTGAGCCAGGCCTGGGAGCTCGATGACGCCGACAAGGCCGAAAAATTGATCCGCAATCTCGCGCGTCGACTTGACCAGCAATGGTCCGGCGTAGCGGCCAGCATCCTCGAAGGCCTCGACGAAATCCTGACTGTCGTCCGGTTGAAGTTGCCGAAGGAGCTTCGTCGATCGCTCGCCTGTACCAACATCGCCGAGAGCATGATGGGCACCATTCACCGCGTCATGAGCAACGTAAAACGTTGGCGGGATGCCGGTGTGGCTTTGCGATGGGTACGCGGCCGGCATGATCGAGGCCAACAAGGGCTGCCGGCGATTGAAGCCGCATAAGCAATCGTCGGTTCTGCGTGCGGCCCTTCAGGCTCACACGATCGCATGACGATTAAGCCCGCTGCCTACGTCACGAGGGCTGCGCAACATTCATTCCGGCAGACGTAGTTCAACACCGATCGGGACATCCCCCGCGGTGATCGTGCAGCTAGCTACAACGATTATCTTACCAGCGAGACGGCGTGCGCCCATTTTTGGCATGCGGTCATTTTTGTTTTCGCAGAAAGCGACTCTAAGAAAGAACTTTACAGTTGACCAATCGGGCAGAAGCGCGCGAAAGTTGTAAGCATATTCTATTGCTTATGGAGGATGTCATGAGAATCCGTTCGGTCCGCGTGCAGAATTTCAGGGCCTTCGAGGACGAAACAGTGTCTTTTGACTCATGTACTTGCTTGGTCGGGCCCAACGGCGCAGGAAAGTCGACGATCCTGGGCGCGCTAAATGTCTTCTTCCAAGAGGCTGGCAGTGCAACTGACGTTGCAACGCTAACGGCCGAAGATTTCCACGGTGGGAACACAGACATTCCAGTGCAAATCACTGTTACCTTCGATCAACTCAGCGACGCGGCCAAAGAGGACCTGTCTCACTACGTTCGCCATGGAGAGTTGGTTGTAACTTCCATTGCAGTTTTCGATGCCAAAACAGCTAAGGCTCCCGTTATTCAGTGGGGAGAGCGCCTCGTTTTTAAACAATTCGCCGCCTTTTTCGAGGACGACAAGAACAAGGCGACCGTAGAGCCGCTCCGCGCTCGCTTCTTCGAGGTCACGAAGGGATTGGCGGATTCCCTGATATCGGGAAAAAGCCGACCAAGGCGGCTATGATAGAGGCTCTTCGATCTTATGAGGAGGCTCGTCCAGAAATTTGTGAGAGCCAGCGAAGCACTGATCACTTTTATGGGGTCGGCAGGGCAAGGGGAAGGCTTGAGCCCTATGTGCAGTGGGTTTTTCTCCCAGCCGTCAAGGACGCATCCGCCGAAGCAGAAGAAGCGGGAAACACCGCCTTGGGTAAATTGCTCCAACGGACTGTCCGGCAGAAGGTTGACTTCGACGATGCATTGGAGGCTCTGCGTGCACGTGCTCGTGCAGAGTACGACGCGCTCCTTCAGGCGCAGCAGGGCACACTTCAAGAAATCTCAGACAGCTTGGCGAAACGTCTCGCTGTCTTCGCCCACCCCGACGCGAGCCTAATGGTTGAATGGCTACAGGGCAGTGACAAGCCGGTTTCAATTGGTGAACCGAAAGCGACTATCAAAGCACAGGAAGGTTCATTCAAGGGAAGCATGCTGCGCTTCGGTCACGGCTTACAAAGGTCGTTCTTGCTCGCTATCCTGCAGGAGCTTGCGTCCGTCGAAAGCGGTTCTTCCGCGGAAACCAGCATCGAAAGACCTACCCTTATATTAGGATGTGAAGAGCCTGAGCTTTATCAACACCCGCCGCAAGCAAAACACCTGTCGGCCGTGCTGAGAGAATTGGCGGCCTTGGGCAACCAGGTTATGCTCACGACTCGCAGCCCTTATTTCGTCTCCGGCGAAGAGTTTGAAGATATCCGGTTAGTTCGGCGCGACGGAAAATCGGGGAAATCGCACGTAAAGTGCACAGACTTCGACAGGTTCGCGGTGCGTATCTCTAAAGCGACGGGCAAGAAGCCGGACAAGAACCCCGTCGCGAGAGCAAAGCTACTCGCGGCGTTGCGGCCGGAACCATCTGAATTGTATTTCAGCCAGCGGTTGGTGCTCGTCGAGGGGATTGCCGACCGTGCTTATCTCTCAGCGGCACTTCATCTCGATGGCGAATGGAATGCTATGCGAAGGGCCGGACTTCATATTTTGCCGACTGAAGGAAAGTCGAACATTCTTCAATTGCTCACTATCGCTCAGGAGCTGGAGATACCCTGCTTCGTCATATTCGACGCTGACGGTGATGAGGAACATCCTGATCGTCGACGTCACCATGAGGTTGACAACAAAGCTCTCCTAGCGGCTCTTGAGCTGGGGGGCGATCATTTCCCGTCGGCCATTGTTTGGGGTGACTGTTGTGCGATTTGGCCTAATAATATCGAAGATTCCGTTAGGCAGTGTTTCGAGGCGGCGGATTGGGATCGGGTCAACAATGAAGCGCGGCGCGCCATTGATCCGGCTGCTGGAGGTCTCAGAAAAAATCCGGCGTTGATCGGGGAGCTGCTTGCCATTGCCTGGGCAGAGGGTAAAAAGCCGGAAGTGCTAACAAGCCTGATACGACGTCTTGCGGCGTTCGGCCAAGCAAAGGACGCGGCAGCATGACAAGAAGATCGCCGTAACTGCGAGCGTTGTTTGGAGGGTTTAGCGCTTACGGGATGAGTCGGGAGAACCAAATTGCCTCGCCGTATGATGGTAATCAATCATGTTCGAGAGCGTTTGTGCGGTTGACGCATCTCAGTCGTGAGCACCGTCATATCGTAGTCGGATCGAAATCGCGAGGTGTCCATTCCTCGCCGGGTTCTAGGTCAGCTAGGTCAATTATATGACCCGTGCCTTCAACCGGCCACCCTCCCATCTTGGCTGCCCCGTCGTAGGTGGCCATGCGCCGGGAGATAACCACTTCATCTGTAGCGATGTTGTAGAGCTTTACTTTGTAAACGGTCGTCCTGGCCATCTCTATTTCAATTTCCTCTTGATCTGCGTCGTGGGCGTATCCCCGCACATGAATCAGCACTAAGTTGCCCCGCCTGGGCAGCGGCGCAAGCTTGTCGAGGATGTACTGCGGGGCTCCTTCTTTGATTTCTACGCCGTATGCGTAAACCAGCCCATCGTCGTTGGCGATCTCGTTTATCGTATACTCGATTTGATTCAATTCATCGAGCGTGAGGTCAAGTGCCGCGGCAATCGCCTCGGCTTCCTCGGCGTCATACTCATCGTTAAGTTGTCTGCTGCTCATTGTACACAACCCATCATCCCGACTGCCATTCCTAAAGATCAACTTCGTCTGCATCGGCTGCCAGCATATGCTCCAACGCCTTTACATAAAGAGTGAGCAGTGACATTCGATCGAGTATCCTGGGTCGCGCTCGGAGTGACTGCGGCATTTGGCGAGGCTCAAGTTTTCAGAGAGTGGAAGTCAGTTCACGTCTCGAAGGTAATTCAGCATACTGTTGCACGCATTCTCGGCCTCAGCGAAGCTTTGGAGCGGCCAGCCGAGAATCCTGATCGAGCCACGGCTCTGGTCAAGCGGACGCCACGAGGCGACGTAGCCCGACCTTCCGCGGAAGCCACGACCAGTCGGGCTCTGGAAGCTGATCACGAACGAATAGCCGTCGCTGTTCGCACTCCATATTTCCATGTCTTCGGCAGCGCGATGGAATTGCAGGGGCATCAGGCTCCGTTCGCCTGGTCAACCCGAGAACGAAATGCTTCGGTCGAACGTCGTAACGGGTCAATACACGGCAGCTCTCGCCGGCAAATTGCGTTCCCTCGTCAAGCCATGGCAAACCAGCAGCTTGGCTTATTCGGCCCAGCAACCTGCCTCGATCCCGTGCTTGAAAACTACAGATGTGAAGGTGTTCGGCGACGCAGAAACGCATTCCTTGGCATCGATTGGTCCTATGTTTGTCGTTTCGATCAACTGCCTAAGCGGGTAGTTGACTGTGACACGAGGCGTCGCCTGAGAAGAGGCTCGAGAGTTGCGGATGAAAGCTCGTGGCAGGTCAGATTGAGCACGATTGCACAAATACGACATGCTAACGACAGTCGTATCCCTCAACTCATCTCGCTTTTTCGGTTTTGCTCCTTCGACGCTTTAAGCGGCAACGTAACTCGGCGCCGAAAAGTGCAAAGCGCTGTCCCTGCCATGCGCCACTAACTTTCACTGGCTGGCCTTGCCAAAAAGAGTTAGTCGCCTCGCTCCCGGGTCGTCACCCGTGGGTAGGGCTTTGTAGCGCTATGTGGGGCATGCGGCGCCTACCAGGATTGGCGGCTATCCAAACAATTAGCTACGCCAGGGACGCGACCTCATCTGAAGCACATTGAGCTTCGAAAATGCGTTAAGGTCGCGAGTTGTAACGTGGCCGATGACGGGCTCGACAGCCGCACGACGCTTCATCTCGCGCCGGATGGAAGCCGTGACGCGGCGGACCTGCCCCGAGATCCAGACCCTGAACCGATGCGGGTGGCTGTGGCCGCGGTACCCTTTGTCGACATGGATGCGGCGCGCCTCCACGCCAGTGAGCTTCTCCGTGTCGGCGACCACGGGGCCGAGCGTGTGCCCGTCGAAGGGATTGCCGTGCAGTGCCTTGGCATGGAGCACGAACTGTCCGCCGTTTGGGAGGTCACGGGGGTGGCGATACTTACCTTGCATCTGGACTCGTAAGGCGCGCGGGCTTTGCCCATGCCGATGCACTCGACCTCCGGGGCACGTAACGCATAGACCTTTGGACTGCGCTGATGCTGATCCTGGCTGCGCACCCGCTGCGCCAGATCGAGCAGCGGGCCGAAGCGAGCTTCCAGCACCGCATCGCCATCAATCTTGCGACGGATCATAATGATGGGTCAATTAGGCGCCGGCCGTCTTGTGAGGCGGCCGGCCTCTTGTGCAGTCCGTATCAGGCCGCGAGTGGATCGCTCAGGAGAACCCCGCCCAGGGATGCCCAGCCCGACCACGGTCCGGAGTGCGGCTTGTCCTGCCAGATGTGCCACAGCGCGTTGTCGGTCCCGCGCGCAAACGCTTCCAGCCGGCCGTCGCTGTTGGCGATCGCGGCGGGATCGCTGGTGATCTGGCCGCCAAGCGAGGCCCAACCGGACCACGGACCGGCATGCGGCTCCTCCTGCCAGATGTGCCACAGCGCATTGTCGGTACCACGGGCGAACACTTCGAGACGGCCATCGGAATTGTCGACCACGGCCGGATCGCTGGTGATGGTGCCGCCGAGCGAGGCCCAGCCTGACCACGGTCCGGCATGCGGCTTCTCCTGCCAGATGTGCCACAGCGCTTTGTCGGTGCCACGGGCGAACACTTCGAGCCGGCCATCGGAGTTGATGAACACCTCGGGGTCGCTGGTGATCTGGCCGCCAAGCGAGGTCCAAGCTGACCACGGACCGGAATGCGGCTTGTCCTGCCAGATGTGCCAGAGCGCGTTGTCGGTCCCGCGCGCAAAAACCTCGAGCCGGCCGTCGGAATTGATCACGCCCGCCGGATCGCTGGTGATCTGGCCGCCAAGCGAGGCCCAACCGGACCACGGACCGGCATGCGGCTCCTCCTGCCAGATGTGCCACAGCGCATTGTCGGTGCCACGGGCGAACACTTCGAGACGGCCATCGGAATTGTCGACCACGGCCGGATCGCTGGTGATGGTGCCGCCGAGCGAGGACCAGCCTGACCACGGTCCGGCATGCGGCTTCTCCTGCCAGATGTGCCACAACGCTTTGTCGGTGCCACGGGCGAACACTTCGAGCCGGCCATCGGAATTATCGACGCTGGAGGGCGAGCTGGTGAGAACGCCGCCAAGCGAGGCCCAACTCGACCATGGACCTGAATTCGGCTTTTCCTGCCAGATGTGCCAGAGCGCCCTGTCGATTCCGAGACTGAACACCTCCAATCGTCCATCGGAATTCTCTGTCACTGATACCGAGTGGGCAAGCGCCGCTGCTGCATTTGTCACGACAACCTCCAATTGTATATTTCCAGTGAGGGTGAGATCTGCCCCACGCAATTTAAAGTAGCATACCTATTCTGATGCCCACAAGACGGTCTCGCGCGAAAGTGATCTGCGGGCTCAAGTTCCCTGCGTCTCATTCGCGTTTGCTGCAGTGAGCGAAGCAACACTTTGGTTGCGCTCACCCCACACGTCCCTCCGCGAGACCGCGGGTGATTCCTCGGCCGGTTTTGATTGCCGGAGATCCGCCCGCAAGGTCTGCTGCCAGCGATCGAAGTGCTCCGCGAGGAACGCCGCGGAGGCTTGCTGGCGTGCCGCGACGCGTGCGTCGGGGCTTTGGCCGGCCAGTTCTCCTGCGCCGCCGTCCCCCAGATCGTACGTGCGGGAACACAGGGACGTGGGCACCGGCGGCGCAAGCGCATCTGCACCTTCGATTCGCAACGTATTTCGTTGCAGCTCGTCTTATGTCGCTCAAGTCCCATGACCGATCTGGCTGGATTAACGTCGCATCTTCGTCATCGAACGATGTGCTGATGTGGGATGTGAGCTCTATGTGTGCGCCTAGCTCTTGCGTTAGAGATCTGCGCTCGATCTCTTACATTATCGTAGACTAGCCCGAGCGAAGCAGCTCACAGACCCCGCGGCCGATAGCCGATCGCTCACCCACTCCGCCAGATGGGATCTCTGGACAACTATGCAACGCACAAGACGCCGCTGATCCGGAAATGGCTGGCTAAAAGGCCGCGTTGGCATGTGCACCTGACCCCGACCAGTTCGTCATGGCCCAATCAGGTCGAGCGCTTCTTCGCGTTACGGATAAGAAGATCAGGCGCGGCTCTATCGCGGTGTCGCTGCCCTCAGGGCGGACATCACCTCGTTCATCGAACGATACAATGCCGATCCGAAGCCATTCCGATGGACCAAGTCAGCCGATGACATCCTTGCTTCGATCGAACGCTTCTACCGTTACAATGCCCCGGTACAGCACGAGGCGATGTTGCGAACTTCTGGTTCAGGACACTAGCAGTTCAAATGCATTGATTGTGTAGTTGGTTGGATGCGAAATCCGGTGTCGTTCCGCATCTCCAAAATATGCTTGAGCTTCTTGTAGGTCGCGTCGAAGATCAGCTCCAATTTGCGGCATGTATCGAGCAGCACGGAGTCTTTCAGAGACGCAAGCTCATCTTCGGTCTTGTAGTGCTCGCGAGCCTTGCTGCCGCCGACAGCCGCGTCGAAAAAATACCTCTAGGCCGTAAACCGCGCCGCAGGTTGATGACGACCTCATTCCAAACCGCATTCAAGGAATAGTCGAAGAGACCGAAACCGGCGCCGATAACGGAGAGATACCGAGCATCCTTCCTCACTTCTACAGGCAGATCACGAATCAGGCTTTCAATATTGTCGCCGAGTATCCGCCGCTCATCTTGGCCCGCAATCACATTGTCTGCTGGCAAACCCATAGCCTGTAAAAAACCGACGATCATCTGCGCCTAGGGATCGATCAGCTCATTGGCCTTCTTTGGAATGATATTCGACATGCAGCTCTCTAGTCCTCTTGCCGCTCCGCAACCGCCGAAAAAATCAGCGAGTCGTTCGCAGTAACAATTCTGGTTCTCTACTAACCCACATCACGCGACGGTTGGAAAGGACTTTACGGATCTGACGGACTGTGGAAAATGGCGCGGCGCGCTGGAGTCTCAGTAATCTTCCCTGCCGCGCCTGTAGCCCCCGAGTGTCTTGCTTGCCAGGCTTCCACCCCTTCTCGTGTTTCTTGCCCTCGCTCGCAGCTCGCAATTCCGCTATTTTGGTTCTTCCCCGCACTGTCGATGCGTTGATCAGTTGTACGCCTCCTAACACCACGCAATGGCGGTGTCGCATGCAGGGTCCCATCGGAAGGCGATGGCAGACCGTCTCGATGAAGAACCACGATCAGGCGTCCGACGGAGTTTGATAGTTTGTTTCGATGCGACCCCTACTACGGCGCTCAACGTGCGATGGTGCTCTCACCGGGCATAGTGGGCCCCGTCGGGGCGCGCCCGCGCCAGACCAGGTTGTCGAGCAGGGCCTGAACCGTTGCGGCATTCTCGCTCGCCTCTTCTACCAGCGCCAGCGAATGCTTGTTGCCTTCGCCGTCAACCCCGATCGCGGCGACCAGCACAAGATCGTCGCCGAGATGCAGCCCATCGATTTGGACCACCAGAAGGTCGAGCGCGGACAGATCGGCAGCCATGAAGTCGGCCAGCCGCGCCGCCGACAGGCGACGAACCTCCGCGAGGCCAGCTCGAGATCGTGATCTCGCGGCCGTCCACGCCCCGGACCCGCGGGCGCTCGACCTCGATCTTGCCGCCGTCGAAACCAATCCGTCCCCGCGTTCGGCCCCAACAGTGCGCCCGCCGTGCCACATCGCGACCTGGCGCGGCCCGCAGGCCGCCGCCACATCCGCCTCCATATCGTGCCCAGCGCCGCGATCCCTGCCGCAAGGCAGAACCGATCGAAGCTCGCCGGCACTTCTGCAAACGTTTCGTCCACAGCCCCGGTCGCCGGCCAACCAGCCGGGGTGATATCTCTCGTCATGGCGTTGCTCTCCTTTGTGGAATCAGCACCCCGAGCCTACCGGCTCAAGGTGGGCAACGCCGACCTCTTCAGCAATTCAACAGAACCCGGGACATCCCCGTAGCGAATGGAAATATCAGGAAAATGACCCTGCGGTCATGACGGACCCTCTATTCATGAACCTGCTAAAGGCACTGTTCGGGGGCGTTCCAACTGAATATGTGCGCAAGCTTCCCGAACGTCGCGGCAAACGCGTTTGCGCTTCTTCGAAAGTGCTCGCGGATCAGAAAATCTACGAAATTGCGAGATAAGCAGGTCGCACCCCGCAAAAGCGCGTAAAGTGATTCGGCCTCTCGTGTCCCGGGCCTGATCATGGCTGGCGGACGTATGCGCACTAGAGGCCGAACATATGACCCGCACCGCTCCCGTGGAAGTCGATCGAAAAAAGCTCTTGCAGCGCTCGTTCCAAATATTTGACGGGTTCTGGACAGTGCCCGTCGAGCTTTCGACATCATGTCGGCACTCGAACCACGGGACATCATCGATGGATGACTTGCCAACGCGCTGTGTCGGCGCGAGCCCATTCATCTAAGGACTGGCACGGCGTTTGCTCGAGGAGGGGAAGCCATCTCTCCACGCGGCAGGGGTTAGCATCTCAAGCGTAAACGGTGGCAATTGAAGCCCTCTTGGCTGCGGGGCAGCAACGACGTGCGCGAATTAGCGCGCCGATCTTATTCGGAGGCGACCCAGCTTGAGGTAAACTTATGAAACCTGTTCTTGTCTTTGATTGGAATGGAACGCTGCTCGATGATGCGTGTGCATTGCTCAAAACGACCAACGCCATACTACATCGCTTTGGTCATACACCAATCGACATGAAGACTCTTCGAGAACATTGCGATGTTCCACTATCTCGTTTTTTTCTCAATCTCGGAATGTCGCAAGATGAGGTCGCGATGGTGGATCGCGATGGGAGCGCAATCTTGCACGACACCTACGAACCTCTTGCAGGTAAAGCCGAGCTGCGCCAGGGCGCGCGCAGAGTATTGGAGTTGGCGCGCCGAGAAGCGGCTTCGTCCATCATCGTAAGCAACCATATAGTTGATCCTTTGCGCTCCCAATTGAGAAGACTTGAAATCAATGACCTCATCGACGATGTGCTCGCCTTTGAAAGCCGCGCCACCCAATACAAATCGATGAGCAAAGGAGAGCGGCTTCGTCTATACATGCAGAGAAACGACTTGAAGCCGGAGTCAACCTTCATTATCGGCGATATGCCGGTCGAAACGGATATTGCACGCGATCTCGGGCTCATAAGCATATCCATTACCGGAGGATTTGTTTCGGAGTCGCGTTTGCGGGCGGCGTATCCAGACTACATGATTAACAACCATCATGAGCTGTTGCCAATCTTACAAAGGACCGGTTTTCTGCGGAATGCATAAAACATGATTGGCCAAGAATCATCACCAAGCGTCGTTTTCTAGAACAGCGACGCAGAGCTCCGGAACAAAGCCGTTAGAGCGACTCTCATGCCGTTGCGATGAAGGTCAAAGGAATTCTTTACTTATGCGATCAGGGCCACAATGGCACTTTTCAATACACAGCCAATAGAAGCACGGCATCGGCCCTCCCTCGGAATCGGGCCGATGTCAAAAAACACGGTGGAAGCTTGCGGGAGCATCGCGAGGCATCACGGAATCCCTTTGATGCTTATTGCGAGCAGGCGTCAAATTGAGAAGGACGACTTAGGCGGCGGTTACGTGGAGAATTGGACCACGCAGGCGTTGTCCGAACACGTAGGAAAGAAGTTCCCACCGAATTCCCTACTCATCTGCCGTGACCACGGGGGGCCATGGCAGCACCCTAGTGAACGTGACTATAGCGACGAGAGAGCCATGAAATCGTGCCTAGAGTCCTTCAAAGAGGACATCCGGGCAGGATTTGATCTACTCCACATTGACACCAGCTTAGAACGAGCTGGAGTTGCCCCAATTGACAAGGCTGTAACGAGGTTAGTGGAACTATACGCGGAGTGCCATGATTTTGCGAGAAGCCTTGGTAGATTGGTTCGGTTTGAAGTCGGTTTCGAAGATCAGGGTATCGATCCCGATTGTCCGTCTGACTTCAAGGATAGGCTGCAAGATATCCTTAAGAGACTAATTGACCTCAGACTGCCTTTGCCGACCTTTGTGGTCGCTCAGACCGGAACAAAAGTTGTGGAATTGGAGAACGTGGGAGCAATCATGGCGGCTCCGCGTGAGGTCCGGCACTCGGTCGAGCAGCTTGCAAATATCTGTCGTGAAAGAGGCAGCGCATTAAAGGCCCATAACGCCGACTACCTGCCAGCAGGGCACATTTCTGTACTAAAACGGTCCGGCGTTTCAGCAATTAACATTGCACCGGAGTGTGGCGTCGCCGAAACGCGAGCTTTTGTATGCATCCTCAAAGAGCTGAATTTAGGTGTTCAACTGGAAAAATTTTTAGAACTGGCCTTCGAGTCACTCGCCTGGGAAAAATGGATGAAGCCGAACTCCGAAGCATCCGATATAGATCGCGCTATAATCGCAGGTCATTACGTGTTTGGCACCGAGAGATATCAGGCCATCAAAAACGTCGCGGATTCTGCATGCTACAAACAGGGAAAGAGCCTAGACGAACTTTTACAGAGCGCGGTTGAACGATCCATCGAGCGATATGTCTTGGCCTTTGCCGCATGAAGTTGGGGGCAGATATGAAACAAGATTACCTGAACGAGAGTCGTTCTGACGCTAGTAAGTCACTCAGTAACGCTTCAAGCGGCCTCAATGTTGAGAACGTGACCATCGCCAAGAAGGTCACCAAGGGATGGGGTGAAGAGCGCTGGCTCGTAGCTGAAGGGGCTCCTTTCGGTTTCAAACTCATTCATATTCAGGCCGGTCGCAAAACCAGCCTCCAATATCATGAACACAAGGAAGAGGCGAACCTCGTTCTGAGTGGGAGCGGTATACTTTTCTATGGTCGCGAGCGACGCATTGGATGTTTGAAAAAAATCGATCTTAGGGCTGGCGATATTGTCCACATCATGCCCGGCATGGTGCATCGCATTGAAGCCAAGGATGACATCACTCTTGTAGAGGTCTCCACTCCGGAATTGGATGATGTAGTTCGGCTTGAAGATGACTGGCACCGCGGCAACGGCCGCATTGAATCCGAACATTCGAGCGAACGTTGAGTGGATCAGTTGACCACTGCGGGCCGCTCGTGAGCTATCGCCAAATTTGCTGAGGCGAGGCCAGTCAGGCGAATTATGGACTGACTTTCGTCGGCTTAGCGACTTCGATGCCGTGTTGAATGTCACACCAACGTATCCATCCGAGCTAAGCCGTATCCGTCCGGTGAAGCTTTCGATTACCCACTTTTTTGAGGTGCACTGAGTCGAGAAACTTGAGTCGCCAGAATCGCTTGCGATTCTTTGATGGGCACCTGATTCGAGAAGAGGTGCTCTATGGGACTGACTTCACGCGTCCGGGATGAGAAGGCGCATCGGTTGGCGTCTGACGCGGCGACCTGGTTTGACCGTGAAGCTGCGCTGGGCGAATTCCGGGACGCTCGACTTGGCGAGAGCTTTCGCATGCTGCTGCAGCAGATTGGTGGAGATATCGGACAGAGCATTCCGGTGGTTTGCCAAGACTGGGCGAATACCAAGGCGGCCTATCCTTTCTTCTCCAATGAACGAGTAAGCGAGGCCGACATCCTGTCTGGTCATCTTGAATCGACGCGGGAACTTATCGCGGCTGCGAAAGGGCCTGTCTTGTCCTGCATGATACGACCGAATTCACCTATCAAAGGGAGCGCCCGGATCTGATCGGGATCATTAAGCGTGTCCCCAGAAGGAACTCGCGAAGATTGGACGGAAAACCCGAAACGTACACGACATGCGGAATATTGATGCATTCGAGCCTTGCGGTGACCCTCGAGGGCTTCCCCCGGGGCTCAACGCCGTGAAGTGTGGACCAGAAAGAAATTCAAAGGGGTCGCTGCGCTTAGGCGCGAGGTCAACCCGACACGGATCCCCATTGAAACCAAGGAGAGCATTCGGTGGCTGGAGAACCTCAAGCAATCCACGGAGCTTTTCGAGGAGCCATCGCAGTACATCCATATCGGTGATCGTGAGGCCGACATTTATGAATTGTTTTGCGCCGCCCAAGAGGTTGGAACGCATTTCCTGGTAAGGACCTGTGTCAATCGCCTGGCAGGCGATGGCGATCATACCGTTGCAACGATAATGGACGAGGTCGTGGTCAAAGGTCTCCACCGGATCGAAGTCCAGGATAGCAAGGGCAATCCAGACCAGGCCGTCCTTGAAATCAGGTATCGTAAAATCCGTATTCTGCCACCCATAGGCAAGCAGTCGCGGTATCCAGCTTTGACTTTGACAGTGATCCACGCTGATGAACGAGGAGCGCGCAAAGAACAGAAAGTAGATTGAATGGAAACTCCTGACCGATCTTCCGGTGCAATCGCGCGGGGATGCGATCGAGAAACTCGAATGGTATTCTCTGCGATGAAAGATCGAGGTCTTCCACAAGATACTCAAATCCGGCTGTCGGGCAGAGGACTCGCAACTGCGGACTGCTCAGCGATTGACGAATCTGATCTCGGTATTTTGCATTGTGAGCTGGCGCATTTTTTGGATGACGATGCTTAATCGTTCAGCGCCAAATGCCTCACCGGAATCCGAGCCAAAAATATGTCAGGCCGCAACCGCGACAACAACTACAATAAGTAAAACGATAGTGACTAAGTCACGGCCCGCTTCCGCGTCTTGCAGGAGCTCGTGGGTGCCTCCGCCGCGGAACTAGTCAACGCAGTGGTATGCACAATCCTGCTCAAGGCACCGCTCAAATCCTTCTTGCCGCCGCCAATTGCGTCGAGCTGCATCAACTCCTGTCGGCCTGGTACTCGGATGCAGCTCCTAACCTCGTCAAGCGTGAAATCGTAGTCGTGGCTCTTTCCGATCGCTGCAATCGGTGCAAGACCTGTAGCACTCTGTTTGAGGTTTTCGAGCAGACTACTCTCTTTCGCTAGATTCTTGACAAACCGTTCTACCTCAGCCTGCGACATAGCCTCTCCCGGCCTCTGCTAAATGTTGGCGCCTATAATCGCCTTGGAAGCGATCGGTGTGACGCCGTAACAAGGCAAGCGGCACGCAGGAAATTGCTGTTTTTGCGCTTTGTCTGACTGTGCGCATCGTCGACTTGCTGACAT
>NZ_LFKZ01000096.1:0-22125 GCF_028128975.1 Bradyrhizobium sp. CCBAU 45321
ACCGCTCTATCAGCCACAACTCTCTGAAACCGGAGCCGTCGCCTGATCAAAAGTGCGAAAGATTCTGGACAGTACCCTCATTCATGGCCTAGCCAGCGGCCTCTATGCTGGCCGCAGCTGCACAACGTTGATCATCAAGGCGAGCGGTTATCGCGGGCCGGACAGGCAGTGCGGCTGCGGTTGCCGTTGGGCCGGCGTGCACGTTGGCCGATCGAGCGGGAGCGGCCAGCGCGCTATCGCAGTCCTCGGGTCCACGCCGTCCTGAGGAGGGCAGGGCCGTGGGGCTAGCGTGGCGATCGAACAGCCGATGTAGCAGCACGGCGCTCGCGCGCTCATGGCGCCGCTACGTCGGTTCGGCTCCACCGACACTCGCCAAGATCTAACGCCGATCACGCCGAACCTGATCGCGTGGCTTCATCGGCGCAGCCAAAATCGGGTCCGGCTTGTCCATATCACTCCATCCAAACGGCATAGGGCTAGCTGTATTGGCGGGCGCCATGGATCTCTTCAGCCGCAAGAGAGCCGCCCGGGCGAAGCGCGACCTCATGCGGGCCGAAGCGCCTCTTCCGCGCGGTCGATGCCGATTCGACGGCAGTGGCAAGAGCGGATTGATCGATTTTCCGATCGGGGGTGTACAGTACGTTTCAGATTAACGTCCCACGGCCGTTGCCAGCGCTGGCGTGCCGCATCGATGAGCCGCAAGGGTGAGTGATAGGATAGTGCGCCGTGGAGAGCTTCTTCCGCGCCGTGCGCCCCAAAGTAGGCAACCGGTGCGAGAGTCGAGCCCGCTTGCGCGGTGGTTTGGAGAGTTCGTGAGTTGAACGGCGAGCCGTTGCGCAGAAGTTCAGGTGTATCCTGCGCGGCCACGTCAATGATCGGGGCAGGGGCCAAGAGGAATATAAGGGCTCGTATGTTTGGACAACGAACGGGTAGTCCAGGATATGGAGGGGGATCAAGAGAGCCCAGCGGTGTCTTTGTTCACATTGGAACATAGGGCCATGTCCTCAGCGGCAGACCACATCATCACGCAAGTGTAACCGTCGGTGTGGCGTGTGGCTTGCCCGTGCGTGCCCCACTTTATGGGAAGCCCTGTTGTATTGCACTTCCCAGCAGGGCGCGGCCAGCGCTCTGGAGCGTTCCCTCGTTTAAAGCTGCGTGCTGGGCAACCACGAAGCTGTCGCACATGGCCCGTGCTAGATTGCTGGTGCTATAGAGCGCCTCAGTTCCAGCCAGACCGCTCGCAATCCTGCAGACCTCAGCCCCCTGCCGCGCGGCGTTCGTCGCGGCGAGCCGCATTAGCGTCGTGGTGCCAAGATTTACCTCACCCTTGAGCGCTTCCTTCCACAGCTCCTCCGTGGCTTCGTAAAAGAAGGAACGAGCGGAACGTAGCATGGCTTCGGCTTTGGCGATTTCAAGCTGGACATAGCCGCGCTCAGCCATCATGGGCGCTCCAGTGATCGAGGCACGGGTTTCGGCCATGGCGATTACGTCGTCTATTGCGGAGCGCGCAATCCCGATGCCGACAATGGCATGCGCCTGCGCGGCGAAGGCGACGGCCGGATAACGATAGATCGGCCCATCAAGTGTCGGCGGACCGCCGCGGATCAAGGTCCATTCCTCTGGCACAATGACGTCGCTGACCACGACATCGTGGCTTCCGGTGCCTTGCAGTCCGATGACGTCCCAATTGGGCCGAATTGTCACCTTCTCGGCCGGCATCACCGCTACGCGCGGGAGGTCACCGCTCGGATCGTCTTCCAACGTGATACCAACTCCTATCAAATCCGCCTCGGGTGAGCCGCTAGCGAATGGCCACACGCCGTTCACGATAAATCCGTCGGCGCATCGCTTAGCGGGTTGGAGCGGGAAAAGCGCACCCGCCAACACCACGTCAGGTCCATTGGCGTACACTTTGCGAAGGGTGTCGTCCGGAAGAGCAGCGAGGTAGCGAGCTCCATCCCCGAGCCGTCGGCCTCGGAAATGCGCTCGACCAGCCGACAAAAATCGGCCGGCGTTCGCTCCTCACCGCCGAATCGCTTGGCAGCCATAGCCCGATAGACGCCGACGCGTCTGAAGCGGTCGACGATGTCTTTTGGAATCTTCTGCGCGCGGCTAAACTCGTTGCGACGCGCACGGATCTCGACGAGTAGTGGCGACAGATTAGCCCAGGTCGCAGCCGCGGCGTGGGTCCCGGAAGTTATCTTTTCTGGTGGAGCGTTCATAGATTATCCTCCGTATCTTGAGCCGATCATCGCCGCGCGTCATTCATATGGACTGCGCGTATGGCGAGGCCAGTGATTTGGCACCCGCTGGACGGCATTCTCAAAGCTGTCGCAATTGATATCGAATGCATGAGATTGCATAGGGTAGCTTCCCAAGTTAAGCGGCCGGAGGCCTGACGGAGATATAGCTATTGTTCTGGCATTGAGGCTGGCCGGCAAAGCAGCCGATACGCTGCGGCGGCATCGATCCGCCCTTACCGCACTGGGTCTCTGGCGGTCGATCGGGGACTGCGGTGCATGTCTTCTCCACATGAACGTGTGGTCACACTTGGGACAGGCCGGGTCGAACCAAGTCGAAATTCTTGACTTGTGCTTGGGAGAGCGCCCAAGCCTGCGGCCTATTGCCCGTCTTCCCAGCAATTGACGTGCCATCAAGCATGGCTGCCGGCTTTGTCTGAATCGCGCGAGATCACTCCGCCGTGCCATGCTAGCACAATGCTCGTGCCTCCGTGTTTGCTTTCAGGCACAACAGGCGCCACACGATCTGAAGCTAGTGCTCTGTTCCCACTAAGCGACTCCGTGCAAGAGCCTGATTTCGGAAGCGGTTGCCAGCTGATTTCAGGCCTGTAGAGGCGGTGCGCGCGGTTGAAACATGGCTGGCGCACCGACGTCACCTGTGCAGGTAGAACTAGAAACATTCTCTAAGTCTCGCCGCGGCTTAGAACCGACCAGCCTCCGTGTACAGGCGACGCCACTTTGTAAGCTTCGAGTTTCTTCTCGTGTCGAGCTCGTCATGGAGGACGGCGAACGAGACGATCTAACGAATGATTGATGCGACGCTGGCTTTCCGACGGTCGCGGTCTCCCAAGTGGCTGGTGCAGGGAGACCGTCCGGTACTGATGCGGGTAGCATGTTGCCTTCAGCCCCAGGCCGGGGAGTCATGCTGGTTGTTCTGTTGATCCTCGGCCCTGGCTGAGCTCGATTACAAAAGCAGGACCGTGGATGCCTTGCCCGCTCAGAGCTGAGAAGCTCTCGGGATCGTCGCGTGCTCTGGAGTGCAGAGCTTGCAATTCTTCGCATTGCGATCTGCTGCCTGAACCACCTCCATTGGGTTGGCGGCTCAACCAGGAGGCATGAATGCTGCCGGACGCGCTATGTGGGTTTCTGGATGCTGGCCACGCGTTGCCAACATGAGTGCGTATAACAAGAGAAGAATTAAGAGACCGCGCATATCTAAGGAGTCCTGAAGCGATGACAGTTGTGGAGCGGATAGTATCCGGCGTCGTTGTTGTAGACGATGGACCAACAAAACTGCTCGGAACAGATGCGCTGTATCAGGCGGCAGACGATTTGTCGGAGTGTGAAGGTGCTGGCATCAGCTCACAATGTCGACCTTGCCGGTGCCGATCCGATATACGCCCCCCACGACTTTCAGTCGGTTCTGCTCGACTGCGGCGTTCAGAATCGGGCCCGTCGATTTGAATTTGTTGACGTTATCGATCACATTTTGTCGGGTTGCTTGGGCGAACGCGTCGCCGGCTTGGTCGCCGGTTGCTTTCACTGCAGGAGAAAGCGCAGCGACCAGGGATGAAATGTGCCCCGGCGGCCGCTTATCTTCATGGATCGACTTGATCGTGGCGTCTATCGCACCGCAATGATCGTGGCCGAGTACAAGGATCAGCGGCGTGTTGAGTATGGCAACCGCGTATTCCATACTGGCGAGCGTGTCATCGTTAGCGAAGTTGCCGGCGACGCGGCAGACAAACAGATCACCTAGTCCGCTGTCGAAGACAAGTTCGGGGACCACACGGGAGTCGGCGCAGCTCAGAACCGCCGCATATGGATTTTGTCCCTCAACCAAGACCGGCCGCTCGCGCCTGAAATCGTCGATTCGTGGTGCGCCCTGGACATAACGATCGTTCCCGTTCAGCAGCCGATTCAGGGCAGCATCTGGCGAGAGTACGTTGTTTGGCTTGGGCGGGCCTTTTGCTTCCTTCGCGTCGACAATCTTATTGCCGAACCGCAGGAAAACTGTCGAAGCAGCAAACAGCAACAGTGACCGCCGCGA
The DNA here is from genome assembly GCF_028128975.1 of Bradyrhizobium sp. CCBAU 45321. Lineage (NCBI taxonomy): Bacteria > Pseudomonadati > Pseudomonadota > Alphaproteobacteria > Hyphomicrobiales > Nitrobacteraceae > Bradyrhizobium > Bradyrhizobium sp. CCBAU 45321. The sequence continues at coordinate 4,291 of NZ_LFKZ01000096.1, forward strand.
ACGCGCGTGCTTGGCTAAATGGTATATGTCTTGAGAATGGGCTGCTTGCATGTGTCGCCTCATGGCACGGCCTTACGCCACCCGGTGGCTTCGGCTTCCGCTTCGCTGCAAAGCCAGCGTTGGCCGCGCTTCTTCGTCATGTCGATTTGTTCGTAACCGGGTTGCCCTGGCAGGTAATAAATGCGCTCGCCTCTGCGCTCGACTGTGCCTTTTATCGGGCACTCGGGGGACGGCGGTTCCAATAGCAAGACGGATCCAAGCAGGACTTCCTGAGCGTCGACCGGAACCGACGTCGCGCCCACGATAATCGTGCTTCTATTGCGGCGACGCCAGTCCCAGGGCGCGATGAACGCGCCGGACCACAGCCCCGCATGGGCTGTGCTGGCCACCAACTCATAAACAACGTAGGTATGGTGAGATGCACCAGCCGATAGCGCCAAGCCCGAGCGTACCATCCAGACGTTTACATCCTCGCCTTCGATGAAGCAGCTGCCGAGGGCTCGCCGATACTCATCGACTCTTTCGGTATGACAATCCCACGTTCGCCCATTCGAATGCTTGATGAGCTCGTCGCGAACAGCTACGCCGCAGGCCCATTTGCGGCCCTGTGCGTCGAGGCAAATCTGATCGGTCTCAGGAGCTTCGATGCCTGAGAGCCGAACGGTGGTTTTCTCGATCTGGATCGTATTTCCGTCGAGGATGCGCGGAGCACCGCTGAGTGTCGCGGCGGAAACCGGAGATGTGATGAGAGCGATCAATGCGAACATAATTCCGCGGTGCTTCATCCCGACAATAACCTTTCGCTCCTGATCCATGTTCACGCGCACGATACGGTGCCGATACATTCGATTGCTCGACCGCAGATGTCCATTCCGCCGGCTTCGATGTGTGCCTTATGAGAGCTTCGCGTGAGTTCGAACCTACGACCTGACGCTGCGTAAGGATCAAGAGATTTCTTCCCGTGTGCGTGCGGCGGTATCCTTCGAGCATCGGCGGCTCTCTCACCGCGAGCGTGCTGTACCCTCTGGACGTAAGGAGGAGAGTCTCATCGCGTGGCGCCGAACTCGGGATGCTGGACAAGCCCGAGCCTTGGAACGCTGTGCTCCCTCCTTGCAAAAATTGAGCGGCTATGAAGCGTCGGTGCTTGCGGCGGACTCAGGCGTTGAGGAGCAACCTTGCCATTGTTGGTGACGACTTCCATCGGCAAACCGGACAGTTCCGACGAGGGCGAGGAAATGCGCCCCAAAGTCTTGTCACGAAAAAGATGCTCAAAAAGGATCTGCTCTGGCTCGCTCTGACCGGTTTAGACAAAGACGTGATGGAGTTCAGCCTCAACGCTCGCCGCGTAAATGAAGGTTTCTTGTTCGAGCAAACCGCGCAAATCCGTTCCTTGTTACGCCAGACGAGATGATCGTTGATACCAATCGCATTATGGCATTTGGCTCCTCCGCGCGGCACCATAGTCGTTAGTGCTACTGCCCAGACGTGCGTACAAGACTTGAACTGTTTATGGCTCAGGCGCTACGGGCCGCCGCTCTTCGTAGTGACGGTTCGCCGCGATCTCAAGTGACTTACCTAGGAGCGCTGGCATCAGTGCCCGTTTTCTCCAGGAATTGAAAAGGCTGCGATATTGAGCCGCGGGCTTTGCCGTGGATGCACCAGGCGTGGGCAAGCTGCCCACGTGTTCGGACAATCGCGAGTGCCATGCAATTCGTGTGAGGTTTAAGTCCACAATACGTGTTTGCGCATCGCGTACTTCGGGTGAATAGCTCTGGTGCGGTTTAGCCGACTCAAGCTACATCATTCTAAAGCACATCACTACATAATGGGAATGACATGGTCGCAGTCGTTCGGGAAGTACCGGTCTCATCTTACGCGCTTGAAGTAGATGGCCAACTCAGAGACGAATTCGCAACCAAAGACGGTGCCACCGCAGGTGGAGCAGAATTAAAAAGGCGGTTTCCCATGCTTAAAATCCGGGTCTATGACGTGCAGACGAATGAGTGCGAGGAAATCTACGGCTGAGTCAGTGCGGTAATCGACCTTCTTGCGTACTGCTCCGGAGCTTCCCGCCCTGTGCACTCGGAAATTGGCAGGCGCTCAGCGGGTATGCCGGGGTTACTACCCTGTAACTTCCTGTTTCGTCTCAGCATCGGTCCCTAGTGCCGGCTCAAAGTCGCTAAGCTCACGCTCCTGCGTATGCCGCGCAACCACACGATGCGCGGCGCGCACCCCGAATCGGCTTGGCCGGAGGCATCTCCAAGCGCTCTAGTGAAGAATGCATGAGAGCTGGTTCCCCCGCAGTTGGTGTACTCTAACGGGGTGGAGTGCAGGCGGGCAAACCACATCTCGCAAACTAGTACGCGCCACTGAGCTCGACACCTGGCGGAAAAACGCAATCGTGCTGCTCGACCTTCCGTACGAGGGCCGAAGTGCTGCGAGAAAGGCAGGCCTTAAACAACGCAACTGCAGAGCGCGTGTCTCTTGCAGTTAGTACGAGGCGTTCGACCGTGCGGCAGCTGCGGTGCGGTGTTGCTCTGCGCGACCGTCTGCTAAGGCCTTCGCTCTCCTGAGTCTTCCTCTTCCTTTGGCTCGGTCCGTTGGAACCAGGAGCCCGGAGGAAATTTCGCGATGCGCTTGGCAAAAGAGGATTGTGGCTCCCAATCTTGGCCTTCGCTCTTCTCAAAAGTGATGACTCCGTTGTGTGTAAAATAACGTGGTCCTTGGATATCGCAATTCACCAAGAGCAGAATGCGCCATAGATCGCCTTTCTCGTTCGGCTTGTCATTCTGCTTGGGTAAGTAGTCTACCCCAACAGGTTCAATGATAGTGCATCGGCCCTGCCGCAGAAGATCGCCGAGCCGGCCTTGCGGCGTAGTCACAAAGTTGAAGTTATTTGGATCATGCAGAAAGCTAAGGTTTGCGTCCCTTTCACCATCTGCGACTTCTTTGGCGATCAACGAGAGTGCTAGGGCACGCCAGCCCAATTCCATCGGCTTCGCATAGGTTGACGCAAGCTCAATCGTACCGTCGAGCGCGACTTTCCAGGTGATCGCGTACTGTTCGTCTGATTTGTTGTCTCGGTGCCTGGTCCACGAAACGAAAACATGGTCGCTTTCGCCGAGTTCAGCGACCCCCCACATCTGAGGGACGAACTGTGCCACCTTCGAGACATTGGAGATGATTTGTTCTATCGTCTCACCATCTTGCGCTCGCCAAGTTGACTTGAGTCTTTCGACAAGTGGGTTGTCGCTGGCGCGAATAGTGTTGCTCATGGCAGCCGGCCAGCCTAGGCAGATTAACAGTCCGCCCAGACGAAGCCATAGCGCGGGTCTTCCCGACATTCTCTTCATAATCCTCCGCCTATCGCGTTTCATCCATACATCTTTCAAAGCGGTAACCTTGAACCTGCTATAAGCGAGCGCAAGAAGTTTACGGAGACGCGACGGGGCACCCGCGGCTGTCCTACGAGGGCAGGCGCTCCTCTCTATGTCACGCGCCGCTAACTTCCCTAGCCAGCGACAGCGTCAATTGGCTGAGCTGGACATCCCCAAGCAGAAGAGACTGGGCATGTCGAGGGGCTTGCATTCTTCGTGCCAGGCAGCAGGCAGAGATTTGCACGGGTTTTATGTCCCTCTTGTCGACTTTCCGACCTGCGCACGGTTCGATGTTCCATTCAGTGTATCGGCCGTAGCTCGAGGCCAAGTGCCTGATGAGAATCGGGAGTGCGTTTGCCGTCATTGAACCGTGTGGTTCGCTATAGTTGCCCGTCGGCGTTCGGCCTACATGATGGCTGGCGATACGAAGCCGACTTAATCGACGAACTTTGAAGTCTGGCTGGCACGAAAAGCAACCTCCTCGCCGCGTATGTGGCTAGTTGCGCCGCCTGCCTTGACGTGTTCAATGGGGATCCTCTGTCGCGAAAATAGCTGGCCAGCGGATGTGCTGGGCGAATCGCTGGAAGTCGGAAGCCGCATCGAATGCATTCTGCTCGAAACGGCGGTAATCGCCGCCGCGCGGGCTGGTTTTGTCCCTTTCATTGATGGGGCGGGTGGCGTCGCCTCAAGGCAGCTCCGAGTCTCACTCCCACCTCTGAGACAAGGACATCTCTGATTGCGACAGCTCTGTTTAGAGAATCATAGAGATGCACGGTCATTCGCCTACTAGATGTCTCAGATTAGCGTGCCACAAAATCTGAGAGGTTGACGGAAGAGTCCTCCTGCCGATAATCGAACTCGTCGAGGTTCTCCGAATCCCACTTGATCCGGAACTAAGAGGGAAGCCGGTCCAAATGCCGGCGCTGCCCCCGCAACTGTGAGCTGCGAGCTACTGTCCAACGATGTCACTGAAGCCCGCACGGCTTCGGGAAGGCCGGACAGCAGCGACGACCAGCGAGCCAGGAGACCTGCCCCGACGATAGATTGGTCCACGGGCGGGGTGTCTCGGTGGTGCGCCAAGCAGCCGTCGCGCGCGCGACTTCCTCTGCCTGCGTCCGCCATGGCCTCTGTCCCTAACAGGGGTTAACACTATGTCTCTTCTCTCTCTTCCGGTTGCTACGCTCGGTACGCCACGCATCGGTCCAAGGCGTGAGCTCAAATTCGCTCTTGAAAGCTACTGGGCGGGAAAGATCAGCGAACAGCAATTGCTCGAGGACGCATCCGGTCTGCGCGCAGCGAACTGGGCCCGTCAGAAGTCTCTCGGCGTCACGATCATTCCGTCGAATGACTTCTCGCTGTATGATCAGGTGCTCGATACAAGTGTCATGGTTGGTGCTATCCCGGAGATCTACGCCTCGAAACGAGAATACGTTTTCCTCAAGACGTACTTCGCCATGGCTCGCGGATCACAATGCGACGACCAGGATGCGAGTTGCGGTCTGGGGCCGCGGGGGTCTGGCGCACCCGCGCAGGAAATGACTAAGTGGTTTGACACCAACTACCATTACATGGTTCCCGAGTTTTACAAGGGACAGGCGTTCAGACTTTGCTCTCGCAAACCCATTGAAGAGTATGAGGAAGCAAAGGCTCTTGGCTTTCAGACCCGCCCTGTCCTGATCGGGCCGATCACATTCCTAAAGCTCGGCAAGAGTGCCGATAGCGCGTTCCAGCCCCTCTCCCTACTCGATGATCTAATACCGGTCTATATCGAGGTTCTGCATGAATTGGCCGACCGAGGGGCAAGTTGGGTTCAATTTGACGAGCCCTGCCTGGCCCTTGATCTGGATGAGGCGGCGCGAAAATCATTGCTACATGCCTATAACCGGTTCGCAAAGGAGGGACCGGCTATCAAAATCATGGTTGCCAGCTATTTCGGCGAGCTAGGCGACAATCTGGATACCGCATTGAGCCTCCCGGTTTCCGGTCTGCACCTCGATCTGGTCCGAGCGCCAGAGTTGTTGGATCAGGTCATCGCTGTCGGCCGAAGTGACCTCGTCATGTCGCTCGGGGTCATCGACGGCCGGAATGTATGGCGGTCGAACTTGTCGTCGCTCCGTCAGCGGATGGAGCCCGCGATTGCGAAGCTCGGCAAGCACCGTGTACAGCTCGCCCCATCCTGCTCGCTGCTTCATGTGCCAGTCGATGTTGAACTCGAGACCGGGCTCACGTACGACGTCAAGAGCTGGCTTGCTTTCTCGGTTCAGAAGATGCGTGAGCTTGCGATCCTGGCGCGAGCACTCGCTGGCGACCAGAATGTCGAGCTCGCTCTCGCCGATTCGGAATGCGCTGCGACTGCCCGGCGGACTTCGCCCAAGATCCATGATAGCAATGTCGCTGTGAGGATGAGGGCGATCGACCAGACGATGCGCCGGCGCGCCAGCCCATTTGTCCGTCGTTCCGAGATCCAAAGGGAACGCTTTGGACTGCCAACGTTTCCCACCACGACAATCGGATCGTTTCCGCAGACCACAGAAGTCCGAAATGCTCGTGCGGCGCATGCGCGAGGTGCGATGAGCGACGAACAATACGGCGAGTTTATCAAGGAAGAGATAGCCCGCGCCGTACGTTGGCAGGAGGACATCGGTCTTGACGTCCTCGTGCACGGCGAATTTGAGCGCAATGACATGGTGCAGTACTTTGGCGAGCAACTCGCCGGCTTCCTATTTACCAGGAATGGATGGGTACAGTCTTATGGTTCGCGCTGCGTCAGGCCTCCGATCCTGTTTGGCGATGTAGTGCGGTCGAAGCCGATCACTGTGGACTGGTGGCGCTACGCGCAATCACTAACTAGCAAGCCAATGAAGGCGATGTTGACCGGACCGGTCACGATCCTGAACTGGTCGTTTGTTCGCGATGACATTCCCAGAAGCGAGGTCTGCCGCCAGCTTGCGCTCGCGATCCGCGACGAAGTCCGCGATCTCGAGAATGCCGGTGCAGCCATGATCCAGATCGACGAAGCTGCACTCCGGGAAGGATTGCCATTGCGCCGATCGGCGTGGAAGGCATATCTCGATTGGGCGGGAGATTGCTTCCGCATTTGCTCATCGGGCGTTGCCGATCAAACGCAAATCCATACACACATGTGCTACTCAGAGTTTAACGACATCATCGGTGCAATCGCTGCAATGGATGCGGATGTCATTTCGATCGAAACGTCGCGGTCGAAAATGGAGCTACTGGACGCATTCAGCAAGTACGAATATCCAAATCAAATCGGACCGGGCGTGTACGACATCCACTCTCCACGCGTTCCGGAGGTGGGCGAAATGAAGGAGCTGATGGTGCTGGCTCGGACGCGTTTGCAGGAATCGCAGCTCTGGGTCAATCCGGACTGCGGCCTAAAAACGCGCAATTGGGAGGAGGTTCGGCCTGCCCTAACCAACATGGTCGTTGCCGCCCGCGAACTGCGTGCAGCATCCGATCCGCAAAACCATTGATCCCGCGCTCGGGTCTGTTCTCGACCAAGCGAATTCGCTTGTGCTCATTTGCGTTCTCCACAATCTCGAGCAAGCCTTGGGGCCAACAAAAATGCCTGCCCCACTTGGTGGTCCGAAGGAGGTGCACCCGGAGGAACGACGCAGACGCGTCGCGCTACTTGGCCGAGAGAGAATAGCCGACGGTTCATCAAGGTGAGAACATTCGCCGAAAATATGGACCCATATCGACACGTTTATCGTAGCTCATTATGACGTGGTAAGCGATCGTTGGTCTGAGATTCAGAATCTACACCGAGGTGTGTCGCTCGCGAGTACATTGGGAACGGTTGCGACAGCAATGCGAGGAGTGATGCCGGGCGGTCACCGCAAGCCCCCACCATAATCGGTCCGCTCGGACATGTTTCCCGTCAGGGCTCTCATGCGATGAACTCTACATAGTGTCCGACGAGAGGACGCCGAAGCCAGTTCCTGCCTCAACTAACGCCAATCTATTGTGCAGGATCGCCGCCGCTATCCGGGCCAGATACGCCAATGCGTCGGCTGCACGGCGACGTGCTCTCCGGTATTCGCGTTGATCCATCCGCCGAACACCCGGCGACAAGGAAAGATCACCCGGTGAATTGAAGTGCCCTCGATCACGGCAATCTCCAGATCCTGATCGAAGGGCGGCGATCGAATCGCCACTGGATCCTGGACGAAGTTCATCGCTGCGAGCTGACAAATGCAGACAACCTTGTGAACATTACGAACATCGCTTGGCTTCCGCGCGAACAGGCTCTGCCCGACTCGACCGGACGGCGCGCGGTCTCTATGGCGTGAGCCGCGGCAGAGGGCTATCGGTCGTGGCATCGTTGGTACGGAATACGATCCGCTCGCGGACCGAAATATTTGGATTTCTGCCGGGCAACAAGGCCTGAGCTTCCGTCAAATCGATCTGGGTCAGCTCAATACCTCGGCTGTTGGTATTTGTAACTGTTCTGCACGAACTAAACTGGTCTGCAGCTCCGGCAATCCGGCCCGGAGCGGGGTAAATGGTCCGGCTTTCTGTCATGTCACGTCTCTTGTTGGTGAGACATCTCCGTGTTCTGCAGCGTCATCGCGTGGGTGTGCAGGCGACCTCAGCCGCGCTCTCGCGCGCGTAGCACGCGCTCCAGCGAGAGCGCGAAGAATTCGGTTGACACCATTAGGATGGACGTAGCTTCGCTCGGAGCGCATAATCGGGCTTGTCCGCAGGTCGATAAAGTAGACGCCATCGCAAGCGGCGCAACTTATCATGTGCAGGTCATTGACCCGCGGCTCGGCTGCGCCCGGAAGGAGTCCTAAAAAGTGATCGCTGGTAGCCGGACATGAAAGCATCATAGGCTCAAGTCGTTCTTTCCGCCATGCGTCTGACCTTACTAGAAGATCACTTCTATTAGGACGCAGCCGCCGCAGCATTGATGCGGGTCAAAAGGCTGGTCCGTCCGGGAGTGGTTGAGCTCGAGTGGTCGCTACGTGCCGCAGACGCTCGCGTTGGCAGTCGACATGTCCGAACTCGGGCGTCCGCCAGGGCCTGGCGCTCTCTGCAACACGCCAGCGTGTTGATTTGAGGCGCAACTCACGGTTCATGGGCTACGGCAGCATTTTTCCTCATTGCTCCGCGCACGCGGATGGTCAAACGATTGTTCGCCTTTCATTGTCGGTAGCCTTGCCGAGGCTGATCCCACCCTTAGGGTTTGGCACTGAAGTCCGAACCTGGGCTCGTCGAAACGTCGGCTGCGACAAGCCTTATGATCGGCTTTGCTGTGGCGGCGGCTGGTGGACCGTCGGGTGCAAGATCGGGGTTCCTTGCCTGATTGCCGCACGATCTCCTGCGCGTAAGTGCATGTTGCCCTCGATCGTCTCTGCGAGACAATCCTCGATCAAAGACTTGATTTGCCGGTCGGCGGCATGAGGCTCCTGAGAGGCGCTGCCCCTCGGCTCAAAGCGTCGTGCGATACCGCAGGTAGGACAGACAGACCGTCGCTAGTCTTCGCGACAACAAGCGGGTCGCGCCGCGCTGTTACATCTGGATCTATCTCGGAGGAGCAGACATACCTCTTGGGGTGCTGCTTGAGGCAGATCAAATACTCTCGGTGCGAATAGCAGAATAGTGGATAAGCGAACCACGGGAAGAGAGGGGCATGCCTTCATTTAATGTTCGATTTATTAAGACCGTTTGTGACGATACTGGCGGCGAGCATCGTGCGTGCCAGGCAGCATTCAAGGTCGATGCCGCCTCCCTGAGTGCTGCTGCTCAGCAGGCGGAGACTGATTTTTGCAAGCAAAAGAGTGTCCGCGATTGGACAATCTTCGCCGATGTGTTGGAGCTTCGAACCCCACCTGCATTAGCTAATCCGTCCACATCAGCCTTTCGAGCGTCCCGCAAGGACGAGCTCTCATGAGCAAGCGAGGGTTTCGCACTTCCTGAATGTTCCACGGAAGCGGGACTTCTTCAGCACCGAACAAGACTCGTAGTTCACGGGCGCGAGGTTCACCGGCGTGCTCGCCTGTCATGGCATCGCCACCAGCATGGACGGCTTGCTTGCCCGGTGCGACAACGTGCTCGTCGAGCATGCCTATGAGACTGTGTCCGACGCCCGCGTCTCGATCGGATGATACCTCGCCTTCAATGGCCGGCGTCCGCCTTCGAGCCTTGGCGGCGGCGCTCCGGCAAGCTTACTTCCGGCCGCTGCCATTCCGTGCGGTAGCCTTACTATGGCAGACGCTCCACTTACACAATCGGCACAGATCGGCAGTCGGTCTATGGAATCTGAAGGCACGGCCAATATGGGGTAAGCGTGGCCTTAAATTCGGTACGACGAGTGGTCGAGATTGAAGGAAGTCGTGGTGGGTACGGCCACCAATCATGCGGCTCACGATCGCGAACTCTCTTGCGATCTATTTTTTTATATCCCATCTTAAGCTTCGCTCGGTGTGGTATTATCCGCGTTCTCTCGTCGGCGGCAGCAGCTACGCAAGCTGGCGCACGGGTCCGCCACCGGATCAAGAACCGCTATCTCGACGAACTGAATGAGGACGTCGAAGGAGTTGTGTGAACACGTTGCAGGAGCTTAACGCGACCGTGCATCGACCGATGACCCTTTGCTCGTGCGGGGTCCTGCGAGGTGACCGATTGCTTGCCAGAAGCAATGCGCAACTGATAGTCGCGCCCGAACCACTCAAAAGTGATTCCCCAGCTTACGACGATGACGATCTGCTGTTGTCCAGTCTTTACATAGATATCAACGTCCTTTCGGTCTCTCCTGACGTCGTTTTAGTCAACGACGCCTGCCCCGAACTGGCCCGGATCCTGGAACATAGTCGCGTTCAGGTCGTCCCGGCTCGGCACCGCCATAGGTGCATCTTTATCGGGGGCGCCATTGCTTTACTCTGGACACGGTCCGCGAAGACGGGTCGGAGGATTACTTCAACTAGTATCGGCGATAAACGTAATCGTCTGCTTCGCAAGGCGGCGGCTCGTAAACCCATTGCTTTGGGAGCCTGATAGCTGGGGAGGATGTGCTCGCTAGGACTGGTCAAGGTTATGCCGCATCAACTAGTTGCCAGAACCCAAAACTTGGAGCGTAGGCTCCGCAGAGCCGCAAAGCAGCTGAGTCAACTAGATGTACTCTCGCCACGTTTCAGGCCGACGATCGTCGAGTGCGCCTCTCAGCGGACCGCAAGTTGGGGCGTGAACACGCCCACATCTTGCGAGACTATCGTGCCCGTGACGGTCTTGACGTTTCAGGACGGGAGCTTTCGAATGTCATTTGGTCGTCCAGTGACTTTAAGGGAGACTGTTGCTTCGATGTCACCAAACCGATGAACGGTCGATCTACGCTCGTGCGACAAGAGACATCACATGTTCGATATCTATTTGAACCGAAGACACGATCTTTTGGTCGTCCCGACAGGCTTTGGAATCCCCGCGGGATTAGACGGCAATTGGAGGAGAAAGAACCGGGCGTTTCGTTCCGTGAGCGACGTCATTCGTCAAGATGTACAACAGCTTGGTTACCACCAACTTCGTTTGATCTCGTACCGGTCCGGGGCGGCAGTTGAGACCTCGTCACACTCCTAGTCAACGCAGCTATCTGATGCTGAACCGTTCTTCAGAAACTTCGGGCAGGATGTGGCCGATGCCGTAGAAAGCGTTGCTTACCGCGGCGACAGCAGGCGGGTGTCGCGCATTGGGCTTAAGGAGGAAACCTTCTTTTGAAAGCGGGGCACGCCTCTGGAGCTTACCGCAAAATAGGCGTTATCGGGCTCTTGCATGAGTCAATGGCGTGCGCGTGAGTTTTCAGCTGTCTATACTGAAGATACTTGCCGGCCAGCCGCACGACCGGGCGAGCATCGAAGTCGTTAAGCAGCATTGGATATCTGTATAGCAGCGGCCCGGAGTGGCCGGCTCGTATGAAGCGCATCGCAGGCCGCACGTCCCAACTCGGTATTTTCGGCCAAAGCTGATGCGGGAGGCCGGATGCTGGATGCTGGATGCTCGCCGAGGAGGGAAGGGAATATCTTGAGACGCTCGAACAGTTAGGTCGGCGTGTAGGTTGAGCGAGAGACCGCGCAACAGCCGAAAGCCGAGCAACCGCCCCTTTGACTTCGCAGCTAGGAACGAACGCGGGCAGAAAGCGTCCCACGGCAAGCGATTGAGCCCACGTAAATTGCTGCCGGGGTGACCGCCAGCCGCTCAACCCCTTGCTGATCGTGATGTACTCAATTAGATCTCGAAGTTCACATTTGAAACAGTGGCGTTGTAATGGGTATTGCGAAGTTGTTCAACGCGGCTAGGGATACTGGCTTGATTCAAACCTGAGGGATGGAGAATCTGGCCTCTTCATGCACATCAGCGTGGTCGACACGGTCGACTAAACTGATCTCGCGCTTGGCTTGCTCATTCCAGAGCGTGTCAGTTGCTTAGCTGCGAATAGAAGGGCGTCGATTGGAACGTTCTCATAGCGCGAGGTGTATATGAAGTTTACTGTTCCACAGCTGTACTAGCCCAGACTTCTCGCGTTTGGAAGGCATGATGAAGTTATACCTTGGCGCAACTCCTATCACATTGTCTGTTTTTTGCGGTCGTCGTGCTGTGAAAACTATGCTACAAGCCGCTCCTCTCAAAAGGAGCATTCATCGTGAAGAAAGCAACCAAGAAACGCGTTAAGCGGCGCGAATGGACGAGGGCAGATATCAAGGAGCTCAAAGTCCATTCGAAGGCCCGAACCCCGGTCATAAAAATAGCAAAGATGACCAAACGCAGCGTCGGCGCGCTCCGCCAGAAGGCCTTGCATCTTGGAATCGGACTCGGACATCAGCGGTAGTTTTGAGCAGCGCTGGTACTGGCGCGGTAGGGCGGCTCCCTGGGGGCCGCCCTCAGTACCCATAGAAATTTTGTCTGAGAAGAGTGTTTGAATGGTGTTTCGCTGTCGCGGTAGGAGCTCCAGCATCCTATCATCATTGATGGACTTTCTTAGGCGTGGTCTCAACGGTTGTCACAAATCGGCAGTGAAGACATCGTCTTGGTGATGGCCCTGTCAAGGATCTCTCACATGAACGCCGACCAACGGCGGCGCTCCCTGAAGGTAGCGTCTGGATCGCTCCCGCGCTGAGAAGACCTGCGTCCTGTCATGTGTGAATGTCCGCGATATGGTCTGCTTCTTTGCAGCACTGCGCTCATATGCCGAAATTGTTTGTGTCTGCCGAGCCTCAGCGAGGTGCATGTCGCAGTTACCTCTTCAATGCCTCAGCGCATGCATCTTCTATACGTATCAACCTTCCATGTGCCGCGCGCGGTCTTTAACAAACGTCCGTATAGTTCTTTTCAACCTTCCCATATTCGCAGTCAATCTTCGTGCAATTGAGCTGTTGCTTGATTTCGTTTTATCGGTCGAGCAATCGGGGAAGCGATTGCAGTTATCGCTCTGTGATCCCGCCCGATCGGACTGAACGGGTCTCAAGTCATGAGTGGCAGACAAAATTCTTGTCCTTTCGACTCCTTGTACGCGAGCGGTTGCTCCCATGTGATCCGGCGGCCGGCTTTGTTTCGCCCAATCGAGCTAGCGCCGACGGATGGCGCTTGCCAAGAACGAGTGTCTGAATGATGAGCGGACGTCTTGGTCGTTCACCTGAGGTGTGCTTTCTCCTTGGTCTTCCACGATCCGGAACCACACTCCTGGCACATTTGCTGCAGCGCCATCCAGACATTGTGGCTCCGCCTGAACCCTGGTTAATGCTGGCGCTTGAAGCAATTGGCAACGTGGATCGGCGTCATCCGGCCGGCAGCTCTCTAATTGAGGCCGCCACCTCCGAATTCTTGGGACGGATAGATCGCACGATCGTTAGCCGCGCATTTGCAGATGCAGCATACGATCAGTATCTGGCAAAAGCGGGCAAGCGCATCATTATAGATAAGACACCACGCTATTGGACGACACTTGAATTTGTTGAATCCGTCTATCCGGAAGCGCCACACATCCTTCTGATGCGCAATCCCTACGCGATCGCCGCTTCACTGAAATCGACGTGGGGCATCCCACTGCGGGCAGAAAGCGCGCAGCCGGTCAGCGTATCCAGTCTCGCTGATCTCATGCTTCGACTGCCCGATGGCATAATATCTTCACTGGCCGATTTGGTTTTGGGTCTTCCCAGGCTCGCCGCGCAACGTACTCGCCCGCAGACTCATTTGGTGCAATACGAACTGCTCGTGGCGCACCCGGACGATGAAATCCAGCGTCTACTGACAGCGCTCGGCTGTGATCCAGGAGGCGTCGCATCGGCGAGAATGGGACGAGCAGATTATCTTCAGTCCAGCAGTTTTGGAGACCGAAAAATCCTGGAACGAAACACCATCGACGAAAGCTCTGTCAAATCATGGCAATCTCAATTGAGCGTCGAGGAGATGCAAACCGTGACCGATCTGGTCGGTGCCGAGCTTTTGGTAGAACTCGGATATGAGCAGGAACTGCTGCATGCCCAAAAAGCCGGAGTTCTGGACAGGGGACGGGAAGTAACCGAACTTTATCGTCGGTTATTCCGAACCTGGTGGGATTTGCGAAGTGCCAAGGCGGGGGGACTGTCTAGATCTCATGCTGGAGAATCGGTCCAAAATGCTTGGAACATTTCGGAGAACCGGGACGTGGCTATCGAGATGTTGCGAGGGGAGGTCGCGCGGCTTGAGCAGATCCTCGGGAGCTCCTAAGGACTCTGAATGGTTGTGATCAAGCCACGCTGGTTGATTTAGCCAACTTAACTGGCACGCTGATCTCCCGATCAGGTGTGCCGCACGCGCCGGCCGTACGAGCGGCAGAATGCGCTATGCTTTTGCGTCCGAAGTCTGCTGTCGAACGGGTCTTGGCCTCATTGACGAGCCATGCGCCTTGGCCGGCCATTTCTGCCGCGGATATTCCCCGCTCTACGCTGGAGCCATAGAGCGGCGAAGAACAGAGATCCTGCACCGAAAACAAGATATATGCTGCCAAAACATCTGCACCGTCTCGAAGCTGAGTCGATTGAAATCATGCGTGATGTGGTCGCCGAGTTCAAAAGGCCCGTCATGCTTTACTCCATCGGAAAAGATTCAAGCGTTTTGCTACACCTTGCGATCAAGGCGTTCTATCCGGCAAAAATACCCTTCCCGCTGCTTCACGTCGATACGACGTGGAAGTTCCGCGAGATGATCAGCTTCCGAGACGCGACAGCCAAGCGGCTCGGCCTCGACCTGATTGTCCATGTCAACAAGGACGGCAGCGCGCGTGGGATCAATCCGATCAAGTCCGGCTCCGCCCTCCATACCCAGGTGATGAAAACGGACGCGCTGAAACACGCGCTCGACCTCCACGGATTCGATGCCGCCTTTGGCGGAGCCCGGCGCGATGAGGAAAGGAGTCGGGCAAAAGAACGGATACTCTCCTTCCGTTCGGCCGGACATGTATGGGACCCCCGTAATCAACGGCCGGAGCTCTGGAGCCTATTCAACACACGGATTCGCCAGGGCGAAACCATGCGCGTGTTTGCGATGTCAAACTGGACCGAGCTCGAGGTGTGGGAATACATCATGATCGAGAAAATTTCGGTCGTTCCGCTCTACTTCGCAAAACGAAGACCGATAGTGCATCGAAATGGTGCGATGATCATGGTTGACGACGAGCGATTGCCGCTTAACTGCGACGAGACGCCGGAAATGCGGATGATCCGCTTTCGCACCCTTGGATGTTATCCTTTGAGCGGGGCTATCGAATCCGATGCGACGACGATCGAAGATATCGTCGCAGAAATGCAGACCGCGACGGTGTCTGAGCGCCAGGGGCGCCTAATTGACACCGATGAAGCCGCTTCAATGGAGAAGAAGAAGCGGGAAGGCTACTTTTGATGTTTACAAAGCCGACAATGGAACCGGATCCGGGGCGAACGAAGGATCAGCTGCGATTCATCACATGTGGCTCGGTGGACGACGGAAAATCGACGCTGATCGGCCGATTACTGCACGACAGCAAGATGATCTACCGCGATCAGATCATGGCGCTGGAACGCGACAGCATCAAGTACGGTAGCACCGGGGATAACATCGACTTCGCGCTGCTTGTGGACGGCCTCGAGGCCGAACGGGAGCAGGGCATTACGATCGATGTTGCCTACCGCTTCTTCACTACGCCGCGGCGCTCCTTCATGGTGGCCGACACTCCCGGCCACGAGCAGTATACCCGCAATATGGCTACTGGCGCCTCGCAAGCCCAGCTAGCCATTATCCTGATCGATGCCCGCAAAGGCGTGATGGTTCAGACGCGCCGCCACTCCTTTATCTGTGCGCTTCTCGGTATTCGTCATATCGTGCTGGCAGTGAACAAGATCGATCTTGTCGCATACGACAAGGAGTGCTTCGATCGGATCGCGCGCGACTATATGGCCTTTGCCGCCGGTCTCGGCTTCACCTCGATCGTCCCGATCCCGATCTCGGCCCGCTACGGGGATAACGTCGTAGACCGCTCCGCGCGTGCCAACTGGTATCGTGGTCCCTGCCTGCTTGAATATTTGGAGAGCATTGACATCCAGTCCGGCACCGCAAGCCAGGCTTTCCGCTTTCCGGTACAATGGGTGAACCGGCCAAATCCGGATTTTCGAGGCTATGCCGGGACGGTGGCTTCCGGGAGGATCTCGGCGGGGGATGAGATCATTGTCGCCACGTCGGGACGGACCACGCGCGTCAAGCGGATCGTGACCCACGGTGGCGACCTTGTCAGCGCCGAAGCCGGGGATGCGGTGACCATTACACTGGAAGACGAAATTGATATCGGCCGGGGCGACATTCTATCCCGACCGGACGATCAACCGAAGGTCGCCGACCAATTCGCTGCTTATGTGATTTGGATGGACGAGGAGCCGCTCGCTCCCGGACGCAATTACATCCTGCGGATCGGATCGCAGACGATTTCCGGCAGCATTGCCGAAATTCAGCATCGGATCGACGTCAACACTTGTGAGCATCTGGCCGCCGGGATGGTTTCGTTGAACGAGATCGCCTTCTGTAATGTTGCGACCACAATGCCCGCAGTATTCGATGCTTATGACGTCAATCGGAAGACCGGATCATTCATCGTCATCGATCGTTACACCAATCGTACGGCGGGGGCCGGCATGATTGCCGTTCCGCTACGGCAGACCGCCAATATTGCTAGGCAAGCCCTATCCGTGGATAGGAGGGAACGTGCCGCGCTCAAGAATCAGAAGCCTTGCGTCATTTGGTTCACCGGCCTGTCTGGCGCGGGAAAGTCGGCGATTGCCAATCTCGTTGATCAAAAGCTGTTTGCAATGTCGCGGCATACAATGCTGCTGGATGGCGACAACCTCCGGCACGGCTTAAGCGCGGATCTGGGCTTCTCGGAGGCGGACCGCGTGGAGAACATTCGGCGTGTCGGTGAAGTTGCCAAGTTGATGGCGGACAGCGGCTTGATCGTGATCTGCTCGTTTATCTCGCCCACGAGAGCCGAACGGGACAGGGTGCGCATCCTGGTTGGCAAGGATGAGTTCATAGAAGTCTTTGTCGATACGCCGATCGAGGAATGCGCGCGGCGAGACCCGAAAGGGCTGTACTCAAAGGCGAAATCAGGCAACATCAAGAACTTCACCGGAATCGACGCCTGCTACGAGGCACCAGAAACACCGGATATTCATCTCAGGACCATGGAGCAGACCCTAGAGCATTCAGCCAGAGCGGTAGTGGATCTCTTGATCTCGCGTTCAATTCTTGATGGTTAGATGTCCATCGCACCGCGTCATCGATAGGCAGAATTCCTGCTGGCGCAGCTCAGGCGACTTGGCTCAGGCGGGCCCTGCGATCAAACTTTTCGCTCGAAAGGAACAAAATGGTCGCACCCACTCGTGTACTGCCAGCTTCCGGTTACGTGCTCGAAGTGGATCAATTCAAAACCGAGTACGCGAGCAAAGATGGAGCATCGTCAGAAGCGGTGGAGCTCAAGAGACGCCGTCCCATGCTGCAGATCAGAATCTACGATGCGGTAAGGAAGGCCAGAGAGGAAGTCCGACTTCCACTAGGTTGAGGGTTTGCTTCGCGCTTCTTGCTGCGCGTGCGGCCAAGGACACGCCGAGCTGCCTTAAAGCCGAGCCGAGGCCGCGACTCGGCGGCTTTAATCTCCCACGCAGTACGAAGCTCGGGCCGCGGTTTTCCGGGGCTGGCTCCGGCGAACCTGCGCTTACTCCAGGTATACTGACAAATCTGAAGCGAGCAATCGGTCGCGATCCATCCTGTCGTGCCCATGGTAACGTCCGGCAAGCCTGCTTCCTCTTCCTCCGCTCGTAGGCGAACACCGTCGGCGTACGCATCTCGAGGCAACACTGCCGCAAAGATTAGCCATCCCGCGCTCCTCCGCCGCGTGTTCGGGTCACGCTCCAATTCCGCCTTTCATCGCTGATTGCCATGA
>NZ_LFKZ01000097.1:0-22244 GCF_028128975.1 Bradyrhizobium sp. CCBAU 45321
CCCATCGTTCATTCAAAGCTCCTTCATTCTAGAAGAAGCCGTCAATCCTGAAAGTGCGAAAGACTCTGTACGTTATCTGAATGAGACGCTCGATATGAGTAGCCGCTAGGCACGCGTATTTTTGAGCAATACATCACCTTCCACTGCGCGCGGATAGTGAGCCGCCACTTCAAATGATGGCAACAAGTTAAGAATGGCTTGCAGGGACAACTGCCCTTCATAGAGCTCGCGGTCACTATATTCGGTGTAGATGAAGCGCGTGTTGCTCAAGGTCCGCATACCGCCGGCGATAACGTCGGCCTCGGCTCCCTGAACGTCCATCCAGATAAAATCGACTCCGTCCAGCTTGGCTTCGCTACACCAGTCGTCCAGCCGCCGTGTCTCAACCGAGACAGGGTGATCAAACCGGACCCAATCGTACTCGGTAAGATGGTTCTTTGGACGGCGTATTGAACCCGATAGGTCCCAATCTTTCGCATCGCCATCTGCATTGCTTGGATGGAAGTCGATCGTTCCGTTTCGATCACTGATGGCGATTTCAAACAGCTTCACCCTATTGAGGGATGGGCCGAGCTTCTTCTTGAAGCGCGCGATCGCTCGAGGGTCCGGCTCAAAGCAGTAGAGCTGGGGTTGCGGGCACAGTTCTAGGAACTTTTGCGTATCAGTTCCGTCATTGCAGCCGATATCCAGGATGACCGGATTCGGCTTCTGAAGAAGTGAGAGGATGTGCTGATGTACTTCTACGGACGACACAGCTGCTTTTCCATGGTGCGCGGAGATCTGGTGAATTTCGACTTCGAAGCCGCCTTCACACGCCGGAAGCCGCCGCACAACGTATATCAAGGTATAAGATTCATTTATCCGCCAGTCCTTTTGATCCACGACAGCTGTTTGGATGCCATCGACATCAACCGGAGAGGCTATCCCTCGCGATGCAAATCTCGAGATTTATCGTCGGAAAGTGCGGCCTCAGTGAACCAGATCGTCGTCTTAGCTCTTTCGAGTTGCCGAAAGAACGCCTTCGTTTGGGTGTCACCTGTCAGATATGGATGCCAATTTCGCAGAATGTGCTCTGCCGACCGATGGCCGCCATCTCAGATTCGCTGCCAGTAGCTCCCGGCGGTCCTTCCCTCGGACTCGTGGGCGAGGAACGAAGTCGGCCAAAGCCCCGACGCACGCGTTGCTCGGCGCAATCGAGCTTTCGTGGCCCGTGCAACTTTCTTCAAGTGCTGTCGGCGTACGAATGACCAGGGTCAATTCGGTAGGCTTTAAGCGCCGTGCCACGGCTGGACACGGGCGATCTGGTAACAATTCGATGGTGACCTGCCTTGGAGACCGCCACCTCTTACAAGAAACAGCACCGACTTTTTCGAGAATGTTGCATACATATTCGCATGCACGACCACGGTAGATTTGACGAGCCGCTCTTCCATAAAGCTTGTAGACCGCACGCTTCGCCGGCCAAACTGCTAGATTGTACCGTCAGGTAATCATGTGCAATCCCGACGTCGTCGAAACCCGAGGCCTCTCGATCAGTGCAACCGCCGCCTGAGCAACGTTGAAGTGTCCCGGGGCTCTCTGCGGGTGTTTCGAAGGAGCGCAATGTCATTTTCACAACAGCCGGGCGGGCTGTGCACCTCAGCGGGTTTGCTTCCGGACAAACACACACGCTGCCCGGGCAATGCTTTTGCAGAACTAGAAGGATAGATCGCTCAGCGCATTTCTGGCCTGACTCTTGCTACAGTATACTTGTCACATTGTGCCTAACTTCAACTGTTCAAACGCTCAGGAGACCTCTATGACTTTCCGTCCGCTTCACGACCGCGTCGTGGTCAAGCGCATCGACGCCGAAGAGAAGACCGCTGGCGGCATCATCATTCCCGACACTGCCAAGGAAAAGCCCTCCCAGGGCGAAGTCATTGCAGTTGGGCCGGGCGGCCGCGATGAGGCCGGCAAGCTAATTCCGATCGACATCGAAGTCGGTGAGCGGGTGCTGTTTGGCAAATGGTCCGGCACTGAGGTCAAGATCGATGGGCAAGACCTGTTGATCATGAAGGAGAGCGACATTATGGGCGTTCTCACCGATGTGTTCTCCAAGAAGAAAGTCGCCTAATCCTGGGCTCGCACAGCTCACCCTCCTGAGGAGAGCCAACCGGGGCGCTGAAGGATGAATTAAACGGAACTGAGGGAATTCTCTATGTCAGTCAAGGACGTGAAGTTCGGAGTAGATGCGAGAGATCGTATGCTGCGCGGCGTCGACATTCTCGCCAACGCCGTACAGGTTACGCTTGGTCCAAAGGGCCGCAACGTCGTGCTCGACAAGTCGTTCGGCGCGCCACGTATTACCAAGGACGGCGTTGCCGTTGCCAAGGACATCGAACTCGACGACAAGTTCGAGAACATGGGCGCCCAGATGGTGCGCGAAGTGGCTTCGAAAGCTGCGGATGCTGCCGGCGACGGCACCACCACCGCGACCGTCCTCGCCGCCGCAATCGTGCGTGAAGGCGCCAAGTCGGTCGCCGCCGGCATGAACCCGATGGACCTCAAGCGCGGTATCGACCTCGCGGTCGAAGCCGTCGTGGCCGACCTCGAGAAGAACTCGAAGAAGGTCACCTCGAACGACGAGATCGCCCAGGTCGGCACCATCTCGGCGAACGGCGATGCCGAGATCGGCAAGTTCCTCGCCGACGCCATGAAGAAGGTCGGCAACGAGGGCGTCATCACCGTCGAGGAAGCCAAGTCGCTCGAGACCGAGCTCGACGTTGTCGAGGGCATGCAGTTCGACCGCGGCTACATCTCGCCCTACTTCGTCACCAACGCCGACAAGATGCGCGTTGAGATGGACGACGCCTACATCCTCATCAACGAGAAGAAGCTCTCCTCGCTGAACGAGCTGCTTCCGCTGCTCGAGGCCGTGGTGCAGACCGGCAAGCCGCTGGTCATCGTCGCCGAGGACGTCGAAGGCGAAGCGCTCGCGACCCTGGTCGTGAACCGTCTGCGCGGCGGCCTGAAGGTCGCGGCCGTCAAGGCTCCGGGCTTCGGCGATCGCCGCAAGGCCATGCTGCAGGACATCGCGATCCTGACCGGCGGCCAGGCGATCTCGGAAGACCTCGGCATCAAGCTCGAGAACGTCACGCTCAACATGCTCGGTCGCGCCAAGAAGGTGATGATCGACAAGGAGAACACCACGATCGTTAACGGCGCGGGCCAGAAGGCCGACATCGAGGCGCGCGTGGCCCAGATCAAGGCGCAGATCGAGGAGACCACCTCGGACTACGACCGTGAGAAGCTCCAGGAGCGTCTTGCCAAGCTTGCGGGCGGCGTCGCGGTGATCCGCGTCGGCGGCGCGACCGAGGTCGAGGTGAAGGAGCGCAAGGATCGCGTTGATGACGCGATGCATGCGACCCGCGCGGCCGTGGAAGAAGGCATCGTTCCGGGCGGCGGCGTCGCCCTGCTCCGTGCCTCCGAGCAGCTCAAGGGCCTGCGCACCAAGAACGACGACCAGAAGACCGGCGTCGAGATCGTGCGCAAAGCACTGTCCTGGCCGGCCCGCCAGATCGCGATCAATGCCGGCGAAGACGGTTCGATCGTGGTCGGCAAGGTGCTCGATAACGAGCAGTACTCTTTTGGCTTCGATGCGCAGACAGGCGAGTACAGCAACCTCCTCTCCAAAGGCATCATTGACCCGGCCAAGGTCGTGCGCATCGCGGTCCAGAACGCCTCCTCGGTGGCCGGGCTATTGATCACAACGGAAGCGATGGTTGCCGAGCTGCCGAAGAAGGGCGGCGCTGGCCCCGCGATGCCTCCTGGCGGCGGCATGGGCGGCATGGACTTCTGATCCACCTTCTCAAGTTCTCGATGACATGCGAAACCCTGGCAATAATGTCAGGGTTTTTTGCATGGAGCGGCCGGTAGCCCCCCGAAGATCCGGCCCATCGGCCTATCCAATGTGCGCCGCGGCAGGACCCCGACTCAAATTTCATGTGCTTCGTGACGACAGTACCGCGTCCGGTACGACGATGGAGCCGGCATTTTGACTCACGAAGCTGCCTCTGCTCATCCAAATGTTCGAACCCTTGGCGTGCGGTAGCCCCGGCGCCGCCCGCCCGCTTTCGACCTCCTTGCCCACCTTCTTTTCCTGTCGCGTAACTGGAAAGCGACGAAATGCCTTTCGTGACGTTTCGCACTTACATCTTGTGGCCTAAGGGCTTGTTTGAACTCGGAGTACATTCTCAAAAATCAAAACGGTATTTTGCGGGAAGTGCGATGATTATTCTGCGCCTCATTTGGTCCTCGCGGACGGGATCCCCTCAACTCCCCTGCTGCGGAGCTCGGGGCAGGACATGGTTTAGAATGATCGCACACTAAAGCCGCAAGGCTCGCTTTGCGTCCAATCTACAGGATATCCGATGGGAAATGACCGGGTGCTTTGCAAAAGAGCTCGCCGGCGGGGCGGCCGCAAGACACTCCGGCCACCGGCAACGTGCCTATACTGCGCCTGCATCCACACTATACCAATGTCTGGCCAAGGTCGCCTCTCGGATGAATTGGCACGAAACGCGGTCGGGATTATTGTGGCCTTATGGCCATGTACACCCAAGTTTACGCTCAATTCGGGGAAACGCATGAACGCTTCGCTGAAGAGCATGCAACTGCACGATACTCCAGTTTCATCGCTGAGCTCAGTCAGCTGAATTTCGCAGACGCGGATGACCGCCGAGCCTTCCCTCCGACCCTACACAGCATCTTGGCAAGGCATGGACTGTTCGGGCTCACCGCACCAGGAGAGCACGGCGGATTAGCTCTCTCTTTGCAAGAGGCCATCGACCTCATCTCCGCCACGGCATCGTTCGATGTCTCCGCTGCGTCGACCCTTGTTATCCATAACTTCCTAGCTTTGCCCTGCATCGAAACGGCACGGCACATACCCGCACAAGCCCGTATCATTCGGGGTGCAACAAGCGGCGATCTCTGCGCTTTCGCTTTGACGGAGCCTGGAGCTGGTTCTGCCCCGAGACATATAAAGGCTGCGGCTTTCATGCACGAAGATAAAGTGCGTATCTCTGGCCGCAAAATCTGGATCGGCCTTGCTGACTGGGCTCGCTGGATCGTTTGCTTTGCGCGCGCGTCGGGACCCGATGCGAAAGGTCGGCTGGTTGGTGTACTCGTTGACAGACAGGCTCCAGGCCTAAAGGTCACGCACGAGCATCGTACACTCGGCCTACGTGGCATCATTCAGAATACCCTGGAGTTCCAGGACGTCGAGATGCCCCGTTCTTACGTGCTCTCTCGCCATCAAGACGGCTGGGGTGCGGCGGCATCTAGTATGAACCGCGGCCGCATTGGTGTGGCTGCTATGGGTCTTGGAGCCCTTGAGCGCGCTATCCAGGTAGCCGCCTCTTATGCAAGCCAGCGTCGGCTTGGTAAACTGCGCATGATCGAAAACAGTTACATTGAGCAGCTATTTGGACAGATGGTGCTGCGGCGGGAAGTAGTGAAGGCGATGCTAGCAGCATCCTGCCGACTTGTTTCAGCGCACGGTGCGCCGAACGTCCACCTCGCGTCGGCGACGAAGGTTTTGTCCTCAGAGTGGTGCGGCCTTGTCGCCGATCAATGCGTCCAGCTGTTAGGCGGCCGCGGCTACGATGAGGGAACGCCTTTGGCCAAAATCTACCGAGACGCTCGCATCCTCCGCATCTTCGAAGGTCCGACTGAGGCGCTCCTATCGCATCTCGGCCGTTGCCTTCTCTCTAAAGCCACGCGCGACGAAATAGCCGATCTGTTTCGGTCGATTGGGGCGGCATCAGTCCATGCTGCTGCAATTGACGAGCTCTCCGGGCTGAATGAGACTGACGGTGCCGTGCTGATCTATGCGGGTTGGCTCACCACATTAGGGCTGGCAAAAGCTGTCATGTCTGCTGATTGCTTCTCAGCCTCAGATTGCGCCGCGGCGGCGGCTGACCTGGTCAGTTCTGAACTGGCATCTCTCCGCACTCGCATGCCGGCACGACAATCTGTCGAAACTCGCAGTCGGGCTAATCGGACACTCGCCACCTTTCTTCACGACGCGGCTTGCTCTATTCGCTCCCCTGTCTTCACAGACGACCACCTTAAATTGGTGCAGTATGTCTGACATCTCCCGCATGTCCGACGTCCTTCCACGCGGTGGTGCCGCGCGCGACGCGCAACTTCCGCAAGCGGAAAGGTCCGTGAAAAACTCTCACGTCTACATGCGGCACGCGCTGCTGTGAAAGGCCTAACCATCTCATTCCTGGCGGCACGCCGCGGCAGCGAAGGCTTTCGCGTTAAAGAGCACCCGATACCGCTCCCCAATCGGGGCTGGCGCTCGACAATGGTGGGCCGCCTCGATTCGCCCCGCGCTGCAAACATCGATAGGCGTGGTGTGTTTTAAGCGTCCTGCTGCCACCTTCTCGCTGGCACATGCCATATGCGAGTTTTCACGACCTCTTAAAGGAGGAGCTTGCGTCTGTACTCAACGATACTTTTAAGTCAAACTTCCGCTAGGCCGGTGGCGGGGCTCAAGACGGGAGGGCCTCCCCGCACAGGCCACTTTCGCTTGATGCATGGGGTCGGGTTCGTCAGGTTTCGGAAAGCTCGCCCATCTACATCGATGTTGAAGTTAGCAGCACGTGGTAGGGACAGCGCTTGCCCCGAGTATGCGTGGGGATTTGGCGCCGAGTCACGTTTCTGCTAACTTCAACCAGTGGTGCGGGCGTGGCAGAGAGAACATCTGATACATCCAGTCCGACCAGCACCAAGTCGCGCCCGCGCTGCTTCCGACGTGAGACTGAGATCAGATCCACGGCGGTCTTCCAGATCAAGCTCAATGCCCGCATGCGCTCGCTCCGTCGAGGAGAAGGATCTCACCTCGTTATTCGGCAAGTAACTTCTCAACGCTTTGTAGTCCAGCTCGGCGGAAAATCTCGATCGTGAGGCTTGGAACGACGCAATGCATAGTGTTGTCACTGAGCTAGATCATGGCTGAGGTTTTCACCAAAGCCGGACATTAGGGGAAGTGCAGCGACGATGACGAGGCGCGGATTGTTGCGGAGCTCGTGGCGAGTGAGGACTCGGTTTGGGCGCCGGTGGGACTGCATGCAGTTGTCGTCGGCTGCAGCCATTTGGTTGGCGAATTACAGAAAGGGCCGGCGAGGATTCCGAAGCAGTCGAACTACAGCTTGTGCCGGCTCTGTGGATGCCTGGTCACCGACCTTAGCCCTGAGCGCGATTGGGGGTCGGGCATCGGAACCCACACGAGGAAGTTAGCCTTACGGGCCATCGATCCTGCTCGAGTGCAAGCGCTGGCCATTTAGGCCTTGAGGCGGCGAGGGCGCGGGCTCACGAACCGGAGTGATCGGACGACCTATATCGCCTGAACATTCTCCCCTGTCTCCACTACTTCCAGAGAGCTTCCGTCGAGAGCACCGATCCAACTCCGAAGAACCGCTTCGAGTGCACCATCTAGACGACGCGGCTGTCCCGCACCGACCGATGAGGTTCCGTGCGGGGGCATCGGGCAAGGTCCGTTGCAACCTAGGAAGTCCTCACGTCACCCTTTGTGTGACGACAGTCGATATGTACATTTTGTTCGGGGGGCTCCTGTAGCGCTCCGCAAGACTCTTGAATACCTCTCCGACCTCATCTGACGGAACAGAAAATTCGCCGTAGTTAGGATCAAAGAGGGTCGTCGTTCCATTCGACGTCACTGTCGCAATCATGTGGGCGCCGCCTGCGGCGAAACGCAAGCTGACCAAATACATGGACGCATCCTCGGTGAGCTCCTTCACGATCTGGTCAATGCACGAAGATGTATCAAACCTATATCGCGTCTCTTCAGCCGACGGCTCTAGGCCAGCGTCGCGTAAGGTTGTACTTTTTGCCAGGAGATTGTGAGACCCTTCCGCCCCATCGTTTTTCAATTGAGCCTTGAGCTCTTCGTACTGTTCCTGCCGCCTTGCCGCGGAGCGATGCTTTTCAGTGTCCGGGAGCAGAGCCCTCATTCGGGATGAAGGGCTGCTTGGGAGATTAAGGAGCCACTCCGCTACCAATCCAACACAGATTCCGTTGACATTGGCTTCGGGCAATTCAGCAGTCCTGTAATCGAATAGAGCGCGGACAGGGCTATCGGCAGATAACTCCGAGCTGGAGGACAGAGAGGAGCTGTGGCGCGAGTTGCTTGGACTATAAACGATTGAATCTGAGGTATGCGGCTTGCTGAAGCAGAGCCCCATCCTGTCGATCAATTCGCCGGACGGCAGGCTCTCCCGTCGCGCGACTTCTGTGAGTGTTTGCGCAAATTCGCTACTGTCTGCGGGCCTGATCGATCCGTCGGCTTGATCAGCGCGTGTGTATTGGCTATCGAGTCGATTATACATGCTGGTTCACCTGCTTCTTCGGCGCACGCGTCCTCAGAGGGCGCGCTGCTTACATCTTGCTGCGGATGATATCGCAGCAAACTGACGAAGAGCTGACCACCAAACACGCCTGGGGCAACTACCGCCGCGACGGCCAATTGGTTGCACGACAGTGCCACTCACGAACGGGGCTGCAGGTGTGAGGCAGTGGCCGAACGGCTAGTTACTCTTGCACACTGACGGAGGGCGCGCTTGGAATTGCAGATGCAGTCATATGATGGCTACGCTCGACAGCGCGACCGTCGGTTTGGTGGTCGATCTCACCTTTATCGTGTTGCGCTGCTCGGTCGGCACAACTTCGCCTCCAAGAGTGAGCAATTCGCGTCCCCGTGATCGCCATCGGCCAGTGAGATGCTGTTGTTGCCGCTGACGAACCTTCAGCACAGATCGAAACCCGGAACCACAAGTTACGATCTTGTTCACTCTACAACAAGTGGCGCAGACATTTCTCTCCCCGAATCAGTGAGCCGTTAGCTGCTCGAGTTTGACGGCGGCATTTCAGGTTCAGCCCGCCTGAACACTGCAACAGTCGAGCGAGCCCGACATACACCCGCATGTGACACGTCATTTCGGAAAGCCGAACCGGTGCTTGCGCACCCGCTCGACCTCACCTCCTGCTCGAATGTTATTAACTCAGCCGGTCATGCTGTCGCGCTCATTCGCGCGAACAACGTTGCCGCATCTGAGGGACTTAATCCAACGACGCCTACGAAGCTCGGGGACGGCATCGGAATGTCTCGATAAGTGGGTCTCCACAAGTGAAGGCAATATCGGCTGTTATTCACGTACCTCGAATGTGGCGGATGCAGTTGCATGACGCACTCTTCTTCATCCCAGAACAGGTCTTTCACAAAGCACATCTCGTCCCAGTTCGGACAGCGCCGCGGGGTCGAAACAGCGACGTGCTCCCAGCCAGGACGGACAAACGCACTTATCTTGAGTTCACACCCACAAGGCCCCTGCACAAGGAATAGACCGCAAGGGCCTGAACCTGGAGCGGTAGCGAACCGGCCGTGTTGCACGCGGCCGGCCTCCAGCTTGTCTATCATCTGCGCTCGCACGCCCGCTCCTTTGCCTCTCCGATAGCCCTGAAGTCTACGTAGATGACGTTGTCTCGTAACAAGTTAACCTGCTCGGTCCTCGGCCCAGCGTTCCTAAACCACTCTACAGCGCGCCATCCGCGAAAGCCGTAGATGTGTATCATCACTCACTCTCCTCTGGTTATTGCTCTAAGACGTATTGCGCCCTCGGGCCGCCGGTTGCCTGAGCATGAGCGGTACCACTATGTGCGCGTCGGGCGACTCGAGCCGCCGATTGCACCTGCCGCTACTTATGTAAGTCCGTCATTAAGTCTCTCCGAGGCGAAACAGTTTATCATCGATGGCCAGGCAGTATTCACTGCTCATCGCCGGCAGAGCGCACATCCCGCATGAGCGGACGAAATCGGCGACTCTGACGCGTCACCTCGTCTTCAATGAATTGCCTCATCATGGCACGCTCCCGTGTTGGCGACGACATCTAGATCTCATGATGCTCGCGAAACCAGTAGTGGCACCAGATAGATCGGACTTACATTGCTGCTTCGCGCGAGAGAGTACTTGATCACTCGCCGGCCTCCTCGCCAAGGCTGAACAGGCCCAATGCGCCATTTATGTGAAAATGGTTCAGCTTTATGGCTTCCAAATCGGCATACACATAGCCGGGGACGCCCGCATGCTCCGTTCTTCCAAATGAACCATCCGGCGGATCGCCTGCTATCTTGGTCGTAAGCTAACGGTCAGAAACAATGATTAGTCGATCTCATCGACCGCAACTGCGAATGTCGCCCGATTTTCCGCATCACTAAGATGCAGCTCCTAACGCGTTGTCTACGGCATGGCGCTCGCGAACCGCTCACCCTTTGCCGCTAATCCGGGTGTTGTTTCCGACATGAATGTCGCGACTCAGACGCCGCGCAACGGCTCCGTGTCACCAACCCACCGCATCAAACGCGCTGCAGACAGTTCTACCTCGTGGCATGTCGCTTGCTGTGCTGACAGAACGCGACCTCGCTGTAGCGAGGATGCACGAGCAATGAATCGGCCGAATCGTCGCCGCAACGAACATCGGTTCTGATGCCCCATGAAAAGAGGACTGCTAACTTATGAGTGATAGGAGTCATGCAAAGCTTGGCATTTTTCTGTTCACCGGCGCCCAGCGTAATGAAATGACTCATTGGCGCGCAACAAAGCGCCCAACGATCAAGCATTTCGGCGCCGATCGTCCCTCCCGGCGAGCCCAGAAAAGGTGGAACTTGTGGCCTCTGGCCGCACTCCTCATAAATGCGCTGCTTTGGGCCGGGATCTACTTCGTCATCGCAGCGTTCTTCTGAAACACTCTCGCGCATAGCAACCGCGCGATGGACTTCTGGCGCCTCTCGCAACCGCGGGCCGCCACGGCTGCGAACAAACTGATGCCAAGGCGCTTCGCGCTCCTACCGGGACATACAATGCGCTGCTCCGGCGGCGCAAAGGAAATGTCGACGCATGACCCAGATGCCTCGAATTAGCGACACTGATGTGCCGCTGCCGCGCGACGAAGTGCCAAATTGACCTGTAGCAGCTCAACCCGTCCGCGGCGAGTGGCATCTGGGCTTCCAAGTGAGGCGCGACGGATCGACTGCAAGTGAGGACTAGTGCCCGTATTCCCCTTATGTGAAAGTTAGCTTTCGAGAAGCTGACGAAACAAGGTGACCTAAGGGAACGTTGGGCAGGCGGCTGGCTCGGGCCCCGTGCGTGTGGCATAGGACGTCAGGCGTCTTGCCTTCTGGCTCTCTCAACGCTCCGTACAGGCGGCATTGACTTGCTTGCTGAGCGATATCTACCTAGCCAATGGGTCGGGAAGAGATCGACACGCTGAGGCCTTATGGACCGTAGCGACGCTTTACAGCTCTTGCTCAGGCTACGTATCGTCCTCATTCTTGCGCATCTGCCACACGTGTGCACGCCACGCTAACTTGTCGTACTCCAAGGCAATCTTAAGCAGCCTGTCTTTGGCTTTTCCGTCGATGAGCGCTGCCGCTTTCTTTCGCGTTGCTTCCGCGCGGCCTCGCCAGTGATCGGGCTGGTACAGTTTACTTTTCGGATTCATGCCGAGAGCATGCAATCCGTAGATCAACGAATTGCGACACTGACGCTCCGTATAAACACGTAGGAGCGACGCTCGTGGCTCCGGCTGCCGAAGCAGTCAGTCCCCAGTCCACAGCTGGCGATGCGCATCAGCCGCTTCATGGGACGCTGATTTGAGAATGGAGAAATGGACATGACGAAGATAACTTGCGGTCCCCATTCTTCAGGATACCTTTTGACAACCATTCAGAAACGGCTGAATGCGCATTGCAGACGATGCTCGTACGAAGAATGCACAGTCACCGACAGCTTCAGACCATTGCTCCCACCAAAAGACTTGAATCGCACGCAGCGTTAGATTGTAGGGTTCTGGACAGGTTTGAATCACCTCTGACAATCAGTCGAGTCTTGACAGTTCACGAGCATTGGGAATGCCTCAAACATCTACAATCGCCCGGGACGACCGAATAGAGAGCCTAACATCATCCAGATGCGAGCCTGCCCGCGATTCATCGAATGCTATTCCTCTTTCTGCTGGACGTAATCGCGCGTTAGGAGGTCTGCGCGGTCGACTCCGATCAACTCAGACTCGGCTGACCCGACGCAAGACGAAACCTACCTCACAGATCCCCCCCACCTCTTCACATAAAGTGGAGCAGAAGCGCGATGACACCAAACATTGCCTCAGCGCGCTATCATGGTCGCTCTTGGCAGGCCGAATGCATCATCAACAACGAGAGAAGCACATCTGGCCTCCCTAATCTGTATGCTTCGCCAGAGTTGGCCAGGGCCGCGTCGAGCCGGCATCGTGGCGAGTCCGCCGTCACTCACCGGCCGGCGATTAGGCTGACCATAGTACCTCAGGTCATGTCAAGCAGACTCAAGCAATCCTCGAGGCAGCGAGGCATGCACTGGCTGCACAATCACAGCAACTCCAAGACCTTCATCTGGTGCGTCGGCGCAGCTGCTAGTAACTCCCCTCTTTCGTAAGGCTCTGCCGGTATGCAAGGTGTCGTTCCTGTCCTCCTGGACAAATGACGAACTCCGTACAGTGAGAACGGCAAAAGTAGAACAACGAGCTTGCAGAGAGCTAAGCAGATCCGCCTGTTTCCCGGTTTGCAGGTGATGCGTTCCGGGCAGCAAGAACAATAGTCAGCTCCACCGAACTGAAGAAATGTCATGGTTCAAAAACAACAAATTCGGCCGGCTCCGCGCCTCAGGCTCTACTACCGCGATATCGCCCTAGGCGTGGCAATGGCAACTGCAATGCTTGCGCCGGTCAACGCGCTTGATCGAACGCCGACCGCAGAGGAGAAAGAGGCCTGCATGGGAGACGTGTTTCGCCTTTGTAGCAGTCACATACCAGATCGTACCGCTATTACTGCCTGCCTCAGATCCAAGCAAGATCGTCTCAGTCAGCAATGTCGCTACGTGATCTCCGGGCGGGACATCGGCAATAAGAGCAGCGGATCGAGGTGAAGATGCTGCGAGCTGTCCGCCCGACTCCTCTCCAGAAGTCGTCCCAGCTTGACGTGCAGCACGTCACACGAGGGTTCGCCCAACGGCTCACCAGCTCATGCGGGGCCGGTCAACGGACGCGTCCATCGCTCCTTGGAGGCTTTCATGCGCAGGTTCATTATAGTGAGGTGGGGTCATTTCGTAGAGCCAGCTAAGCTCAGCCTGGAATTGGCATCGATATATTCATAGCACGTGCGGAAGCCGCTCTGCGGCTCCGCCACGGCGGCACCGGAAAGCGAGGCCTTGTGATCCGGCCGGAACATCGACGGCAAGCGGGCGCGAGACAGAGCTGTTATCCTCGCATCAAGCAACTCAGTGCTCTGACTAGCCGCCGATGTCCTCTCGAGGGCGCCATCGAATGGAGAGAGCTTGACCCTGACGTAGCGTCAGGTTGTAGCGTCGCCACGGGTGCCACGTTCATCCGACGGCCCGCCTCAAGGACTCGTGCGGCATAGCGACTGCGGATAGACCGGCAGCTGCATCAGGGCGCCCGGTTGCGAAGACGCCTGGCTGGACGGACGGACCCTAGATTGGATAAGGAACGTGTAAAGTTCGATGGAACCGCTTAAATCGATCATCGGCAAAGTTGCCACCGGTGCCACTCTGACCCGCGAGGAGGCCGCGTTAGCGTTCGACAGCATGATGTCCGGCGACGCAACTCCCTCGCAAATCGGTGGCTTGTTGATTGGGATGAGGGTGCGCGGGGAGACGATCGAAGAAGTCACGGGCGCCGCATCCGCAATGCGAAACATAATGCCCACCGTCGAGACGCGATGTGACCCCATCGATATCGCTGGCACGAGCGATACCGTTATGTGTTCGCTCAACGTTTCGACGTGCGCTTCGTTCATCGTCGCCGGGGTCGGCGTTCCCGTCGCCAAGAATGTCAACCGCGCGGCATCTTTGCGCTCAAGCACCGCAGACGTGTTGGCGCGCCTCGGCGTAAAGGTCGATCTCAAGCCTGAGGGAATTGCACGTTGTGTGCACGAAGCAGACATTGGCTTCATTTTTGCGTCACCCGACTATCCGGCGATGCAGCGCATCAGGCAGATCCGGAGCGTACTAGGAACCCACACGATGTTCAATCTAATCGAGGCTCTGTCGAATCCAGCCAGGGTCAAGCGGCAGATCCTTGGAGTGTTCACTCCCGAATGGGTGCAGCCTCTGGCGCAAGTCTTGAAGAACCTTGGTGCCGACTCGGTATGGGTTGTTCATGGCTCGGACGGGCTCGATGAATTATCCCTCACCGACACAAGCTTTGTTGCTGCGGTCGAGGCGGGTACAGTCCGCACGTTCGAAGTCACGCCGGAGGAAGCCGGGCTCCCCCGCTACCGCGCCGATGCGCTGGAGTGCAGTGATGTCGAGGCTCATGCCTTTGCGTTACAAAAAGTGCTTGATGGCCTGCCAGGTCGTTTTCGTGATGCCGCCCTTCTGAATGCGGCGGCCGCACTGGTGGTGGCCGGGCGGGCCTCGAACCTACAGGAAGGCGTGGCGCTTGGACAAGAATCACTTGATCGGGGCGCTGCAGCCGCTCGACTGAATCGCTTGATCGCGGTTTCAAACGCCTGACAGCCGAGCTGGTTGATGCCGCATCCTTGCGACCAATAGTGCAGCTTGCGCGCGAGAAAACTGTTGCAGCCGCGAATGCGCGTTAATTGTGCCGATTTCTCATGGAGCGCCCGCTTGCGCAAGTCCTTGTCAAAACAGCTCCGCGCTGCACTCAGCCCGACAGCCAACATTTGGTGCATTAAAGGCTGTTCGAGCCCCGGTTGCTGAGGTGAGGACCCGCGACCAAGCGTGCGCAACGCGCCAAAGGAGACGATCGAAGATGGCCTGGCAGAGGATTGAAACAATTGGAACTATCGCAACGATAGAACACATAATTCGGAAGTTTCGGGAATTGATCGATACAGATAGTTCGATCCCGCCGGAGCTGCGGCGTGCGCTGCACGAGACGCTGGATGGGCATCTTCTGGAGGCAAAGCGGCGTGTTCTCCTGAGAGAACATTAGGTCCGGATGCCGTTTACGCACGGAGAGACACTGGCAGGCGGGCGTTGCGCTCTATGCGCACGCTCAAAACGCTTGCGGCCAAGCTTGGCTTCGAGCTGCTCGCTCGTTCAGCGGTGATTCCGATGGCGATTGCTCAGCGCCGCTCATCTCGCCGCGGACTGGCCATCGATGGTGATGGCCCGCATACGCACCCTGACTAACTCTACATTTTCGTCCAAACTCGGCGACTGGGGTCATGCGTTGGACACGCCGCCGGCGCATTCGCCGGATCGCTCCTCAAAGGCCTCAGCCACAGGCTTCCCCCTCAGGGCAGCGCTGAATGCTTGCGACACCAGCCCTCGGGGCCCTCTTCGGACAGCATGAGCTTGACCACGTTCTCATTGGCCCGCAAAAAGGGGCTTGAATCTGACGTAACGTTAAATCGTAAGCTCTTGAGGTGTTACCTACATGGGTGTGAAGGACTTCGGATGCCTCAGCTGGTCAGATCCGCGGACCGGTCGCTGGTCATGCTCCTTATGCCCGATGGCCCATTGGTCGAGAGGGCTTTGCACCAAGTTCCAATCGCGGCGCTAAGGGTAGCAAGTAACTTTCAATGGTGCGGCATTTCGGATCTGGACGAAGTGGCGGTCGCGTACCGCCCCGCCAGAGAGCCGATACCGACAGAATTGATCGACGTAGAACTCTATCCGAAGCGCCTAGATGGTGCTGCTTTCCTCAAGCTGACGCAAGCCCTCCTCTGGCGCAGCAGCGCACAAAATCAGTTTGCCGAACCCGCTACCTTCAAGCTGCTTTCCCGCACGTGGCGTCTCGATCGCGCAAAGGTGTGACAGACGGTGGGCCTGCGCAGGTTTTCGAAGTGACCCGGCGTCTTGCTCCGCGTGATCAGCGCGGCATCGGACGTTATTGCATGGCATGCTGGAGCAGCAAGTTGAAAGACCCGGACGGCCATATGAAGGTTCTATGTGTTTGATCATATTGAAGGTCAGTGCCGCTGCATCATCGGCTTCAAAGATGGAGATATGAGAGCGGCATATATGTGCGGCGCCTCTATATCAAAGGCGCGGCAAGAAACCCTCTTCGTGGTGCGCCTATCACAACCGAAAGATGCACACGACCGCAGCAGAGCCGAGCGAAGTGAGTGATCAATCGGCAGATTTCCCTCAAGAAATAACCATCGTTCGCAACCCATGACAACCATTAAGAGCCGGCCAAAAGAAGCATATGACTGGGGCGTCGCCAAGCACTCCGGGCTTCCGATGAAACGCGTCGGCACAAACACAATGTGCGGACCTGATGCACATGAATAGCGAGTTGGAATTCTCCACCTTCGTCGAGCAAAACGCCAAGTATACTCCTGACAAGACCACGATCCATTTCGAACGGAAGACGCCCAGCTATGTCATCCTCAATCGACTGATCGAGCGGATCGCTCGCGCCTTCGAGAGCCAATTTGGTGTCCAGAGAGGAGGCCGAATCAAGATGCCCCGACTCGCAGGGGACTTTGGATGCTGCGACGCAGATGGATCTTTTCCGCTTCACGACGGCAAATCAGCACTCGGTTACTTCCGCCGAGAATATCTACCTAGCGAAAATAGAGCGAGTGCATACGTAATATCCAGATCTAGCCGAATGCGGCCGGTCGGTCGAGCCGATGCGCGCTGGGAAGAAGTACCGGTCGCTTATATGACCAAGCGACTGGGGTGCGAGATCGAGGCAGACGCGCTGATCGCACATGTTTGGTCACGGTCCGTTTTAGCGTGTCGCGCGAAATCATTTCACGAAGCATTCCGAACATCGCACTATCCAACGTCCCGCGCTTCTTTCTAGCCATGCGACCGAGCTATCAATTGAGATCGGCAGATCTGAGACGGGCCGTTCTCTCCCACTACATCGCAGGTGACATCGAGACGGCGCAAACTCTCCCTGTCTCAGCGCCTTACAACGGCGTGGCAAGGCTGTCATGCTTGCCATGACCATCCCATCCTGAACAAGTCCAGATGCCCGGAGGACGCGAATGCCGCGGATCCTAATCATGAATGCCGGTACGCCTCAGATGTCGGGCGCCCATCTAACAAAGGCTCAACGTTCGCTGGCCGCCAGCTCGGCACACCGTTCAGCGTGGTTTGCTCAGGAGGGCGACCTGATCGTCTCCCCGGTAGCGATCCCGGCGGATCTGCTATCCTTCATTGGCGCGACGCTCGATTTCGATGCATCGCGTCTTCGCCTTGTTGTACCTGCGAGCCGCCAATCGACGATCCTCGATGATTGCACGTTGCTGTCCCAGCCTGTTGTCGAGCGGCTCAAAAGACATATTCGTCAGAAATCCGCCTGGCGATTGCATCCCTGCTACTTTACAGAAGGGGTCGCACG
Organism: Bradyrhizobium sp. CCBAU 45321; assembly: GCF_028128975.1. Lineage (NCBI taxonomy): Bacteria > Pseudomonadati > Pseudomonadota > Alphaproteobacteria > Hyphomicrobiales > Nitrobacteraceae > Bradyrhizobium > Bradyrhizobium sp. CCBAU 45321. The sequence goes on from NZ_LFKZ01000097.1 coordinate 17,442, forward strand.
TTTGGCGGCCCAACTGGGCATATCGAAGACCGGGGACGACTTCGCTCTGCAGCGCGGGCCTGATCTGTTGAATCGCAAGAGCCACTTTCGTCAGTTGGCAACAAGCGTCGCACTTCCGCTCCCTCATGGATGTGTCGCGACAGACCCAAATGGACTATTCAAAGCGGTCACTGCCTTCAAATCCGAGACAGGCAGGGTCATTGTAAAGTTGGATAATGGAGCTGGAGGAGTCGGAAATGTCATCTTGACCCGCAGCAAAAGCGATCCGCTACCTGGAGCCAGAGATACTCGGATGATTTCGTGGCCGTCGCTTGATCCTGACGCGCTTTACTCTGAGATCACAACAGCGTCGTGTAAGACGCTGGTCGTCGAATCATACCACTTGGCCCGATCCTTATTTTATCTCGAGTATGAAATCCAGGATGATGCATCAATCGCTTTTATCAACAGTGGAAACATACGCCTGCGTAAAAGCACAGATCGGTCCGAACGGGCTCTCACCTGGACGGGGCTTGAGCTTCCAAGCGACCTGGAGAACGAGCAATGGTTGACTGCCCAGGAGCATGCCTACCGATTTGTGGCACTAGCGAGAGACCTGGGCTATCGCGGAATGATCAACATCGACGCCATTTTCACAAAAGAGGGACGGTTGCTGTTTAATGAAGCGAACGGCCGCTGGGGTGGCGGATCGGTGTTACACAACATTGCGATCCGGCTGCTCGGCTTCGACTATTCCAGCCGCAACGTTGTTCTGTCTGTAAGAAATGTGCGATCGCCATCCTTTCAAGCGGCGCATGATCGCTTCTTCAAAGAAGGATTCCTATTCGACCGCACACGTAAGGCGGGCGTGATCCCGCTTGCCGCCGACGAGGAGGCTGGTACCGTGGAGTGCGTTGTGATTGCGCCCAACAGGACCGCGGCCCACGATCAGCAACACCGACTTTTGAGCTCCTAGCGAGAACATCTTCACACGCTCAATTCACTGGCCCGCTGCAAAGCAGCGCTCTATTCAGCCCGAGATAAAGAGGGCACGGTCTGAGAAAAATAGGTTCGGCGCTGCAGCCGGCTGCACTCACTGCAGCGCCGCACAGGGAGAGAGGCCAGGTTCGATCCTTTGCTAAACGTCGGATCATGATCGTGACCTTGCGCGGAAACTATTCTCACCCAGCTGATCGATCGCTGCAACAGGCTGTCCTACGCAGCTGCATCCGCTGAGCGCATTGCGTCCAACAATCCGACATTCTCTCGGCGGAGATCATGCTCAAGCGGCTGCGTTTGCAACCAGCAACTTGCGCAATTGCACGAGTGCGGCACCAATCTTCGGGTGAGGACGAGGGCTGACCTTATAGTGAATAGATCTTTGTCGAGCGACTGATCGGAAAGCTGAGCAGCGATCCCTGGCTGGAGTTGTTACGCAGATGCTCATCCAAGCTACCAACAGCGAGAGCATACTTGTCGGCAGCTGAGCTCTCCCTCCGCCCGCAGCGCGCGAGGCGCGCAGACGACCGAGTCCGGCAAGGACGCCACGCTCGCCCGCCTTTTTAACTCTGCTACATCGTTGCCCGTGTCGTAAAGAAGCTCGGCTATGCCCCGCTTCTCGTTGTAGGCGAGCCATCATCCCAATCTCAGAAGAGCGTCCACATCACCCTTGGCAGGACGCTCCTTGGACCCAGCCTGATGTGTGCTCGACCTTACCACCTTGACAAGAGGCACATCTTGGGCATCCAGAGGCTCGCCACACCGTCTGCGAAATCCCGCGCTACCCGGAATACACCATCGCGCAGCGCCGAATCGCCTCCCTGGTTTCACCCAGCGACGAAGATGGCGATGACTAGCCAGCAACTTTTGCTCGGATGGCGCGTGATGGCCTGTACATGGACCAATCTTAACCATGGCTTCCGACCAGAACTCGCAGACCTTACAAGAAACACTGACCACAACACGTGAAAGCGTTTACATTTCCCGGAGAGCTCGCCCGCCACTCGATTCTCAGAGAATCATATCAGGCGCGCCACCTCATAGCCGAGTGGTAGAACTTTCGATGATCCGGCGGTTCGCGCCGGCCCTTTTTGAACAGAAGTAGACGAGAGATCGGCGTTCCCCGCTCGATACCGGCTTTACTTCATGCCGTACCTTACAGGTCGTGACAAGCACGGCGCCAAATGGTGGTCGGAATACGTGCTGTTCGTACGCGGTAGGATATACCACGAACTCACCCCCCTCGAAGTCTCTCGCTAGCTGCACAATCACGGCGTACTCAAAATCCGGATCACTCTTCGCATCCAAATGGATGCCCACAAAGGACCCGGGCGGCATACGATGCACTTGGCATCGGCGAACCACGTAATCTGAGGATGCTCCGAAGATCTGTCTTAGCGCGAAGCTGCGGTCTTTACTTTCAAGTAGCTCCATGATCTGCCCTGAAGCTGTACCACTCACGTTGCTAGGGGCGCGGCCGGGTGGATCTACCCTTACGCGCTTGACAAAGACGCTGTGCAAGTCGCCGGCATCTCCCTCCCGCACTTCTTCCTCGGGAATCTCAGCCTGCAGCTGATCGATCTTGGTCAAGTCGGCTTGAGCGAACAATATCTGGGGGGCGATAACGGCCGTCCCCTTTACTAACAGCTCTATGCGGTACTTTGTCAGCATTTCCTCTGAAAGCTGGCGGGATTTATCACTCATTGCGCGCGCCATTCGAGCTCACTCCTTTGATCTTCGAAGCAGGACGCCGGGTCCTTGTGCGTTGAGACGAATGCTTGCTCCCAATGCTCGCCATCGAACTCGGTTATTCTTACTCGTGCGACCGTCCTTCTATCCAGACATCGAATATTTACGCTGAATCCGGAGGGGTTCGACCTCGGCCTATAGAATGGCTTTACCCCACAAAGCCGGCAAAACGTGTGCCGAGCAATGTTCTTGTTGAACTGATATGTAGTGAGGAATTCTTCACCGTGCTCGATGCGCAGCTTATCGCCAGTTACGAGTAAGTGGAGAAACCCAGACATTTGACAAATCGAGCAATTGCAACGAACTCCAGAGAGCTCTCGCGGCGCTCTGACGTAGAACTTGATAGAGCCACAATGGCAACTGCCATGATGTTCGATCTCCGAGTGATCATCTCCCGTGCGCGCCGCAATTCCGATGAGATCGCGGCACCACTGGACGCTGAGCCGATAGGCTCCGAGGAATTCATTCAAAAAACGATCACTACGGTAAGGCTGCACAAGTTCACCAATCAGCCGACCTGTCATTTCTCCGTGGTACTTCTCCGCGGGATCTTCTCCGCCCACATGGCTGCGAAAATACTCGAGATCGTCCGGCTTCGCGTTAAAGATTTGGGCCAGAGTGGTCCACAGCGACTGGATCATGTCCGCAGCATGTAGCTCAAAAGCGACCATGTAAGCGCAACGAACGACGGAATCTTTCGATGACAATCCGGCATAGAGAGACTGCAGGTACTGCTTCGTCCTAGAGCTATAGTTGGGCAGTATTGCTCGGCCGAGTAGTTGGGAGACATCTTTTCTCAACAGGTTGGAGTGAAAGTTTTCTGTCAACAGAATATCCGGTAGCGCGGCCTTGCCCCCCTGGAGAATTCGGCCATGGCCACCGGTCTCATCCCAACAGATAAAGTTCGCGACCACGCTGGTCAGCTCAATGTCTCTCGCAATATCCCGATTGTGATGCATTGCATCAAAGATGAGGTCCCTTTGGGCCCCCGCCTGCAGGTACGGGAACGCCTGTGACATCGCCAGATATTCGGGCAGCAGACTGGCTACCTGGTCTTCGGACATCTGCGAGGCGAACGGATGCGGGCCGAACAAGGCCCGCGCTTGCTCGGTCAGGTACTCGCAGCATATCTTCGGAGGCTGATCCGCTGCAGATCGAGACGCTTGAGATGTCATGTGACCCCTGCAGATGAGAAGCGAACGGTCCCTGGCGAAGCAACTTCGTGTCCGGGCGAACTATTAAACCGCCCTGGGTTCATCGGCTTCGAAGGGGGCCAATGATTGCGTTCACCCTTCCAGGCGAACTTTTGGTACTTTCCTTCGCGATGGCAGACAGCGGCATGCTCAGTCCAGCTCATGAGCAACGAAGGAAATGAGTTCATTATTGGAGCGGCGGGAATCCGGTCGGATTGCCGTCCACCAGCAACGCCGCAATGCCCGCAACGACCAGCATTCCCGCGGAGACTCATAATGGATGCTGCGCTGCCCACGCCATTTTGAGGCTAATGTCGCGCGGGCGAGTGGCGTGCCTGGCCGCTCCGCACGCTTGCAGCTTTCGCGATCTTGGGCGAATGGATCAAGCCCTCGCGGTTGGTGTTTGGCGGAGGACGCGCGGCTCAGAAACAGGTGCCGCTGATCCCGCCATTTCGCCGAACCGCTGTCAGCCTGGGACAGCATTGTAGACTCCAATTTGTACCGATACTCTTAAGGCCTTTGCTCGCTTGTGTCATACCGCTGCTGGCGGCACAAAGCATCTCACAGAGACCCTCGCCCGTTCTTCGCGTTCGCGATTACGACCTCTAAGTTCTTAGTGGCTCACAGCAATCATCATGCCAACTCTTGAATTCGCTCCGTAAGATCTGAATAAGTTTATTCAACGGTGGTGACGCCTCCTCCTTGCGAGTGTATCGAACTTGAGAGGCTGCGGGCCGCTGTCAGAAAGCAAACAGCGAGGAGCCAGCGGCCGCTTACATGCGTACAGGCCTGCTCAATCGCGGAGATTGCTTCAAAGGCGACGCATAGGTTGACTTTGCGCTCCGAAGCCAGCGACAGCGCTTTGTGCGTGCAGACGACAGCG
>NZ_LFKZ01000098.1:0-26720 GCF_028128975.1 Bradyrhizobium sp. CCBAU 45321
AGCAACTCGCACGCGTCGGAGCGAGGGTCGGCAAAGGCGGCCACGGAGACGGCTGAAGCGAAGTCCATGCCGGGCAATCGCGCCGGCAAGGACAACGCGCATGATTCACTGGCATCGGACGATTCGTCGGGGTTAGCGAAGACGACCGAACAAGGCGGTCTGGACGACAGCAACTCGCACGCGTCGGAGCGAGGGTCGGCAAAGGCGGCCACGGAGAAGGCCGGGGGGGGGGGGGGGGGGGGGGGGGGGGGGGGGGGGGGGGGGGGGGGGGGGGGGGGGGGGGGGGGGGGGGGGGGGGGGGGGGGGGGGGGGGGGGGGGGGGGGGGGGGGGGGGGGGGGGGGGGGGGGGGGGGGGCGGCAGCGGCCACCGAGACGGCCGAAGCAAAGGCGACACCGGGCAATGGCCTCGGCAATGACAATGAGCATCATTCCTGGACTCCGGCCGATGCGCCTGGGCCAACGAAAATGGCAGAGCCCAGCGGCTTGGAGCACAGCAACAAATGGGGGCACTCGACCTCTGCTCACGGCCCGAAGGCTGACGAAAGTGTTGCAACGGCCGGTAGCGCGGATCGCGGTAGTACGCAAGACGTCGCGGAGCCGGAGCATGTAAAGGCGACAACCACCGAGTTGGCTGAAACTGTCATGTCCGAGATGAGTGTCGGCGATGGCGGCAATCATCGTGCATCGAACGCAAGCGCGTCGGCAGCAGTGGCCACGGCAAAATTGGCTGACCTGCAGCACAGTAATTCAGGATACAATTCACATTCGTCACACTCGACCTCCGCAAAGGCATCAGCAGCAGCCGAGATTGCCGAATCGAGCGCCACAAAAGGCGATAGTGCAGGGAACGGAAACTCGCAGCACGCTGCGCAACCTGCTGGAATCGCATCGGAGGCCGCACAGCCGGCTAAAGCTGCGTTCGAGGCCGGCGGCGCCGATCGAGAGCGGGTGTTCCGCTTCGACAGCGACGCAACTCCTTTCACTCCCATCGTCACGATTGAACCTAGAGAGGTCCACATTCCGCTCGATCCACGCGCCAAGCCCGGTCAGGCGGCCAACCTCGATATCCTCGTCAAAATCCTGCCCAACGGACTGGATGATCCCGCGGCCAACCATGGCAATAACGGTCCCCATCACGCCCCTGTAGCTGCGCATCATGACCTGCTGATTTGAAATGTTGCATTGTCTCGCGAGCAGGACGCAGGGCCGATGTTGAACAGCTTGCTCCGTATACTGGTCGGTTGATATGCGGCCTGGATCCTTGAGTGGCCGGCCGTGGGACCAAACCGTGCCGTGGGACAGCGCGATCTCTCGAAAAACGCCACCCGACAAGACGCGCCTTGGGTGGCCTTCCTGAAAGATATTCTTAGACTTGAAATGCCCCTTATGCATTGATAGTCCTCGATAACTCATTGAAATCACAGAAAATGCGACCGCCCTCCGAGCGCACCACCTTCATTTTGTAGCTTTTCTGGGCGGGGTTCGCGCTGCACGCCGCGATTCGGAACCAAAGCCCTCGCGCCGCATTCGCAACTGGTCGCCGAATGCGCTTGAAGGTGGAGGACGATGAGGGACGCTATGGCCGATGTTGCCGAGATCCGCGGCGCCGTTCACTTGTGCATCGACATGCAGAACATTTTCGCCCCCGATGGCCTTTGGGCGACGCCCTGGATGGAGCGGGTGCTGCCGACGATCGTCTCGGTCGTTGCGCGCCATGCGGAGAGAACGATCTTCACACGCTTCATCACCCCGCAGAATCCCGAGGATCGCCCGGGGCAGTGGCAGAGTTATTTCCGCCGCTGGCGCCAGGCGACGCGCAGGCATCTGCCGTCATCGGCTCTGGAGCTCGTGCCGGCCTTGGCACGTTTCGTTCCGCCGGCGGCAATGATCGACAAGCCGGCCTATTCCGCGTTCAGCAATCCCGGTCTTGCGAGTCTGCTGGTCGAGAAGAACGTCGGCACCGTCGTGATATCGGGCGCGGAGACGGACGTCTGCGTGCTCTCGACGGTCCTGAGCGCCGTCGATCTCGGCTTCAGGATCGTCATCATCGAGGACGCGCTGTGCAGCTCGTCCGACGTCGGCCACGATGCGCTCATGACGATGTACCGCACCCGCTTCCACGGCCAGGTCGACCTGGTGACAGCAGAAGAGCTGGCCGAGGTCTGGCGGGAGTAGGCTCCCGACGTCATTGAGCCGCGCAAGGTCCTCGCGTCCCACGAGGCGGATCAAGCAACCGCGACGTCTGCCGCCACCGGTCTCGCATGCGGCGGCCGAGCATCGTCCGCGCCGGACCGCATGCTCAGGTAGGTTGGGTCGAAGCCGGCGAGCCGGACCAGCCCCGGCCAGTCCGCGATGGTCAAGGTCTTGCCCTGCCATTGCAGCAGATGGCAGCGGCGCAGCTCCTGGATGGTGCGGTTGGCATGGACCGGGGAGATGCTGCAGGCTGCGGCGAGGTCGGACTGGGTGAAGGGCGAGGACAACCTGAAATCCCGGGCAAGCCCGACGGTTTGCAGCCGCACCGTGATCTCGCAGAGCAGATGCGCCACGCGCGTCAACGCGTCCCGGCTGCCGAGATTGACCGTCCAGTTGCGCTGAATGGCGTGATCGGCAAGCAGCATCAACAGCAGGGCGTGCGACATCGCCGGAGAACGCGCCGCGAGCTCGCGAAAGAAGCGGTGCGGTACGAGCGCGACGATTGCGGAGCCGAGCGCGGTCAGATTGCCCTCGATGCGTGGGCGATACAGGCTTTGCAGGTTGGCGATGTCGCCGGGCACGCAGATCGCGGTGATCTGGCCATCTGCGCTTTCGTCATTCTGCCAGGACAGATATCCCTGGAGCACCAGGCAGCATTGCGTTGCCTCATCGCCGTGCCGCAGGATGGTCTGATGCCCGCCGAAATGCGCGATGCTGCTCGGCATGTCCGCCAGCAGATCGAGATGTTCCGGGGTCAGTTCGACGAGGCTCGTCAGGCGGTCGGCCAGCCTCGAGAAAGCAAATCCTGCCTGCATTTGATCTCCGACGGCCCCCATCGGCTCCAAGTGTGGCCTATAACGACGGCGGAAAGCATTAACGTTTGATAGGTTCGTCTGGAGTATCGGCGAGGCAGCAGGCCGCTTGCCGATACAAGATCCTCACGTTCAATTGACGTTGTCGCCGAGCATGTTGCGGACGCCTGTGGTCACGGCGGCGAGGCCGCGCGTGCCGTGCATCAGCGCGATCTCGCCCTGCTGCTCGTGGCGGATGGCGTGCGCCATGATGCGCAGCCGAGGGTCGCCGCGGCTGTGCCACATCTGGTCGGCCATCCTGACCGCACCGCGGTGATGCCGACTCATCGCCTCGACGAACAGCATGTCGAACTGGTCCGGTGGCGCGGTCTTGACCTGGCGCATCTCGGCCGGCGTCAGGAAGCCCGGCATCGCCGCCCGCTCCTCGGTGCTGCAATCGGGCATCTCCGTGTCGAACCAGCTCAGCCACCAATTCTCGAAGATCCGGTTCTCTCCGGTCTGGCTCGCGACCATCAGCATTGCGAGCTTGCGCAGATGCGGATCCTGCGCGCGCTCGGCAGCCGTCCGCGCCAGCTCGATGCCCTGGGCATGATGCGTTGTCATGTGACGGATGTAGGCCTGGTCTTGATCCCTGTCGCGGCCCATCCACGGCAGCTCGTAGCCATGACCGCCGAACAATGCGACCGCCCCAAGTAGCGCAATCACGGCCAACGCGCCGGTCGTCCACATGTTGGTGAAGCGCACGTCGCGCGCCGGCGCAAGCCCGCGTCGCCAGCGCAGGCGCGCGAACAGGGGATACATCACGGCCGAGGAGCCGTGGACCAGCAGCCCGATCCAGTAGGGTTGTTGCAGCGTGAACAGCGGTTGCCAGAATGGAAACAGCGGCACCAGCACGAACCATTCCATGCCCGAGGAGAACACGGCCCAAGGCAGCGCCAGCAGCAGGATCGTCATCGGCCGCAAGTCGGCCGTCCAGCGTCCGAGCACGCCGAAGAAAACCAACGCCCAGGAAAAATCGGCCCATTGGTGAAAGGCGATCCCGGCCAGGATCGCGCTCCAGGATGGCTCGGAGCTGATCGCCCAGTCGCGCGCAGGAATTGCGGCGACGGTCATCCAGTCGACCGCCGCATCGCGGCCGATGCGGGCAGCGAAGAGCTGGCTGACGATGGTCGAAAAAGTGCTGCTGATCAGGCCGAGTGCGGCCGCGGCAATCCAGCGCGAACGCCGCCGCTCGCCAGTGGTGCGCCGCGCCTCACTCGTGAGTGCTGGTCGCGGCTCCGCGTTCACGTCAGCTGCTTGAGCTTCTTCAGCGGATTGAGTTCGCTCGGCTTGTCCTGTTCGTCGCGCCCGCGCTCGGCCTGCGCCTTGCCGTCATCGTGCAGATCCTGGTCGCCGATGATCTCGCCGACGGCCTGCTTGGTCTTGCCGGCGATCCGCTGCTGCAGACCTTTGGTCTTGCCCATGAGCTGCCTCCGATATGTCCTGCCGTGGCTCACGCCGCTACCCCGGCGCCTGAAGGGGCGTGGGCGCCGGGGCTGCGGTCTTGCAAATTGCTTCCGGCGGCGGGGGGAGACGCCGGAAGCGTTGTTCAGACTCTTCGCGACGCGGATGGTTCCTCCTGACGTCACCGAGGCTCGAGCGCGATGATCACGCCTTCGTTGCCCCGGAGCAGGATGGACGCATCCGGCACCGGCTCGGGAGGCCGATCCAAATGCGTCGACATCAAAAGACGGCCGCGACCTTGCCAATGGAATTTCCGCGGTTCGGCCGCGAGATTGAGCGCGACCAGGATTTCGTTACGGCCATCCTTCCGCTTGTACGCCAGGACATCGTTCTGCGACCGCAACGGTTCGTAGCCGCCCCGTTGCAGGCCGGCATGCTCGCGCCGCAGCGTCATCAGCGCACGAAACAGAGCGAGGATCGAGCGTTCGCCGCGCTGCTGTGCGGCGACATTGGCCGCACCATCGGGCGGCTCGAGCGGCAGCCATGGGTGGCCCGCCGTGAAGCCGCCGTCGGGGCTGTCATCCCACCGCATCGGTGCGCGTTCGGGATCGCGGCACAGGCCGTAGCCGGGCACGAGCTTCTCGAAGGGATCGCGGACGCGGCCAGGCGGGATCGGCACACGCTTGCGGCCGATCTCGTCGCCCATGAAGAAGAACGGCGTTCCCCGCAGCGTCATCAGCAGCATCGCCAGCACGCGCATCTGCGCCTCGCCGATCTTGCTCGCGATCCGTTGCTTATCATGGCCGCCGATGACCCAAACCGGCCAGCCATCGTCGGGGATGGCGTTGAAATAGGCGTCGATCGTGGCCTGCAGCGAGAGGGCGTCCCATTTGGAATCGAGCAGGGCGAAGTTGAGCGGCAGATGCAGGCGCGGCCGGTCATTGCCGTAGAAGTGGCCGATGCGATCGGTCTTACCCTGGACCTCGCCGCACAACATCCTTCCAGGATAGGCGTCGATCACCTCACGGATGAACTCGATGCAATCCATCGTCTCGGGCCGGTCATCGGTGAACACGGGTGTGTGCCGCTGCGGCGGCGGCTTGCCCTCTGCGTTGGGGTTCGACGGATTGTCGCGCAAGAGCCGGTCCTTGATCAGGACCGCACTGGCGTCGACGCGAAAGCCGTCGACCCCGCGGTCGAGCCAGAACCGCATGGAATCGGCGACCGCGGCGCGCACTTGCGGGTTGCGCCAGTTGAGGTCGGGCTGCTCCACCAGAAAGGAATGATAGTAATATTGCCGGCGCGCCTCGCACCATTCCCAGCCGCTGCCGCCGAACCGGCTCAGCCAGTTGTTGGGCGGCCCGCCGTTCTCGGCCGGATCAGCCCAGACGTACCAATCGGCTTTCGCGCTGTTGCGCGAGCTTGCGCTCTCGACGAACCATGCATGATCGTTCGCGGTGTGATTGGGGACGAGGTCGAGGATAAGCCGGATGCCCGCAGCGTGCAGCGCTTCGAGCACGCGATCGAACTCCTCGAGGCTGCCGAAGGCGGGATCGATCGAACAATAGTCGGAGATGTCGTAACCGAGGTCGCGGAAGGGGCTTTTGTAGATCGGCGTCAGCCACACCGCGTCGACGCCGAGCCATTTCAAATAGTCGATGCGTGACATCAATCCGGCAAGGTCGCCCTTGCCGTCGCCGTTCGAGTCCTGAAATGAGATCAGCGCGATCTCGTAGATGACGGCGGATTCCCACCACACAGCTTCGTCACGGGACTCGACGCTCATCACCTTGCTTCACCTCGTTTGTCTCGGCATGTGTCTTGGCATGGGCCGCGATCTGCCTTGCCGCAGTTCGGGCGCTCTCGATGCCCTTGGGAAAGCCGCTGCGGTTCGGATAGAGCTTGCGCCGTGCATCGCGCGGCGGGCGGCGCGGCTTGGTGTCCTGGGCGGCGCGGTAGTCGAGCACGGCGATGCCGCCGACCATCAGCAATGCCAGCGCGATGTTGCCCTTCTTGGGATTGTCCGCCGTCAGCCCGGACAGCAGCGCGGCGGCATCGAGGCCGTCGCCGCCGACGCGGGCCCACAGGCCGGCATTCTTCTCGACCGACAGCGTCATGATCCCGGCCATGATCTCCCGCAGGCCGAAGGCGCGGACCAGCGTCTCATGGCCTTCCATGCCCAGCGTATGCGTGACGCGCCTCGGCGCGAGCAATTCGACCACGCCAAGACCGATGCTGAACCAGCCGAGCGCGCGCGCGAGCTGGTCCGCAGGCCGCTTCAGGCTCGGTCCGCCCTCGACGATCTTGGGGTCGCCCTTGGTGCGCACGATGTTGGAGAAATGAAACATGGCTTGCTCCTTCAGGGCTTCAGCACGACCTTGACGCAGGAATCGCGTTTGTCGCGAAACACCTGGTACATCTCCGGTCCCTGGGTGAGCGGGACGGTGTGGGTGATGACGAAGGACGGATCGATCTCGCCCTCTTCGATGCGGCGGAGAAGGTCGTCGGTCCAGCGGTTGACGTGGGTCTGGCCGGTCCGCATCGTCAGGCCCTTGTTCATGAAGGCGCCCATCGGGAGCATGTCGGACAGGCCGCTGTAGACGCCTGCCACCGAGATGATGCCGCCGGGACGGCAGACATAGATCATCTCGCGCAGCACGTGGGGCCGGTCGCTCTCGGCCATCACCATCTGCTTGGCACGGTCGAGCAGGGTGTCGGGCAGCGACGGCATCACATGCGATTCCATGCCGACGCAATCGATGCATTTTTCCGGGCCCTTGCCGTCGGTCAGCTCCTGAAGCCGTTGCACCACGCTCTCGGTCTCGAAATTGATCGTGGTGGCGCCGCCGGCCTCGGCCATGCTGAGCCGCTCCGGCAGGCAATCGATCGCGATCACCTGGTTGGCGCCGAGCAGGATGGCGCTGCGGATCGCCATCTGCCCGACCGGACCGCAGCCCCAGATCGCGACAGTGTCGGTCGGCTCGATGTCACATTGCACGGCGGCCTGCCAGCCGGTCGGGAAGATGTCGCTGAGGAAAAGCAATTGCTCGTCGGGAATGCCCGGGGGCACCTTGATGTGGGTGGCGTCGGCAAAGGGCACGCGGAGATATTCGGCCTGGCCGCCGGGATAGCCGCCGGTCAGATGGGTGTAGCCGAACAGGCCTGCCGTCGTATGCCCGAACACCTTGTCGGCCAGATGACGCTTGCGGTTGGTGGTCTCACAAACAGAGAAATTGCCGCGCTTGCACTGGTCGCATTCACCGCAAATGATCGTGAACGGCACGACGACGCGGTCGCCCTTTTTCAGTTTGCCGTTGACGCCCGAGCCGACCTCGACCACTTCGCCCATGGTCTCGTGGCCCATGATGTCGCCGGGCAACATGCCTGGAATGAAATTGTGAAAGAGGTGCAGGTCTGAGCCGCAGATGGCGCAGCTCGTCACCTTGATGATGGCATCACGCGGATCCTGGATCTCCGGATCGGTGACGGTGTCGCACCGGATGTCCTCCTTGCCGTGCCAGACCAGCGCCTTCATCGTCGTCCTCCCGGTTGAGCCACGTGCCATCTAAGTCCAGGCACGAACGATGGTTGCTATCGCCGCGTGCAAATTCTTCGCACTGCGCAAATAGGAACGAGAGAGCAGGGCAGCGATTGAGCGTGATCACCTCATTCCAAAGGGCTCAATCACAAGGATTTGCCGCATGCCCGCCAATCAACTCGCCGTCGTCACAGGCGCCTCAACCGGTATCGGTCTGGAACTCGCAAGGTGCTGCGCGCAGGCCGGGTTCAACCTCGTCATCGCGGCGGACGAGCCGCAGATCGAACGGGTGGCTGTCGATCTGCGCCGGCTTGGCGGCAGCGTCGAGCCGGTCGAGACCGATCTTTCCACTACGGAAGGCGTCGACAAGCTGTGCGCTGCGGTCGGTGAGCGCCCGATCAAAGCGCTGCTGGCCAATGCCGGAATCGGCCTCGGCAAGGCTTTCCTCGACCAGGACTTTGCCAGGGTGAAACACCTCATCGACACCAACATCACCGGCACGCTGTACCTGATCCACCGCGTCGGCAACGAGATGCTCCGCCGCAATGCCGGCCGCATCCTGATCACCGGCTCGATCGCCGGCTTCATGCCCGGCAGTTTCCAGGCCGCCTACAACGCCAGCAAGGCGTTCCTCGATTCATTTTCGTTTGCGCTGCGCGAGGAGCTGCGCGATAGCGGCGTCACGGTGACATGCCTGATGCCGGGTGCGACCGAGACCGAGTTCTTCCGCCGCGCCGACATGATGGACACCAAGGTCGGCACCGAGAAGAAGGACGGCGCCTACGACGTCGCCAAGGCCGGCTTCGACGCCATGCTGCGCGGGGAGGCCGACATCGTCACCGGGCTGAAGAACAAGATCCAGACCACGGTCGCCAATGTCACGCCGAACGAGATGCTGGCCAAGCAGCATCGCAAGATGGCCGAGCCGGGTACGGCAAGGTCGTGAGCTGAAGTTCGCCGCAAGCCCCGCGACCAACAGCCGCCCAACGAAACGCTGGACAAGGCGCGGCGGCTGATTCACATAGCCTAATGCGCTGAGTTCGCCGTCAGGCCAGATTGCATCCGTCAGGACGGGGCTGTAATGGCGATGGACCGCGTTGAAATAGCCTTTGTGGCGACCGCTATTACAGGTTTCCTGGTGATGATGGCCGCGATCATCTGGATGATGCTGAGCTGATGGGGCAGGAGGCAGCCTTGCGGATCGCTCTGCCCTATGCGGCAGTCATCCTTTGCCTGGCGGTGACCGCCTGGCTCGCATTCGCGCATCTGTTCTGATCGTCGTCGATCGGTCGTCAGCTTCCAGGCTCGACGAGCAGCGCCGCGAGCTGACGCGCCATCTTGGCAAGATCGATCGGTTTTTCAAAAAGCGGTACATCCTGAAATTCCGGTCCGACGGTGACCCTTTCGTAACCCGTGGTGAACACGAACGGCACGTTGCGCGCCCTCAGTTCGCGAGCGACCGGAAAGATCCTCTCGCTGTGAATGTTCACGTCCAGGACCGCCGCATCCAGCGTGCTGCCGTCACGCAGGAGCTTGAATGCATCCTCGATGTGCCCGGCAGGACCTGCCACCTCGGCACCCAGCGCCTCGAATGCCTCGCTGATGTCGTCGGCGAGGAAATACTCGTCCTCGACCACGAGAACCCTGCGCCCGGTGAAAGGCGCAGGCTGACCGGATGTTGTGCGCAACATCGTTATGATGCCTCAGCCTTCGGTTCGGCCCCGTAGGAACATAAAACGGGGCCCCGCCTTGATCCGAAACGATCAAGTCGAAAACAGGTTCCATGAGCAACCGCGACATCATCGTGATCGGCGGCTCGGCAGGAGCGACCCAGCCACTAAAGCAGATCCTGAGCCGCTTGCCGCCGGATTTGCCCGCAGCCGTCTTCATCGTTCTGCACATTCCGGCGCAGGGCATCGGCATTCTGTCAACGGTCGCCAGGAGCGCCGGCCCGCTTCCGGTCCGCCAGGCCGAAAACGGCATGGAGATCGAGCCGGGGCAGATCTATTTAGCCGCGCCGGACCACCATTTGCTGCTGTCCAGGGATCGGGTGTTGCTCGGGCGCGGTCCGCGCGAGAACCTGGTGCGGCCGGCCATCGACGCCCTATTTCGTTCCGCAGCCATCGCTTACGGGCCGCGGGTGATTGGCGTGCTCCTGAGCGGCCTGTTGTCCGACGGCGCGGCGGGTCTCAACGCCATCAAACGCTGCGGCGGGATGGCGGTGGTCCAGGACCCCACGGATGCCGTCTCCGACGAGATGCCGCGGCGCGCGATGGAGGAGACCACCGTCGACCTCTGCGTTCCCGGCGCCAGTATGGGTGACGTCCTGTCCGAGCTCGCCCGGGAGCAGGCCGGAGCGCCGCTGCCGATCCCCCCGGAGATCAGGCTGGAGGTCGAGATTGCGGCCGGCGACCGGATTGGCAGCGACAAGCTGCTCGCATTTGCCGATCCTGTCGCGCTGACCTGTCCGGCGTGCGGGGGCGTTCTGTCCGAGGTGAAGGAGTCGCGTCCGATGCGCTTCCGTTGCCAGGTTGGCCATGGATTCACGGTCGATACGCTCGCCAAGGAGCAGGAGGGACGCGTCGACGAGGCCTTGCGTGTCGCCTTGCGCATCATCGAGGAACGGGCAGAGCTGGTCCAGCGCATGGCTGCCGATGGCCGGCGCAGCGGCCGGTCCGCGGTCGCCGAGATGTACCAGGCGAGGGCGGCCGAATATCGCGAATATGCCGATATGATCCGGCGGGTGGTGCTACAATCGCTCGATGCTCCCAGCCGCAAGCGGGAGACGTGAGGGGACTGCCATGGCCATCTCCGAACAAGCCCAACAGCTCGGTGTCGAGCAGCACCTTTTGGTCAAGGCCGACCGGGACATCGAAGAGGGCTCGCAGCGCATCCGCAAGCAGGAGGATCGTGTGCGCGACCTTCGCGCCGGCGGTCATGATACCCGCGAGGCGGAACGGCTGGTCGACGTGTTCAAGCAGAACCTCGCCGAGTGGGAGCGCCACCGCGTTCTGATCGCGCAGCGCATCGCGTATCTGCAACGGCAGGTGGCTGCAGTACAGCCCGAAGCTGGTTGATGGTCCCCGCGTTCAAAGCCGCTCGTCGCCTAGCTGGCCGAGATGCCGCGCGGCTCCCCCGGGCTGAGACACGCGAAAGATCGAAGGAAGCTCTATGGGCATTATTGTCTTTCAACTGTTGGGATCGAGCTAATTTCTGTTATCTGCAAGGATCGGGCGCCCGTTGGTGCCGGCCAGTGAGAGAGAGCTACCAGGTCCATGACTGAAGTCGGCGAGCAAGCGGCGGAAGGAGAGCGCCAGACCAAGTCCCCGCTCGTGATCGGCGTCGGCGCCTCACCGGCCGCTCTGGAGAGCATCGAGCGTTTCTTTGCCAAGATGACCTTGAGCGACGACCAGGCGATCGTGCTGGCGCTTCAGCACCACGAGGCGTTCGATGAGGCTCAGCTGCGTCAGATCGTGCAAGGCTCGAACGGCGGCAGGTTGTCCGACCCCGGCCACGGCCAACCGATCGAAGGCCGGAACATCTATCTGTGCCCGCCGGCGATGATTACCACGATCCAGGGCGGCCGTTTCGCGATCCGCAAGGCCGAGCAGGCACCGGGCGAGCGAGCCACGATTGACAGCTTCCTGGTATCATTGGCGGAGGAGCACGCCGAGAAATCCATCGGTGTGATTTTGTGCGGGACCGGCGGCGACGGCACGCTGGGTACTGCGACGCTGAAAGATCACGGCGGTCTTGCCATCGCTGAAAGGGTCGCCAGCGAGAAATCGGCCCCTCTCAAGGATGCCAACACGGCGGCGGCGATCGCCGACTATGTGTTGCCGGCCGAGGAGATTCCCGAGCACATCCATGTCTATGCTCGCCATCTGCGTCGTCTGGAGGAAAAGCAGGGGTTCGACGAGGTGCTCGCCGCCGCTGCGACACGCTCTCGCGGATAGCCGACATCCTGCGTAACAAGACCGGCAACGATTTTCACGGCTACAAGCAAAATACCTTCCTGCGCCGGGTGCAAAGGCGCATGCAGGTCGTCCAGATCGAGGACATCCCCGCCTACGTGGATTTCCTGCGCAACGACAAGGATGAGGCGCAACACCTCTTCAATGATCTCCTGATCGGCGTCACCGAGTTCTTCCGCGACAAGCGCGAATTCGAGGTTCTGGAGACCCAGATCATTCCAAAGATCTTCGAGGGCAGGGATGCCGCTCAGCAGGTTCGCGTCTGGGTGCTCGGTTGCGCCACCGGCGAGGAGGCCTATTCGATCGCCATCCTGCTGCGCGAGCACATGGCACGGATGGACTCCACGCCGCAGGTGCAGATCTTCGCCACAGATATCGACGGTCGGGCGCTCGCCGCCGCACGCGTCGGCCGCTACCGCACCTCCATCGAGGCCGACATGACGAGCGAGCGCCTGGCGCGCTGGTTCGTGCGGGAGGGGGACACCTATTGCGTGGTCAAGGAGCTGCGCGAGATGTGCATCTTCTCCCAGCACAACGTCATCAAGGACGCGCCGTTCTCCAGGCTGGACCTGGTTTCGTGCCGCAATCTGCTGATCTATCTCAACGCGGAGCTTCAGAACCGCGTCATTCCGCTGTTTCACTTCGCGCTGTTGCCCGACCGCTATCTGTTCCTCGGAAATTCGGAGAATGTGACGCGGCATCCAAAGCTGTTCGTGCCAATCGACCGCCGTGCGCGCATCTTCAGGAAACTCGATACCGGAACGCGGCTGCCTCCCGAGTTTCCGATCACGACCGCTGCGAGCAGGGCGACGGTCGACGTGCCGCCGGTGCGCTCGCTCAGCCCTGACGTCGGCCTGGAGCGGCGCGCGCAACGGATCGCGGACCGATATGCCCCGGCTTACGTCATCACCGACGAGAGTTTCCAGATCTTGCACTTTTCGGGACGTACCGGTCGGTACATCGAGCCAACCGCCGGCGCCGCTAGGCTCGATCTGCTTCAGCTCGTGCATCGCGATCTCCGCCTCGAGCTGCGGACCGCGCTCGGCCGCGCGGCGGAAACCAACGAGCCTGTCAATGCCGAGCAGGTGCACCTCGGCGTGAACGGGCACCGCATCCTTGTGAGCATCACGGTGGAGCCCATTCAGGACGACGCCGGCGGTCACCGGAACTTCGTCGTTTTGTTCAAGGACGGACCGGCCCAACCGATCAGGGACGACCAGGGCAAGTCCAACGCCCTCATTCGCACCGAGCATGTCGAGCGCCTCGAAAGCGAGCTGCGCGCAACACGTGAGCGCCTCCAGGCGACCATCGAGGAGCTCGAAAGTACCAACGAAGAGCTGAAATCCTCCAACGAGGAATACCAATCGCTCAACGAAGAGCTTCAGTCCGCCAACGAGGAGCTCGAGACTTCACGCGAAGAGTTGCAGTCGGTCAACGAAGAGCTGACGACGGTCAATGGCGAGCTGGCGCACCGCGTCCAGGAATTGACGCGCGCCACCAGCGATCTGAAGAATTTCCTCGAAAGCACGCAGATCGCGACCGTGTTTCTCGACAACGATTTACGGGTGATGACTTTCACCCCGGCTATCACGCAAGTCTTGCACCTGGTGGAAACCGATGCTGGCCGCCCGATATCTCACATCAAGGCGCGCGTTCCGATCGAGGCGCTCTACGACGATGTCCGCCGCGTGCTGCGCACCCTGGCCAGCGCCGAGCGCGAGCTGACCGCGCCGGATGACCGCAAGAGATATATCGCGCGCGTCTTGCCGTACCGCAGCGTCGACAATTTCATCGCAGGCGTCGTCATCACGTTCATCGATGTTACGGAGATTACCCGCGCCGAGGAGCGGCAGCGCCTGCTGCTGGCCGAATTGCAGCATCGCGTCCGCAATACGCTTGGTGTCGTGCGTTCGATCGCCCGCCGTTCGGCGGAGACGAGCACCACCGTGGAGGAATACGCCTCCCATCTGGACGGACGGCTCAACGCCTTCGCCCGGACCCAGGGACTGGTGACGCGGGATCCCGAGGGCGGTGTCGATCTCGAATACCTGGTAGTGGAGGAACTGCTCGCCTACAACGCCCGCGAAGGCGAGCAGATGCGCGTTTCGGGCCCGAAGGTCCGCTTCCAGCCCAAGGCCGCCGAAACGTTCGCTCTAGCCATTCACGAACTCGCGACCAACGCGCTGAAATACGGAGCGCTGAGTCAGCCGTCAGGCCGCATAGACGTGTCCTGGCGCATCGACGAAAGCACGGAACCCGCACAATTGACGGTCGAATGGCGGGAGCGTGGGGGGCCGCAGGTGCCGCCGCCGCTGCGGAAAGGTTTCGGAACCGAGCTTCTCGAGCGTACACTGGCGTTCGAGCTGAAGGGCCAGACCACGCTGACCTTCCATTCGGGGGGGCTGCAATGCACGATCATGATCCCAGTGACCAAGGGCTCCTTCCACACTCCCCCTGTGGCTGAGTGATGTCCTTGTCGATCGCCGACCGCAGCGTTTTGGACCCGGCCATTCGCCGGTTGAATGCGCTGAGGCCGCTTTCGTCGGAGGCTCGCGCGTCACTTGAATATGCGATGCTCGAAGGGGTGCAGCACGCTGGAGCAAACGAGGACCTGATCTCCGAGGGAGACACCGTCGACAGTGTCCGCATCGTGCTGTCGGGCTGGCTCTGCCGCTATAAGATGCTCGAGGATGGCCGGCGCCAGATCGTTAACTTCATCTTTCCCGGCGAAAGCTGCGACGCTCATGTATTCCTGCTCTCGACCATGGATCACACCATCGGTACGTTGACCCCGGTCGTTTACGCCGAGGTCAAGCGCGCGCGCTTCGATAGCCTGCTGGCGGCCGACCGTTCGCTTGCCGAAGCATTCCTTTGCGAGACGCTCGTCAACAACGCGGTTCAGCGCGAATGGGCCGTCAATCTCGGCCGTCGCGTCGCGCTCGAGCGCGTGGCGCATCTGTTCTGCGAGATCTTCGAGCGGTTGCGTCCCGTCGGCATGGTCGACGGCAACAGCTGCGCAATGCCCGTGACGCAGACGGATCTTGCCGACGCCACCGGCCTCTCGGTGGTCCATCTCAATCGCACACTTCAGGAACTGCGCGCATCAGGACTGATCGTGCTGCGCGACCGTACCCTGGTCATCAAGAATCTCGACGCGCTCAAAGATGTGGCTCTGTTCTCGCCGGGTTATCTGCAAGTCTATCGCGGTGGTCGAGAGCGCGGATGAAAAGCCGCCGTCGGCCGTCTGCACACTAGGAACAGCGACTTACCTGAGCTAGTCTACCGGTATCACCGGCCAAGGCCTGTCCGTAGGCGCCGGTGGCTGAGAGATCGCGCGCTCCCGCCTGCATGATGAGGAGCGCGGCCATGGATGGTGATCATCTTGGTCTGGAAACTCGGCAACTCCTGGCACGTGCCGATCGAGCCATCGAAGAGAGCATTCGCCTGCGGGCTATCAATGCCGAAGTCAGGCGGCAGCTCCGGTGGGCCCGCTATGAAATGGAACAGCAGCTTGCCGAGTCCTTGGCGAGGCACGACCCAGCGAGCGGTCGTGCACCCATCTTCGATCCATGAGGTCGCGCAACTTTCGACCTAATGAAAGTGTGCACATCTGCGCAATTACTCATTTTGAGTAACCTAGGTAAATGCGCGGCTTGGACACGTGGCTACCATGCGACCATGGACCATGCGACCATGCGCGACGCCCTCTTTCTTCGCGCCTCTTGCGCGATCGATGCCAACCACGCTCTGCGGGAGGAGCGTCGGCTGCTCATGGAGCATCGCGATCGAATCGTGGCCGAGATGCGCCTGGCCGTGTTTGAGAGCGCCATGCTTCGTACGGAAATCAAGGCTTGCCGCGAGAATGAGGACAATTAACCCGCGTTTGGCGCAGTTGGCGTCTCCGAGGAATGATGTTTCCTCAGTCACTTAAGGCTCCAAGCAGATTTTTTGGGCAGCGCGGGCAACCGTTTCGGTTCCAGAACGTTAGATGCAGGTCAGCGCGACTTTGCCTGGCATTATCACCATATGAACGCAGTGGCGCGTTCCGCTGACTACAGGGATACGCCCATGACGATGATGCGGCGTCGGATCAAACACGAGGATACCTTGGAGACCCGGCTGGCAGCCGAAGCGGAGCGGTTGCGCGAAGAGGCCAAATTGCTGCCGCCCGGCGCGGCGCGCGATGAAATGTTGCGCAAGGCGCGACAGGCGGAAACGGGGTCTCAAATGAGCGAATGGCTGCGCTCACCGGGCCTGCAGCCGCCGAATTGACGGGCGCAGCGCCTGCAGCCTGGCAGGGCTGCACGCGCCGGGAACGGGTTAGATGTCGGCGCGTACCGATGCGCTGATATCGTGGGCAGAAACCGGAAAAATGAGCGCCACGTCCATCGTTCCCCGTTGCGTCCGGTTGTCACCCGGCGGTGCGGGGAATCAACGCCGCTTCGCGGCTTTGGTTCGCCGGTTGTAGGGCGAGCGATTGGCGGGCCGCAGCGAAATTCCTTCGCGCTGCGCCTTGCTGCGAATGGCCGCGACAGGGCGCTGAAGCTTGATGCTCATCACGCCGGTTGGCGTGTTGCCTTTCGCAAGCTGCTTCAACTTGCTCACATCCGCAGGCGTCCACGGCTCGCGTGCGCGGCGCTTGTAAGCGGGATTTGCCTTGCGTGGTCCTTTGCGGCCAATCGGCGAGCCCGGCCGCTTCCATGCTGCTTTTGCCATGATGATCTCCTTCAAGTCGTTCTTGAACATACGAATCAGCATTTCGGTTCCGGCGCAGCCCGGATCGATCGGACGCTGCGGTTGTGCTTTGCGCAAAATCGCGCAGCGTTAACTTATTGAAATGCTGGAACCGCGAATTGCGGCGGAAGCTACCAGCATTGCCGGGCTGGGCCGCCCCGACCGGCAAGTGACTTGAGACACTAGAGAACTTGGGCCCCGGCGCCTGATCCCCCGCCGGGGCCAATTTCCCCCGCATCATGCGTGAGTCCCATGACCGCCAAACGTAATCGCAGGAAACAGACTCAGTCGCTCCAGGAGCGGCTTGCTGCCTTCGCCGAGAAGGCCCGCGAGCGCGCAAGCAGCCTGCCGCCCGGTAGGGAGCGCGAGATGCTGCTGCAGCGCGCCAAGCAGAACGAAATGACCTCGAACCTTACAGACTGGCTGAGCACACCCGTGTTGCCGCGACGAGGACCGTCATGACGGGAAGCTTCAAGCACTACCGCGCGTTCCAGATCGATCCGGACGGACATGTGTTCGGATGCATCAACCTCGTCTGCGACAATGACGAACAGGCCAAGCGCGAAGCCGCCGCGCTCGTGCTCGTGCATCGTATCGAGCTGTGGCGGCTCGATCAAAGGATCGCCAAGTTCGATGCACCGCAGGAGCTTGCTCGCCACTAAAGCTTGGGAACCGCGCGCTCGGCGCTGGGTTGGTCGGAGGACACCGACCTCGCCAGGAGCCAGCATGACGGATGCCGACATTCGCAAGGGGATGCCGCCCGTCAAGCTGTCGCGCGAAGAGTTCGCGCAGCGCTACAAGCGCCAGTTCGTCGATCCCGCCTTTGCTCCGCTCGGGCGTGAGCTCGACGCCATCACTGCGGCGGCCTGGGATGCCTACAGCCATTCGCGCAAGGCACCGTTGACGCGGAAGGCCGGCGCAGGCTTTTCCGACCCGGACTACGATCTCGCCGTCGACTGGCTCGATGCGCGCGCAAAAATCCTGGAGGCGCAGCGTCGCCACGACGATGCCGACGAGACGCCGCGCATCCTGATCATCAACGGCTCGGCCCGCAGCGAGCACACCTGTCCCGGCGAGATGTCCAAGACCTGGCGACTGGTCAAGCTGGCCGAGCCCGTCTTCATCGAGATGGGATTTATTGTCGACATCCTCGATCTGTCGCGCCTCGCCTCGGAATTCGGCAAGACCATTCATCCCTGCAAGTCCTGCGTCGGCACCGCCATGCCGCTGTGCCACTGGCCGTGCAGCTGCTATCCGAACTACTCGCTGGGCCAGACCCACGACTGGATGAACGAGATCTATCCGCTCTGGGTTGCGGCCCACGGCATTCTGATCGTGGCACCCGTGAACTGGTATCACGTGCCCGCCGGGCTCAAGGCGATGATGGACCGGATGGTTTGCGCCGACGGCGGCAATCCCGATCCGACCTCGACCCACGGCAAGAACGCCGCGGAGGCGAAGGCCATCGAGATGAAGGGCTGGCCCTATCCGCGCCATCTCGCCGGCCGCCATTTCGGCCTTGTCGTTCACGGCGATGCGGTCGGCGCCGAGGGCGTGCGCCGGGCCTTGTCGGACTGGCTGACCGACATGCAGCTGATCTCGGCAGGCCGCTACGCCGAGCTCGACGGTTATGTCGGCTATGGCGAGCCATACGCCACATCCCATCGCGAGCTCGACGAGGACCGCGAATTCCAGCAGGAGGTGCGGAATGCGGCGCGTGCGCTCGGCAACGCGGTCCGGCTGGCGCGCAGCGGCCGCCTCGAGGAGCCCGGCGCCGGTCTTGCGGACCCCAACCCCAAATGACGCTGGCGCAGTTTGATTGCCTGATCATTGGCGGCGGCCCCGCGGGACTGATGGCTGCGATCTATCTGGGGCGCTTCCGCCGCAGCGTCTGCGTCGTCGATGCCGGCGCCAGCCGCGCCGCGCTGATCCCGCGCAGCCACAATGTCCCGGGCTTCGTCCACGGGCTCTCGGGCGCGGAGCTGATCGCCCGCATGTCGGCGCAACTGGGCGAACTCGCCGTCACGCGCGTGGAAGCCGAGGTCACGGCGTTGCAGCGTCACGAACACGGTTTCGAAGCGAGCTGGAATGGCGGCATGCATGCGGCCGCCACGGTCGTTCTCGCCTGCGGGATCGTCGATACCCATCCGCCGTTCGACGATTGGCGCGCCGCCGTCGCGGATGGCCTGCTGCGCTATTGCCCGGTCTGCGACGCCTTCGAGGCGACCGGCCGCCGCATCGGCGTCGTCGGGCCGCTGGATCGTGCCGCCGCAAAGGCGCTCTTCCTGCGTGGCTATGCGCGCGACGTGACGCTGCTTGCGACCGGCGCGGACGACGCGAAGGCCGCAACGTCGGAGCTGTCCGAGGCGGGCGTCGGAATCGTGTTCGCGCCCGAGCTGCGCCTGGCGCGGCGGGACGGCGGCGTTGAAGCGGATTTCGCCGACGGACGTACCGCGCAATTCGACATCGTCTATCCTGCGATGGGCGCGGAGGTTCGCTCCCAGCTCGCGACGGCGCTGGGCGCCGACCACACTGCGGACGGTCATTTGAAGGTCGACGATCACCAGCGCACGTCGATCGCCGGGCTCTACGGCATCGGCGACGTCGTCACCGACCTGCACCAGATCTCGGTCGCGTTCGGCCACGCGGCCATCGCGGCCTGCACGATCCACAACAGCCTGCCGCCGCGATTTGCGTGATGGGAACGAAGCGTGGGCTGCCGTCTTGACTGGGCGGATCCGCGAAGGAAGAGAGCCCATGCTGGAAGAGAAGCTCAAGGAAGCAATCGTCAGCGAGTTGCAGCGTCAGGCTGCCGACCGGCCGCAATCGCTGAAGGTCCAGGGCGCGGGAGAGGCGAAGGGCTCGGAGGAGCTGACCGTCAACGGCAAGATCGACCTCGGCGCGCTGGTCATGGTGATCGCAGGATCGGTCGCAGGCGGGCCTTGAGCTCGACCGGCGGCCTCAGCCATACTCCTCGCCGATGCCGTATTCCCGGTAGATCTGCAGCGGGTCGAGCTCGGGAAATAGACGGCATTTGGCCTGCGCGAGATGCAGGCTCACCGCAGCAGGCTCCTTGCCGTTCGCGAGCAGCTTGCGGATGTCCTCCATATGCGCATTCGGCTGGTGCTTCGGTTCGAGCTGCTCCAGCGCGACCAGGGCGGTCGCGAGTGCCTCGGTCAGAACCCAGTCGTCGTGGCCCGTGATTCCCTTCTTCGACATCGGAAGAACCCCACATCTGGTGGCGGTCACAGTTTACCGCGCCTTCGGCCAAATCGCCATTGAGCCGTTGCGGGCCGTTCGCGCGCGCGAGGCCAGGGGGCCATGCTCCGGCTTGCCTTATGGCCGCGTCAGGCTAAAAGGCGGCTAGTTGCGGGGGCGGCAGTATCTTTGTTGAAACAAACTTGGCGTAGATGGGCCGTATCCAGGCTCGCCGTTCCGGTCTGGGTCCCGATCCCGCACGTCGCAACACCATAGGGTTGCGACCCCCTCAAGCTTCGAGCCAGCATGGTTTTTCTCAGTTTCGTCTACCGCTTCCTCACCAATTTCGCCTTCATGGCGGTGGTCTATTTCAGCTTGAACTTCATGGAAAAGTATCCGAACCGCGCGATCCTGGCGATCCTGGTGCTGGTCTATGCCGCCATGCGCGCGGCCTCGACGCTGCGGGCGTTCTACTTCTTCCAGAAGATCGAGAAGCTGGAGGCCGAGACGAAGCGCCTTCAGGCTCCGATCAACGACGGTTCGGGCAGCACCACTGCGCGCAAGCAGGTGATCACCGACGTCGCGCGGCTGCGGCGGGACGGCGAGCTCAAGTCCTACATGGACCTGTTCTTCCTGGCGCTGATCGTGCTGCTCTGCGTCGCCGCCATCATGCGGCAATAGCAGCTCAGGCGCGCTTTTTCAGGCTGGCGACGCGGGTCGGACGGGGCGGCACGCCCTTGGAGGCCGCGCCATTTGCCGCGGCGCTCTTCGCTGCGGTACTCTTGGGTACGATGTCGACGGGCTGCGCGGCATGATCTGCCGCAGCCGGCGCCGCCTGGGCGGTACGCCGCCCATGCAGCTTGGCCGTCTTGCCCTTCGCGCCTCTGCCCTGTGCTGCCTTGTCCTTGGCCGGATGCGGCCTCTCGGCCGCCATGGCGAGCCGGGTCGCGGCGCGCCGCGATGAGGTCGTCGACATCAGCACCTCGACCGAGCCTTCCGGAATCGCGAACAGATCGCGACCCGGGACGGGCAGGGTGGATGCGAGGTCGATCTGGCCCTTGCTCCGGCGCGGCAGCAGCGACTGATGCTCGCCCTGCACATTGAGGTTCGCGAGCGCAGGCGCCGGCAGCGTCCTGGTCTGCGTGAACACGAAATGCGGCACGCGCGGCCAGCGCGCGATCGGCGTCGTCTCGGATGGCGGATGCATCAGCCATTCGACCGGCGTGGTCGGCGTCGCCGGCCGCTCGGGACTGGCGGGCACCACATGCACAATGCGATAGCCGCGTGCCTTGAGGTCGCGGATGATCTTGGGCAGCGCCGCCACCGTGCGAGCCTGAATGTCGTGCAGCAGCAGGATGCCCTTGCCCTTGGCCTCCAGCCGCTGGATCGCGAGCTGGTAGACGCGGTCGGACGACACGTGCCGCCAATCGTCGGCCGGGAAGTCGGCGCTCCAGACCTGGAGGCCGCGCGCAATCAGATGGTTCTCGATGCCCTCGGCGCGCATCAGCCCGGGAATGCGGAAGAACGGGGCGAGCTGCGACGGATCGGTCATCGCGGCTGCGGTCCATTCGATGCCGCCATTGATCTCCGCCTCGGCCTTCTCGATCGGCATCCGGTCGAAGGTCAGCGGATGGTCCATGCTGTGCGTGCCGACGGTATGGCCCGCCGCGACCAGCTTGCGCACGCCTTCCGGATTGGCCTTGGCCTGGTTGCCGACGATGAAGAAGGTCGCCTTGATGCATTCGTCGGCGAGGATCTTGAGCACCTGGTTGGAATATTTCGGGATCGGACCGTCGTCGAAGGTCAGGACGACCTCATGGTCCTTCAGCGGCAGCGTCTCGCGGTACTGCATGGTGCCGATCAGCGGATGCTCGCGCGGATCGACAACGAGGGTGCGGGAGGTGCCGAGGGCGTCGGGGTGGCCGGGACACTCCGCCGCGAGCGCGGCCGGCGAACCGGCGGTGAGCATTCCCAGACAGAGGACGATCCACGATCGCGTCCGCAAAACAACGCTACTTCCGATCATGAACCTCGTCTGCCCCCATGCAATTTGGCGCCCTAGATAGGTCGGAGATGGCTCAAAACGGTTCAGCCGCAGCCGCTCTCATCTTCACGGGGTAGCATGAACAGAGTGTTAATTGGCCCCAAATCACCCCATTTTGCCCGGGCGTGACATTCCGGCATCAGCGCGTATCGGCGCTCTTCTGTGATGTGCCCGCCGGGACGATGTGGACCACCCGATAGTCGTTCTCCCTCAGATACCGTAGAAGCGCCGGCATCATTGCGGCCGTGCGCGCCTTGTTGTCGTGGAAGAGGATGATGCCCTTGCCGCTCGCGGCGAGGCGCTCGGTGACGAGCTTCAATTGCTGCTCGGGCGTCATCTCCTCCCAGTCGCTGGCCCATAAATCGGCCCCGAACACAATGATGCCGCGCGACTGGAGCAGGTCGAGCTGTGCTTGGGTCGACTCGAAATAGGGAAAGCGGAAGAATGGCGTCGAGGGTGTCGTCGTCGGGGCCCCGTGCAGCGCCATCTCGTCTGCGGCAATGCCCCGGTCGATGTCGGCCATGGCCTTCTCGAACGGAATACGCCCCATGAACGGATGCGAGTAGGAGTGATGGCCGACGGTGTGGCCCTCGCGGGCGATGCGCTTGACCATGTCCGGATGTTCGGAGGCGTGCTGGCCGATCAGGAAAAAGGTCGCGCGCACGCATTCCTGTGCCAGCGCCGCCAGCACCTTCGACGTCGTCGGCGGGTTCGGCCCGTCGTCGAAGGTCAGCACGACCTCGCGATCGGCCAATGGCAGCGTCTGCGGAAAGCTCTTCAGACCCACGCGCGGATAGGTCTTGGGATCGACGCTGAGGACGCGCGAGGTGCCGAGCGCGTCCTTGCGCGGGCACTTGGCGGCCTTCGTCTCGGCGGCGCCGATGACGGTTGCGGCAGTGCCGCCGATGGTCGCCGCGAGCGCGCCCGCCATGGTCGAGGTCCACCTCAGTCGCAGCATCTTTGCCATTGCGCTCGGCTTTGCCTTGTGGGTATTGCCTGAAGCCTCAGCTCACACCACCGGTTCCAACCTGTCAAACGGCGAGGCGCGCCATGGATGAACATCTGGACGTTGCCACACCCGCTGCGGATTCGGTACTCGACCACGTGCCGATGCGCAATGAAGACGGCGATATCAGGCACGAATTCGTCGAGGAGGTCGCCCGTGCGATCGAGGCCGGCGACAGCGCGGCGCTGCGTGCCTGCGTCGCGGAGCTGCACGAGGCCGATCTCGGCGATCTGATCGGCGCCCTCGAGCCCGACGACCGCGTCCGCCTGGTCGAGCTCACCGGCCGCGATTTCGACTTCTCGGCGCTAAACGAAGTCGACGAGACCGTGCGCGAGGAGATCCTCGAGGAGCTGCCGCCGGAGACGGTCGCCGAGGGCGTCCGCGAGCTCGAATCCGACGATGCGGTCGAGCTCTTGGAAACCCTCGGTGCCGAGGAGCAGGAAGAGATCCTGGAGAAGCTGCCGCTCAAGGAGCGCGTCGCGCTCGAGCGCAGCCTGCTATACCCGGAGAACTCCGCCGGCCGCCGCATGCAGACCGAGTTCATTGCCGTGCCCCAGGATTTCACGGTCGGCCAGGCGATCGACTACATGCGCGAGACGCCGGATCTGCCCGACCGCTTCTACGAGATCTACGTCGTCGACAAGGAGCAGCACTGGCAGGGCGCGGTGCCGCTCGACGTGCTCCTGCGCACGCGCCGGCCAGTGGCGCTGACCGAGCTCACCGACGAGGATCGCCGCCGCGTCTCCGTCCTGGAGGACCAGGAAGAGGTGGCGCGCATGTTCGGCAAATACAATCTCGTCGCCGCACCCGTGCTCGACACCCAGGACCGCCTCGTCGGCGTCATCACCGTCGACGACGTCGTCGACGTCATCGAGGAGGAGGCGGACGAGGACCTCAAGGCGCTCGGCGGTGTCACCAGCGACGAAGAGCTATCGGACACGTTCCTCACCATCGCCCGCGGCCGCTTCAACTGGCTGCTGGTGAACCTCGCCACCGCGTTCCTGGCGTCCTCCGTGCTCGGCCTGTTCGAGGGCCAGCTGGAGAAGATGGTCGCGCTCGCGGTGCTCGCGCCGATCGTGGCGAGCCAGGGCGGCAATGCCGCGACCCAGACCATGACGGTGGCGGTGCGGGCGCTGGCGACGCGCGAGCTCGGTTCCTCCAACGCCTGGCGGGTGGTGATGCGCGAGGCCCTGGTGGGCCTCGTCAACGGCCTCGCCTTCGCCGTGATCACCGGCATCGCCGCGGTGGCCTGGTTCAAGATCCCGGGCCTCGGAATCGTCATCGGGCTCGCCATCGTCTGCAACCTCGTGGCCGGCGCGCTCGGCGGCATCCTGATCCCGATGGCGCTGGATCGCGTGCGGGCCGACCCGGCGGTGGCGTCGGGCACGTTCGTGACCACCGTGACCGACGTCGTCGGCTTCTTCTCCTTCCTCGGGATTGCGACGCTCTGGTTCGGGTTGAAGTAGGTCTCACTCCGGCGTCATTCCGGGGCGCGCCACTCGGCGCGAGCCCGGAATGACGACAACCATCTTTAATCCCACTTTAAGCGACCTGCCGCATCATCGCCTCTGCTTGGGGGAATGGGCATGCGGTTGCGGCTGAAGGCGGACGGACGGATCGTCGAATTGCGGGATGGGCAGGAGTTTCCGGTCCAGCCGCTTTCGGTTCAGCCGACGGCCAATGCGGCGCCGGCTGAGACCGGCCCGCTCGCGGTGCGCGATCTGCGCCGGCGCGCCTGCCTGACCCAGATGGAGTTCGCCGCCAGGCTCGGCGTTCCAGTCGAGACCATCCGCAACTGGGAGCAGGGCAAGCGAGCCCCCCGCGGCCCGGCACGCGCACTGCTTGCGGTGATCGCGCATGCCCCGGACACGGTGTTCCAGGCGCTCGCCAAGGCCTGACGTACAACCTCCCGTTAGGCCTGCATCGAATATCCCGCCTGGCCGCCGCGGCTTCCGTTGGCAGCATCATCGACCGGGTCCATAATGACTTCCGGGGCTGCCGCAACGGAAGAGGATTCCTCATGCTGTTCGTCGAGGCCAATGGCGCGAGGATCCCGGCGATCGGTCTCGGGACCTGGGAGCTGAGCGGAAGGCCGGCCGCGCGTGTGGTCGAGCAGGCGCTACGGCTCGGCTATCGCCATATCGACACCGCGCAGGTCTACGACAATGAGCGCGAGGTCGGCGACGGCTTGCGCGCCTCCGGCGTGCGCCGCGACGACGTCTTCCTAACCACCAAGGTCTGGACCAACCATTTCGCACCCCATGATCTCGAGCGCTCGGTGAAGGAGAGCCTCGCCCGCCTGCGGCTTCCCTCGGTCGATCTGTTGCTGCTGCACTGGCCCAATCCCCAAGTGCCGCTCGCCGAGACGCTGGGCGCGCTGTCGCATGCGAAGACGATGGGCCTGACGCGTCACATCGGCGTCTCCAATTTCACCGTGGCGCTGATCGAGCAGGCGGTCGCACTGTCGGCGGAGCCGCTGGTCTGCAACCAGGTCGAGTATCACCCCTATCTCGATCAGGCGAAGGTGAGGGCGGCCTGCGACCAACATGGCCTTGCCCTCGTCGCCTACAGTCCGATCGCCAAGGGCCGCATCAAGTCCGACCAGACGCTGGCCGAGATCGGTCGCGTCCACCGCAAGACGCCGGCGCAGGTCTGCCTGCGCTGGCTGGTGCAGCAGAACGTTGCCGCGATCCCTCGCACCTCGCGCATCGAGCGCCTGTCGGAGAACATCGAGATCTTCGACTTCGAGCTGTCGGAAGACGAGATGAGCCGCGTCGCCGCGCTCGCCAATCCGAAGGGACGGCTGACCGACTTTGGCTTCGCCCCGAAATGGGATTGAGAGGGACCCGGGGTATGCTAGGACGGTGGCAACCCAAGATCGGTCGATGGAACTGCGGAAGATCATACGGACGGACATTGCCGCCTCGGCAATCGCCCATCTGACGCTGGTGGCGCTGATCATTGTGATCAGCGAGGTCCGTCCCTTTCACAGCCAGCCGCCCGAAACGGTCGCGGTCGACATCGTCACGCCGGAGCAGGTGAAGCAGGAGGAAACCAAGGCCGAGGAGAAGAAGGAAGAGCCGAAGCCGCCGGAACCGCTCCCTGACCTCAAGCTGCCGAAGCCGGATATCACCGACAGGGCGGAGGCATCGAAGCCCGCGGCCAGGCCGCAGGCGGCAGCACCTTCGCCATCACAGCAGGCCTCGCCCGAGCCGCAACAGAAGCAGCCGCAACCCTCGCAGGCCTCGAAGCAGCGTGAAGCCAACGCGCAGCCGCCGCCGGCGTATCAGGCGCCGCAACCGGACGTCACCATCAAGTACGGGGTCATGCTGGGCCTGCCGCCCGAATTGGCGGTCGAGCCGAAAGGCGCCAAGGACGACGGCGGGGATGCCAGCGATTCAATCGCTGCAAAGCTTCCGTCCGAGGTCATCGCGGAGCTTCGCCGTCATTTGCGTAGCTGCTCCAAGCTGCCGGCCGGTGTCGCGCCGACCGACAACGTCCATGTCAAGCTGCGCACCGTGTTCGCCACCGACGGCACGCTGGCGCGCGAGCCCATCCTGATCCAGGCGCCGCCGTCCGCCAAGGGCGTGGCCATCGTCAAGTCTGCGATGAGCGCGCTGCAGAACTGCCAGCCCTACAAGATGCTGCCGGCCAATTTGTACGGGGAATGGAAGGTGCTGGATCTGCCGTTCAGCCCGAAGGATTTCGGCGGATAGCGCTGCCGTAGCCTGGATGGAGCGAAGCGTAATCCGGGGCCGCTCGCCCGGCGTCTCGCACC
>NZ_LFKZ01000099.1:0-27510 GCF_028128975.1 Bradyrhizobium sp. CCBAU 45321
CCATCGTTCATTCAAAGCTCCTTCATTCTAGAAGAAGCCGTCAATCCTGAAAGTGCGAAAGACTCTGTACGTTATCAACTTCAACCAGCCTTCCGGACGAGGCGCCTGGCGGCATCATCGCTTCAGTCGCCCGTTTAAGTCCACGGCAGATGGCTAGAGCGTGAGGAAGAGCCAACCGGCTCAGCCCAATCGAGGCGACCTCATTCGGTTCACCTGATGGTACCGACACCGTCTTCCACCGTGAGTGTGCCGTGGCAAGCAATATGGTACTTGCGCCCAACAACAGGCATCTCGTCTGCCTGGGAGAATGACGGCACGTTGATCGAGAGCTCTTTTACGAGGACTTCCTCATATGCGCCATCTCTCTCCATGATCACGCGCCATCTCCATTCGCCGCCCGGGCTTTCATCGGCCATTGTGTTGTAGCGGAGGCGAATCAAAGTACTCATTGAAGTGCCCATGGAGATCATCTCCGACGCGAGAGGTCGAAGGAAGCCATTGCCTTGTCCCAAAACGAGGGCGAACAAGTCGTCAAGCCCAGGAAGCCTCTCCGCTGCCAGCGCCCTCTTTCGGAGTTTCAACTTAGCTGCTCGAAGCGCCTGTCCAATACATACAAACGTTTGTGCGGACCGATTTCGGTAGATGGCTCCAAAAGAAGCGCGCACGCCGGCAATCTCGCATTTCTCATCGTGGCCTGCACGCGGGGTTGCCAGCGTAGCGATCTTTGCGGCCGCGTCCAGAAACCACGAATGCGATGCGTCATGATCGCGTCCTGGGACTCGCCGCGCCTGATATGGCCCTCACATTCCGGGCACGCACGGGAGCTGCCACAGGTCCGGGCGCCAGCCATGGGAACACCTTTCATTCTCGCGGATAAAACCTGGCTCGTCCGGGTCAATTTGCGTCAAGTCCGGGAGACGTTCTCGATGTTCCCAGTGGCGCTATCATCGTTGCCGTTCCGTGTGCCCAGGCGTGCTCCATCGAAACCCCGCCTGTGCATTGCTCCGAGCCCGAATTGGTATCCGATTTCACTTATCTCGAAAACAATCGGCTATAACCGGCAGCCTTAAAAGGCAGGACAACGGAGTTGGGCTGCTCGATCCGGACGCTCGGTCATAACCTGACGCTCCTACCGCCGAGAGGCTACACGAACGCGTATTGGCACAAACCCGAAGCGAACTACGGCAACAATCAGACCAGGCTCAATGTGCTCCTGGTGCCCTTTCCCTATGCCATCCCTCCAGGTTGCTTCCGCGGCCGAGTGAATCGCGACAAGAAGGGAAATAAGAATCGTTGGGGACGTTTTCGCGTCGACAAAAGTGGCTCCGCCCGGAGGAGGCACACCGAGCGCCACCGATGAGGAATGGAGCACTGCAGAGGGTGATGTGATTTCGTCTTCTTCATCGATCGGCTGCTCGCAGAGACGCGTCGAAAGCGAAAGCCTGCGAACGGGATCGTTCTGCCGGAATACGCGCTCGACTGGAGCACGCATGATGCGTTGGTTAGGCACGTCCGCGATCACCATCCTTCGATTGAGTTCGTGATCTCGGGTGTGTCTAGGGACTGTAACGGCCTTCTCGGCAACTTCGTTGTGGTCTCGACCCCCTATACCAACAGCTTCGGCGAGAGAGTTGCGGCAACTCATTCCAGGCGCAAGCATCATCGTTGGCGACGGCCAGCAGATCGAGTCCTACGGCTTACAAGACGAGCTGTCCACGAAATGCGTGTGGTGGGAATATCTGGAGATCGGACATCGCATCATCCACATGGACGTTTTCCGCAACCGGTCTGCTTTGACAGCCGTGATCTGTGAAGACTTGGCTCGCGTCGACCCTGCGCTGTCGCTGATCCGATCCCTCGAGCCCAATCTCGTGTTTGCGCTCCTCATGGATGGCCCCCAACTCGCTTTCCGCTGGCCAGGTTCTTACGCTGCGAGCCTCACGGATGATCCCGGCTCGTCGGTGTTGACCATAACCTGCGCAGCGCTCATCGACCGCTCGAACGCCTCCCGGAAAGCTGCCGGTTTGAAGCGGGGGCCGCGGAGCATCGCGCTCTGGCGTCATCACCTCCGCGTGGGAAGTGCTGCGCCTCCCAATCAAGGAACGCACCAGCTCACGTTGCTGCCGAACCAACAAGCCCTGGTGCTCCAGCTCGACAGCAAGCCCGCTCCGGAAATGACGGTCGACGGCCGAGCCAATTCCGACACCACGGCCTGGTACTACCGGAGCGAGGAAGCTATCGCGATTCCTCGGAAAGAAATAAAGCGGGAAGGGTGGAACTGGATCGTCGACGGCGTGAAGTAAGCGGTTAAGCTGCACGACGTATATCGGCCGATCAGGATCCATGCGCTCTCGCGCGCGACAGGCTGGTCTCGAGAACTTACCACCGAATTTGAAGACGATGAACCTGACCGGCGACGGCAACGCATTCTCGGAGCCCTCGATCCGAAGCGAAGCGCATCTTGGCGGAGGCTGCGGCCGAAGAGCCGTCGCGCCGACCGAGCGATGGTCCCGCCTCGTTTGTAAGAGGGAATAACTGACAGCAAAGTCCTGCTGATTTCTGCATTCTTGTTCTTGCTGGTATGCGAAAGTTCTGGAACGGTCTTCTGGCTTCCTCAGACCATTGCCTCGTATTGCGGGACCTGACTGCGCTGGAGTCGGCCACCCTTCGTCATGTCTTATGCGCTAACTGGAATGGTCATGGTCGTCTAAGGCGCCATTCCGGCGGAGCGCGGGAACGGGCCAGGGACGGCCGGCTTCGGACGGCTGAGCGCCACCCCGCGGCGGAGCCGCCGAGACCACCATCCGCCTGAAAGCAGACGTTTTGTTAAGTGTGAACGCACGTTAGACAAAGCCTGGTTTCAATACGTCCTATCTAACATGGATTAAGGGCTTGCCGCGTTTTCCCGGTCCGTTGTAGAATCTTCTTCGTGTGCGGATTTCGAGGGAATAGCTTCCGTTCAGCTCCGGATTAAGCAACTTCATTTGAAGAATTCTGTGGGGGACATTGCGATGGCTAAGCCTTCCGTTTCCCGTGACGCCTTTCGTAGCTTGTTCGCCTTTTATGCGGCCAAGGCCCACCACGATCATAACGGTGTCGCCGAAGCCCGGCTCCTGAAGCTATTTGGATCGAGCGACCACATCCCGGACGGGCTGCTGGAGTTGTGGTCGTCACGGACCGAGCTGATTGGCCCTGAGGCCGTTGGCAACATAATGTCACCACTGGCTCATCAGATCCTGGACGGCGGCGCACAATATAATCACGCTAGCGACTTCCTGCATCGATTGCTGCGAGAGTTGGACCGAGAGGTCCATTAATAGCAATTGCGAGATTGGTTGGACCGCTCTTTTGGGTAGCCGGGCGTGATCGTTTCGGCCATGCAATGAGTACACGCGCACACTCGGCGGCGTGGCAGGCCCTCTAATCAGGACAAGCGGTCGCTTCGATCTTCATTCGACGTTGCACTTGAGAAAACGGCAACGAGCCGATCCCCTTCCCAAAGCTCAACGTCGTGCTCGCCATACATTTGCTCGGCCCGACATCTCGCAGCCTCCTCGTCGACGCAGTCGAGCTTCGCCGCGCATATCAGTCGCCTGCTGCTGTCCACCACGAGCACTCTGTACCGCATGATGACAGTCCCATCCCAAAGGAGCCTGTCATCCTAGTCGAATGTTCGTGTAAAGCAGCGCCAAAGTAAGTGCAGACGCGCGGAACCTTTGTGCGTTTGGCCACTTGGCTATGCCGCTCTTCCGTCACACCGGCGCGTCAGGTATCCTGCCCAGTGTAGCGCGCTTCAGCATCGTCATCTCACCGGGTGCCGAAGCGAGCGGCTCGAGCTTAAGATGGGAGCATCCCCAGCATCATCAGCGGTGCGCCAAACCAAGTTGCCGTCCGACTCGCCGCCTCGCTATCAGCCTCCGGGAGAGTAAGCCGATCGGCATGCTCGGAGGTTCGAACGAAGTCATCGCATCGTTTGCCGGCGCGGCCGCGAGAAGTTGCTCAACATCGACTTGGCTGGGCGTGGAGCCGATAGGCCTGCGCAGAGATGGGGGCCGTCGACATGACAGCGGTGTGCGGAACAAGATCGGACGCAGCATCAGCTACCTTGACCTCGGCGTGAGGCGGCTGAGAAGGCGCGGCCGGTGCGGAGCGCAGCAACTCCGCGCCCGCATCAAGGGTTCGGCTCTGCCTGGGCCCCGCCGTCCCGCTCTCGTTTAAAGCTGGCGGTGCTATCTTTGGCCAGGCGCCGCCGAACGGTCTTTTTCAGCTTCGCGGTACCCTCAGTTAGGAAGCGGCACTTCTGGTGCCTCTCCACCGATAGGCCCAATGCTGGCCGCAGGGGGCGAGTTGCTCGGGTCCCGCCCATTCCGCTTGCGTCAGAGAGGTCGGTGCGGGTTGGCGTGCAGGAGTACTGAAGAGATCCCGCAAGAGAATTGGCGGATGCAGAAGCCGTTGAAAAGGTGTCAAAAAGAAACGAAACTGACGAAGCACAATCGCAAATAGCCGGACATGGAAAGATCCGGTATCGCGCCCCGACGGGGATGACCCTTCGCGCAGACCTAGGCAGCCATGGGGGGCAAATCTGGCCGTGCGATGAAGTCATTTGCTTCTGACGTGAGATCTGGGTTGAACGTAAGTCCCTTCCAGCAACTCTTTGCAAAACAAAGCCCCTTCGTCGTTTGGTCGAGCTTCCGGAGTGAGCGGCAGACATCATGTCATTGAGGAGCCGATGTACGGCTTCAATCGGTATAAGGGCGTGGTCGGTCGGTTTCCGCAGTCTCGTTTGAGGTCAAGCAACGTCGCGCCCGTCCGATCTGTGCGTCGGTAGCGCCTTGATTACGAGCGTACATCTCGGGCACCGGTGCCGATATTTCGCGACGTAGTATCTGACCTCGCTGCAAGATATGCGAGTTGTGGGCCTGTTGGTGACGCGAAGCGAATGCTTCGGACCCCAGCGCAAAGCAGGTCTGGCTCGCCCACGCGGCGCAAATCAAGAATCGCGCCCTGGTCAAAGTGCCGGGAAACTGGCTGCAGAGGGCAGCTGCTCGTGAAGCGACCTGACCCGGCTTCGTATCAATGTCGAAGCGGGGACGGGGGATCGTTGCATTGAACGGGAGCTGTCACCGCCGAACAACTCTTCTTCTCCGCGCGGCGTTCTGGATACGCCGACCAATCCTTCTCGCGTTAGCGGCTCGCAGGCGTCGCCGGAGCGCCTGCAGTTCCCCAAATAGTGCGATAAGCCCCTCGACCCGTTGACGCAGAATGGCCGAATAGTTGTAAACCTGACGTCGATTACTCATTACTGCCTCGAACAATGACTATTGAAACAATATCCGGCGAAAGCGGGAAGAGCATGCAACCGGAGGTAGGATCATACAAGCTGAAAAAAAGGGCAGGATAAAGCTTGAAGGACCCATCGACACCAAAGGGGTTGTCGTTGCGGGTCACCTTCGCTTTGGTTTCGGGTCAGCTTCGTTCGAAAGTCGGTCGACTTGGGCCAGGTTGCGGGTCTGATGCCGCAGCACAAGGATGGACACTTTTTGTCGGTTCAGGCGGGGTGCTTACTTCCCTACTGATTGGCCGGGTGCCCGCTCAAGAGGCGGCCGAGGCTTGCCCAGCCCCGTGGTCCCGGAGGGAGCCTCGCCACCAGCTGTGCTGCTCCCAAGCCGCTCAAACGTCGTGACGAATGCCGCGAAGGCGGCGACGATCACGGCAATCGCGAACAACAGGATCACAGGGTCGGGATTCCGCTCAGTACTCATGAGCAACTCCACTCAGGTGGCCCGGCAGCCCAACTAAGCTCCGCATCGCGCCGTCTCAGCTTTCGCCCGAGAGCTTCGGTCCGAGCGTCTCTCCAAATATCGATGTGAGCTTGCAAAACGCGGAGTTTATTACAGGTTCAAAATATTTGTTGGTCAATCCGGGGCGTTGGTTCAGATCTGTCTCTGTTCTTGGGTTAGCGCTTCGAACGCGCGGGTGCTCCCCGCGAAGCATCATTCTGATGCTGGGCGGCTCTTCGACTGAATGTCCTTAGCGCCGTCGGCGACGAGAGCATGTGGCAGGTTTACTGACATAACCCGCCGGCTAACTGCTGCTTCGACGTTGTTGAAGTCACTGCGGTTGCGAGATCGGGAGGCCCTACCATCCACCGGCTGCGAGCACCACCACGTGCGCGAAGGTCGCCGATACGAGCGGAAAGCTAAATCGAAGAAGGCGTGCCGCCGATCTTAGAGAGGGAGCATCCGCCAGCGATGGATGCGAGTAGAATGGTCCAAGCCACAAATCAGCCCCTGCGGCTGGGCTCTTTACAGGCTTGCTACTTGGCGCAACACGACGTCGCAGCACGCGGCTCGAGCTTAAGACAACTTCCAGGACCATCAGAAGCAGGCCCTAGGTCGCGGTTCAGGCATTCCGTGGAGCTCAGCCTCATTTGAAGACCATAACGCGAGAAAAGAAGAAAACCGGCAAGATCTGATCGAAGAGCTTGAGGCGGCGATCAGAAGGCTCAGCGGTATCGCAAAGTCGCTGGAGAACCTTTCCCTGTAGGTCGGCCGGTCGGTTCGTTAACGCGCACCAAAGTTGGCGACGATCTTCAACGGGTATAGTCCATCAGTGTAGTGTCGCGTTGGCATCTACTAGATACGGCGATTCCAACGATTGAGAGGAATTCCCCCCCGTCATGGTCGCGCCGATGACTAGCTTGGTGAAGCTTGGTACGCTGCCATAGGATGACGTGCCACCGATGGCGCCTTGGGTGGTGTAGGTGTAGTTGCTGGCATTATAAGACCAGGCCGCTTTGACGCGTCCGCGCTCGCCATGACGAGGGCGGTGAGTGAACAAGCCCACCGAAACCTAGACCGAAGCTCGACACCAAATCTTCACCCATGCAGCCAGCAAGCGTTTCGCGCGACGATATAGAGGATGCCAGGTCCCGGCGTGACGGCCACGAGCATCGCCGCTGCCAGGAAAATGAAGAACTGGTACCCGAACACAGCTCGGCCTGGCTTTGCGGTCTGAAGCGTCATGGCTCAGGCCAGCGTTGGGACCATGATGCTGACTTCCTGATCGCGCGGTTCTTGGCTCGCGGCAAGGCCGGTGGCGACACCGATACGGTCGGCAAGAGGACGGTTCTGGCTCATCTTGCGCTTGCCCTCGAACTTGGTGACGGGAATGCGGATTCCGACAATCCCACGCAACTGGGCGGCGATGAAAATCTGCCGGAGCGTCGCTGACAGACCAAGGTGTCACCCGTGAGCCCTCATGGATGTTCGTCAATCGGGTAACTACATCAAGCAGACGTTCGTTATCTTCGAAGAACTCAACCGGACCGTAAGCATGGACGGCGATGTAGTTCCACGTCGGCACTACCTTTTCGGTTTCCTGCTTGGTGGCGCACCATGACGGGGTCACGTAAGCTTCCGGACCCAAGAAGACGGCCAGGGCTTCGCCGATCGGAGCCGCGCGCCATTGCGGATTGGCCTTGGCGAGGTGGCCATACAGAACTCCCCGTTCGCCTTCCGTCGGGTCCAGGAATAGCGGAAGTGGTGTTGCGAGCGGCCCTTCTGCCGTCGCTGTGATTAGGTTCGCCAAGCGTGCGGAGCTGATGGTCGCTCGGATGTTCTCGATGTTATCAGCTCGGAAGGCGGGGGGCACGTACATAGCGCTTCTCCGTTCTCCGCTCCGGAATAGCCCAAGCCCGGTACGTTTAGAAAGGCCAGTTCGTTACGATGTCGCTGGTCCAGTTGTTTCGCAGTTATCACCGTGAACGAAACTGGTCCCTCGCTTGCGCCAGGAGCTGGCAGCCACGCTCAATCTGATGAGCCTCCAGCGCGGCATAACCCATGATGAGCCCGACGAGGTTTGGTCCGCGCCGGCGGTCCGGCTGACGTTGATCGTACAGGGGCGAGATGGGGTAGACGCCAACCCCCTTTGCGCGGGCTGCTTCGATCAATGCTGCTTCGGACTTCTTGGGCAGATCGTCGAACCAAGCGACCAGATGCAAGCCGGCAGCGTCACCTTCGACTCGGATTCGCTCGCCAAATCTCCGCCGCAATGCCTCGATCAGGGCTCGCCGGCGCTCGTCGTTGCGCCGCCGCATGCGCCTGACATGCCTGTCGTAGGCGCCCGTATCGAGCATCGTCGCGAGTGCCTCTTGCTCGATGAGAGATGTGTGTCGGTCCATGATCTGCTTGCCGGCGCTGAACGCGAACTGCAGTTCAGGAGGCACCACGACATAGCCGATCCTCAAGGTAGGCGAGAGTGTCTTGGAGACGGTCCCAAGATAGATGACGTGCTCGCTTTCTTCGAGAGCGTGCAGCGGGAGCACAGGTTTCGTGTCGTAGCGGTACTCGCTATCGTAGTCGTCTTCGATCACGTAGGCCTCAACCTTCTTGGTCCAGGCGAGCAACTGATGCCGCCGCCGGATCGGCATGACACCGCCAAGTGGAAATTGGTGCGAGGGCGTTACGTAAGCGAGACGAGCTTCGGCCCTTGCAAGCCTCGCCGTGTTCAGCCCGTTTGCGTCGACCGGAATTGGCACCGCAATAGCTCCGGTCGCCGAGAGGATGTGCCGCGCCATAGGGTAGCCGGGATCTTCCATGACGAACCGATCTCCAGCGTCAAGCAGCAGCCGAGCACACAAATCGAGCCCTTGCTGTGAACCGTTGACGACGATGATCTGATCGATCTCGCATCGTACGGTCCGCGAACGCCAGAGATAGCCCTGCAGTGCGGTCCGCAGACGCAGCGA
This sequence comes from Bradyrhizobium sp. CCBAU 45321, assembly GCF_028128975.1. Lineage (NCBI taxonomy): Bacteria > Pseudomonadati > Pseudomonadota > Alphaproteobacteria > Hyphomicrobiales > Nitrobacteraceae > Bradyrhizobium > Bradyrhizobium sp. CCBAU 45321. Next base: position 8,750 of record NZ_LFKZ01000099.1, read on the forward strand.
GCCACGTGGATCATCGTAAGTCAATGTTCGGGGTCGCTGCGTGATCGCAGCGGTTACGGCTCTCTTCCATGCTGGTACGGGAAAGTCCAAGGGTGAGACATCACCATAGCGAAAATCGGCAACGAGATTACGAGGTTGCTCGGTTGAGCGTGCGACGACCTGTCGCAAACGTTCACCATACCGCGAGACTCGTGCCTTGCGTGTACACGACCCTGCTTTCGTGCCTGTGCGCCCGGTCTCGACGGCAGCCTTTGCGACCCGTGGGCGGGCGCCGTGGCGGGTCTCGATGAATCCCTCAGCCGCCAATTGTTCGTATGCGACCGTCACCGTTCCGCGCGATACTCCCAGCTCTTCGGCGAGAGCGCGGGACGAGGGCAGCGACCCATTCGAGCCGTATACGCGCCCCAGGATCTGATCCCTGAGCACTTCATAGATCCGACGCGCTCCCATCCGCCCGACACGGTGTGACGGCACCTTAATCTGGACCATATGAACCTAACCAAAGAAAGCTACTGGCTAGACCGGTCTGCGCCCGTTCGGCTCCAAAACCAAGCTGGTTCAATCGAGGTGGCCGCGCAATCTGAAAAAGCTCCACGAACTCCTGACCGTCTGTATTCCGGCGTGCCCCAATATCGGTCTCGATGAAGTCTATTGCCGACTGAATTGCAAAGAGCCTTCCGGGTTATGTGCTCAACAAGGCCGGGACTGCCGTTGTTGAGACGATACCGACAAAGTTGGTGGCATTGTCGTGCTTGAAACCAAGTTCAGGTGCTTCTCGGCCTCGGGCGACTGGAGATTCCATCTGCTTTGATTGGCCCGCCTCTTGCTGAGTTCAGGCAAGTCGCAGACGCGATCTCCCATGTGACTCTTTGAGACCAAATCCAGCCCTTCGTAGCTTCCGTCCAGTTCGCAAGAGCTTGGCCGGCCAACCCAGTCCAGGACATGCCCCTTAATAAGTCGCTCCTCCTAGCCGCATCACTCTCCCTGACTTGCTTGTTCTCCTCGGCGTTTCCCCATACCTTAGTGGCCAGCGTGCCGGCAGGTGATCCTTTTCTCACCGACAACGTGATCCAGTTCACCTTCCCCCCGCGTTATGCGGTCGGCCCGAGGGTAAGATGCGCGACGCATATGTTCGACATGCGCTGCCAAGACAACGGGATCGAACATCGGCTGATCAAGATCAAGCATACCTGGACCAATGGCCAGGTCGAACGCATGAATCGCACGATCAAGGAAGCGACCGTGCAACGCTACCATTACGATCGACACGATTCTAGATGCCGGCGATCATAGCGATTGAGGATGCGTCATCCGTGACTGATGATCGTATACTGGCAGTGAAGTCTCGCTGGCTCACCGTGTCCGAGTTCAGACACGCGGGGCGCATTGGCGTTCACTGCAACGTCATTTAGAGGACATCTACATCTAAAGACCAGACGGATACACATTGCGCCTCGCCGGCATGATTTCTGCTGCTGTTAGCTTCGACATGCGTGCGGGGTCCCGCACAATGAGGACCGCTGACCAAGTCATGCATAAGCGCGGCGTCATATATAAGATCGGCGGTTTGATGATCGCTGTCTTAGCTTAGCTGGAGGCGGCTGCCGTGAACAGGTCCAAAGGCAACACAGAAAACGAGGTCCTGCGTCCTTCCGATTACAATCGAGCGCTTACGATAAACGATCAGCATGCCAGACTGATGATCAATGCTCCGGAGGTACCGTTCTGGCTCGCAGATGGTGCGTCGTTCGCCTATCGATTGACGAACAACGGCAAGCGCCAATTCGTACTCGTGAATGTTGTCAACGGCAGAAAACAGGCAGCTTTCGATCATCAGAAGCTAGCTTCTGCGCTGAATCGCTTGGGCCACAAAGATGCTAATGCCGATAATCTGCCATTCGACCGTTTTGAGCTCGCTGACGATGGTGGCAGAATAAGTTTTGAGATTGAGGATACAGCTTGGAGCTGCGAACTTATAAACTACGCGTGCTCGAGCGAGACAAAGCTTTCCGCAAACGACCAGCAGAGCCCATACGATGATACGCCACCTGTGGAGAATGATCCTGAGAGCGCCAGCGTGTCGCCTGACGGGAAATGGCTCGCCTATACCCAGGATTACAACCTGTTCCTGCGCAGCAAGGACGGCTCGAAGGACATTCGTTTGACTTGGGACGGATCTGAATGCAACTACTACGCGTTCTCGACGCTGAGTTGGTCTCCAGACTCGCGTCGCCTCGCAGCTTACCGCGTCCGTCCGGGCCACAAACGGGAGGTTCATTACATCGAATCATCCCCACGCGACCAGCGCCAACCGAGGCACTGGACGATGACTTACCCGAAGCCCGGCGATGCTCTGGCACTGCCACAGCCGGTGCTTTTCGACGTCGGTGATCGTCGCAAGATCGCAATCGACAATGCGTTGTTCCCAAATCCCTATGACCTCTCTCCCATCCGATGGTGGAAGGACAGCCGCGGATTCACCTTCGAGTACAATGAGCGAGGCCATCAGCTTTACCGGCTCGCTGAGGTCGAGGCGGCCACAGGCACCGTTCGAACTCTGATCGACGAGCGCAGCAACACGTTCATCGATTACCAACCCCTAAGAATGGACCAGTCAAATACTGGCAAGACCTTCCGGTACGACGTTGAGGACGGGCGTGAGATCATCTGGGCCTCAGAACGCGATGGATACGAGCATCTGTACCTGTTTGATGGATACACTGGCGAGCTTAAAAACCAGATCACGCGTGGAGCTTGGGTAGTCCGTTCCGTCCACTACGTAGATCCTATCAAGCGCCAGATTTGGTTCAGTGCAAGTGGAATGAATAAGGGGGAAGATCCGTATTTCGTCCACGCCTACCGCATCAACTTCGATGGCACGGGACTGACGTCGCTCACGCCCGAAAGGGCGAATCATCACGTCCAGTTCTCGCCAGACGGCCGCTATTATCTAGACTTATGCTCACGCAGCGATCTCCCGCCGCGCCTAATGTTGTATCGAACCATTGACAACTCGGAGCTCGTGCAGGTCGAGAGCGCCGATATTTCCGCGCTCGTAGCCGCTGGCTGGCAGCCGCCACTGACGTTCCATACAAAGGGCCGGGACGGCGAGACCGAAATATGGGGGATTATTCATCTCCCGATCAACTTCGACCGAAGCCGCCGATATCCGGTCATTGAAAAGATTTACGCCGGGCCGACCGGTTCTTTCGTTCCGAAGTCTTTCTCACCTGGCGTGGAACCGCTCACACGGCTTGGATTTTTTGTGGTTCAAATCGATGGAATGGGCACGAACAATCGGTCGCGTGCGTTTCACGACGTTGCCTGGAAAAACCTGAGAGATGCTGGCTTTCCCGACCGAATCCTTTGGCACAAGGCGGCGAGCGCGGAGTTTTCGTGGTACGACATCTCGAATGTCGGCATTTTTGGTGGCTCGGCCGGCGGTCAAAACGCGGTGAGCGCACTGCTCTTTCATTCCGATTTTTATAAGGTGGCCGTCGCCAATAGCGGTTGCTACGATAATCGTATGGACAAGATCTGGTGGAACGAACAGTGGATGGGATGGCCCGTCGGTATTGAATATTCGCAGTCTTCCTCCGTCGACAACGCTCATAGATTGCAAGGTAAGTTGCTGCTCATCCTGGGCGAATTGGACCGCAATGTCGATCCATCCTCTACATTTCAACTAGCTGACCGGCTTATTCGAGCAGGAAAATACTTCGACATGCTTGTGGTGCCAGGTGCGGATCACGGAGCGCCGGGGTCTTACAGTCTGCTCAAGCTCCTCGATTTTTTCGTTTTGAATATCCTCAGACAGACGCCGCCTAATTGGAATGACCCATCTGTTGGCCAGCCAAAGAGCCAGGAGGCTCTATCATCGTGCGAAGAGTCAACAGCTGAAGGCTGCCGAGACCGGCCAAACTGACTGGAGACAGAGGCGCTGGGGCCATCAGCATCGCATGTAAGCGGCGGTTGCCAATGGGAAATAGTATCGTTTGTCGAAGTAGCTGCTCTTCCAGCGACTTGACAGCCGTTCGGAAGGGGCCGTCAGTGACAAACTGATGCTGCCTGTCTCTCCCCGTCACGTTTCCATGGTCAGGTTGATGATGGCATCTAACGCCCCCGTACGAACGAGTCGATCTCGCGCGCATGGCCACCAGAGAGCAGGGCGTGAAGCTTCCCGCTCGTTGACAGCCATGCCGATGCTAAAATTTCGCCTCTCCTCTGGGGGCAGCGACTGAGTTATCCGGGCGCGAGTGCCAGGCCTACAAGATGGCAAAGAGGCAGGCGCGCTGTTTGGGCTCACGCCAAAGATATACCAATCGAGAGAAAAGGACATCATGGGTAGGATTACGCTGGGCAGCGACGAATTGTTTGAAGCCGCCAACGTTCTACTATCGCACATCACGCGATTCTGAAAGCGTAGCGCTGGGGGAAGGACGTCGCCGAACGGCGAGGCTCTAAGCGCGCAAAGTCGCCTTGGCACGTAAGCCGCAGTGATCTGATCTGCCACTGAGTATTGCTCCAGCAAACTCGTTTGTTGGCGAAGGATATGTGCTCGCCGATGTAGATTTCTCCGCTTGCGCGCCGTGAAGGATGCCGTCGACGACGAATTGGTCCTTGTGGCCGCGATTGAGGCGTTGGTCGCCGGGCAGAGCATGGAGGAAGCCATCTCGCGCGCTCACGCTTAGCCAGACGCGGGAGTTGACGCAAATCTCATTCATTCGCGCAGGAGCGCTGCGGACGAGATCCTCGCGTTTGTGAAAGCCTGGGAGAACAGGTTGCCCGTTGTGATCCTTCCTACGAAGTAATATCGAACACCCGTCGTGTATGTCGCAAGACAAGTATCGCCACGCTGCAGGTGTTCCGGGTCGCCAGTCGCGTGCCTGCAGTCCAGCGGAAGAGATAAACGACCTCCGCGTCGATACCGGCCACCTTGGCGACAAGCGACGATGCCGCAGAAAATTGGATGCAAAGCGCGGCCTTCAGTTCTTCGAGCACGAGCGGGTGCAGCGGCTCTTTTAGGTTTACACCTCCGATGTCCGCGCCGACGTGGCCGGTGAGCGGATGAACGGCAATACTGCGCGGGGCCGCTGCCGGAGTATTTGAGGAGGGCGAGGTGGGCTTTTGAAGAGTTGACCTAACCATAGTGGCTCCTTTGCTAGCTAGGTTCGTTCGATAGCCTTCGAGAGACTGAAGTCAGGGACAGCGGATTTTCCCGGTACGGCCGTGTTCGTGCGCGGCACGGATCATTGACCGACCCTCTCAGTGGCTTTCGGCTGCTCGAGAGGGCGTGGTGTCACGCCGTCGGCGTTGTTCTGCCAGGCGATAATCGTGTTGAACCGGCCATCGACATATGGCGCAATGCCGATTCTCTGTTTGAGCGCGCCGGTGGCGAACAAGCCATCCGAGATCTGCTGGAAGACCTGGATGGACTTCGCATCGATCGGGTAATACGCGCCATGTCCGGCAGCATCGTCCAACCACTTGCCTTGCTCGAAGGTGAGGCCTTCTTGCTTAACGTAGTTGGCGCGTATCCACCCGTCCGGGTTTGCGCCTTGCCAGTTGTAGAACGCAACCGCGCGGCGCACGAAGTCAACAACTGCGGCGGTTTTCGCGGGGTCATCAAGCAAGGCCTTGCGGGTGAGTATGACGTTGACGCCCCTGTTATGTCCGCGGCCATCGGCGATAATCGGTGGCTTGCCGATCCGAAAATATTGACCTCCGATGACGATCGCCGCATCCACGGATCGGGACGCGAAACTCGGCGCGACTTCAGTTCCGGCGAGTGGCACGCCCTTTACTGATGACGCACCGAGGTCAAGACCGTTGGCATGAAGAATGCTGGCCAGCACCATGTGACGACCAGAACCCGGAGGATAAGCGACCGTCCTCCCTTTACGATCGGCCACCGCTTTGATGCCTCTGTCCGGCTGTGCCACCGGGTAGTAGTTCTCAGGGCTTCCCGGATTGGCATAAAAAAAGCCTGTAAGCCGCGACATGGTCGAGAGCAGGTCAAGCGCGACGATGGTGCGGAACGCAACCATGGCGCATGTTGCGCCGCCGGGTCGGAAGGGCCCGATGTCAGCTCATCGACCAGCTGCCCGGAATACACCGGCGTGAACAGGTCGGCCGCCGTTGCGCCGACAAAGCCGACGAGGATTTATGGCACGGAAAGGCTGCTTCAGCCAGTGCTCCAAGACAAACGGGAGCACCACGCCGATCGCATGGGGAGTTCGTCATCTTGAACAATCATGACGTTCGCGATTGTGCTGCACGCTGCTAAGATCCTTTCGATCCCGACGCGATGTCCCCAATGCGTGGCGCTGCCGTACGAGGCGACGTGTGCCCAAGGTCCAAGAGCTGCGATCGAGAATCTTCCACCCATTTCACCCCTCTTTGCGTAAGCAGTTTAGCTGAAGCGGCTCAAGCTTTGCGGGTTCTACAGCATGAGAGCAGCGATCTTCGTCGTCCGCTGTGCGATCCGTTCGAGAGTTTGTGTGAGCCATGCATCGGATTGACAACATTCATCTTCACCTGTCTGCAGAAGCGTGGCGATGCCCGCCTAGGTCCGGCCGCCCGATGGCTGTGCGCGCGTGCATTTTAATGCCGGATGAGTCGTTTAGCATTTCGTGTAAACCGTCAGACCGTTAGATTTAGTTGCCACTGGCAGCCGGAGAAATGGACGATGCCAAGCGAGCAATTCCGACTATCACCCTTCTTTTTGTTGTTTGCTCCGTTGCTTGCGCTTTGACGCGGTCAGAAACCCATCTTGCGGAGTTGCACAAACAGTCCCATAGCAAGCCTTCTCACCCTTGTAGTTGGCCAGCGCTTCGACCAACGTCGACATGACGTCCTGTTTCAGTTCGTCGGGGATAGGCTCAGGACCTCCTAGCGAGTTCAACGCCACCTCGATCAATTCGATCGCGCGATCCTTGTTGCCGCTCTCATAATAATACTGAGCGACCGTCCCATAGGACAGGTACTTAAAGCCACCGTCCCCTTGCAGAGGATTCAGCGCAAGAATGTGTTCGGACAACTCTTTGCCCATCGCGAGGCGCTCGGCAGACGGGAAGTGGGAGTTGTCATTCGCCGGATCAAAGAGTTGGCGCAGCGCCCACTCCATCCACTGCTCATCGTTTTTGTCGATCGCGTCGCGAGCGAATTGCCTCAAAACCGGCAAGCCGGTCTGCAAGTTGCTTGTTCGGGCCTCGTGCGCCGTTGGAGCTTGTTCGTAAGCTGCGACGCCGAGCAGCTCAAGTCCGCTGTCTTTGTATTTCTCTTGCAGCTGTACTAGATCAGGCATCACTGCCGTACATGGCCCGCACCAAGTCGCCCAAAATTCGACGATGTACACCTTCCCGGGCGGAAGCTTGTGAGGGGCTCGCCGCGCAGCCAATTCTCCACCTTGATCGGAGGAGCTGGGGACTCCATGCGCAGCACCATGTTGTTCTCCAAAATTGTTCTCCAAAACTATTGCCACTCGTTGCGCGACTTTGTGCGCTACTGTCTCTCTCAGAAACGGAGCACACCTTCAATAGAAGGAGAGCATCACTCGTTTTGCGCATCTGATGTGCGCTCAGCCCTCACTCCGTGTTTCTGCATCCAAATAGCAACAAGCGTGCCATCTCGGTCAGCACCCATCAAGCGCCTGACTACGCTTTGAAAACTCCAAGGCGCCCCAAACGCAGCCGGTGTTTTGAACCTGACGGATTTGTCCCGTGTCAGACGTTGGACCACGGAATCCAAGAGGGGTGAGCGCTTGGTCATGCGAGCCGATCCGGCAAGATCTCGTGTCTAGGACTGCCGCCGCCCTAACGCATCATGTAGCAATGGCAGATAGAATCGATTTCGCAAGTGAGGCGCGCTGCCGCTCCAGAGTGACCAGCACAAGCATTTGAATAGGTCTTCCCACCGCCTTCGGCGAGACGATTGAGACGTCGGCTTCGATGGTGCCCCCAGAGCGGAGCCTCTTCAGTCGTCGTTGACAGGGCGGTAGCAGAAAGCCCAGCCATTTCGCCGAGCACCTCGGAAGTTAGGCGGTTGTTCTTTCGCACAATCTCGAGGATGTGGCGTCTACTCGATCATATCGCATGATCAGCTCCCGCCTGAGTGAATCCCGCCGTGAAATTCCTGTGCGATGCAGGAAATCGTCCAAACCTCAGGAAAGTACGCCGTAAAAAGGTTCAGGAAAATGCACGCAGACGACATGGCACAGACCTTGATAACAGACCTTGCTACTGGAGTGCGGCAATAGCGAACGAGTGCTGGTGCAAACAGATGCGCACCGCCCGAAGCTCTGCTTCCTTGAACGGATGTAACCCCTCATGAGGGAAAACCTTCCTGCTTGTGACTTGGATCGTCCTCGCGCTTAGCGGCGGCACCGACAACCGCGGATCTCACTGGGAACCCGCTTCATGTACACGAACCATCGGGGTATCAGCGAGCTACGGCGAGCGGTGCCGACTGGAATTGAATTCTTCGAGAGCTCGTACTATCCAGAGGATGGTGCACAGTGGTTTGTCGTCGGATGGTGCCTCGGGAGTGTGGTCGCGCCGCAGCTCGTTCCAACTGTTGAGGCGTCTGCCCTCGGGAGGTACGGCCGGCTCGCCCTTGATGACGGGCAGGTTCTCCTCAGTGCCAACGAGCTCGACCACGAAGATCGCGCCGTCCTCCGGCCTGCCCGTGCCTCCCGTCAAGCGCGACGGGCGGCAAGCCGGTCGCGCCTGCGATCAGAGATCAGCTAGACAAAAAGTCGGCCCAAGGTCGGGCACTAAGTTTTGGAGAGTAACATGGTGCTCGGATTAGAATCACCAGCTCCTCCGATACAAGTGGAGAACTGGCTGCGTGGCGGGCCCCTCTCCAGCTTCCAGCCTGGGAAGGTGTACATCGTCGAATTTTGGGCAACTTGGTGCGGGCCCTGTGTCGCGGCGGTCCCGGAACTGGTGCAGTTGCAAGAGAAATACAAAAACAGCGGCATTGAGGTCCTCGGACTCGCGGCTCTTGAACGCGCTCAAACAGCGGACGAGGCCCGAGACAAGTTGGACGCCTGGTTGACTGAAAAGGTACCGAATCTCAATTACCGGATCGGATTCGACTACACAGGCGAAATGGAAAAGCTCTGGCTAGATGCCAGCTTGTCTGTCGGGATTCCCACCTCGTTCGTGGTCGACCGTGACGGCCGCATCGCCTTTGTCGGTTTTCCGACACAGCTCGATGACGTTTTGCCGAAAATTCTGACCGGCAGCTGGCGGACCAGCGATGAAGCTAAAGCCGCCGAAACAGAGCGGATCGCCGAAAACGAGCGTATAATGCGCGAAATGGAGCAAGAAGCCTGACTGAGCCGCTTTTCGCCAAACTTAGGCTAGCGATGGAGAGATTGGGCGAAGCCGCGTTCTGCCCTCGAAGAGGCGTCGCTCTAAGGCCGGATGAGCTTAGCGTCCGCCTGCTCCATACGGATCCGTTGCTTCGAACGGACCGGTTTCCAGCTGCGAATGAATTTGTTCGCGGCGCGATCGACAAATACTTTGGGCTGTGGATGAAGGGGCGGGGGGAGTGCCTTCGGCATCTTTAGCTAAACGGTGTGCGGTCCCATTGGCGACAAAGGATGTGCGAGTCATCAAGAGGGCCTACAAAAAGTGGTTCATCAGCGGTGGCGCCTAGTGCTAGCGCTGTCCCCACGACTGGACTGCACCCCTGCAGTGAGACACGATAATTACAGTGACAGTGTTGTCATGAATCGTTACCGCGCGTTGTTTTGCGCGAACGCGGCTTCGAACCCAATAGCTTAGGCGGGCGGGGCATCGGCGCCGTAATCTTGCACCCGTTTCTAATTCGGTCGTATTTTCCGCAAAGGCTAACATGCCCCGAATCCACAGGCCGGCAAAACCGGGCTAAGATGGGATTTTCCCTTCTGGGGGCACCTCATGTTCGATACGGCAACCATCGCGCTTTTGCGCGCAGTCCTTGATGAAGTGTGCGAAAGCGTCTTAGGCCGACAGATCGGCGCACGTACGCACGTTGCTTCGAAGATCCTGGAAACTGCGACCAGGGGCGAAGTCTCTCGCGAGAGGCTTAGGCAGATTGGGCGAGATGCTCTTTCGCACGCGCCCACGATGTGGCGTTGATCGGGGGGCGGATGTGAACTTCCAAGTCACGGTCCTCAAGATCCTGGTGGCATATCCGGATGGGTTTGCCGTGATGGAGGACCTCAAGAGGGACATGGCCATTCTGGCGACCAGCGGACGCGATTGGGCGGACCGGACCAGACGCCTCGCCGCGCGGGTGCCGGATCTCAACATCTGGTCACAAGGGCTCGTCGAACGCACAAGCGGTGGTTGGAGGCTGACTTCCAAAGGGCGGGAAGTACTTGAATTTATGGAAGCCCGACCGATGCCGGAGCAAATCCAAGCCTCGGCCAGCGAGACGACCCCGCCGGTAGCCGAAATAGCGGCGGTTCCTCCGCTGCCGCAGCTCGCCGACCGTGCGAAGCTGCGGCGCGAACGCCGTGAACGCCGCCGCGAGGCCCGCGAACGAGCCAGGGCGAACGCCTCCTAGTCAAAGAAAAAAGCCGCCAGCGGAGCTCGGCGGCTTAATAGTCCCGGACTGTCGATTGCCTCCCCACCGCGGTTACCTTGTTTGCGGCCATGCAGGCCCGATCTACCGACCGCTTTTCGATTCGGTCATCAGGCGGCCGAGTTGTGCACCGGGCTCTTACAGGCCTCGGTAGCGCCTGAAACCAGGTGGGCGGGAGGCGCACCCGCACGATATCGCCGGCCACGACCGCCCTCCCACCCGCACCACGCCCAGCACCCCACATCTGAATGCAGGGCCCGTTTCCGCCGACGAGAGCACGCGCCTCTTAATGCCCGCCCGGAAGCAGTCGATCAGGACACGGGGCGTGCGGAGGCCGGTCAACTCGACGATGGCTGTGGGCCCGAGTTCGATCAGCGTCCCGAGCGGCATCCGTTCGAGGTCCGGGCCCGCATTGGTGATGTTCTCGCCGAGCTCTCCGGCTCCGACCTGGAAACCAGCCTTCGAGAGGGATGCGAAGAGCTCGAATGGGATCAGGTGGACCTGCCGCAGGTTGGGAAGCCGGGGTCGGCGCCGGGCGAGATAGCGTGCCGGACGAAGGGGCCGGCGTGGGCGTCGCCTTCGACGCCATGGCCTTCAACCAGCGCGATCTGATCCCGTGACGGCTTGCTGAAGTGGTGCCCGCGATCGGCGGCGACCGCCACCACCTTCCCTCGAGCGAGAGGTCGTGCGCGTGCGACATCAGGCAGCGCGGGCGAGGGAGCGCCGCTTCTGTCGCAGGTAGCGCGTGATTTCTGGCAACGTCATCGCGTTCAGGATCCGGTCTGCAGGGACGCCGCCCTTGCGGGCCATCTGGACGCCCCAGTGCATGTGGTCGAGCTCGGGAATGGAGTGCGCGTCCGGATTGATGCTCAGCATGCAGCCAAATTCGAGGGCGGCCTGGTGCCAGCGCCAATCCAGGTCAAGACGCCACGGATGCGCGTTGATCTCGACGACGACGTCGTGCTTCGCGCATGCCCGAAGCACCTTCTCGACGTCGATTTCGTAGCCAGGCCGACGCTGGAGTTGTCGGCCGGTCATGTGGCCGATGATGGTGGTGCAAGGATGGGAGATCGCCCGAAGCAGGCGCTGCGTCTGTGCCTTGCGGTCCAGCTTGAAGCGGCCATGGATGCTCGCCACTACGAAGTCGAACTGCTTGAGCGCCTCGTCCGGATAATCGAGCGAGCCGTCGGCCAGAATGTCGGACTCGATGCCTTTGAGGATTCGAAAATCCTTGCCGAAGCGCTTGTTCAGCCGGTCGGCCTCCCGGTGCTGCTGCGCGATCTCCTCCAGGGATAGACCGCCGGCATAGTGCGCGGACTTGGAGTGGTCGGCGACCCCGAAATACTCGAACCCGCGCTGGCGGGTGGCCTTCGCCATCGTCTCCAGGGTCTCTGTCCCGTCGGAAGCATCGGTGTGGCAGTGAAGGTTTCCGCGCAGATCCTGGTCGGTGACGAGCTTCGGCAACTTGCCCTTCAGAGCCAGCTCGACCTCGTTGCGCCCCTCCCGGAGCTCGGGATCAATGAAGGGCAGCCCGAGAGCGTGGTAAATGTCGGCTTCGTCGCCGGCGATCAGCGTGCGGCACTTGTGCAAGCCGTCGGCCTCCAACCGCATTCCCTTCTTAGAGGCTATCTCTCGGAGCTGCTCGATGTGAGTGGTGGAGCCGGTGGCGAAGAGAAGGGCGGCGCCGAAGTGTTTGCGGTCGGACAAGCGGATCCGCAGCCCATCGGTCTGAGCAGGCTCCGATGTCTTGCCACCCCTGGGAGCTTCCGCTACGATCGTTAGTTCGCGGACGAGCTCGCAACCGCGCCGGAAGTCGCCTGCGAGCGTCACGCGCTTCAGCTCGGGATGGGCCTTTCGGATCGAATCCTTCGCCTGCGCAAGCAGAGCGGCGGCAAGGTGCAGGTGGAGGCCTTCTTCGCTTTTGGCGATCGCCAGATTCTGCAGGATCTTGGTCTGCAGCGCGGCTCCGAGCCCCTTGGCCTTCTTGATGCGGTCCTCCTTGGCGGCGGCCTCCAGCTCCGCGAGCGAGCCGATGCCGAGATCCTTGTAGAGGCGCAGCACTTTCTCCGGACGCAGACCCGGCACGGCAAGCATCTCGAGCACCCCCTCAGGAATCTCTTTCCGCAGCTTTTCGAGGCTCGGATGAGTGCCCGTCTGGTGAAGTTTGGTGACAATGTCGGCGATAGCATTGCCGACGCCCGGGATCTCCGTAAGACGACCTTCGGCGATGACCGCGTCCAGCGGGACGACGAGGGCGCCCAAGCTATCGGCGGCCCGAGAATAGGCTTTTGCACGGTAGGGGTTGCCGCCGCGCAAGGCGGTGCGCTGCGCATATTCTCGCAGGAGTCCTCCTACGGTGCGAGCGTCGAGGGAAGTCACTCAACGAACCTCCTGCCCGGCCCGATGAGGACTCGTTGCGGCAAGGCGAGTTCGAGGGGCCATGTCGTCGTTGGGCCGACTCTCCAGAGATCTCTCGAGCTTCTGCGCTGCCCGGAAGTCTTCCAGGTGTTGCGTGTTCACCGTAAGCCGTCTCCTTCTTGAGGAGGTTATAGATCCGGCCGACCACAAGCTGCAGGTGCTTCATCCGGCCCTTCGGCATCGATCGGGCCTTGCAAAGAGCTCGGACGGCGTAAGCGCGGAAATAGTCGAATGCGTCTGACATGATCAGTAAACGCCTGTTCCCGCCGATAGTTCTACCGCCAAGGCTGTCACACGCGCCGTGTCAAAGGTCCTCGGGTAATCCTTGAAAGGCGGGTGCCGCACCTCCGCCGGCTTTGCCCGATACTCGATCTCGGCGAGCGACTTCGCTGTTCTGCTCATCCGGCTCCACGGCTCGCGCTCAATTCGTCCTAAATCGGTGACGGTTTGCTCGTTTGCTTGCGCCGCGCGCCGCGCGGCCCGTGACGGGTCATAAGCGATCCATAAGGCCGCTCTTCGGTGGGGCCCGATTGTGTGTTCACTAGCTGACCGTAATCCGGGAAAATCACAGGAACCTAGGGCGGTCGATCGCCATCCCACCGAACCTGCTGTAATGGACACAAAGTCCCAGCCGATCAGCTTCGGGCAGGGGTCGTAGATGGCTGATAGAGCGGGCCAATGACAGGAAGCTAACATTGTGCCGCAATGACAGCTGCACGGCAGCACGCAATCGATCGGTTGAGAACCCTGCACTACTCCGCCCGAGACCGTAAATCGATGTTCCGTCGAGCCTCGACCAAGCTGGGGCGACGGTCAGGACGTCAGACAAAGCCACTGGACCGTCTTCGTGCTGATGATGCAGAGCGACCGAAGGTGTCTCGGTGGCGATTAGGTCAATTAGGAACGAGGGCTCGGATACTACATTGCTTGTGAGGTGCAATCGGGAGACCTCAGCATGGCAATGCAAATCGTGATGGATCACAGCGGCGATAGCCGGCACTTCTTCGACAACTCCAATGCAGAAGCTTTGGTAGAGGCGGAGAGGCTTTTTCTGCAATTTACGAGCAAAGGTTATACCGCGGCGGTACGGAAGGGGCCTGGTGAGGCAACAAGGATCACCACCTTCGATCCGACTGCCGAATAGACATTGTTTTTCCCGCGGCTCGTCGGCGGGTGAGCACCAGTGAAGAAGAGGTTCGGTCGGGTCGGCCCGTGGATCCCTCGGAGCCTGGCTGTTGGCAGACTTTATCAAGCAGTAAACGAAGAGAAAACGGTCCAGGCTCGAGCGCTGCGACTGCTGCGTTCTTGGCTTTCACCCCAGCAGAGGGTCGAGTTCGAAAGGAGGGGGTACTTCGACGTCGTGGGGTGCGATACCGGAACGCGGTACCGCATCCGGCGGGGAACGTCGGGCAACGTCAACGAGATCGACGAATACGGGCGGCTCGGGAAGGGGTGGTGCTTCGTTCCGGTGGGGGGCTTGCTCGAGGGCGATGTCATGCTCGCCCAAAAATAGCTCTTGAAACGGATGAGGCACGGGTCTTGAGCATCGCCAATAGCTTCCCGGGGCCGATCCGTTGGCGCCGACCCGGTACTCGTCCGCCCGAAGGGAGAATTGCGCTCGGACGTTCCGGGTAGAGGCAGACGGGCGTCGCCGACTGGCCGGCGGTCTGTGCGGCGGCCGGCAGCCTGGTGCGCAAGGCCCGCAGCGTCGCGGTGGCCGCGAAGCTGGCGCGCGAGCGCGGCCACAGCGGCAGCGATCATGCTCGCAAAGCGGTTTTGCAGGTAGAGATCTGCGCCGGCCGGCTTCCCTGCCATCACCACCAGAGAAGGAAGGAGACCATGCAAAGGGCGCCGATGCCGTCCGTGCGACCGTTGCAAGAGCGCCGATCTATTCAGAGGAGAGAGAGCAACTCAGCGGCACAAAGTGTAGCGAAGTGTGTAGCAGGCGTTTGGCGCGCACCCGAAGGCGCTGATTTTGTGAGGGCTCTGGGCGCCGTGGCGCTCCCTAGGCTCGACCCCATTGAACCCGCCGGGGTGTCCTATTGATCAAAACCGGGGCTCGAGGTCGCCTATATTTTGCCAGACAGTGCAGAAATGCATCGCATCCGAACAACTATTCCCAGCGGGCACTCAGTTTCGTTTCCGCGGTGATCGTCGTCTCGATGTCTTGCCGCATTTCGCGGAGCCGTTCCGCAAGGCGTTTCGAACAGAGCCCGGGACTGCCTGTCCTGGGCGGTCCTCGCTAATCGAGCACAATCAGCTTCATGTACCCGAATCTTCTCAAGCTGAGCAACGACTTCTTCCATATCCATCTGTGGACAGTCACACCCGGTACTTCACACCTGCGACGACGTTAGCGGCCACACCGGGCTGACATCTGGCAAATTTCCAAGGTGGTGTCGCGGTATGGCCGAACCCATTAGAAGGCCGCTAACGCGCCTTGACGGCGCCCGCGACGGTTCTTAAGGGCGGCCTCGACAAACCAGGGAAGAGACCTGCTTGCCCGCAGTCGCCAAGCAGAGCTTACGCCGGACGCATGAACGAACCAGGCGTGCACGCGCCACTCAACCAATCGGGAACCCAAAATCGTAGCCCGGCGACCGCGAAGCCGAAAGTACAGGTCGACGAAACCATTTCATGGTGGAAGGAAAAGGACCTGAAACGCCCGCTATCTACACTCCAACGATCCGCAATGGAGGGGAATGGAGCCCCCACTGCAGTAGAAAAGGAGGAGCGATCATGCGTGTACATTCCACTCTGAGCCTCGTCGCAGTTCTCCTGGTCGGTGTCGCCGCAAAGCTTGCTTTCTACGATCCTCATCTTGCACGGGCGGTCCCGTCAAGCGCTAGCGAGGATATCCAAACGATGCAGCGAAGCATCACGAATCTGCCGCTGCAGAAATTCCAGGATATGACGTTCGTTTTTGCCGATTGATCGGCGGCTCCCATCTCGCGCGGCGTGCTGCCGTGAGCTTCATTGCGCCGCAGCCTTGCGATCGACTAGGCGCGCCAAGTCCTTCCCTGCCAGTGCGACCCGCAGCCATCGGTCGCGCTCTGCTTGACAAGTCGCGGCGATCGCTTTTCTCACCGGCACGGCTTTCGGAAATGGCTTCCAAAGATTGAACGGTGTGGTCGTGCCTCGATCGGATTCGGGAGTATCGCAATGACCAAGTGTGCGGGTTCGCAAATTTTGGCATGCTTCAACGAGCAAGTGTTACGTGCTGTTGGCGTATGGGCGATGCCTTCGGCCCGCGCTCTACTCGTCGCTTTGCTCCTCACCGAGCCACCCTTCGGGTGTCTCGGCCCTTCGGGTAACGATCGCTATCGCAAGCGCGCGGAAGCAGTGGGGGCTTCGCCAGTTGGCTGCCAAGTCGCGGCGGCTCTGTCGGGAACCCGCGACCGGGAGACCACGACGGCAGGAGGGTGAGATAAAAGAGGCTCGCCGGTCGAACCGCAAGCCATTGACATGGCTTGGGTTCCGGCGTGCCGGTCGGTCGGGGCGCGTGCCGCGCTTTGCGTTTTTACGAATGCCATCAAACGCGTCTTCGGCACCATGTGCAATTTTGATCGTTGGGAGGCCCTGCCGTGAGCGTGCGCGACAGCGATCTGCGTGTTCGGCCTGGGCGCATTCGTAGCACCCGCGTGCCGAAACAAAAGAGCTTCATCAACCAGGTGCTGCGGGCGGCGAAGAAATCGGGACACACCTCGGGTCAGACCGGGGCGGGCAGGCGTTCGGCGGCCTATGGGCGCTCGACGTTCGGCCGGGGGCGCCTCGCCTTTAGCCGCGCCAGATTGTTCAGCCCGACGCGGCGCGTCGTGGTGAAGGCGCGCGTGGTTCGTCACAAAGGGAGAGCCTTCCGTTCAGCGCCAATGACCGCCCACCTCTCATATCTGAAGCGCGATGGCGTGACCGGGAGCGGCGAGCGTGCCGAGATGTTCGATGCCGGCAGCGACCGCACCGATAGCGCGGCTTTCGCAGAACGGTGCAAGGACGACCGGCATCATTTCAGGTTCATTGTCTCACCTGAGGATGCGGGCGACATGACCGATCTGAAGGCCTTTACCCGCGATCTCGCAAGGCAGATGGAGATCGATCTCGGCACTCAGCTCGATTGGGTGGCTGTCGATCATTGCAATACCGACAACCCTCACGTCCACCTTCTCGTTCGGGGAATAGATGGGGAAGGGGCGGATCTCGTGATCTCCCGCGACTACATCAGCCAGGGCCTGCGCTCACGCGCCGAAGAACTGGTCGCCATTGAACTCGGTCCAAAGCCTGAGCACGAGATCCGGAATTCGTTGGAGAGGGAAGTCACGGCGGAACGATGGACGCGGCTCGATCGGGAGATCCGGCTGGCGGCCGATGAGACCGGCCATATCGATCTTCGCGCAGAGAATCCCGGCAAGTCCGATTCCGAGATCCGGCGCCTGATGATCGGTCGCCTTCAACACCTGGAGAAGATGGGCCTTGCCGCGTTCGCCCTACCGGGAGAATGGATGGTCGGGCTCGAGGCCGAGCGTAGCTTGCGTGACCTCGGTATGCGCGGCGACATCATCAAGACCATGCACAGGGCCTTTACCGAGCGTGGGGAAGCGCGCGGCGTTGCCGATTTCGTCATCGAGGTCGGACAGCCGGCATCCCAGATTATCGGACGACTGGTCGACCTTGGACTGCATGACGAACTGACAGGCGAGGCCTATGCCCTGATCGACGGAACCGACGGACGGGCGCACCACGTGCGCTTCCGAGGGCTCGAGGCTTTCGACCACGCACCCCCGATCGGCGGAATCGTCGAAGTCCGACGCTTCGGCCAAGCCGGCGATCCGCGGCCGACCATGGTGCTGGCGGCCCGTTCCGATCTCGATCTCGGTGGACAGATCACTGCAAAAGGAGCCACCTGGCTCGACCACAGGCTCGTCGAACGCGACGCCATGCCGCTCGCCATGGGCGGATTCGGCCGCGAGACCCGCGAGGCCATGCAAGCCCGTACGGAGCATCTGATCCAGCAGGGCCTGGCCCGGCGGCAGGGCCAACGCATCATCCTGCAGCGCGATCTCCTGGACACGCTGCGTCGACGCGAACTGGACGAGGTGGCAGCAAAGGTCTCGGCCGGCACCGGCCTGCCTCGCGTGAATGCCGCCTCCGGGGAGCATGTGGCGGGCACATATCGCCAGCAGCTGACGCTGACCTCGGGACGCTTCGCCATGATCGATAACGGGCTCGGCTTCCAGCTCGTGCCCTGGTCGCGCGAGCTCGAAAAGAAACTCGGCCAGCAAGTCACCGGCGTGGTGAAGGACGGCGGTGGCATCGAATGGGGTTTTGGTCGGAAGCGAGACCTCGGTCTCTAGCTATCTCGCCAATTCAGTTGCGGAAGGACGCTCGGAATGTCCGGAACCAAGATCCTCTGGGGACAGGTGATCGTCGTCGGCCTGATCGTTCTGCTCGCTATCTGGGGAGCAACCGAGTGGACGGCTTGGCGGCTTGCTTGGCAACCGGAGCTTGGGCGGCCTTGGTTCGAGCTGTTCGGCTTCAAGATCTACTATCCGCCGATCTTCTTCTGGTGGTGGTTCGTCTACGATGCCTATGCGCCGCAGGTATTTGTCGAGGGCGCCTTCATCGCAGCATCAGGGACCGTCGTTTCGATCGCGGTAGCGATCGGCATGTCGGTGTGGCGCGCGCGTGAAGCCAAGAATGTCGAGACCTATGGTTCGGCACGTTGGGCTGGTGCGGAAGAGGTCCGAGGGGCCGGACTTCTTGGTCCGGATGGC
>NZ_LFKZ01000100.1:0-29323 GCF_028128975.1 Bradyrhizobium sp. CCBAU 45321
GTTCGCCGCCGAGCGGCCGAACCAGAAGTGGATCGCCGACTTTACGTATCTCTGGACGGCCGAGGGCTGGCTCTACGCCGCAGCGGTGATCGACCTGTTCTCACGCCGGGTGGTGGGTTGGTCGATGAGCGCCGCCATGACAGCTCAGTTGGTAACCGATGCCCTGCTGATGGCCGTCTGGCGACGCGGCAAGCCGGACGCCCTGTTGCACCACTCCGACCAGGGCAGTCAGTACACCAGCGAGCAGTTCCAGCGTTTGATGGCCGACCACGGCATTCTCTGCAGCATGAGCCGTTCCGGCAACGTCTGGGACAACGCAGCGATGGAGAGCTTCTTCTCGTCGCTCAAGACCGAACGGACCGCCAACAAGATCTACCGAACCAGAGACGAGGCACGAGCCGATGTGTTCGACTACATCGAAAGATTTTACAACACGATCCGCAGGCACTCGACCATCGGCTATCTCAGCCCGGTTCAGTTCGAGCGCAAGGTGGGATTAGCTTAACCTGGTGTCCATCAAACCGGCAGCAGCTCATTTGGCCTAGAAGGCTCTTAGTTTGAGCGCGGTTGCTTGAGAGAAGGGCCGAGGCATGCGAGAGGCCGACTGCAGCCTCTAAAGCCCGTTCAGGCTATGCTCTGGTCAGTAAAAACGCGCTGCCCGCTCACCAGCTCGCGCGTAAGCCATTCCAAACGAAGCTCGGCTTCTAAAGCGCTGTTGCCTTCGCAGATGGCCGCCGCGACGACTTCAATTTGATCTTCAATAAGCTCCCGGAGGATTTGGATGCGAGGTTCCATTGTGCTGCTCTCCGGGTGAGAGAAAGTCGCCTACCATCTTACGCTCTAAGTTTCCGGCTGGCACCCTGCCAGAAATGGTCGGCTGCCATCACGTTGAAGGTCGCGGCGCACGCCCTGACCTCCGCTCCCACCTTGCTCATTCAAGCGGAGGACCAGGACTACCGGCTTTCAAGTCGATCAGGGACTTTTAAGTCGGACAGGCAGTAATTTTCTTCTCTCGAGCATACGGGTAAGGACACCACAGCCGGTCGCGCGGCAGCTGCGTTATCTATGTGGACGTCGCCTTCGAACTTGAGCTTATGACGCACGAAACGGCCCAAAAAGAAGAAGCTCAGGATTGAGATGAAGCCCGGCTCAATCGCGGTCCTCTCGGACAAAATGCGCGAGGGCGCAAAGGCGGCGTGCATTTGTTCGAGCTGGAACTTGTGGAGCTAGGGCTCAACAAACCGTGTTGCCACTTCAGTCGTGGCGCGGTCCCTGTCGAGCCGTCTTCGGCCGGTGAGGCGTTCGGTGATGTGTCGTCGGATGCTGGACGCGACCATGTTCGGCTCCGCGCGGGAGTTCGCGGCCTAGCTTGGCCTGACGCCTAAGCGGAATTCCACCGGCGGGACGGACCGGCTAGATCGGATTACGAAACAGGGCGATTCCGATCTCAGGTACTGGCTTGACATCGGAACACGCAACGTTGTTCGGTATCCAAGGGCCCGGTCCTGGGCCGGAGGTGGCGGTATCGAAGCCCTGCTTGAACGGCGTCGGCCCATGGTCGTCGCCGTTGCCAACAAGTTGGCCACGGATCGTCTGAGCGATGATGACGATTGGGGAATTCTATGGGCCTAAGCTCGCGGCCTGACCCTTCAGCGTATCTTGACCACCTTACGTTGTGATGGCAAATGACAGCATGATGGACACCGGCGGAGCTGGACATCGAGCAAGCTCGAAGAGCTTTAGGCGCAACAAGCGCGACCCGTAGATGAGACCTCGCCGCGATCTCCATCAGGGTCAGCGGCCATGGCATCGGTCGCATTAACAAGCCTTATACATGAACGCACCCGAACGGTATCCAAAGTGCTGCTTAAATCCCCTGCATCAGCGGGCTCCACGCTTGCCCGTGGTGAGCCGTTCCTTGCCATAAAGTCCGCAGATCCGGTTGATCCCCGACGGTTCGCCCTCACGCAGCAAGACGAATAGCCAGCGGTATCCGAAGCGCCGCCGCTCGTTGGCGAGATCGCGCAGTCGACCACGGAGAGCCACGTCCGGAGGAAGCTATAGCGGAGATCTTTCCATCAGCGCTGCGATCGAACAGGCCTGCCGGTTCCGACAGGCTCATGACAGCCCGAAGATGCGCGACCGCAACCAGCTTGGCGGCGGGCCCCAGCATTGTTTTGAAAGAAGCTCGAGAAGGGTGGCCGCCCAAAGACTCTCGATGCAATGAAGGGTGTAGTCACGTCGTGTGCCCAGGCGGACTTGGCCATTTGCCGGCGCACAAAGGTTGGAGACACCGATTTCGATCGGCTTTAGCGTCTGCGCCGCATGTACCGTCGCTGTCGGCTTCTCGGTTCCGGCGGTCAGGAGGCCATTGCTTAGCTTGCAATTTTCTGCGGTTGTGCAGTGGCGAGCGGCGCGCGTGCGTCGAACTGCGCCCGCTGGATTACCCACCAGCCATGCTGCATGTTTCGCGGGATCGTGAGCAACTTTTCAACGGCTCAGCCCGCTTCGGCCGACAACTCAACCGGCTTAGGAACTGCCTCGTCAGTGAACGAAGGCCGATGCCCACCCAGAGATTGTCGATGCGCCGGATCAAAGGGGTTCTCCGCCTAAAACATGTTCAAGGCTTGCCGGAGCGAGCCATCGCGCACACCCTGGGCATCAGCAACGGCGCTGCGCACAGCTATGTGCGCTGAGCCGGGCGGCCGGGCTGAACTGGCCGTTGCCGGCCGGAATGATTGACGAAGACCTGGAGCTGCTGCTTTTCCCTGCGCCGAGGCCTGCATCGCAGAGCTTACAGCGGTCCGTTCCCGACTGGGGCTATGTCGACAAGGAGCTGCGCCGGCGCAACGTGACCCGCCCGGCTGCTGTGGGATGAGTATCGCGCCACCCATCCCGATGGATTCGGCTACACATGGTTCTGCACGACCTACGAGGCCTGGAAGGGGCGAGCCCGGCCTTCGATGCGGCAGACCCATCTGGGCGGCGAGAAGGTTTTCGTGGATTTCGCCGGCGACACCATCGACGTTATCGACCCCTCAAGTGGGGGGGAAGTACAGTCGATGAAGCTGTTCGTCGCGGCGATGGGTGCGTCCAACTATACCTACGCCGAGGCCTGCCAAGCGAGGGGCTCGCCGACTGGGTCTGGGTCCACATCAACCTCTTCGCCTTCCTCAGCGGCGCGCCGACATTCGTGGTCTGCGACAACCTCAAGGCCGCCGTCACCAATCCGACCGCCACGATCTCGGCCTCAACCGACCTATGCGGAGATGGAAGGCCATTACAGCGCGGCCATTCTCGCAGCCTGGCCGCGGCGCCGAAAAGATAAGGCAAAAGTCGAAGTTGCGGTGCAAGTCGCCCAAAGATGGATTCTGGCGCGGCTACGCAACCAACGCTTCTTTTCATTAGCGGAGCTAAACGCAGCCATCAAAATGCTCGTCGTCGAACTCAATGCCCGGCAGATGCGCGACTTCGGCGCCAGCCGCGCCGAACTGTTCGCTGAACTCGACAAGCCCCAAGCTCATAGAGCTGCCGGACCAGGCTTACGCTTTCGCGCACTGGAAGCGATGCCGGGTCGGCCCCGACTATCATATCGAGATCGATGGACACTGGTATTCCACGCCATATCGGCTCATCCGTGAGCTCGTCGATGCGCGCATTGACGAAGGACGGTCGAGATCTTCCACAAGGGCAGCAGGATCGCCAGCCACGCTCGCGCGCCCAACCGGCGCGGCCACACCACCATCACCGACCACATGCCCAGCGCCCATCTGCGCTACGGCCAATGGACGCCCGCCGGTGTGATCGCCGCCGGCGAGCGGATCGGGCCCGCCTTCTTCCAGGCCGTGATCGCCACCCGGGCGCATCCCGAGCAAGGCTTTCGCACCTGCCTCGGCATTCTGTCGTTGGTCAAAAGCTACAGCGCCGAGCGTGTCGACGCAGCCTGTCGGCGCGGCATTCTGATCAAGGCGCGATCCGTCGCCTCGATCCGCTCCATCCTCCAGAACGGCCTGGATCGCACCTTTCTCGACGAACCCTCCGAACACCAACCCCTGCGCCACGGCAACATCCGCGGCCGGGACTATTTCCACTGAAGCCAAGGAGACTTGTATGCTCAACCATCCCACCCACGAACGCCTGATCGAGCTCGGCTTGAGCGGCATGGCCAAGGCCTTTGAGGAGCAGCGACGATCGCCTGATCTCGAGGCCTTGCCGTTCGAAGATCGCATCCGCCTGCTGGTCGACCGGGAAGCCGCGGAACGCGACACCAGGCGGCTCACCACGCGCCTCAAGCTGGCCGCGCTCCGCCAGAATGCCTGCGTGGAGGACGTCGATTTGCGCACGCCGCGGGTATCGACCGGGCCCTCTTCGCCAAGCTCGTCAGTGGCAACTGGATCGATCGGCACGAGAATTTGCTCCTAACCGGAGCGACCGGATTGGGCAAAAGTTGGTTAGCCTGTGCCCTCGGCCACAAGGCCTGCCGCGACAATCGCTCGGTTCTCTATCATCGCGTTCCAAGATTGTTCGAAGCGTTGGCGCTCGCGCGGGGCGATGGACGCTATGCCCGCTTGCTCAAAACCCTTGGCCGCGCCCAGCTTCTGATTTTGGACGATTATCGGTGCTCACCGCCGCCGAGCGGCGCGATCTACTGGAAGTCCTCGAGGACCGCCATGGCCGCGCCTCCACCATCGTAACCCGCCAACTCCCTGTGGACACATGGCACGAAGTTATCGGAGACAGCCGACGCCGTCCTAGATCGCCTCGTCCATAACGCTCACCGCCTCCAGCTTGCCGGCGAAAGCATGCGAAAACGCAACGCCAAAACCGTCACCCTTGACGAGCAGCCAGAACGCTGACTCTATCACCGCCTCGGCCGGAGCGGGCTGCTCACGATCGTCTGAATTCGGCGCTCATGATCGCGCGAAATCCCTGCTCACTCATCAGTGAAATGCAGTCATGCCAAGCGTAGATCGGCCTATGAATACAACATCCCCGCGAAGAGGGCCGAGGAACGAGCACGCGTGGAATGCGCCGAGAAGGAGTATACGAGGTTCACGTCCCGGTGGCGGGCAAAGCCGCGATCCCGACAAAGCAAGGCTTCTGCGACATAGGGCTTGTTTACGATATCCGTGTCAGTCGTCTTGCCGGGCCGCTATAATTCAGTGTGACGCCCCACTGGTAGGCCAGAGGTCAAGATCGCGAGACACGAACTCGCTGCCTTGATCGACGCGGATCGTTGCCGGTAAGCCCACTTCCTTGCAGGCCCCTTCCAGCACCTCCCACGACGTCGGTGCCGCGGAAGGTGAACCGCGGCGCCAGCGCCGGCGAGAAGCGCGAGAAGGTATCGACCATTATGAGCACGCGAAGCTTGTGTCCGCTCGCCAACTGGTCATGGACGACGTTCGTCGCCTTCATGGAGAAGCGCAATGCCAGGATCATCACCAAGAAGCTGGCAATGGAAATGGGCAACGCTGCCGCCCGATCGTCATGCATCCTGGGCGCTGCGATTGAGCGACGTGCGCGGGTTCGCGCGCTGTCGCTAACTTCGATCCGAGAACGAAGGTGTCGCCCCTCGACATCAGCCCGGGCGTCCACCGCGCCAAGCCCTATGTCTCTAGCGACGCGGAGATCGATGCGTTGTTGACGGCAGCGCTGGCTCTGGCGCCAGCGGACGGGCTGCGCCGATGGAGCTACCATACCTTGTCCGGCTGCAGGCATGCGTATATCCGAGGCGATGGCCTGGAGCGTGATGACGTTGACCTCGACGCCGGCGTGCTGACGGTCCGGCTGACCAAGTTCGGCAAGTCGCCGCTCGTGACATTGCATCCGACGACGAGAACTGGGCTGCGCCACTACGTTAACCGGCGCGAGCGCGGCAAGCGAACCCGCTCCAGCCGAACGACCGCCTACTCGCCTTCCTCGAGTCGCTCTCATCGGCAAGACTATGCCGAATGGAATGAGGCTGCCCTGTTCGGCATAGTTCGGCGGGCGGCATAAACCTGCAAGCTGGGCGACGTCGATCCGCTTGCGTGGGCCTATTGCCGTCACGACCTCAAAGCTGTGGCCTGAGAACAACGCTTACCGATCAACCGCACCTCCGAGCGGTTCTCCGAGCAGTTACGGTTCGCGCGGTGCCGGTCGTTTTCGACTGCCTCGGCCTCGACGAGTTCATGGTGGTCTGTCGCGCCGGAGGTGCGGTGTTGGAATTGTCGCCACGTTGCTGCGCGCGGACCAGGCGCCGCTGGCACGGCACTGACCAAGCGGCGACTTCCAACCGACGCGACGACGCACGTGCCCACGGCTGCTCGGCAGCGGTGGAGGGACACTTGCGCAGCATAGCTGGCCTAGGAGCGCCAACGGGCTCCTTCATAGCCGTTGGCGTAGGCGCCGCGACCAGAGGTCGTTCGGCGCCATCGGCACCGTCATCGGCGCCCGGGTCCCAATCGCTCGCTTGCGGCCGCCACGGCGACGAACCGGAAGCCTCTCTTCCCGGTAGAGCCGGAACAGCCGCCTCCGCTTCGGCTATCGCGTCTGCCGATGTGCTTTAGGTCGCCTGCCGTTCGCTCATCCCGAAGGCGTCTAGGAGATGGGCGACAGCTTTCCGCTGGGCCGCGGGCGTCACCATTTCTTTCCCACGAGTTCTTTCCCAGGAGGTCCTTCAAGGCTGCGTTGTCCAGCATGGTGTCGGCGAGGAGCTGCTTCAGCTTCGTGTTCTCGTCCTCCAGCGTCCTCAGCCGCTTGGCCTCGGAGACATCCATCCCGCCGAACTTGGCCCTCCATTTGTAGATGCTGGCGTCGCTGACGCCATACTTGCGGCACAGACCGGCGACCGAAACGCCGGCCTCGTGCTACTTCAAAATCCCGATGATCTGCTCTTCCGAAAGGCGGCTGCGCTTCATGCTCTGTTCTTGTCGTGGGCCAGAGCGAACTTCACACTGGATTAAGCCCGTGGGGCAAGGTCACTTAGCTCAATATTCCGTCTTCAGACCGGATCAAACGCGCCGCTTGTCACTACACAACCGCAGAGAATTTCGAGCTCAGCGATGGACTCCTGAAACAGCAGAATTGGGGACGCACAGAGGGTTCATGCGGCGCCTAGCGGCGGCAGCCGCTAAGCAGTTCGATATTGGTCTCTCCAACGTATATGCGCCGGAAAGTGGCCGAGTCCGCCTGGGCACACAACCTGATCACACCACATTAGCGCTGTTGGATCACCGTTCCAATGTTCTGAGGACGGAAGCCCCAACGGATGTCGCGCTTCTTCCTCGCAGCCAACGCTACCAGATAAGACAGGTACAACATGTTGATGGTTGTGGTACCTCTGGTGCTCGAAAACCTGCAGCGAACCACCCAGCTCCTAGCAATCTTTTCGGGAGATATGCAATGCCAGAGACCTTAGGCGAAGACGGAAAACGCGAACGGCGACCACGTGGAGGGCCCGAACTGGCCGAGGCATCGCGCCCTGGAGCCGGTGGCCCCACGGATGATACTGGAGAAAGCACCGCAGCTGCATCGCGCATTTCATTTACGGTTCCGGAATGGCAAAAATCCATCGAAGCGACAGCAAACCTGTTCGCCGCGTCGCTCCGCGACGCGCTAAAGCTGGCTGCTTCCTCTTTGCACGATCAGGCCACCTTCATGAAGACTCTCGCGGACTCTAAAACTCCCTCTGAGCTACTGAAGTGCCACCTGGATTTTGCGGAGCAATCCTGCTCGAAATTGTTTGGCGAAGGCTGGAAGATGTTGGATCGTCTCAGGCACAGCCATCGGTCTTCGGTAAGTTAAGAGGCGCAAGGCGTGAAATAGGCTGACGGCGCGCAAATCATCCGGCGTGTGGCACGTACACGCCGTTTAGAATTAAGCGGGAAAACGAAGAACGATTCCGCCCTTGCTCCGTTTGCCTTTCCCCAGCGACCAGGCTGATCAGTGAGGCTGGTCGAACTTTCGCCGAAAGTAGTGCGAAAGAGAAAGTGACAGTTCGACGCCTTTAATAATTGTGGACCCCGACGTATCAGTGACCCCGGTATCGGACACGCCAGCGTCATCCTGCATTGGTCCGAAGTTCGGCGGGACCACCAGGGACGGATAGTGCCGAGCATCAGTTTTCAGACCAAGGCGAACAAATTTGACGCACACGAAGCGCCTGCAGACCCTCCAATTCTCGATTCAGCACGACCCTTGCTCGGTTCTGGGCAGCATCACCGAATGTTCCAGATGCGGTGAGTTAGGGGCGGGCTCGTTGCGGCTAGCGCCTGGTGCGCCCCGCCGGTTTGCTGTGAGGCGAGGTGAATCAGATCAGGATTCTCAACTGGTGGCGCTCATTCGCTCGCGCTCGTCGCCGTCATGTCGGACGACGGCACCAAGAAGGCAGGTAAGTAGCACAGCATCAGCCTCACCTAAGCGGGAGAGCAGATGGCCAATCCACGAGTTCCGCGTTCGAGACGAGTTAACGGCGGAAAGTGCACCCGCAGCTCCGGAGCAGCAGGCGGCGATCTCAGCTCGCAAGATATTGGAAGCAGAGATGCGCACTGGAACGGTGGTATCGTACAACGCTGAAAAGGGCTGGGGGTTCATTCTCCTGACGATGCCGACCAGGAGGATTTGTTCGTGCACATATCGGACCTTCGCGACTGCGCAGGGTCTGATCTGGTGTCGGTCACGCGCGTGACTTTCGAAATTCGCTTCAATCAACAGCGCTCGAAGTACAGAGCCGTCCAGGTCAGGCTGATCGATTGAAAGATCGCGTATCCTACTGCGGGCGTGCGCATTACATATCATTCATAGCGCAAAGGCAATAATGGACGATGCATAGGCTCATCTGATCAGAAACCAAGTCGTGGACGTTTACGACGGAGATCGCGCTCGGAAGCGCGACGTTAAGCTGATCGATATGGATGGTCGTCAGCCATCTTTCTGGCCAGCGCGACCTTTGCACGCTTGCTTCCTTGCCGGTGGGCAACACGCACCGCCCAGGCCTTCATCGGAGACCATCGGGTTGATCGCCTGAGAACAACGTTGGCAGCTTCGAACAGGGCGTAAACATCCGGTGAGGCTTTGAATTACCCACAACTTTGACTACTCGGGATGATCCGCTGATCGGCGAAATCTTGAATCGAAAGAATCACTTGTGATTCCTTGCTGAGCACCTGATTCGCGAAGGGGTGCTCTATGGGGCTGACGTTAAGGGATCGATCGGCAAAAGGCCGCTTGCGGTCCTTGGAAGGTGAATGTTGGATTGATCGAGAGAGTAGTGGATGCGAGTTTAGGGACGAGCGGCTTGGCGACAATTCCGCAAACTGCTCACGCAGATTGGACGCCCCATGGGACAACGCATTCCGCTCGTCTGCCAGGATTGGGCGAATACCAAGGCCGCCTACCGCTTCTTCTCTAATGACCGGGTCAGCGAAGCGGACATTCTGGCCGGCCATTTCCAATTGACAAGTGATCGCGCCGCCGCAGAAGCGATCGGCATCACCAAGAGCATAAACGGTGGACGGGATAAGGCGGGCCGCCTCAGATCGCACACGGTTTGCGGCATCCTGATTCATTCGAGCCTCGCAGTTACAATCGAGGGTGTGCCACTGGGGTTGGCGGCCGTTAAGTTCTGGACCCGGAAGACATTCGAGGGGACGGCAGCGCTTAAAATGAAGATCAACCGACCCGGATTCCCATCGAGAGAAAGGAAAGCGTTCGGGGGTTGGAAAATCTCAAGCAGTCTCGCCACTCTTGGATCATCCGGGACGATGCATCCGTATTGCTGATCGCCCGGCCTTAAACGAGACGTTAGTAACGCCGCGACCGTTGTCGTAGGCATGACCAATGCTCTCGGAAGAGAGCTGGCCAGCGGAGGGCTTGAAATCGTGAGCATGAGATGCTTGCCGCTCTTCTAGTGCGGCCCACAGTCTAGCTAGAGGGATGAGGTCGGCTCGCAACCGCGCTACGTCAGAGATCGCCCTCGCGACCGTCTCAAAGAGCATATTGAGCTGAAGCAGAAGCGTATTGAATAGCACCATATCGCCGATCGTGACCGCGCCGATTCTCCTGCCTGGCGCGCAGATCGCCGCGATCCGCGAGGCTTCCCAATTTAGGCAGCTTCGATTGTGCGTCTAAGGTGCCCGTTGACATCAGCGGCAGGAGTGGAAAGCCCCACCTGGTCACCGGGCGCGCTATTCTCTAGACATCAACGTCGATGGTAATGTCACCGCGCGGGAGAAGCACGGCACAGCCCGTTGCCCGATGTCCGCTACGTCAGACAGCGTCCCACCTCAACTCAGGTACTCATTCATCAGTTCACCAAGCTCGGTTGGGCTAATCTGTTTCAGAATATGTTGGGGTAGGAACGCCGGTCCTGGGATCTCAATTTCCTTGCCGTCACGTAGTCTACCCTTGGCTGCTAGCGATTGCTGATATCATAGGTCAATTGAATACCTCGGGCACGCCGCGTTCAATCTGAGGAGGATATAGACGGCTTCCATCGCCGTCTGACCGAGTATTTCAGCCAGTAGAACCGAACGGAACAGATCCCAGAGGCACTCGAAATGTTCCTCCATCTCTGGATCACCTCGGATGACGACCCCTCTTTCCGGGTCCCAACTACCGTCCAACGCCCCACCCGGAAGGTTCAGCGCTCGAGAAGGTAATGCGATCGGCCACGCATATGCTCGTCGGGGATCATGAACGCCGCGCCGGAGAGTGCCGCCAAGCTCGAACCAACGAACCACGGCGTCTTGCTGTCCACACCAGCGGGCTTGCCCGGGCGAGCAAAGGATCAGATCTCGTTTATGTGACAGTAGTCAGAAGGTGCTTTCGGGAGCCTGACACTTGTACGGGACGCCGATCGTCAGACCGCCATCGACGACGATTTCGGAGCCCGTAAGATAAGAGGACTCGTCACTGAGCAGGAACAAAACTGCCTGCGACACTTCCGGCGGTTCGGCTGCCCGCCCAAGCGGAATGGGAAAACTGGAAGAATCGAAGTCCTTTGTCATCCAAGTGTTGATTAACCCCGGATGGACTGAGTTTATGCGAACCCCAGACGCAGCGGCCTCCAAAGCAGCGGACTTGGTTATGCCCCGCACACCGAACTTGGAAGCAACGTAGGCGTGAAGCCCTGCACTACCCCTCAGCCCCTCGACCGACGAGATGTTGACGATCGAGCCTCCGCCCGCGCGGCGCATGGCGGGCAGGGCAGTCTGCATTCCCAAAAATACACCGGTGAGGTTGACAGCAAGGGTCTTCGTCCACTGCTCGAGTGGAAACTGCTCGATAGGAGCAATACTGGCTATGCCCGCATTGTTGACGAGGCCATGCAGCGCGCCAAAGTTGCTCTCCGCAGCCGCGATCGCTCGGCGCCATTCCTCTGGCTGAGCGACGTCTTGACGCACATAGATCGCGGATGTGCCAAGGCCGGCCGCGAATGCCTCTCCTTCTTTACGAAGAATATCGGTGATCACGACTTTAGCTCCCTCCGCTACCAGCAGGCGCGCATGAGCGGCCCCCATCCCTCGAGCCCCGCCGGTCACCAGAATGACCTTTTCGCTGAGACGTCCCATAATTTTGCTTCCTCGATCAGTGTGGTGGCGCAAGGTCTTGCGACATCCACTATGTCAATTAGCCCTGTTCGATCTGCTGTGTCCCGCTGCAATGCCCAACGGCTGTGCGTAGTGGCCGCGCAACTCGCCGCGAAAACCAACTCGATAACGATTTCACGTCGTGGACACGCGTCCGGCGCTCAGGCGTTATCGTCGGAGTGTTGAATTGGCATCGCGACATTGGGCCACCTTGTTGAGCCCGACAATTCACGACCGAGTTTCCTCCGGAAGATGGGCGTGAACTGCACGCGAGGCAATGCCGGTTCCGCACAGGCGCACGTACTGAGCTGTTCGAGGCTGGCCGCGGGAGTAGGGCGCAGAACGCATAAAGCTCTCCGAGCCTTGCGAATTGGAGTATCCACTCTGTGCAATCCGCGCGCCGAGACTCTGATACGAACGCAAACTCACGCGACTCTTGCAGAGTTGCTGGAGCTGTTACGACCTTTTCGCGCGACCTGGGTATCCGCTAGCATGCTTTTCGGGCCATGCACAGCGATAGCGCTTCGACTTATCAAGACTTTCGAGCCACACACAGCTTTGATAGCCATGCGAGCTCCTCATCCGTTTATCTCCCGCTTGATCATGTCGGACTCTCGACACTCCGCGTCGCCAATCAAACAAGCGGGAAGGCAACAGAAGAAGCAGCGAAAGTTGTCGAAGGCCTTCTCTCGTACTCCAACTCGGCATCTGCAGCCGAGCGAGTCTTATAACACCCAATGAGGCGCTTGGCATCGATCGCAGACGACAGATAGAGAGGCCTATCGAGTTATCGTCATCCTCGGTGAGCACGCTTCGCCGGAATGAACGCACAATCGTCAAGCTCATTCTGCAGCACAGAATCGAAGTGCAACGCGCAGAACTGGACGCGTCGGGGGCAAGACGATCGCGATCACTGGATCTATGAGCCGACGGATCACCGAGCCGCACTGGAAGTTGCACATCACAGTCTCTTCAGGATGCTCAACAACCGAGTAGTCTTGGTGAGATGAGTTAGCTGAATGTTCGATTGCGCCTAAACACTTCAAGAGCGAGGAGGAATGCGATGCCCGACGTGAAAGGTATTTCGCTTGATGCGCATCTCTACCTTGGGAGCAAAGACCGTGGCAGCGCGTTTCTCGGGTACCGAGCCATAAACCTTGTATTCAGCGTGGGGCACGAGGTGTCCTCTCTATTACCGAAGGGATTAGTACCGTAGCAAACCCTGCAATCGCCCTTGTGCCGGTCGCGAGCTATCCCTCAAGCACTGTGGGGCCGTACTTGGAGTGCTCTTCAGGAATTCAAGTTCGTGATCCCGGCGGTGAGGCCGGCTTTTTAATTCTTACCTACGTGACAACGAATGATGCAGCGCTCGCCTCGGGACGAGAGGTTCTTGGTGCTCCAAAAAAGTTGGCGTACATTACCGGTTAGAGACGGTGGTCTAATTCAGGGTACGCTCAAGCGTCCAGCGGGCAAGCGTCTGCCGACCCTTACCGCTCAACCAGACCAGCGCGTGAGCTCGAGTTCGCAACAGATGATTTCTGCGCGGACGTATTTCTACTTGGTTTCGGCATCTGCCCCCCTATCAATAAGCGGGATGGGCGCAGTGACGCAACTCGTCAAACGGTGCACCGCGCGAATGTTGCCACGCGACGAGCTTGGCGAAGAAGTTTACTGGACCCACCTTCCTAACTTACGACTCCCCCTCGATTGTCGATCCCGTGCACAATTTGGCACTTGGCGAACGCGTGCTCGGCACATACGAGGAGCATGACGCCAAGCTCCAGGCCATTGATATCCTTTCGGAAACGGCAAATCCAGGAAAACAGCGGTCCATAAAGCTTCAGGAGTTCATCCAATCCTGAGTTCTGCCCCGGGCTCTCGGCGTGCCCACTGAACCTCCTCCGAATGAGTGGACACCTGTAGTAGGCTCATTGAGCCCGGAGGTGTCGAATGGAACGTCAACGTCGGTCCTTTACGGAAGAGTACAAGCGCCAAACCGTTGATCGCGGAATGGAGGCGGGTTCGGTTGTAGAAGCCCTCGATGAAGGCGAAGATATCGCGCTGGGCCTCGGCGCGGGTATTGTAGTCGCGATGATGGACCAGCTCGGTTTTCAAGGTATGGAAGAAGCTCTCCATCGGGGCATTGTCGTAGCAATCGGCCTTGCGGCTCATTGATGCCATGATGCCGGCGCCGGTGAGGACCGTGTGAGGCATACTGCACGCCGCGATCGGAGTGATGGATCAATCCGGTCTGCGGCCGTTGCTGGTTGATGGCCATGGTCAGTGCCGCGGATGCGAGTTCGACCTGCATATGGTCTTGCATGGCCCAGCCGATGATCTTTCGGCTGAACAGATCCATGACGGCCGCCAGATACAGCCAGCCCTCCGCGGTCGGGATGTAGGTGATGTCGGCGAGCCAGACCCGGTTCGGGGCGGGAGCGGTGAAGTCGCGCGCGATCAGGTTCGGTGCGATCGGGAGGTCGTGACGGCTGTCGGTGGTGCGCCCCCGGCGTGGCGACGCCATGATGGCGCGGACACCGTGCCGGTGCATCAGCTGCTCGATCCGGCCACGGCTGGCGCCACGTCCCTGCTTGCGCAGGATGGCATGGACGCGAGGACTGCAGTAACGCCCGCTGCTGTCTTGATGGACTTGCCGGATTGCGGCCAGGAGGCTGGCATCGGATTTGGTCCGCTCACTGACCGGGCGATCACGCCAGGCGGAATAGCCGGCCGGCGAGACCTCGAGCACGGCACACATCAGCCGCACCGGATAGGCGTCGCGATGGTCTTCGATGAAGCGGAAGCTCATGTCCGGGTTCCGGCGAAGATCGCGATCGACTTTTTTAAGATGTCGCGCTCCATGCGCAGCGTTCGTTCTCCTGGCGCAGACGGGCGATCTCCGAAGCCTGGTCCGCCGACATCGGCGTCGCCTTCGTGGTGGGGCGCCAAGCCGCCGATGTCGGCTCCTGCCGCAGCTTGTCAACCCAACGCCGCAGCACCGAGTCACGCAGACCGAGTTCCTTGGCAACAGACCCGATCGAAGCGCCCACTCAAAGCCAACTCAACGGCTTGGCGCTTGTACTCTTCGGTAAATGAACCGACGTTGACGTTCCATTCGACACGTCCGGGCTCCTCTACTCCGATCGTGTCCCGTGGCGTGGTGTAGGTGAGTGCGGGTCACTGCGTTCGCCGGCATGGTCCGGATCGGTCAGGTGGCGATTGCCGGGAAGCTGACGGCGGGATCATCGCCCAACGGGGTGATTGTTTCCAGTGTCATGTAGCGACCGCGCTGGACCGCCCACTCGTCGTTCTGTTCGAGCAGGATAGCGCCGACCAGGCGGGTGATGGCGTCCTCATTGGGAAAGATGCCGACCACCTCGGTCCGGCGCTTGATCTCGCCGTTGACGCGCTCGAGCGGATTGGTCGAGTGCAGCTTGGCGCGGTGCGCGGCCGGGAAGCTCATATAGGCCAGCACGTCGGCCTCGGCCTCATCGAGGAACACCGCGAGCTTGGGCAGCTTGGGACGCAGTTGATCGGCAATGCGCCGCCATTGCGCCCGTGCCGTCTCCGCGTCGTCCTGGGCAAAGGCGGTGGCAATGAAGGCGGAGACGACGCGCCGTCCGCTCTTGCCGGCATGCGCCAGCGCGTTGCGTATGAAGTGGACGCGGCAGCGTTGCCAGGTGGCGTTGAGAACCTTTCCGACCGTGGCTTTGATCCCCTCATGGGCGTCGGAGACGACGAGCTTGACGCCGCGCAGGCCCCGCCGCGCCAGTTTGCGCAGGAACGCCGTCCAGAACGTCTCGGCCTCGGACGGGCCGATGTCCATGCCGAGCACCTCGCGCCGGCCATCGCTGTTGGCGCCGACCGCGATGATCACCGCGACCGAGACGATGCGCCCGTTCTGGCGCACCTTCACGTAGGTGGCGTCGATCCACAGATAGGGCCAGTCACCCTCGATCGGGCGATTGAGGGAGGCCTTCACCTTGTCGTCGATCTCGCCGCACAGCCGCGACACCTGGCTCTTGGAGATTCCGCTCATGCCCATCGCCTGCACCAGATCGTCGACCGAGCGGGTGGAGACGCCCTGGACGTAGGCTTCCTGAACCACGGCGGTGATCGCCTTCTCGGCCATCCTCCGCGGCTCAAGAAAGCCCGGGAAGTAGGAGCCTTTGCGCAGTTTGGGGATGCGCAGTTCAACCGTGCCGGCCCGGGTCTCCCAGTTCCGATCGCGGTAGCCGTTGCGCTGGACCTGGCGCTCCTGGCTCTTCTCGCCGTAAGCCGCCCCGGTCAGGCCCTCGACCTCCAGCTCCATCAGCCGGTGGGCGGCAAAGCCGATCATCTCGCGCAACAGATCGGCATCAGGGGTCTTCTCCACGAGCGCGCGCAGGTTCATCATGTCGTCGGTCATCGGTGGTTCCTCGAATCAGGTTGGTGTCGCAACCCAAACCTTACCGACGAATCATCGGTGACCACCCGCAAAGCCGCTCGCTCGCTACGGCGCTATGTGGGGCGCGCGTCGCGAGCGGCTTTGCTAATCAGCTACACCACTCCTTGGGAAACGACCTCTACTCCGAGCACGAAGTTTGGGTCGCTCGTAGAAAGTTCGGCATCTTTCGCTCCTTTTCGCGCTTTGGCGAAGGCAATCCCGCCTTGGTCCTGATGCACCTCAGGCCATTTGAGCCTCGCGGTATCGCAGCAATAAGGGTGCCAACAGAAAAACGCGGTGCACTCGTTCGTTGATGCGAAAACGGTCGCATGCCTTGCATGTTGACTGCATGCCGTGGTTGCGTTCATGACGTGCATGTCTTAAGGCGGACGGGCCGAACTCGGCTGATTATGCCGCTACAGCGCGCTTAGCGAACTTCTTCTAGCAATAGCCTATCGCGGCGATAGCTGTTGACTCGTGCTTCAAGTTCCTGGTGTAGCTGACGACATAATTCGTTGCGGCCGGCCGCTCATCGCGGGGCGAGTATCTGGTCTAACGGGGGTAAGGCAATTCCTGCCCGCATTGCCATCTCACACAGGTCGTGCGCCATGGCCGGGTGAATTTCGATGGCGCGAAACTCTCGTTGGCAGAGGACCCGGAGCTTCGGCTATGCCAACGTATAGCTTTCCAAGGAACGCCTCGCCTGCCATTCCTTTTTTGAGGCCGGCGCGATGACTGGGACATTAAAAAGGCGCCCCTATGAAAGGCGACGCTCTGGCCGATAGCACTCTTCTTCAGAACCGCCTGATCTCGAAGCTAAAAGGTGGATTGAAGTTGACTCTCGACTCTTGTCGCTGGACGGAACGACAAGACGAACTGCTGCGCGAGCTTGTTGATGCGGGCGCGCCTGCGAAATCCATTTGCGAAACACTCAATAGGTCCGAGGCAGAGCTTCGCAGGCGCGGCTATACATTGGCCTTCCGAGGAAATGATCAAAGCGAACGGCCGCCGTCTGATGCTGAAGCGGCGCTCGGCAATCGGCTGTTATGCATGCGATCCTCGCGGAAGTCAGCGCAACAGCATCGGGCGCGGCTTCTGCTCTTTGGGCTTGGCGTCCGGTATCCTTTATGACGGGCGAACCGTCAACTTTATTGGCTTCATCCATCTCGCGGCCGCGATGATCTGCGGTTCCGCGCCTTTCTCCATAGCTGCCAGGATTGTCAATTGTTGAACATGGTGTTCTCCTGACGGAACACCAGCGGGGAATTTGATACTTAAACTGTCTTTTCGCTATATCCGGTGGCGGGGCCGCGGGATTGCGATCAGCGATTCCAGGCCATCGTGATCACGGTTTCCAGACGATGGTGATCACTTGCGGAGGCGAACACGACTGACGTGTTTATGTGTGCTGGAAATGGTCTTCCTCGTCAAGACGGGCGGGAGGGTTTGGAGATCGGTCCAGCGGTCCATGGGAGGGACCCGCGTGCGCGCGGAGTGGCCCTCACGAGCGACGCAGCGGCGTGCGCGGGAGGGACCTGTGGGTCGGTGGGGCGATCGGCCGCGCGGTGGTCACGCTGCTGTCCAATCGTCGGCCCAACGACGCACACTGTCGCCCTTGAGCTCGATGCGGTGGGCATTGTGAATGATGCGGTCCAATATGGCGTCGCCGAATGTGGGATCGGCAATCACGTCATGCCATTGCGCCACGGGGGCCTGACTTGTGATCAACAATGATGCCTTGTCGTAGCGATCATCCACGATCTCGAGTAAGTCACGGCGCTGGTCGGCAGTGAGTGCTTCGGGCCCCAGTCGTCTAGGATGAGTAGATTGACGCGCTCCAGCGCCGCGATCAGGCGTGCAAGACGACCTTCGCCAGGCGCCTGGCCGAGATCGGCGAACAAGCGGGGCGCGCGCTCGTAGAGGAGCGAAAAGCCATCGCGGCAGGCCCTGTTGCCGAGCGCGCAAGCCAGCCAAGATTTGCCGGTACCGGTCGGACCGACGATGACGAGATGGTGGTGCTCGCAGATCCATTGGCAAGTGGCGAGGCTTTGAAAGGAGGAGGGGTCGAGACCACGAGCGGTGCGAAGTCGACATTCTCGATGGGGGTGGCAGCCTGGCGGAGCTTGGCATTGCTCAAGCGCCGTACGAGGTGGCGGTTGTCGCGGGCGGTGACCTCGGGATCGACGACGAGACCAAGCCAATCGGGGTGTGGCATTTCGGCGGCCTCGGGATTGTTCTGCAGTTCGATGAGGTTATCGGCCGTGGCAGTGAGGCCGAGCGCGCGCAGGCGGTCGACGGTCGGATGAATGAGCACAATGATCTCCTGATTAGTTGTAGTAGCTGCGGCTGCGGATGTTGGCGTGGAAGAGGACGGGCGCCTCCTGGGCAGGAGGAGCGGTTTTGTCGGCGGCGTTCTTGAGGATGGCGGCGACCGACTTATAGCAACGGGCATTAAGCAGCAGCGCACGGGCGCAGGCGGCGTCGACACGTTCCTCGCCGTAGCGCCTGACCAGCCCGAGAATGCCGATGGCCGAGCGGAAGCCTTGTTCCGGATGCGGTCGCGACCGCAGGATGACGTCGATCAGCGTCTCGGCCTCGGGGCGCACCTTGGCGGCTTCAGAACGAATCCGCTCATGAGCCCAGTCGCGGTAGCGGCGATGCGAGCTTGGCATATGCTCGTCGATCGTCGTTGGTCGATGCGGCAGAGTGCTGCGCAGACGGGAGGCGACGCGCTTGCCGCGCAGGAAGCTCTCGACGGCTTTTAGCGTGATCCGTGCCTCGACCTCTTCATGCACAAGGTTGTGAGGCACGCTGTAGTCATGCTTGGCAAGCTCGACATGATATTCGAGGTTCACCCGACAGCGCTTCCACTCAGCGGACTCGTAGGGTTCGTCGGGTAATGGGGTCAGTGCCGGTCGGTCAAGCTCCTCGAACAGCTCGCGCCGGCTTCGCGCCCAGCTCCATAGCGGTCGGTTGTTGAGATCGACGAGCAGTGCGTGGATCGCCTCGTTGAGGACGGCCAGCGAGAAGAACCGGCGGTTGCCTAGACGCGCCAAAATCCGTCGCCCGACGATTTGGACGCCGACTTCGACCTAGGCTTTGTCGCGCGGCCGATACGGCCGTGCTGGAACGATGGCAGTGGCCCAGCTTATCTACAATCCGATAACCCTGAGCGGGCCAGCCGGGACGGTGACGGCGCCGGACCACGCGCAGCAGCGTATCCTTACTTACCGGCAACATCAGCCGTTTTGCGAAGGCTGCTGGGCATGGGTAGTCCAGCATGTAGCGAAGCTGAACTGGGGTGATTGTCACCACGCCGTCCGCCGACGACGGCCACAAAAAGCAGCCGCGCTCCAGCCGCTTGGCATAAAGTGACATGCCCAGTCCTTGCAGGCTCGAATTTTCGGCCGCCTACAAGATCTGGCAGGGGGTTAGCTAAGCCAGCTCATGTATATAAGTGGAACTTCTGTCCCGCATTTTGCCCTGGGACACGCGCAGAACGGAGGTCACAGATGGCATACAAGAAACTCATCAATCAAAGCGGCCTGACACTTACGGTGTTGCTCATCACGCGCGTTGGCTCCGAGCCGAACCCAGTCCGCGCCGATCGTCACAGCGGCGCTACCAGTGGGTGGCAAGCAGACGATTGAGTAAGGTAATACGCAGACTCCCTTCCTCAATGGGCTCGTGATTTCCTCATCCTTCGATGGCGCGTTTTCGAACGGGTCGTAGATCGTGAAGGGCAGCAGCTGGGATACTGTCCTGAACACGCACGATACGAACGTGGTGGGCTCGAACACCTAACCCGCAACGTCGCCGACGATCCCGCAGTGGCGAACTTGGCTGCTCTTGGATGGCAAGTCAATGCTGGCGCCGTCGCAGCCCCGCCCGGATGAGTGCAGCCGATGGACGGAAAGGTAACTCTTGTGACTTCCGCGCCCGTGCAGCTTCATCACCCGTGCCGGCGTGTTGGATAACCTACGGCGGAGGCGAACCATGATGCCTTCTACTATGGTTGTCCAGCAGGACTCCAAGGTGCTTGAAGAAGGGGCCCCACGAGTTCATGAAAGGCCCCCGTGGGATCATCATGGAATGACGGTATAGCATATGAGTACCAATCTTATGTTGCACGAGCCGCCCAGCGCGCTGCGGCTGATCACACGGGCGTATACGAGCCTTCTCATTATCGGCTTCGCCCTGCTGCCCACTCAGTTCATCGCTTACCTCTATTTCCAGCAAGATCCCGCGCTGAAGTTTGAAGACCACCTGTTCCACGAATTCGCCATCGCCGTCGCCACCCTGGAGGGGCTGTTCGTCACATATGTGACGTGGCGCTGCTATCGGTCTTCAGGCGAGCCTCTGTTGCGATGGTTGACCCTTGGTTTTCTGGCCTTCGTGCTGATCTATTCGCTGCACGGCGCCTTCACCGGCATGGCACATCGCAACATTTGGCTGTTTCTGCTCTATGGGCCAGCGTCGCGTCTGGCGATGTCGATTCTGCTCCTCGTCGGGCTACTCAGCTACAACCTGCCGTCAGACGGGCTTGAGAAGCGCTCGGACACGCGCGCATGGCTGACGTGGATTGGCCTGTTCCTTACGGTGGACTTAGCTGTCGCACTGGTCGCCTATTCACCCTATGCTGGGCACCCGGTGGTCCGCCTGTCCATGGAGGGCGGCGCATTGCTATTCAGTGCGCTGAACGTCGCCGTCTTGCTCATGCGACGGATTCACTCGCCGCTCATGCTTGTTTTCGGCGTTTCTGTCGCGTGGTTTGCGCTATCGTCGCTCGCATTCATCTTGGCGGCGCCGTGGAATCATATGTGGTGGCTGGCTCACGCGATCTTTGCTGGCGGATTTTTTCTGCTCAGCTATGGCGTCGTCCGGGCGTTCCGAACAACGCAATCGTTCGCCACCATCTATAGCCAGGAAGAAATGACCGCCCGCCTTGCCAAATCGATGGCCGACACTCAAAAGGCGCTTCAGCAAGTGCAACTGAGCAATCAACGGCTGGAGCGCCTCGCCGCAACCGATCCACTAACCGGTGCCGGGAATCGGCGCCACTTCATCGAGCATATCGGCGCGGAGATCGCAAGGGCCAGGCGAACCGGAGCTCCGTTGTCCCTGCTGTCGCTCGATCTCGACCATTTCAAGGATATAAACGACTCACGTGGTCACAGCGTCGGCGACGAGGTCCTGCGCGTATTCGTGCGAAAGTGTCTGGAGGCAATCCGGCCTTACGACTCTGTCGCGCGCGTGGGGGGTGAAGAATTCATGGTACTGCTTCCGGGGGCGACGCTCGACGCGGCTAGCGCGGTCGCCGAGCGCCTTCGATCGGCCATCGAACGCACTGCATTCGATGTCGGGGCCGAACCATCGGTCGGCGTCACCATCAGTGTTGGAGTGTCGGAGTTCGGGCGCGATGGAGACACGCTCGACGGGTTCTTGAACGTCGCCGACCAGCGACTCTATCGCGCAAAATTTGAAGGCCGCAACCGTGTGGTTGTCTCCTAGGATAACGTTCATCGTTCACTTCGTCTCCCGTGTCTGGGGCGGACGCCCGTCCGCTCTTCTCCGAGCCAAAGCCGCAACGCTACTAACAACTATTCGGTCATGGTCCATCCATTGCAACATTTGCAGGCCGGTTCTCACCGCAATAAGCTGCGGCCACTAGCAGCCGGGAGCTCTTATGTCGGTTTCTTGCTACAACGGCGTCCGTGACAGCCGTTCCATCGAGCGTTCAGCTGGCGGTCGCCTCGCCCCGCCAAGGCGGCCGCCCCTTGGCGCGCGCCGCGACCATCAATCCGCTCGCCAGGCACTTGGCAGAAGCTCCGGATCACGAGGCACGACCGGTAGGCACCTGGTCGCGCTGATTGCTATCGCACGTGAACTAGCGCCCTCCCTTGGCGCTTCCAGGGTGATCAACGTCTTGAAGCGGCATATTCAGGATATAGCTCGTTGCTTAGGCCGCACTAACGATGCGCGAACTTGCCGGTCGCTCGACCGCCACTTTTCCGGGAAGCACCTTATCACGACCCGATGGCTCATTGCTGCTTGCGAAGCCGTTACTGAAGTTCCGCAATCGGCGCAACATCTGGTTTTCTCAACAATCATGCTGCGAGCAAGACCCTCGCTGGGCCACCGTGCGTTGCGACGGTTCGAC
Source organism: Bradyrhizobium sp. CCBAU 45321 (assembly GCF_028128975.1). Lineage (NCBI taxonomy): Bacteria > Pseudomonadati > Pseudomonadota > Alphaproteobacteria > Hyphomicrobiales > Nitrobacteraceae > Bradyrhizobium > Bradyrhizobium sp. CCBAU 45321. The sequence goes on from NZ_LFKZ01000100.1 coordinate 22,157, forward strand.
TGAGATGAGAGTTTCAACTCCACGATTGCGCGTATTGCACTTCGATTGGCGCCGTTCTGCCACGAGGGATTTCATTGCTCTCTTCGGCGGCGTCGTTCTCGCTTCACTCTTAGCGCATGTCTATGGGCTTGGCCCTCGTTTAGCGCAGCTGGGACAGCGCTATGTGAATCCGATACTCGACGACATTATATTCATCGCGTTCGTTGCATTCTTGCTGAGCATTGGGCTCACAATTTTTAGTGTTCGGCGCTATCGAGAACTTGCCCGCGGAACTGACACACAAACCATCACAGAAGGAGAAGTCCGCGATCCGGCGCGGCACGATCCATTGACTGCCTTTCCAAACCGCCGCCTATTTGATTACACACTTGATGTGTACGTTGGCCTCGCCACCGACACGCATCAAGTCGCTATTCTGATGCTCGGCCTCGACGGCTTGAAGCGGATCAAGGATACGCACGGCTATGCAGCGGTAGACAAGGCACTCTGCGAGTTTGCCACAAGGCTTGCCGACATCTTGCCCAAGGACGGTCTCCTGGCGAGGATCGAAGGCGACGAATTCGGGATCGTCCTGCCCAACATTAGCTCCCTCGAGGATCCCGCCAATCTGGCGCGCCGTATCGTGGTGTCTGCCGCCGACAGTTTGGTGATTGAGACTGGCGCAGCCGAGCTTAGTCTTGGAATTGGCATCGCCATCGCTCCGCTTGATGGCGTCACTCCCCACGAGTTGGTCAGGCGCGCAGAACGCGCACTTTATCGCGCGCAATGCGACGGCGGGTCGCGTGTTCGCTTTTTTGAACCGGACATGGACATGCATGTCGAGCGGCGCATCAATATTGAGCGTGAGCTTCGGAGCGCTGTCGCAACGAATATTATCGAGCCCCATTACCAGCCGGTGGTTTCACTCGTAAGTAATCGCATCGTGGGGTTCGAGGCGTTGGCGCGTTGGGAGAACAAGACAACTGGGCCTATCCCGCCTGACGTGTTTATTCCAATTGCAGAAGAAACCGGCCTCATCAACGCTCTTGGAGATCAGCTTCTTCGGCGCGCGTGTCTTGATGCCACTGCGTGGCCAAAGACCTTTTCGCTTGCCTTCAACATTTCGCCTGTTCAGTTGCGGGACTCCGCGCTTGGAGAGCGCATTATATCTGTCCTTGAGCAAACCGGCTTTAGTCCGCGCCGCCTGGAGATTGAAATTACAGAGAGCGCGTTTGTGGAAAGAAGCGGGGCTGCGAAGACCGTGATTGACGCACTTCGTCTAGCCGGCGTCCGCATCGCGCTCGATGATTTCGGAACAGGTTATGCTACGCTTAGCCAGCTGCTTTCGTTTCGTCTTGACAAGATCAAGATCGATCGCAGCTTCGTGTCACATCTCCACGACAGCACTGACTGCCGGGTGATCGTTCGTGCTATAATCGGCCTCGCTGAAGGGCTTGGTTTGACGACCACGGCCGAGGGAGTCGAATGCGAACGCCAGCTCGTCTATCTGGTGTCCAATGGTTGCACAGAAGGACAAGGCTACCTGTTCAGCGGTCCCGTTCCAGCCACCAGTATTCCCGCGCTGCTCAATCGCGAAGCCGGTTACTGAAGACGGAGCAAGAAACCCACGTGCGTGAGCCGACGCGCTGAGTTCACTCGTGCTCGGGAGGCGCTTGATTAGAATAATGCGGCTAGATTTGCCACGATACTTTCGACGCATCACCTGCATGGTTGCTCAGGGCGGGTCCATTTACTTGGACAGGACGCAGACTCTTAAGAGATCACCATGGATCGATGACGCGATTACGGGCGGAGGCCTGCCGTGCATCACCGTTTGACACTCCAACATCAACGCACAGGGGCTCGCGAAGGGCCCTATGCGCTCAGGGTGCGCGAGCGGCCAAGCGCCTGATCTTCGACTACTCCTCTTCGCTGTAGCGGCGCACAGATACACGATGAGCTGAATCAACGGGGATCAGACATCCGAACTCTGGATATCGTCTCGAAGATCCGCCATTTGAATCCCCTGATGCCCCTCCGACTGAAGCGCCGGAGCTGACCGTTCTGGTCTCCTAGTCTAGCGGCTCCTGATTGCTCCGGGGAGCGCCGGACGCACACGATCCAACTCAGGCATCCGCTGGTCCCCTTCAGGTGCCTTCAGGTGGGAGCCCTCCTGATCAGGCCGTTTATGGTCAGCCAAACCTCCCAGGCCGCATTGCTCAGCACCAAACGATCCCCAAGGCTTCCATAACGAGACTTAATCCGATTTGCGACCTTACGTTAGAACATGACCTAGACTGTCCGATTTCTGACATGCAGTCGGTCTGGTAAACTTCCTTGAAGCAATATTCCTTGTTGATCAAGCTTGTCGCAGTTGGCACAGGGTTTGAACAGAGAGGTGCATCCACCGCAGCCGCCCCGGAAGCGGCGGCTACACTAACGCTTCTTCGGCTGTGGCCCTTTGGTGCAATGACACGAGCTGCCACATGGAGTCGGTCTCAATAGCACGTCACATAAACTGCCCTCAATGTGGCTCTGCATTTGTCCACCTCGAGTGGCATGAACGTATGGGTGCGCGGGAGGTCCAAGATCTCTGGCGCTGCTGGAACTGCAGGAATGAATTCATGACTGTTTTCACTTCTGACGATATGGATCCTCCTGCCGCTGAGATCACGAAGCTATTCTTTACCAGCCTGTTAGTCTGATCATGACGCCTGAGCCGCTAACGCTCGCATTCGAGCGGCATTGGACCTGGCAACCCAAAGCCGCGGGGGCCCTTAGGCGAAAACGATTGTACCGTAGGCTGCTCAGTAATACCCTGCGCGACCTTCCCGTCATAAACAGTTGGAATGTGCTTATGAGGCTCGTACGTGCAATCGTCGGCTTGGCCCTGTTGGCAGTGGGATTGTACATTATTATCGGTGAGCACTTCGCTGGAACATCGGCGGATGCTACACTCAATGCGCGGCTCTACATCGTTCGCGCCCCGATCGAAGGAAAGGTAACGCTTGCCGTGCAGAGCATCGGCGCGCGCATTAGTCCCGGCGCGCTGATAGCAGAACTCACCGACCAACGCTTCGATACCGCGAGGCTTCTTGAGCTTGATCGCGATCGCACAAACCAGCAGATCGAGCTCGACCGTCTCGATGGCCAGCGAGAGGCCTTGTCCGCATCCAGGTCGCGCTTCGATGTTCAATCAACTGATTACCAGCGCGGAAGGGTTCGGCAGATTGAGGCTCGAATTGCCGAAACGAAAGCAGCTCAAGACGCTGCGGCCACACGCCTTCGTCAAGCGGACGCAGAATTTAGGCGAGCAAACGAACTAAGCACGCGTGGTGTACAGACGGCGGCGCATTTGGATCGGGCTCGCGCCACTTACGACGTGGCGCAGCAAGAACTGGAGAGTGCGCAGCAGCGAGTGAAATACTTAGAGACGGAACTTACGTCCGCTCGCGACGGCATCTTCATCGGGGAGTCCTGTAACGACGCTCCTTCCTCGGCTCAACGTATCCGAGAGCTCGAGCAGCGGCTGGCCGAGCTGAATGTCGACAAGGAGCAGGTGAAAGCACGTATTGTACAGCTCGACCGGCAAATCGCTGCCGAGCGTCTTCGTGTCAACAACTTGAGCTTCGCTACCCTTAATGCCAGCGTGATTGGTCTAGTCTGGGACATACTAGTAGACGATGGCCAATACGCGCGGCGCGGCCAGGATCTCGTCAAGATCGTAGACTGCAGTACACTGATCGTCACCGCCGGCGTCAGCGAATCTCTCTACGACCGTCTCTCGGTGGGAACGGCCGTGCAATTTCGGTTGTTTCGAGATGATCGTATTTTCAATGGAACCATAACTCGCTTTCGAGATGATCGTATTTTCGATGGAACCATAACTCGCCTTGGCGGATCCGGTGCCGCCTCGCTCTACACCAATCTTGTTGTAGGGCCAAGTGCTCAACATCTCCAGCGCTTTGACGTCACAGTGACAGTTCCAGATCTTGCAGGAGAGGCAGATGTCGGTTGCGCGATTGGACGCACTGGACGCGTCATCTTCACAGCTGGCCCAATCGCACAGTTCCGCCGCTTTATAACGCGGTACGGACTCTGATGCTTCAGCTGTCGCCACTCGTTGCTGCCTTCGCAGGCGCCGCCTTCATAATTGGGCTTCGCCTTACCGTCTTTCCATTTCTCAATCCGATGAAGTGGTATTGGCGCGCTCTTCTCCTCGGGGCTGCTGCCGTACTGTCTTGGCGTTATATGGCTTGGCGCTTCACCGAAACGCTGGCACCGCTCGACTGGACTGCGGACGCGCTGTTCAGTTGGGGATTCGTCACCCTCGAGGCCCTGACGAGCTTTCCTCTACCATCGCGTTTTTCATACTGTCCCGAGTGAACGACCGGTCGGCAGAAGCAGACCAGTACTCTGAATGGTGGCTGCCTGGAGAAGCGCCGCGTGTGGACGTTTTTATCACGACTTACAACGAGCCGTCGGAAGTGCTCGAGCGCACGATCATTGGCGCGACGCAAATCCGCTATTCACAGCTTCGGATTTTTATCCTCGACGACGGCGCCAGGAATTGGGTACGGCAACTTTGCGAGCTGCACGAAATCGGATATCTCGCACGTTCGGATAAGGAGCATGCTAAAGCGGGGAACATTAACCATGCACTTCGCGCGCGCGCCCGCGATCCAGCTCCCCCGATCTTTGTCGCTGTACTTGACGCAGATTTCGTTCCCCATGCGGACTTCATCGAGCGGACGCTAGCGTTATTTCACGAGCCAAGCGTCGCGCTCGTGCAAACCCCGCAGCACTTCTTCAATCCTGATCCGATCCAACATAACCTTGGAATAAGCACCGCATATCCGGATGAACAACGTCATTTCTTTGACAACGTCGAGCCAGCGCGGGACGCTTGGGGGATTGCCATCTGCTGTGGGACATCATCCGTAATGCGGGTCCAGGCCGTCGAGCAGATTGGCTGGATTCCAACACAAAGCGTAACCGAGGACTTCCTGCTCACCCTTAAGCTTGCGGAAAACGGCTGGCAAACTGTATACCTAAACGAGCCGTTGACTGAAGGTTTGGCTCCCGAAGGACTGAAAGAATATATTACTCAGCGTGGACGGTGGTGCCTCGGCTTGATGCAAATCGTCCGCAACTCATACAGCCCCTTTGTCATGCGCGGCCTTGGTCTGATGCATCGAATCGGGATCCTGGATTCATTGCTCTACTGGGTCAGCACCTTTCCCTTCAGGCTTGCCAGCCTGATTTGCCCGCTGTTGTATTGGTGGTTCGGCATCACCATCGTGAACGCGTCGCTGGTGGAAATTATCAGTTACTATATACCTTATTACCTAATGGTTCTTGTGTCCCTGAACTGGCTTTCAAAAGGGTTGTTTGTCCCGCTTCTCAACGATACGGCTCAACTGATCGCGGCCTGGCCCATCAGCCAGGCAGCTGCTCTCGGGCTTCTGACCAGCGGATCGCATAAATTCTCGGTGACGGCCAAAGGCGGCGACCGCACCAAGGTCATAGTTCAATGGGCGTTGATGCGCCCGCTTGTACTCCTGCTCGCTCTGACAATCGGCGGCTTGATCGTGCCGTTGAACTCCGATTTTGTCTTCGATACGTCCGCAACAGCGGGGGACGGCACAACTGTTGTGATGTTCTGGACAGTTTACAACATTCTGGTGCTTTTCGTGGCAGTCGTGGTGTGCATTGAGCGACCGCGATACGATCGACCTCAGCGCCAGATTCCAGAACCCATCACGTTGGTGATCCAAGGTGAGAAGCATCGCGGATGGCTTCTCAATCTGGGCCGAGGGGGCGCGCGAATCAGCGGTCCATCCGGACTTTCCGCCGGAGCAGCAGGGCAGCTCGACCTGCCCGGGATTAGCGGCGTAGACGCGCATGTTGCTGCGACTACCCGTGACGGCTATCGAATCAAGTTCTCTCCAACTCCCGAGCAAAGGGCGAAAATTATCAAGAAGCTTCACACTGAATCCGCCATGCCAGGGACCGATCGAGGGAACATCTTGCAAATGATTCGTGAGTTGGCGCGAGCTCTTACGAGTTGAGGAGCGCGAGATGCCGAGAAGACCGAGCCTACTCTCCTTGGTGTTCTGTGGAGGCGCCTTGCTCATATCGGTGCCGGCCATGGTGACCGCGACGATCTACACGGCCTTGCTACAGCAAGGGGGAGAGCAGCTGCAGTTCGACGCGTTAAGAATTCGCGGCGAAATGAGTTCCGCGCTGTTGGCCCGCCGGCTCTATGGAGTTTGGATGGATGTAGCGCGGTCCGCTGAGCTCATTGACCTAACTGATCTTAAGAATGCGCGAGAACACATCGACTTCTTGAGCCGCCTTGATCGACGCTATACTTGGCTTGGGGTCGCGGATCTCGAAGGGACCATTCTCGCGGCTAAAGACGGCATGCTCGAAGGAGTAAGCGTTGCACAGCGACCTTGGTTTAGGCGGGGCCTTGTCTCGCCGTCGGCTATCGATGTGCATGCCGCTCAACTACTGGCCACCCAGTTGCCGGCACCTCGTGAGCCCTATCGCTTTATCGACCTGGCAGCGCCGTTGCGCCACGCCGGCTCCGTTGCCGGGGTCATCGGCGCTCACCTTGACTGGAAATGGGTCGCAGAAAGCATGGACTCGTTACAAGTACCCGGCATTGATGTGCTGCTGCTTTCGGGGGATCGAACCGTCCTGTTTGGTCCGCCGGATCTTATCAACAAGTCGCTCAACATCGGCTCCGCACTTGCGGCTAGTCGCGTCACGACTGCGTCTCTGCGCGAACGTTGGCCTGACGGCAGGGACTACTTCACAGTGATCGTTCCGACGGTCGGCTTCGCGAACCTTCCAAGCTTCGGTTGGTCTCTTCTGGTTCGGCAGAGTGCCGACGAGGCGCTTGCGTCCACCCGTAATCTCATCCGATCATTCTGGAGTAGTTTCGGTGCTTGTGCCATTGCCATACTAGCACTGCTCTTTTGTGCGGCGCAGTGGCTGAGGACGCCCCTTCGCCGGCTCTCGAATACAGCCGAGGCCCTCTTGCACGATCCATCCGCGCACCCGCCATATTCCGAGACACGCTTCAATGAAGCGGCGAGGCTCAGTGACGCGCTCGCTCGCATCCAGTCGAAGCTGATGGGACACTCTGTTAGCAATTCGATCCAAGGACCGGGTGGGGAC
>NZ_LFKZ01000101.1:0-31644 GCF_028128975.1 Bradyrhizobium sp. CCBAU 45321
CATCGTTCATTCAAAGCTCCTTCATTCTAGAAGAAGCCGTCAATCCTGAAAGTGCGAAAGACTCTGTACGTTATCGATCGCCCACGGGGTGGCCGTTCGCTAACGATGTGCCCATGTCTCCACTTCTGTCCTGGGCATGCGCAAGGGGCAGGAACCAGTGGCCATGGACGCTCGGCGCGAAAGCAGCTCTTGAGGGCCTCGATGAAGCCGATGTCCGCGGCTTGCCGGACGGCGATAAAGCAAGCGTGTCGCCGCACTCGTAGGCTTACAGGTCACGATCGCGCGACATGAACTCGCCGCCTTGGTCACGCGGATCTTTGATTGACGCAGATCTTTGCAATCCCACTGACTTGCACCGCTTCCACCGCCGCCAAAATGGCGGTACCGCGAAAGGCGATCCGCCAGCCGCTGCGGCAACGAATGCGAAAAAATCCAATTTGGGACGGAGGCGCGATTAGACGACCCTACCGATTTGCGCAGGAGATTTCGGGGCTCAGGTCAGTTAGCTTGCTGGGTGTTAGGGAGACTTCTTCAATGTTGATTATCGAAACTGTTTTAAAGCCAGACCAGTTTGGCGGTATTGGACTTTTCTCCGCTGCCCTTTTGCCCAAAGGTTCGCTGATTTGGATTCACAACCCAATCGTTGACATCGCGGTAACGCCTAAGCAGTACGAAGCTCTAGCTCCAACATTTCGAGCTCTACTTGATAAGCATGCCTATCCAAGAGACTACAAGGCTAATGATGGTGTTATAGAGTACAATGCTGACAATGCCCGCTTCATGAACCACAGCAGTCAGCCAAATACATATCAGGACGATCATTGCCGAATTTTATCCGTGCGTGACGTACAACCTGGTGAAGAACTGACTTGCAATTACTTGTTTTTCGATCCGACGTGTGACTTATCGTGGGCTAAAGAACCATCGGTGAATGTTGATGCCCCAACGGGCTAGGCGGCAGTGGATTGAGTTCGTGGTCTGACGACTGATTCGTCGGCGAAATTTACGGGAAGAGTTTCGCCAACTAATTGCGGCCATCGACCGACCCAGCTTTGCGGCTGCCTCCTCGAGCCTGAAGATTATTGCGAGCGCAGCCGTGTTCGACATCCCCGGCGCGCAGAGTGCGGTGGCCCGCGGCCCGGAACGTGCTTTCGATGACGTATAAGCGCGACGTGGAGTTCACAACATCTGTAGAGCCTACCCTAAGGCAAGATCTCCGCAGATGTGCCTGATCTCGCACTTACTTCAGAATCTGACGACGCTCGATCAGTTCCCAGTCGTTGCTGAGAAGGCGCAGGAGCTGAGCCTGATAGGTATCTTAGCATGCGCTGATTGTGCAACGTCAGAGTCGCAGATGTGCTGTTCACAAACGCACTTGATGAGACCGCTTGCGGCTCGATCTTTGCCCCTCGATTTACGTCCGCGCGCAGCGCAGAGGAAAAGCAAGCCGCTTCTCGAGGACATGCACGTCTGGTTGTTGCGCGAGCGCGAAGCCCTCTCGCGCTCCTCCGACGTCCTGAAGCCTAGGAACTACATGCTCAGGCGCGGGGCGACTTCGACTTCGCCCGTTTCCTCGACGATGGCAAGATCTGCTTGACCAATGCGCTGAGCGCGCATTGACAGGCATTGTCTTGGGAAGGCGCAACTAGACCTTCGCTGGTAGCCAGCGTGGCGCCGACCGTGCCGCCATCATGCTGACGATGATACCGACCTGTCGCCTCAACGACGTTGATCCCAAGGCCTGGCTCGCCGAGGTCCTGGCCCGGATCGCCGATCTTCCCGCGTCGCGCCTGCACGAACTGCTGCCCTGGAAATGGAAGCTCCTGCGCCAGGCCGATAAGCCCGCCGGGTCAGCAGGCCGCTGACCTTTCCCCCGACCGATCATAGAGCTCGCTGTGCCCGCGGGCATGCGTCAATCAGGCGGTCTTCGTCGTATGCGTACTCAGCTCCTCACGTGAGACACTATAATGCTCTGCGAACACACCGATTGCGGATCTTCGATCGGCGAGAACAGCATTTCACTCGGTCGTGGCCCTATTCAGTTGAAGCCGACACCAGCGCCTAGTCGGTCCCGCAGTTCCTGCCGACTGATGACAAGATTGTTGAGGTTCAGGTCCGGCCGTCTTGCTGCCAATCGCCTTACCAGTTCCCTGGTGCCGTCCAGGACAAAGACGCCGCAGTCATAACTGTTCTGCTGCTGTCTTATCGGGGCCTGTTGCAGGTTAGCGTCGAGCCGTCCTGCGAGTTCCGCTGCGAGCCTGTCATTGTATCCCTGGGTAGAGTCATAGTGATAGGCGACCCGCCGGCCACGATCGCGGCGATCAACCAGCAGCAGCGACCAGTGACTGCCGCGCTGATGTCTATCCGTATCGCTGGCATCGCTTACCGGCAGGAACAGGAAGTCAGCTGTACCAGGGCGAACCCACCCTAATGCTCGTTCGGCTACCTCCTTGGAGGGGGATCGCAACATTTGGGCTATCAGGGGATCCACGAACCGCGTCCGAGCGGCGAGATCCGGATTGTTCTGCTGCAACTCCTGCGCCAGGAGCTCATAGTCCCGCTGGATATGCTCGTCACCCAGCCACTGCGTGGGCCCCAGCACGGGACCGCTGCGGTGGCCGGAAGAGGCAACAGTAGCCGAGGGGCCGATCTGAGCACCCGGGACAGGGGACGGGCGAGGATGATGGATGAATTGCGCAACGCGGCGTCCTCGCGGCTCCAATGTGATCGAGTAGGTCTCACCGTTCATGGAGAGCTGGGTTGGGCCGCTGAACTGGGTCGGCAGGACCCTGATATTATCCAGGACATCGATTAAGAAATCCGGCACCGGCTGGGAGCCATCCTGCCAATCCTCGTCGACTCGGTATCCGATGTCCTCAAGCTCCTGAAGTACGCCCGATCGCCCGACGAAGAACGCGGGTTTACCGGCAGGGCTGAGCACCGGCGCTGACTGAGCATCGTCACGCATCTGCTGCGGTGTGTACGGCAGATCAACGAAAGAGTTGAGACCGCGATAGATGTCTGACGACTGAGCTGGCGTGTCTGATGGTTCGGTGAAGAGTGGCGGTCTGGCGGCAGCCCCACCCACCGGCGCGGACTGAGCATCGTCTCGCATCTGCTGCGGCGTGTACGGCAGATCAACGAAAGGGTTGAGATCGCGGTAGATGTGTGACGACTGAGTTGGCGCGTCTGATGGTTCGGTGAAGAGCACCAGTCTAGCGGCAGCCCCACCCACCGGCGCCGACTGAGCATCGTCTCGCATCTGCTGTGGTGTGTACGGCAGATCAACGAAAGAGTTGAGACCGTGGTAGATCTGTGACGACTGAGTTGCCACGTCTGATGGTTCGGTGAAGACCGGCGGTTTGGCGGCAGCCCAACCCACCGGCGCTGACTGAGCATCGTCTCGCATCTGCTGCGGTGTGTACGGCAGATCAACGAAAGAGTTGAGACCGCGGTAGATGTCTGACGACTGAGCTGGCGCGTCCGACGGTCCGGTGAAGAGCGGCGGTCTGGCGGCAGCCCCACCCACCGGCGCTGGCTGAGCATCGTCTCGCATCTGCTGCGGTGTGTACGGCAGATCAACGAAAGAGTTGAGACCGCGGTAGATGTCTGACGACTGAGCTGGCGCGTCCGGCGGTCCGGTGAAGAGCGGCGGTTTGGCGGCAGCCCCACTCACCGGCGCCGACTGAGCATCGTCTCGCATCTGTTGCGGCGTGTACGGCAAATCAACGAAAGACTGAAGACCGCGGAAAATGTCGGGCGACTGAGCTGGCGCGTCCGATGGTCCGTTGAAGAGCGGCGGTCTGGCGGCAGCCCTACCCACCGGCGTTGACTGAGCATCGTCTCTCACCTCCTGCGAGGTGTACGGCAGATCAACGAAGGAGTCGAGGCCTCGGTAGATCGCCGACGACCCATCTGGCACCGCTTCCGGCGTCGGCCACTCAAAATCGTACGGCAGGTGCGGCGACCACGTTGAGTTCGACTCGCCACGCCGCGGCTCCCCACCCGCCTGTTCAGGGCAGACGCCCAGCGCAGCGTTCGCCTCGACGAGCAATAGGTAGCTCCTAAGCCGATCGAAGCCCGTGTCCGCGTTTCGATTGGATTTTTTAAAGTCGGTGTGATCGTCGTTCAACGACTTTTGCTGCTCACTGGTGCCGGTGAGTCGGCTCACTATGCTCCCCCGCCCCTCCCTTTGGAGCCAAGCACCCAATCTTCGTTGGTTGCGGGCCAGATTTTGAACAACCTTTTTCCGGCTCTTCTCCTCGGGTTTGAGCATGCTCAGCTCTGCCTTTTCCAGGCCATCAATGATGCGGGCGTCATCGGGATAAAGATGCAACGCGGGCGACGGGACAGCACGACCGCTGGGCTTCCGAGATGCACGCGCGCCGGGAACGTTCTCGGCATCGCGAACCTTGCCTAATGCGAACAACAGAAGCTCGTCGTTCGGGAACAACTTCTGAGCGAATTCAATGCGCGCCGCGTGGTCTAACCCGGATATCGAGTAGCCCGCAAGATTAAGCGCGTTAGAAAATCTGCGAAGACTACGATCATGACGAGCAGCACTGCCCGACGTCATGCCACTGGCATTAAGCCGCTCTGAGAGGGGCGCGTCTTCCGCTGAAGGGATCGTGCGCGGCCGCCCGCCAGAAGCTACATAGCTCGGATCATGATACGCACGAAGGACACCCAACCCTTTCTTCATGTCTTCGTCGTTCGGGAAGTAAGTCTTGACATGACGGACCAGGGACTGGTGGTCCCTCAGATCAATCGTAATGCGATGAGCGCCAAGATCATTTCCAAGTCGGCGAAGCGCCTGAGTATAGCGCTTAACCGTGTTCCGTTGTGGGTTTTTCTGAGCTGCATATTCGGCAATCGCCTTGTCGATAGTGTCCCGATGTTCTGCAGAGAGATGGGGATGGTAGTTGCGGCCGCCACGGGAGACAGGACCCGGATCGGGTGAGCGCGCCTCGGCCAAGTGCTGCTCAAAGCCCTCTTGCCCGGCATGGCCCCCCTGGTCCTCTTCCAAGACGGCGTGCTGCACCGGGGACCAAGCTGTTGGATTGGGTGGATCGAAATTGTACGGGTCCACGATAGCCTCACGTCCAAGAAATCAATTGAGCTGATCCTATTATGGATAGGCTTTCCAGAAGCTGACGAGGCCGTCGCTCGTGAAGCAATGCATCGCCACATCTGCAAAGCGAAACTGCCCCGCGGCTCTCAATCGTCGCGGGTTTCATGGGTTTAAGGACCCGCCGTCCTCGCCGCCGATGAACCCTTCCGGCGGCATGTGAGCCGACGACTCGTCATTGCTCTGGTTGCAAAACGACCATACCGGGCCGCAGGTGCACGCATGGGTGCCAAGCCACAGTTGATCCAGATCGGTCTCGCAACTCCACGACGAGCCTTCCGCGATTCGTTCCTCGTTCATTCGCTCTCTCATCGGCTACCCAAGGAGACGGTAATCCTCGTGTCGCCGAGGGGCGCATTGCCTCACTAAAAATGTTACCGGACAACTTCCCAGTCGTGCCTTGGGCGGAGCTGCCGAATCAGTTCCGTAGCGGCTACGGCAGGGACGATCAGCATGCGCGAAAAGCGCGAGATCACATCAGCCCTGGCCGTGCGTCATCGGCCGGGCGGTCGGCGTGAGAAGGGACGACTCCTGGACGAGCTTTGCGCCGTCACGGTATGACATCGTAAGCACGCGATCCGACCACTGTCAGTGGACGAGCATCGGATCGGCCCTGCCGCGGCGGCCGAGCCGGACCTATGGGGTTTCCATTCGCGCTGCACTGATCGTGGTATGGGACGCCTCTGACCGGCTCTGCAGTAAGCGGCTCGTCGCGAGCCGTTCTTGCGCCCGGCACTTGAACGGCACGGCAGATTGAAGCTTTCTGCCGATGAGCGGTCGGTCGGTTTTGAAGGTGAGCGCGGTGACGAGCGATCGCCTGCTGAGCGACGCAAAGATCGCAGCAGCCGGAGGACGCCGAGGGCGGGATCAACAAATGATTCAGCGTAGATGTCTTAGCGACTCTGGCAGAGTGCGCTGGCGCAAGTCAGCATCGTCGCGCAAGAGGACAGCGATTTCGTGTGTCCGCGTAAGCTCGCTCTCTTCAGAAGTGTCGGCGCTGGTAGCTGGACCTGCGACCCCGCGTCAGATGGGAAAACTCTGCTGAAACATACCACACGCGTCCCCCCTAGCGAATTACCCAAGCGCTCCAGCCCCCATCGGCAATACTCAACGCGAGATCATGAATCTAGACCGGCAGCTTTGCGTTCGACTCCCTTCAATTGATGGATGATCCGTATCCTAGATCCCCTTCAGAACGTGTTCGCAATCCTTGGCTCGCGTACTCAAAGCCGTTGCCAATCGCTCGATGACAGCGTTCTCCAATCCCTCCTTTTGCGCTCGCGTGCGAATGTCCGCCACCAGGTCAGGGATCTGCCCGGCCATGGAGTTCAGCGTAGCGATGAGTACGTCCGCATCAACACGCGTCTCGCGTGCAAATTTTTGCCACTGACGCAAGCCAATTTGATCGAGCTTGTATTCACCCCCGACTTTCATGGCGAGTTTGATCTTGCGCTGATCGACGTGGTCGTAAGGAAGAATGCTGGCGATGTCGTAAAGGGGAGCGAGACGCACGAGAGCGCCGCTGGCCAGAAGCAATGAATAGTTCTTGGCGTGAGCATCAGAGCCCCCAATGAGCCAGTTGAAGACCAAAGCGCTGACGAACGTCTCAAGGTCGGCCTCGCGGTCTGTCGAGTAGGTCCGCAAGAGCTCGACCACATCGGCAGGCGTTGGTCCGCCCTCGTTCTGGTATTTCTTGGTCGGCGGGATGCCCATGGCCTGACAGATATCTTCCTGATGAACGCGGATAATGTCGTTCCCGCTGACCTGCCGATCGTAGCGTTCAACCACGATCGCTATTTCCTGTTCGAAGCGCATCACCTTGGTTTCAGCGGCTGGCAGCCCGAGTTCGCGTGCGAGCTGCAGGCAGATATGCTCATTCTCGGCGTGACCATCGAAATGGCCCGTCGGTGGTTTCAAAATGTGGGTGGTTGGTATGCGCCCGGACGGAATGCCCCATTTGTTGTCTTTGAGGACAAGCGCGGTTTTCGGCTGGGCGCCTGCAAGACTGAATTGACCCGTGTCGCTGGGCAGACGCCAGGCAGCGTGATCCTCGCGCAAGACTCGAAGCCGATTTGCTATTTCCGACTTATCCAGCCATTCGATCTTGTCATCTTTGCCTGTTTTCAGAGCCCCCAATCGATCAGGCGTGACGAACTGGATGGCCCCGGCGCAATCCTCACCGACGTTAGAGATGAGGGCAAACACGTTGCGCGCCGATACCTGAAATTTCTTGGCCCAGCGCTCGAGCACCTGCTCGTTGTCAGGCAGCAGCCCCCACAAGAAGGACTGAACGGTGGCTGGACCGTGCTCCTCGGCGGCAAGCGGCATCGAAAGCGACAGGGGATAGGCCCGCTCCGCGTTGCGCCATGCATTGTCATAGACGAAGGTCAGCCGGCCGCGCGCCTCACTGCGGACGCGACCGACTTCGGTGCCATCCAAGAGTGCAATGAGCTCGGCCATTATGTCTTGCCTTCCTTGGCTTTGGTGACGATGGCGTTGATATCAACTGCGGAGGTAGACCCGCGGCTGGTGGGCCCTCCACTGTTGACGTCCACCGGGATGCCGAGAACGTCGAGAGCACGAAGGACAAGAGCCAGCTCTGCGCGGGGATGACCATGCTCGACCTCAATCACCCATTGACGGCTGACGCCGATCCGCTTGGCCAGTGTCGCCTGGTCTAGCTTGAGGCGTTTGCGTCTGTCGCGAATGACGGCGCCGAGGTCGCCAGGTGTACGGATAAGCATTCCAATCCCAAATGTTAGCGCTCGCTTACATTAGCATAAGTCGCCGCTTGCTGACAATTATAAATGTAGCCGCTCGCCGACATTCCGAAATGTCAGGTCGACATTCTCGGTCAACGGAAGTACTAACGTTTTCAGAGACATAAAGTAGACCCTGGTACCGGCTCAGCAATCCCCGCTCCGCTGCGGCAAGTTCCTCGCCTGTTCGGTGTCGCCTTGCTCGGATGTGACACCCAGTGGCGCCTCCTCACGTGCCATGAGCCGCGCGCGCTCATGTGCGTGGGATCAATCCGCATGAGCATTTCCTTCTCGCCGCTCGACGTTGCGAGCCATGCTGCCCCCTCGCCGCTCGATGCGTGGCTGCACCCATGCCAAGGCGCGCCTCGGATCCCAAATTGCTCGTGGGATGCAAGGCGCCGGCTGCCTTTCGGCATACGACACGCGGACTATCAATCATTGCGCAGCATTTCCAAACGCATGGATTTCGACCATTGCGGACGGCCCTTAATCTGACCCCGGCTATTTTGAAGGATCTGGGTCATCGACGAGCAGCGTTACTCGGATCGCAAGTTTTGTCCGCTGATCCTCATGAGTGAACGAGCCGTATTTCTCGCCCTCAATGGCGGCTTACTAATTGCTTTCACGGTCTGGCTTGTGTTGCCGCCCGGCAGTTCGTGGTTGCTGCACGTCTTGCGGTCTATGTCGGCTGGAAAGGACTTGGTTATCAGGCTCGGCCTCGAGCCTTTCGCACACAAGCCGGACTCGCAACCCATGGTCGGGGGGGGGGGACGAGCGCTCGCGCAGCATCTACGGACATCGTGGTATGCAAGGAGTGAGCAGGGCCGTTGACCTCACAGGGTCGATACGGTCGCCGCGATTGAGACCGGGCCTCGGCTTCAAACCCATGCATCCTCAATCAAAATGCTTGCAGCCGCAGCGATTTATCTATCTGAAACCGGTGCGAAAAATCCGCCCCGCTGTAAGTCGGAGGACGCCCAGTCAACAACTTCGTCCAGAGTCCATTGGAGACCTAAGCTATTTGGAGCTAAAATGACGAGGTCCAGATCGATGATTGCCGCCGCGGCTCAGGTCGCGACGGAATTTTTTGGCCTGAATCCTATGAAGGAAGTCCGCCGTCCGTTGGGCATTGGACGAGATCGTGAAGATCGCGCGTCCGTTCTTCAGCACCTTGATTCAAGAGCCGATATAGGAGGCGTGATCCTCCCTCACCTCCGGTGTTAGGCCGAGATCGGCAGACAGGAAGCCCGCGCCAAGCTCCGCGACCAACTCTCCCATGGCATAGCCTTCAACGCCGAAGCGCTAGCGGCCGAACTCGCGGTTCAGGCGGCTCTCGTGGCGGCATGCAGTATACAAGGCCACTCTTGCGCGCGCTGCGGCAGGAATGGAAGTACGTGGCCCTCACCTTTTCGGGTGGTGTACCGACCTTCGCCAGAGTACCTGCGAAGCTTGTCGGAGATAGCTAGCGGGATTGGTCCCGGGGCAAGATGTAAAACAGTGCGGGCGCGGCTCGGTGCTAACCGGCTCGGGGGCTGAAACCAGGCCAACTAGTCCCTACCACATCCGCACTGCCGTTGAGACTAGCGGAAAAGTGACTCGGCGCTGATCGATCTGGAGCGATAACGCTGTCCCTGTCACATCCCGTTAACCCCAAGGGCTCTGTATCTGTGATAGCTTACCGCAACCTGACAGGACTTTGCGCAGTCGGTCAATAGTGTGTGGGCTATCAACACCCGCTCAATCCGCCACGGAAACTTCTGCAACCACTCAGACATGCTTTCGTGCTGTCAGCCATCACGACGTCAGGACACCCGGACGGTTCAGGCTGCTGATCAGTGAGACATTGTCGGTTGCGGACCACACCATCTAGATACTCCGCCCCGTTGGGGGCAGGTCTCTGTGACGTCAAATTGCGAATTCGGTGCTTTGCGCCCCCATCCCTCTGCCGTGCATATTGTACTGCCATGTTCGTCGCACTCCGCGTATCGATCGATTGTCGGAGTGCATTGGTGGAATTCCAGTAAGCCTCCAACCGACTGCGGATCGACGATAAGCGAGCCAGATGATGATTGTGCACTTAAATTGTAGGCTCTAGGGTGCGAGAGAAATACAGCATCGCACGACTGAGCAATATAGGCCGGTCAGCAATAGATGGAACGCAGCGCGGATGCGCCGGCGCCTATCGAGGGGACTTGATGAGAAAGGCGCTATCCCTATCCGCATCCGCACTGCCAACGAAGTTAGCCACGGGATCGAGAGGCTGACGCAGCGGCTTTGCCCTGAGGGCTGTTCACACGAAATGCCTGGTGGGTATCAAGGAGAAATCGGCCTTGAGTGACCTACCCAGACTGATACGCGAGACTGAGGGCGTAGCTGATCGCCCGGATTCATCCCTCAGGGAGATCGTCCCGCCGAGAATGAGCAAAGACGGGTCTGACGCCGCTGCCGATAACGTCGTCCGCCAAGCCTCATCATTGAAGTAGATCTTCGTCCTCGACATCACTCATCGACAAGCCGCCGGGATGCATACGTATATTCCAAAGCGATCTGGCGTGCCTGTTCAATTAGGTTGGCGGCGGCGCTATGCCCCCGTCGGTATTCTCATAGTAGAAGTACGGTTGGCCCAACGCAGCGAGCCTCGCCGCTGCCTTGCGGCCATGCGCTGGATGCACGCGGTCGTCCTTGGTGGACGTGAGAATGAAGGGGCCCGGGTAGGTCTTGCCTGGCACCAACCTCTGATAGGGCGAGTAGGCGTCGAGCCACTTGCGCTGTTCGGGAGAGCTGGGATCGCCATACTCGCTGATCCAGGAGGCTCCGGCGCCCAGCTTGGTGAACCGAACCATATCGAACAGCGGCACCTGTAAGATGGCCGCATTGAAGAGGTCGGGTCGTTGGGTGATTGCGGTGCCTACCAGGAGGCCTCCTTGGCTACCGCCGACCACGCCCAGCCGGCGGGGAGAAGTGATTTTGCGCCGGATGAAGTCCTCCGCGACGGCGATAAAATCATCCCATGTCCGCTGCTTCGTTGCTCCTTGAGCAGTCTGGTGCCATTGGGGCCCGAACTCACCGCCGCCGCGCAGGTTCGCGACGACATACGCGTTCCCCTGCTCGAGCCAGAGTCGTCCGGTAGGACCCGCGTAATAGGGGATGAGTGGAATCTGAAACCCACCATAGCCAGAGAGAAGCGTTGGAGTTGATCCGTCAAATCTTGCGCTCTTGGGTCGTACCAGAAAGTAAGGAATGCGGGTGCCATCGCGCGAGATTGCCTCGAACTGTTCGACGACAAGTCTCGAGGCGTCGAACCTAGGAGGGGTCGTCTTCAGGGTCTCAAGGCGTTCGGTTGCGGCGTCGAAGTACCAGAGCATCGTCGGGCTAAGAAAGCTGGAGACGGTGAACATCGCCTCGTCCGTTTCATGCGATGTCGCAGCTAGCCCGACACTCGCATTCTCTGGAAGCGGGATCGGCCTGGCCTGCCAGGCGCCTGATTGTACTTGTAGACGAACGCCCTACTCTGAACATTGTCGAGAATCGTTAGGATTAACAAGTTTCTTGTGGCGGTGAATCCGCTGATCGCTTGTCGAGGTCCAGGCTTGAAAACGAGGGTGGGCATGGCGCGCAGCGGATCCTGCCTCCATTCGGCCAGGTCATACGAGATGATCGAGCCGGCTGAGAAGGGGTATCTCCGGACGGCGGCATCCAGTCTTCGTTTAGCGTCATCAGCAGGCGACCACTCGCGATGCCCCCAATGGTCGCCTTCTTTGGCAGATTGAGATTAATCGGCTTGGACCCAAAGAGAACATACTCATGCTCGAAGAAACCGATCCTGCGGACGGCGCCGGTCGCATGGATCGTGCCTTCACTGTCGCGCAGCACGAATGGTTTGGCCTCGACATCGGTCGGCTCACCACGGAAGACCTCGCGCGCTTCCGCGAGCGACTGAGCGCGCTTGAGCTCCTTCACAACGAAAGGGTAACCGGCTTGCGTCATGGTCCCTTCGCCCCAATCTCGTGTAATCAGGACCGTGTCGCTATTTACCCAAGTGACCTGCTGTTTTCCCTCGGGGAGTGCGAAGCCGTTCGTGACGAAGGTTTTGGCGACTGCGTCGAACTCCCGGACGAACACAGCGTCCTTTCCGCCCTCGGACAGGTTGAGCAAGCATAGGCGCTCCTCGGGCGGGAGGCAGCCCACCCTTTTAAGAACCCAGTTCTTCTTGTCCGTGTCAGCGAGAGCATCCACGTCGAGGATGGTCTCCCATCGGGGGCTTTGGCTGGGACAGTCGGTTCTTAGTAAGGGCGGCATGTTTGCGCGGCGGCCACCTTGCTCTCGTCGCAGTCCGTAAATCTTCGACGATCGCTTGCGCCTTCCGTTCGGCCATTCACAACTCTGCTGGGCATGAATTGCCTTGAGCATGTGGACCTCGCAAACCTTGTGCGAAGGGATATCGCGCCGGTCACCCTAAAGCATTCGAGGACGCCGCGAAGCCGACGAAAGCCGCAAGACAACGGGCGCGCTAAAGTGGTCCGGACACGAGCTCGCTTTCTCGCGCACTCACGCTCCCAAAACTAACACGAACTAAACTTGCAACGACCGGCCGCTGGCCGTCACGGCAGCTCGTGCTGGAAAAGAACACTGCACTTTGAATGACGCTGTTCAGTCAGAGCGGAACGGGTCCGCGCACATTGCAATCGAAAAAACATGAAAGTCGCACATGCGCGCGCCTTCCACCCTCGCCGCGCAATGCAGTGCTACCGACGCTCAATTGTCCGCCTTCAAACCAACGTAGAGAGTTGACGCGACACACTCTTAGGAAACTCCTGCAAAATATACGAATTAGTCCGGCACGCGGCTTGCTTCGTTCAGGACATCATCACCAATCGTGGTGCGATGATCATCGGAGCGGCCCGGCGCGTCATTACGTGTCTGGCCGCTGCGACGATTTGCCGTGCGGCGATACTTAGCGAGCGGGACCGCGTCTCGGGAAAGTGCAGGCAATCATTATGCGATCAAGAGTTCTCTTTTTGGGTGCTACGACGATGGCGCTCGTCACATCGGGTAGAGCTATGGCGAACCTCGAGCGACAAGTACTGCCACCGGCGGTGTGGAACTGGTCTGGAGGCTACATTGGCGGTCACGCCGGCGGCGGGTACGGCCGAACCTCCTTTAGCAATCCCTTTGGCCCGTCGATCTATGGCGGCAGCGTCGATATTCCATCGTTCGTCGCAGGTGGCCAGATCGGCTACAATTGGCAGAACAACAGTTGGGTGTTCGGCCTCGAACTGGATGCCAGCGCAGCTGCCGCCAACGGCTCAAACACCTGCCTAGCCGCCTCCCACTTGATTGTAAGCGCAAACTGCAACGCAGGTCCCAACCTCTTTGCGACCGGGACCGGCCGCATCGGCTACGCCTTCGGTCCGCTCGGGCAAACGCTTGCCTATCTCAAGGCAGGCGTAGCCTGGCAAAACAATCGGGGCGACGTCGTCAACAACGTGGAACCGGAAAACCAGCCACAGGAGAAAACCCATTTCGATTATGGCCGAGTTGGCGGCGTGATCGCGCTCGGTCTCGAGCGAGCCCTTACGCCGGCATGGTCGGTGAATGTCGAGTATGACTATCTGCATTTCGGCGGACCAAGTGTCGCCACCGCTTCGACAGTGCAGTTATCTCCGCCTGCGATTCTGCCGGCGAACACAACCAGCCTATCCAGCAACTATCACATCGGAAGAGTTGGTCTGAACTACCACTTTGGTGTGGACCCAGAGGCCGCACCAAGGTCCGATGCGCCGTATGCGAAATCAGCGGGCAGCGTACCATCCATTCCCGACGCGCCTGGTTGGTCGTTCGAAGGCGGCTCGCGGCTCTGGCTGAGCCGGGGACGATTCCAATGGGATCACAGCGCACTTAATAATAACGATGCCCTAGACCCCAGCATACTCGTATCGCGGCTCACTTATCACGGACTGAACGGGCTTTCGGGGGAGGTATTCGGCCGGGTCGACAGTCCCTGGGGAGTGTTCCTGAAGGGCAACCTTGGGATCGGAAGCTTCAACAAGGGGAAGATGAACGACGAAGATTGGCTGGTCCAGCAGGAAGGATACCCGTACCAAAATACTCTTTCAGGTCAGTCAAACGGAAGGTTCGCATATTACACGGCGGACGCCGGTTACGATTTCCTGCGCAGCGCGAACTACAAGGTCGGTGCATTTATGGGCTGGGCCTATTACAGCCAGAGCTCAGATACCATTGGTTGCGTTCGGGTCGCGCCTCAGGATGAAGCATGTCTGAAGCCGGGCGACACTAGGATCGTCGGTGTGGAGGATACTCAATGGAATGCGCCTCGAATCGGCCTGAGCGCCGAAACTATGCTGACCGAGCGCTGGCGCCTCAATGCTGATGTCGCTTACCTGCCCTGGACCGATTTCAAAGGCCGCGACTATCATCTCTTGCGTCCCAAGACCACCTTTGACGAACAACGCGGCAATGGTGGTGGCGGAGTCCAGATTGCGGGCGTGTTGTCCTACTTCCTCACCCAGAACATCAGCGTCGGGGTCGGTGGCCGCTATTGGGCCATGTGGACCAAAAAGGACAGCGACTCTTTGTGCAGCAGCAGCGGCTGCGTCGGTGACCCGCGCATTCTTGCGAAGTACAGCATGGAACGGTGGGGTACGTGCTTTCAGGCCTCTTATAAGCTCAATTAAGGACCTCACTAACGAGGCTCCCGACTTCAGATTCTTAGATGCCGTTCTGAAGTTTGCTGATGACCAGTCCTCGGCGCGCAATTGCCGCCGAGGATTGGCATGTCGCGATCACGCTGTTCGCCGGGTTGCTACGATTGCATATCACCCGCCTTTGATGAGGCGGGCGCAACTCTGCCCCCGAACCAAAGCTCGTCCACTAATAACAGCTCGATTTCTTGGTCCGGACGAACTCGCTTCAAAGCCGATTGTGCGCGCCATTGCGACCGGGCTGGGATGCGCTCGATGCACGATTTCTAAATTCCGCAGCGGGATCTCTCGTGGGCAACCGAGACCGCAGCGAGCCCCAACATCACGTCGCCGGTGAATCCGAAATGGAGACTATAGAGCCACCAGATTGCGCAGCACCGGTCGAGATCGTACATGGCGAGCGCGCGCCTTGTTGCTGCGACCATCCGCGCCATCGGCTTCATTCCGCGTGTCATCTGGAAACCTCGGCGTCTCGGGGCCAGCGCTCTCCATACAATGACTTTTAGGGCGGTGATGGCCCGCTGTCCGGCGCGTGCACCTGCAAGAGATTTGGAATTGAGATTGATGTTCGCCATGGCGTTCTTTTCCGCGTTTCGAAGCAGATTGCGCACACCTATGTGCATGCGCTCATTGCCGTGATCCTACGGCGATACTGCTTGCAAAACGCCCAGATCTGGTAGTGCCAATTGACCGGACTCCCGACCGACAAATACGCTTACGCGATCCCACCGCTGCGCGAAGCCACTTGCGGCAGTGGTTGCGGCTACGCGACCTTTGCTGCCAGCTCCTTGAGAATACCTCGCGCGTCCGCCGAGGCTATCTAGGCAGGGCCTTCGCTGTTTCCGAGTAACCCCTCCAGGTCAGCGGTTTCGCTACCCAACTTGCGCGGACCCAGCCGACATCGAGCGCTGGCTTGCGGCCGAGCTCCGTCTGACCGCGCATGCAATTCTCGGTCGCCTCGCGAAGCAACGCCCCGAACAGTTCGGCCTGCACCACACCATAGCAGAGCTTGTTGGGATTGCTCAGAGGCAAAGCAGCCGAGACGATCATCCCGCACGGCTAAAGCTTCGGCGCTGGCCGCGTGTAATGGGCATTCCGCGCGTCTCCAGAAACTTCCGATCCTGCGCGGCATGGTGCAATCCCGGACTGGCCGATAGCCAGAGCTACATCGATCAAGCGAAACTAACATCCTCAGATGAGGCAATACCCAGGCAATATGGCAGGGGGGACTGACAGGCCGGCGCCACGCGGACGAAACGTCCAGGATGACCGTTCATCTCGTGGGCTGCCAGTGGGCCCAAGGATGCGTACCCACTGGCTGCGCGAATAATCCACTATTGGGCGAATGTCTCTCCAGCTAAGGACAACCGAAGTGATCGCAGGCCTCCAGCCACGCGCGATCGGTTCACAGCGGGGTTGTCTCCCGTGTAAGCCTAACGAACCCTCCTTCGGCTAATTCGGCTTTGTAGGCCCGTCCGTTAAGTAGGATCGTGGTGGAGTTATCTGCGGTCGGCATAAAACCGTCGTGGCGCAGCTTCTCCATTAGAGCAGGTGTGGCCCATTGCTGTGCTAGCGGCATTCCGTAGCGCCATTTCTCCGCGAAGAAGGCTCCGAAGTCCGGTACCCCCGCCCGGCCGACCCGAACCACTTGGTCCTCCGCAGGGTTATGAACAAGACGAACGCGATTGGACTCATCCAAACCGGCCGTGTAGCGGTGACCTTGGATTTCATAGGTCATCGTCGGCTGGTCCGAGTCCGGCAAGAGACCGTGGTGGAACAGCCTCTCAACCATCGCGTCAGGGGCGATTTGCGAAC
This sequence comes from Bradyrhizobium sp. CCBAU 45321, assembly GCF_028128975.1. Classification (NCBI taxonomy): domain Bacteria; kingdom Pseudomonadati; phylum Pseudomonadota; class Alphaproteobacteria; order Hyphomicrobiales; family Nitrobacteraceae; genus Bradyrhizobium; species Bradyrhizobium sp. CCBAU 45321. The sequence goes on from NZ_LFKZ01000101.1 coordinate 16,425, forward strand.
CGTGTAAAAATCTCTGTGGAGCGGCGAATGTGACATCTACCGCTTCCTCAGGTGCGGCAGGTGATGATGGGCCAGCTTCATTCATGATCTGACTGAACAAATCATGATCTTCCTGTGTCCAGACGTGCGCTGTTGGCGATTCCGGGGAACGGGCATTGTCGATCGGGTTCGGATCCATAAAGCTCTCCTTTCTGTTGTGAGAACAACGGCTTCTTGAAGATCTCCCCCAGGGAATGAGCTGAGTTCGTCACGAATTCAGAGATGGCTGGCTTCGTCATCGAGTGGCCAAGGTCGAATGTTAAAGAGGCTGGCTTTCGAGAAGCTGACAAAGGTCGAAGAAGGAGACAAACCCGCAGCCGCATCTGCCACGTCTGATGCGATCATCTCCGAGCCAAGTCTCATTCCGCCTGGCCTCGCAGTCGGCGCGTGGGTCTGCGTCGTGCATTGCGTTCACCTGGGCGTAAAGCTGGTTAGGAGGTCCAGGTGATGCGGACCGCGGCCAGACCCAGTCTTGCACCGAACATGTGCATTTCGACCTCTGCCCGCGACCCGTCGTTCTGGCGGACGCTTCGAGCCTATGCTCGGGGCCGCTAACCAGAATGACCGCGATAGCCGCGCCAGCGCGAGAACAGACGAAAGCGAGACCTACGTGAGAGTCCGGCAACCGCGGAGCGAAGTGTTTACCTGAGAGAACGAAATCGCTGAGACGCAAAAGCAGCTGAGACGATCCTCCCGCGCACGGCTAAGGGTGCTCGGTGCCGGTGATCCGGGGACTGCCGCTGCGTGTAGTGGGTACTCCGCGAAGTCCCCAGTGCCTCGAACCCTGCGCGCCATGATACAACCTCGGACTGACAGCCGGAGCTACATCGGGCAAGCGGAACGTTACATCCTCAGGTGAGGCAATAGGAACCGCCAACTTTGTCCCGGCTGCTATGGACGCTCTGCGTCATGCAGATGGCACTCGTCTCAGGGCGTTGGAAAGAGAATTCACTGGTGTCCTGAATAAGGAAAATCGTCGTAATTTCGTGCGCGCGGTGGCGAGGTCGCCGCTGAAATGTCCGCTTCCTCCAAGCGTCCGTTGGCGAAGAACCGTAGGGCACATTCGTGCTCGCCCGTTGCGGGCGCACGAACGGTAACTCCTGGGTATGCGTCGCTGGTTTGCCTTAACAGCTCTCTAAGTGGTTGACCAAGATGTACGCCCCTGAACCTTTGGCAGCGCTCACCGAACGACTTGAGATCGGCCTCGTCGCCGTTGGGCCAAATAGCCGGGCCTTCTCCCAGTCCCGGGTGAGGCCCTTGCGCAGGAGATAGCCAACATGCGCGGGCGGGCAGCGCCGAACGCACCTTATGACGGACGACCTGGGCCTTGGCGGTCGCCAGACGCGAGCGACCCGTGAGCAGCCGGTTCGCCCGCTAGACGGGACCCGGCCGCGACACAAAGGTGGAGCACCGATGAGTGGTGGATCTTGCCCGGCGCGCGAGAGACCGCCGCAGGCGCGCTGAGCGGCGACAATCGGCTTGGCGACGAAAGGCGTGGCCCGCTGACGCCTCACGGAGCGGACGCAACCTGGCCGAGGCTGAAAGGGCGCGAGACATCGCCGATCGTGTTCGGCACCCGCCAATTTGTCTCAAACTCGCCAAAGCAGCGCAATGTCTGGGTGCCCGACAACTATAGCAGGTTCTCATATTTGTCTTGCCGGCAAGGCCAGTCATCAGATCAAGGGTAAAATGGGCCGCGAAAGGCGGGCATTTTTATTGCAGAGATTACCGTGAGGTTCGTCGTGACACGCTTTAGCCTACATGTGAACAGGCGATGGCCGTGAGGACGAACTCGGGCAAGTGGAATGCAACTTTGCGCGACCTGTCTGGTCGAAATGTTCGGGCCATGGATCGCGCTCCAGATCAGGTCGAGGATGGCGAGGCAATTTACTCCAGACAGGCTGGAGCCGGTCTTCGGTCCGGCAGACGAACGCTTGACACGCCGCGCGGTGTTGGGCGCAACCATCGGCAACATCATCGAATTCTACGACTTCGGGACCTATAGCTTTTTCGCAATACAGATCGGTCAGGCGTTCTTCCCGGCAACTGACCAGTTTGTCAGCCTCATGCTGTCACTCGGAACCTTCGGCGCAGGCTTTGTGACCAGGCCGATCGGAGCCATCGTGCTCGGCTCGTATTCGGATCGGGCCGGCCGCCGACCGGCGATGATTGCCAGCTTTGCCATGATGAGCGCCGCGGTCCTGTTATTGGCTATCACGCCATCGTACGAGACAATAGGACTTGCCGCTCCGTTGCTAGCCATTTTCGCACGCTTGCTGCAGGGCTTTGCTCTCGGAGGTGAAGTCGGTCCAACGACAGCCTACTTGATGGAAGCGGCCCCCACCAAAGCCCGCGGTCTTGCGGTCTCCTTTCAGCCCGCGAGCCAACAGGTAGCTGCGAGGGCCGGAGCGTTGGTTGGAGAAATACTCTCGCTCACCATGACAAGCGAAGCGCTCAATGCGTACGGATGGCGGGTCGCGCTGTTGCTCGGCGCGGCCACGTTGCCGTTTGGATTTTGGTTGCGGAGCGTCCTGCCAGAAACGCTGCACCGCCCCGAGGCGCCGGTTCCTGTCACCCAGCCTGAGGGGCGACGGCCTACCGATCGCCGCATCATGAGCTTGGGATTTGTCATCTTGGCCAGCTGCACGATCACGACTTATGTTACGGGATACATGACGACCTACGCGTTGAACACCCTCCGCGTTTCCATGCCTCTCGCCTTTGCTACTACGCTCATCAGCAACACGGTCGGAATTTCTGCAGCACTGTTGGGCGGCCTGCTCGCCGACCGCGTAGGCCGTCGGCCTATCATGATATGGCCGCAGGTCACTACATTGCTGATGACCTATCCGGTATTCTTGTGGATTGCAGAGAGCCGCAGTGCCTTCGCACTTCTAGGAGGTCTCGGCGTGCTCACCCTGATCGGAACGATTCCGTATAGCGCCTTCTACGTGAGCATGGCCGAAGGTTTGCCCAAGTACATTCGTGGCCGCGCGTTCGCGACGATCTACGCTTTTGCGATAGCGATTTTTGGAGGCACAGCTCAACCGATCGTCACCTGGCTCATCCATCTTACCGGGAGTGCACTCGTGCCCGCCTGGTACATGCTTTTCGCGGGCGCGGCCGCGCTTTGTGCCATGCTTATGATGCCGGAGACGGCGCCACTCAATTATGTGCCCGACCATAGACGAACGGCCGTAACGCCACGACCGCTGCTTTAGTCATACCCGAACAGGTGAGGATGACATCTATGATGCCCGAAATGCGAAACATCGAGCCGGAGGACGGCTATGGGGCCAGCACGTAAAAGCAATCTATCCTGAAAAATTGGAGCAGCTTTACATCGAGCAGGAGCTCCTGTCGGAGCGCAGTGGCGCCGTCTGAAATGACTTGTTTCCGTTTACCCGATCTTCGCCGATGCGGCAGTTGCACGATCAGCGGGCGTCACCGACGGGCTGTAAGTGAGCCGTCACTCTGATCATAGCCTTTAGAGAACAAATAGGCCCGGCTTATACTATCTGCCAGCGCAACCATACGGCATAAGGATGCGGCCGCTGTCGGAGCAGCGGCCGCACGAGGGTCGACCCTCATTCTCTGCTTGATATGTTTCCCGTTGTCAGTGCCGGACGCACGAGGGATCCGTCAAGCAAAAAAACAGATCGCAGATGCCATTCAACGGGTCATCCACGCACTCAGGATATGATGTATCGGCTACCGGCGCACTCGCCGCAACCGGCTGCGCGGCAACGTTTGCAGCAAAAGGAGGCACCACCGCCGTTGCAAGCGCGAGGGCGCTCGCGGTCACTAACACAGACTTTTTCATTCGAGACATCGCTTCCCTAGGTTAGCCCCAGCCGCTCTCGACGGTCTATCTGACGACGCTGCAAGCGGTAAAATTGATTTTCTTGATCAGATCTATCGACCGAATGGATAAGTACGCAGCAATGGACGATCGGCTCATCGATGCGATGGGCGAGGAGTTTCAAATTCGGCTGAACCAACGGGGCCGAAGCGGGTCTGACGGGCGATGCCGAGGCCCAGCGGTCGCTCGGACCTCAACGTCAACGAGATCGCCTGCGAGATCAAAAGCGAAGTGATGCACCGGGTGCTTAGGGCCGCACGGAATCGAGCTGTAAAAGATCGATCAAACTAGTCATACGGATTGCTGTCGTGAGCTCGCGCCATGACTCAATGAACAGTCCACCAAGCTGATCTTGCGGCGGAGCATGCTCTTCCGTACCGCTCCGACGAGGACCGTCTTGCGTGACGGGTGGTAATTCGCGAAGCGTGTGACCTTAGGTCTAGCTTTAAGGTCATCAGGCGATGCGGGTCGAAGTTTTGGGCGGGCTCGAGCGGCGGCGGCGTTGGTCGCAGGACGACAAGGCACGGATTGTCGAGGAGACGCTGGCACCGGGCGCGAAGGTAACTGAGGTTGCGCGGCGCAACGGAGTAGCGGCCAGCCTGGTGTTTACCTGGCGTCGACAAGCACGGACATCGGAACAAGTTGCACCATCTTTTACGCCGGTGCAGATCGCCGCCGTAGCGGCCTCGGCTGAAGAAACTCCGAAGCTTTTGCCTACGGTTGATGGCCGAGTTCGCTCGGCGGCAGCCGCGCGTACTGGATTGATAGAGATCGATCTCGGCAACCGACGGTGCATCCGGGTGGATGCGCACGTCGATCCGGAGGCGTTGGCGCGGGTCCTCGATGTGCTTGGACGCCGATGATTTCTGTACCAGGGAATGTGCGAGTGTGGCTGGCTACAGGCTACACGGATATGCGCAGAGGCTTTCCATCGCTGGCCCTCCAAGTGCAGGAGGTGCTGCACAAAGAACCGCTCAGCGGTCATTTGTTTGTCTTCCGCGGTCGCCGCAGCGATCTTGTGAAGGTGATCTGGCACGATGGTCAGGGAGCCTGCTTGTTCACAAAAAAACTCGAGAGAAAAAAGTTTATCTGGCCATCGGTTGCCGGTGAAGCGGTAACGATCTCGCTGGCGCAGTTGAGCTACCTGCTGTCCGGGATCGATTGGCGCAATCCGCAAGAAACCCAGCGTCCGACGCGGGTCGGATAATCGTTTTGGGTTTGAATCTGATGCTCGATCTGATTCAATGGCTTCATGACATTGAAGCCGAGCGATCTTCCGTCGGATCTCGCGAGCGCCTACCTTGCGCTGCTGGCCGAGCGCGAGGCGTTGCAGGCTGAACGCGATGTGGCGGTCGCGGATGCCGCCAACGCGCGGGCGGAGCTGTCGGACAGCGAAGTGCTGATCGCTCATCTTGAGCTACGGATCGAGAAGCTCAAACGCGAACTGCACGGGCAGCGCTCCGAGCGCACGGCGCGGCTACTTGAGCAGTTGGAATTGGAGCTCGAAGAACTCGCCACCACGGCGACCGAGAATGAGCTGGCTGCGCAGGCTGCCGCGGCAAAAACCCAGAGCGTGAGCGCCTTCACGCGCAAGCGGCCGGTGCGCAAGCCGTGGCCGGACGACATCGAACGTGAGCGCGTCGTCATCGAGGCTCCAAGGACCTGCGCCTGCTGCGGTGGATCGCGGTTGGCGAAGGTCGGCGAGGATGTGACCAAGACGCTGGAGGAGATTCCGCGTCGCTTTAAGGTCATCGAGACGGTACGCGAGAAGTTCACCTGCCGCGATTGCGAGAAGATAAGCCAGCCGCCGGCACCGTTCCATGCGAGGCCGCGCGGCTTCATCGGCCCACAATTGCTGGCGACGATTCTGTTCGACAAGTTCGGCATGCATATCCCGCTCAACCGCCAGAGCGTGCGCTTTAAGGCCGAGAGGATCGATCTGCCGTTATCGACGCTGGCCGACCAGGTCGGTCACGGGACCTTCGCCGTCACGCCGCTGTTCCAGCTGATCGAGCGTCATGTGCTTGCGGCCGAGCGCCTTCATGGCGACGACACCACCATCCGCATCCTGGCGAAGGGCAAGTGCACGACCGGCCGGATCTGGACGTATGTGCGGGATGATCGGCCCTTCGCCGGACCTGCGCCGCCGGCGGCTGTCTATTACGCCTCGGGCGACCGAAGGGGCGAACATCCCCAGAAGCATCTGGCCGTCTTCGGCGGTATCCTGCAGGCGGATTGCTATAGCGGCTTCGAGCCGTTGTTCGACCCAAAAAGGAAAGCGATGCCGATCACGCCGGCATTTTGCCTGGCCCATGCGCGGCGGGGCTTCTTCGAACTGGCTGACATCGAGAAAGCCGCCCGGGACGGACAGAAAGGCAAACCGGTCTCCCCGATCGCGCTGGAAGCGGTCAGGCGTCTTGACGCCCTGTTCGAGATCGAGCGCGCCATCAACGGCCGCAGTGCCGACGGCCGGCGCGCCGTGCGCCAGGAACAGAGCAAGCCGCTTCTCGACGACATGCACGACTGGCTGCTCCGCGAGCGGGAGACCCTGTCGAGCTCCTCCGAGGTCCTGAAGCCCATGAACTACATGCTCAGGCGCTGGGACGACTTCGCCCGCTTCCTCGACGACGGCAGGGTCTGCTTGACCAACAATTGCGCTGAACGCGCGTTGAGAGGCATCGCCTTGGGGCGGCGCAACTGGACCTTCGCTGGCAGCCAGCGCGGTGCCGATCGGGCCGCCATCATGCTGACGATGATCACGACCTGTCGCCTCAACGACGTCGATCCCAAGGCCTGGCTCGCCGACGTCCTCGCCCGGATCGCCGATCTTCCTACGTCGCGGCTGCACGAACTGCTGCCCTGGGAATGGAAGCTCCTGCGCCAAGCCAATCCCACCGATCAGCAAGCCGCCTGACCTTCACCCCGCCGATCATAGAACTAACTGTACCCGCGCGCATGCGTCAATCAGGCGGTCCTCGTCGTATGCGTACGCTCTTCCGGCGATGCCACCGTTGCTCGCTCGTGGCGGCGACTGAAAAAAGCAGGGAAATGACTGACCATACGACGGTGTATTGAAATCGTCTCCGCGGCGCCCGGCGCCATTGCAGTTGAAACGAAGAAGCTCCGACTTACTCGGATTGAGACGCTCAACGAAGAACGACACCCCAGCATCTTTTGGAGGCCAAGGAGGCGTGATGCTGGGGCCGTCGTAGCCTGATGCTAGAGTAGCAAACAGGCGGCGTTGTTGTGCACCGCCCGGTTTGATTCGTCAAAGCGGCCGGGACGCTCAGCTCCCGTACATCCGGACCATCCGCGATCCGTTGAAGCTCGCCCGAAGAGTTTGCGCGCCAGTTCGCCGCGGGCAGGCAGGTGAAAGCACTGTGACACCGGGCGTATCGCCGCCAGCATCTGGTATATCTCCCGCCTGCAATAGTCAGCGGCCCAGCTTCTCGCCCGAGCGCCGATGTTCGCCAGGGCAGGGAATGGCAGCTTGCTTGTACGACGACCGACAATCCTCCGGATCGCCAGCCGATACCCCTTCCGTAAGAAGTGTTCTCTCCCCGGCTCCATCCTTGTGTAAGCTGGAGTTCGACGAGGCTCGGCGCAGCTCAGGCAATCCGCCGAGCCGGTCCGAAAGGCATGAACTCTGACGCCGAACGGCTCACCGGCGCAAGAAAACCAGCTCACTAGATCCCCAGTCGAGCCATCTGAGCTGAAGCGTGCTCCGGGTCGGGAAGGGGCTGCCATGGCTGGCCAGCGGCGGTGCTCAACAAGGACCTACAGAATGCGGGAGTGAGCTTGCCTCGGTGGATCACGACGTTCTCGTGCCCCTCGGCGGCTCGAGCGTTCTGCCAGTGCTGATTGTAGCCGCGCTGTTCGTCAGACTTGACGTGGCAAGCGGCGAATTCGCGATCGCCCAGCGTTGCCAATTGCCAGGCATGTACCGGCCGCTTGGTGTGGATGTGTACCCACATCGGCCTTGGCGTCGCGCCATTGCTCAGCGCCATGGGCTGTAGCTTGATTTCAAACAGCGTCCCTGGCTCTCCCTTCAAGGCGCGAGGTGGATCCACTGACGCCAGTTCCCCCGCTGCCCGTAACTGTACAAGGTATTTCTGCGATGGAAACGCATAGGTCTTCATGCAATCGCTCGTGATTGCTGCCTTTCGCGCGCTCAATGACTTTGCCTGCCCCTGAACCTCGGACCCCATCCTTTGAAGCCGGACTATCTTTTCGTGCACTTCGGGCACCTGCGCAGCGGTGAGCAGGCCCCATCGGCGAGGCTCCTCCAGCGCGGCTACACAGGCCTCAATCTCGGAGGACTGCGTCTGCAAGCGCTTGATCACGCGATTCAGGACATGTTCGGCGTCGTCGGGCTTCATCTGGCGCGCTTGCGAGACGGCGCTTTGCTGAGCCCGCAGATCGAACTGCAGCAGCTCGTCCAATCGCTCAAGTAATCCCGGCAGTGCCTTCCTGGAGGGCGGAGCCTGCCACATCTGGAGGTGATCGGTCGCAGAGGATGACGCAGCTGCCTCCTCCGGCGTGGCGAGTTTCTTTGTACCGAGATCCGAGAGCACGATGACCTTGCCCGTCGCGGCCGCGGCGGCATCGGACCTTCCCAGTTGCGGCGCGGGCGGGCTGGCCGTCGAACTCCCCTCGCCCGCGGCTGCTCCGCGCTTTGCTTTGCCCTTTCTGCGCGCTGGAGTGCCTTCACCCACCAGGGCAGTGTTTTCAGGAAGCGCAGCCCAAGCCGGCGGTTCAATCGTCACTTCCGTCTTTGGCTGCAATGCCAGCAGCCGCATGACGTCGTTCGCCGTCACCCACGCTCCGTCCACGATCTCGCCAAGCAACTGCAAAGGAAGGTCAGCTTCCGTTCCAGCCTCCCTCAGGGGCTCAAGCATGCCCCTCAGTTGGGATGCAAATTCCGAAAGCCGTTCCATCACTCCTTCCAGAACGGCGCGGTGCTCGGCGTCGAGCACCGCTCCTCCGCGAACGGCCTCGCCCGTCGAAATAAATGCCGGAAAAACATCTTCAACAAAGGTCCCGAGCAGACGCACCTGCCCCCTCTCGTCCATGAGGGCGGCTCGCACGTCCGGTGCTAACGTGCTCGCTCGCGACTCAATCAAGAGCTGGGCGAGAGCGATGCGCGATTGCAGATACATGCACCTGGTATTGAGCGCCCAGCCCGTATTGAGCCTGAGTTGGCCCTCTTCGGTCTTGCGCATCTCGGGCGTGCTGCTTGGCAAGTGGGCAGTAGCCGCACAGACTGACTGCATCCGCTCGAAGCGCAACGCCTTCTTTCCCCACCAGTCCATGCAGGCAGCATACTGGTTCGCGACGCCCGCAACGACGCGGCTCAGCTGGTCGGGCGGAGCGGTGTCTTTGACCTCGTCGAGCAGGGCTTTTGCTTTCTTTCTCCTGTTCTCAAGTGGGTACAGAATCTCGGTGGCTACTTCGTTACATTGGTTGCCCGCATCCAGCGTGTTGTCGCGGAGCCGGCGAGCCTGATCGTCGGGCAGGATACGACGCGCCAAATTGGAAGGCAGATTCGCGTAATACTCCAGAACTGTTGAGCCTGCTTCGACCACTCGATCGATCAGCTCTTGCGCCTTTTCCGAGTTGCAGCGTTGCATGGCCGCTCGACGGCAAGTTTCAAACTTCTCAAGCAGGCTGTCCAAATTTCGCTTTGCGGCCTTGATCTCGTTGCGCGTTGGCGCCGCCATATCTGAAGCCGCAGTTCTGTCTTGAGGTCCGGAGCGCATCCGCTCCAGGACGGCATCGAAGGATTGACCGCGTTCCCCAGGGAAGAGACCAGGCTCCAGGCTCGAACGGCTCAATTCCCCGGCGCTGTCGGCTCCCGCCGCCTCACCCTGTGATGAATCAGCTCGGCCAATACCTTTCATACTTCATCTCCGAATAGTCGAGAGTGCGCAGCCTGTCTGGATAGGCCGCCTAGCTGACGACTAGCTGACCAAGAGCCATTCATCTGGATGCACAAGAAATAAGACCTCGCCTTGAGTTCCACTTCAATCGCAGCTTGGTCGTGTTGCTGAACTAGCCGCATCAGTGCCGGTGTGATCAGCTGAGACGTGACCGGCGTCCGACCTGCCCTACCCACGGAATAGTCCCTACCCGAACGCCTTGGCTCTATGCACGCGAGCTGGGCCAAGTCAAACGCTAGAGAGCAGCCAGGAACGCGCTCGCCTCCTGAACGGCGATTTTTGGCCAAGCAGAACTGGCCAGCGTATGTCGATCGGCAGACCTTCGCTCGCAACGCACGCGTCCCGCTATCCACTAAACAGACTTCGACCGAAGAGTTTACCAAGTCACCAGCCATCGACGGGTGTGCCGAGACGTCGGAGGCCATCAGCAACGACATTTTGCCCGTCGGAACTGAGCAGAATCGAGGTTGCGCAACTCCCTCAAACTATATCTCGCAAAAGCCGGGCCGCCGCCCAGGCCGGTTAAATCACACTCATAGAAATGTGGCAGCAAGCATATCGAGCACACCGAGCGTCACCCCGACCAGCGAATTGGGTGTCCGCACGTCTCTAAAGAGCAGAAAGGTGAGTATCGGCTCCACTACCAGAATAGCTCCCACTATTTCGCGGCAATGATCCAGATATTCTTCATATGCATGTGGCGAAGCGCTTATCTGAAAATGAGGTAGATGCCACCGAAGGATATCAGGAGAAACATCGGCCACAGGCATTGCCAAATTACTGCCGGTCTTCCCCAGGGAGCTTGAGGTAATCAACTCGGGGAATATCCAAATCGCTTCTCCAAGGAAAATCGCTGCAACCCGCTACAATCTTCAGCATCAATTCATCGGCCTCCACGTTCCGGCTATACAAGGCAACCCGAACAGGCGGCATCGGAGTTGCCGTTGAGGCCCTTTCGGCATCTCAGGCGTTTGCAAGTCGAGACGCGCGCCTGACATGTCGCTTCTCACGGGGACTTCAAACGTCTGCCCGGTCGATCAGTAGTTGCCCACTAAAAATGCTTCGCGTCGATCAAGCCATCTGCGCAGATTGAACATTAGTTCAGATCAATCCACCCTGACCGCGCGCCGGCGGCCGGGGACTGGCGCGACCAGGCCTACGCTTCAATCCGCACGGGGAGAGCCGAATAGCCGTGCACGAAGTTAGATGCAATTCGCTCGGGTTCGCCGACGACCTCGATCTCCAGTCTCGCATCCAAGATCTCTTCCCAGAGGACTCTCAACTGCAGTTCGGCAAGATGTCGACCAAGACAGCGATGGATTCCGAATCCGAACGAGAGGTGCTGCCGCACATTCTTCCGGTCGATCACGAAACTGTTGGCGTTCTCAATGATCTCTTCGTCTCTGTTGCCGGAGATGTACCACATGACGACCTTGTCGCCTTTCCGGATCTGTTTCCCGCCTACGATGCTGTCGACCGCGGCAGTGCGGCGCATATGCGCGATCGGTGTCTGGTATCGGATAATCTCGGACACGGCGCTCGAGACCAGCTTGGGATTGTCGGCTAGTTTTCGCAGTTCGGAGGGGTACTGGCTCATGAACAGGAGGCCGCCGGTAATCGAGTTGCGCGTCGTATCATTTCCCCCCACGATCAGCAGAATCAGATTCCCGAGAAACTCACTCGGCTTCATATGGCGTGTGGCGGGCGAATGCGCCATCAAGGAAATCAGGTCGAGGCGCGGCTCGGCATTAATGCGCTCGTTCCAAAGCCCTGTAAAATAGTCCAGACATTCTGATAAGATTGTGCTTCGCTTGTCCCAGCTGTCGATCGCATGGCCTGCTTTCGGAGTTGTAACAGCTACGTCTGACCAATAGGTCAGTAGTCGCCGATCCTCAAATGGAAAGTCGAAGAGCGTGGCGAGCATTTGCGTCGTCAACTCTATCGAGACCATGTCTACCCAATTGAAGGCTTCATTGCGCGGCAAGCCATCGAGAATCGCCCTGACCCGAGAGCGGATCAAGGTTTCGAGCTTCGTCAGGCTTTCCGGTCCGACGATCGGGCTCACGGTATTGCGCTGCTCGGCGTGCTTGGGAGGCCCCATCTTGATGAAACTCTGGGTCCAGTGTTTATCAGGCACGTCGACAATAGTGACACCTTGCTTTGATGAGAATGCTTTGTGGTTTGTGTCTATCGCTACGATGTCCCGATACTTCGTCACGGACCAATATGGACCGTGGGGGCTGTCTTTGCAGTAGTGAATGGGATCTTCTCTTCGCAACCGGTCAAAGAAACCCCATATGCTATCGTCTTGAAAGCGCCTGCCTTCGCTTACATCCAGCTCGCTCAGCGGGATAATGTCATCTGCTTTATGATCTTCTGATCGCCTGCTCATGATCATCTCCGCAGATTTTGCTCCCGAGAGGTTACAGATCTAGGGTCACGATTCACCGTTCGAGCTGCCGAGAGCGTTTGGCTGCGACGGGCCGCCCGACCAGACTATCTCAAAGCGCGGCTGGCCTAGCCCTACCACGTCGGGCAGTAAGGATCGTATTGACTTTCCGACCCGATCTACTCAATCACTGAGAGCTGTCACCACGAGCTGGACGACGGCTGTGCGGGAGACAACATCCGATCGAATACACACTCCCAAGGTCGCCAGCCATTTTGCGACCTCTCACTGTCGTTTCGAGTCCAGTGAGACCAATTGAGGCGGCTCGGCAGTCTGCCGCCCATCGTGATCTTGGCCGAGGCACCCCAAAGCGGCGAAGCTGGAAGGGGCAATCCTCTCTTGCATAGTAGTTCCCGCATTGGGTGTCCTGTGGGGTAACCTGAGAAAGAGGGCGGTGCGAGGAGGCTCTGAAATGCGGACGCGAGCAGGTGCAGGTAAGGTCCGCAGGTCTGCAAGGTGAGCGCCGGAGAGGCTTCAAACCTGATGCGGTGTCCGGCCTGGAAGGCTCGGACACTGTAAAATGGAGGCTGAAGCCTTGCACCGAAACGCTGCAGGAACCGTTTCGGTCGAGAAACGTGGGAGGCGGGGCAAATCGGAGCGACCGGGCATGACGGAGCACCGTCCCGACTAGTCGCCGAAGCCGAACGCCTTCGCGTCAGGTCGAGCAGCAAAACCTGGGGCAGCCCGCCCGAGGCAAATGTGCGAACAGCACGTCAGAGTGAGACCGGCGCTCAAATGCGCCGATTCGCTGAGATCTCCCGCCGCATGATCAAGTCGAGAGCTTTTCCCGCCTAGATAGCTGCGTTAAGAGATCCTCTCTTTAGTAGTGGAGGAAGTGATGAGCCATGACCGGATCGTTACGGCGGCCATCATCGCCGTTGGCGCTCTCAACACGGTGCTCGCAGCGATAGCGCTCTTGTCGTTCTGAGCAGCGCAATTTTCTCATGCGACAGGAGGCCATCTCGATTGGCGGCCTCTTTCATTCACGCAGCGTCTCCGCGTATGGCCCGATCGCGTATACGGAACGCGGTCTCCGCTTGGTCCGCTTCGTGGCGCCAAGGATCATGCAGCCTATCTTCTTTTCAGCCCGCCGGTTCGAAATCGTGAGTAGGTCATCCGGTACCGGGTCTAGCGGCTTCGGGGTACCCGTCCACCGCACCCGTTAAGAGAGTAGTTACCACTCACTGTCAGCATTTCCATATTAGGTCGCCATAGGCGGCAGCCAATCTGAGAACGTCTGATTTTCCGACACGCCCGGTTAGCGGTCTCTTTCAGGAGAGGCCCAATGTTCAAGGGCTTCACGGTGGCAGTTGCGGCGCTGATTTCCACAGCGCAACTGGATCAATACCTCACGCACGGTCGGTACACCGACGCGGCGATCGCTATGCTCCGGCACATCAGGCATGGGTTTGGCTTTTGAGAAACCGGAACGCATCTGGAAAGCAATTCACGGGTTGATCTCGATGCGGAGGAGCAACGCGCCATAGCCATATTGGGAGCTGGGCTTTGTATCGAGCTGTGTGACCTGCTTGCTCTCCTGAGCTTGAGGCAGCTCGGTCTGATCGGAGTCTGCGATTTGAAAGCTGCCGCGCACGAGTTACGGAGGCGCGTTGTCTTGAGCGAACTCGGGTAACGATCAGGTGATGATCAGATGATAAAAGTGCGGATCTAACATGACGGTGCGCGACAAGACGTTCTCACCGCGCCGATTTTTAGGTCCTCAGGGGGCTAAGGGCTGGATGGGGTCGACGACGGAAGGGGCCGGCTCTGGTTGGGATTAATTGGGCGGTCAATTTGACCAAAGAGCAAGCCGATCGCCTCGCGGAGATTGAGTTGACGAGCACGAGCGGGACTAGCGTAAGCCCGGTCAGAGCCTAGACAGCGAGACGGATGAGTGGACATCCTCTTCATCTTGCCGATCAACGCCGAAAAGACATACCGACACCGCCCGCCTAGCATGCTTCCTTCTTTGGACAGACTGATCTCGCGAACCGCCATCTCGCCCACAGCAAGAGCGTCAGTCACTCCAGGACTATGAACCTCAATCACTCTTTTGCGATCAGTCGCAGTTTGGATCGCCATGATCGACTCGACCAAGCCAAGCTTCCTAAGAGCGCAGTTCAAGCCAGACTCGAAAAGGTGTTGTTGGTCACGAGCGAAATTGATGCCGGAAATCAGGCGCGAGATCGGCATAGCTGCGCTCCCGTGCTTGATCTGGCGGAAGCACAAAGAGTCTCTCAGACGCTGAAATAAGTCACGGACCCGCGATGATGTTTGTGGGCTGCACCTCCAGGAAATAGCAGTCATGGGACTCATAGTGCCGATCTCCATAGTAACACTTCGTCTCTAGGCGCAAAGTATTGACCATCCAGTCAGCACCGCTTCGGAGCCGAGTTTATGCTTAGGCGTTGCCGACAGATGCGCCTTCCTTCCGACGTGTCCGCTTTGGGCTGAAACCGGCAACCTCAACCCGAGCAGATGTCTTCCGCTTGGCCCTCGTCAGCCGACATTGCGTTATTGGTTCAAGCCCTAGATCATTTCCCTTTTGCCAACTCGAAAGCTACGAACGTAATACCCCTGTCGCTGAACGGCCGACTTTATCTCGTCGCTGACTTTGAGAACTCTAGTTCTGCTCTTGTGCCATTTATTGGAAGAGTAAAGTGCGGGCATCTCAGAAGCGTTGCTTATGACGAGGAAGTCCCGCTTGCTATTGGAATAGACATCAAACATGTCACCCTCGCAGAAATGTCGAGTAGAGCAAATATGTTTGGTAACGACCGTGTCAGCTGTAGTGCGCTGGGCCAGCGAGCGGGTGGTAGTCTGGGATGCCTGCTGGTTAGACTTCGCACCCAGTGAATGTCGGGGAAATGTTAGCGCGCCAACCGATCAGCTCAGATTTCTTTTTGCATGCTGTTTCCATGCCAGGCCAGT
>NZ_LFKZ01000102.1:0-31934 GCF_028128975.1 Bradyrhizobium sp. CCBAU 45321
TTTCTCGAGGAGCTCGGTCTCAAGGTCGGCATCATCAATGGATCATCCGGCCAAAGAAACCAAGAGACCATAGCTCGTTTCCGTGCCGATCCGCCTGAAATCCGTGCCATTGTTTCAACCGAAGCTGGCTCGGAAGGCGTCAATCTTCAAATTGCCAACGTGCTGATCAATTTCGATCTGCCTTGGAATCCGATGATCGTGGAGCAGCGTATCGGTCGCGTTCAGCGTCTCGGCTCTGAGCATAAGAACGTAATCATCTACAATGTGATGCTCGCCGGCACGTTCGAAGAATATATTGTCGGCCGTCTGATGACCAAATTGCAGATGGCGACAGATGCCATCGGCGATATCGAGTCCTTGCTCGAGGATCGGGCGTCGGCGACGAGGAAGAGGGGGCCGGTTTCGACGAAAAAATACGCGAGCTTGTGGTCGCAGCGCTCGCCGGCCGCGACATGAAAGCTGCCGCAGAGAGGATCGCCCGCAGCATCGAAGCTGCCAAGAAGACCCTCGAAGAAGAAAAAGAGAATATCGAGCAAACGTTAGGGTCGCAGGATGGTTACGGCTATGTCGGCCCCCAGACGCCGACGCTCGAAACGATCAAACCCTCCATGGAGTTCGAGCCTTTCGTGCGCGCGGCCCTTACAAGCCTCGGCGGGACCGTCAACGATATCGCTCCCGGTGTCTTGCGCGTCACTGGCAAAGGTGCCCCCGAATTCGTACGCCTCATAGAGGATGCTGGTCCCGATTATGCAAAGGTGCCGCTCTACAGGCCGGGCAGTCCCGCCTTTCTTCGCCTTATTGATCGCGTCACGGCTTCCGGCCTTCATGAGGTTCAGGATATCGATCATGAACCGCGGCAGCGGATAGAACAGCTTGTCGACGAGTGGGTATCTAGCTTTAACGGAAAGAAGCCGGAGGTGACAATCCAGAGCGCGCAGCGCCGGTTCGGAGGCAATGCTATTGCCCGCATACGCGCGACAACGGCCCATGACAGTTACGAGCGCATCGTAACGATTACCTGCAATCCAATCGAGCACACCCAGGCGGCCGCTGCGCTCGACGCTATGCCGGATCTACTTCAGCAGCCCGAGGTCGCTGGTCTCAATTCAAATCTCGTTTTGGATGAAGCCAATCGCGACCCAAACGTCGTCGAATTTAACCGCTTCTATCTCGAGCGGCGCGACGCCGAACTGAGGTCGGCCGGTAAAGACGCTCGGAAGCGCAAGAAGCTGGAAGATGAGTTCACGCCGCAGATTGACACAACACTTGTGGCCCTGGACGGCCAGATGAGCCGGCGGATAAATCTGAAGGTACGGTACCAGCTGGATGGCGCGTCATATGAGAGCGACCTCGCCATCACCCCGTCCGACGATCGGATCGACACTGCACCCGCGCTGGAGCCATGCGCGCTGACGCGTGTAGAGGTGCCTGCCGACTGCCTAGCCGCCTGCGAACTGTCCGGCGTTCGCGCGCTAAAGCACCGGTTGGCGCGCTCGGAGGTGAGTGGACGTTATGCATTACCTGAACATCTCCTTCGCTGTTCGCTTTCTGGGAAGTCACTCCTCGTGGACGAAGCTGGCATGTCCGACATCACGAACGCTGTCGTTGACCGGACATTGCTCAAAACTTGCGCCATCACCGGCAAGAGGGGAGAGCCTGCCTATTTTGGGCAATGCGCCTTCACAAGCGCCGATGTACTCTCGGAGCACCTTGGGAAAAGCGAGGTTTCAGACAAGCCCTATCGGCTTGATCAGGAGGCGTGCTCTGTCGTCTCCGGCAAGCGTGGACATACCCGGGAATTTGTCCGCTGCCAAGAAACCAAACGCACCTTGCTGCCGCGTGAGGCCGAACGCTGCGCCAAGACTGGACGGATCGTTGCGCCAGACGTCCTTCAAGCCTGCGCGGTCACAGGCAAGCGGGTGCTGCCCAGCGAGCTTCGGACATCGTCCGTCAGCGGCAAACGTGTGCTAGCGGAGCATTTGGTCTCGAGCAATCTGTCCGACGCAATCTTCCTAGCAGATGAGGGCATCCGTTCCGCTTACGGGAAGTTCTGCGCGCCAATCGAGGCGAAGCACTGTCAGTGGAGCGGTGCCGCTACCCATCCGGATGATCTCAAGACCTGCGCCCTATTGGGTCTCTCTGTTCATTTCCAGTATCTGTCAGACGAGTCACGTCGTCTTCAGCCTATCGAAGAGCTTCTTGCCGGCAGGCGCCGCGCCGTGGATGCACGAGATCGTTGGGACATCATCCTTCCTTCGGTGTCGTCAGCGGTAAACACGAAGAAGTGTCAAATAGAGTCCGGACAACTCTCGCCTGATCGCCAAAAGCTCGCTCTCGCCGTCGAGATCAAGTCCTTGCTCGGGCTCAGAACGCAGCATGCGGCGATGCTCTACTCGTTCAAAGACAATGCGATTCTCGGCCAAATCGCGGTCGTAAAGCGAGACGGGCGTGGCGGTTTCCGCTAACTCAGCTTCGAGCGGAGGCAATCTTATCTTTCCAGCCTACCTAATACTCAGAAATTACATCGCGGGATCACGGGCCATGCTTGCCTATCGGTGCGCCCCTCAGATTCGGGCCGCATCGCTGCTCAAGCCTTAGCAGCATCCGAATTTCGCATCTTTAGGTAAGCCTGGTAACACGTGGATGATTTAAGAAGATAAGTCTTGGTCTCAACCACAAAGCCATCCAAGTTGTGCTCGACAGCATAAGCCGAGAGGTCGTCAATTTTGTTTATGAACCCTCGGCCTTTGAAGTTCAGAGAGGTATTGCAGAGGACGCCATACCCGGTACGGGCCTTAAATGCGGTTAGCAGAGCGTATAATTTACGGTTCGTCGTAGCGGACACTGTCTGGATTCGAGCGGTGCCGTTAATGTGCGTAACAGCGGCCAGGGCGTTCGTTCTGACCTTGTGCGTGTAAAGCATATAAGGGCTTGGGTGATCGCAGCCGAACCATCTCGCAGCCTCTTCTTCCAAGCAAGCGGGCGCTATCGGCCGAAATTGTTCGCGTTGCTTGATTTGATTCAGACGTATTCTGGTGCTGTCTTCGAACGGCGCAGCAAGGATCGACCGATTACCCAACGCGCGTGGGCCGATCTCATATTTGCTGCTCACCCATCCGAGAATGAGACCATTGGCCAGCATGTCGGCAATCATTGCATAGTCCGTCTCGTGAACATCGTATTGCGAACGATCGAATGAACCGGCCGTATTGAATTCAAGGCCCGAGTAGACGTTCCAAGCGATCTTTGGATTGCCTGTAAGATGAAATTGGGCGTCGACAGCTGTCCCAATCGCCGAACCTGAATCATTCGCCACGGGTGGCACGAAAATCTCGCTAAAAAGGCCCGTTTCCGTCCACTTGGTATTCCAGTCGCAATTCAGACCGCATCCGCCTGCGATCAGCAGTGGCAGTCCTTTCCTCATGTTCGACCTGGCAAATTGATAGAAGACGTCAAATATCTTGTCGCTGAAGATGCCCGCGAAGTTGCGAAACTCCGGATCATCCAGTCCTACATTGTAGTACGGCGAATGCTTAAGCCCTCTGTATAAGCCTGTTTCGAGAAATGGGGGGTTCAGTAGAAAGTCGATAAGCTTTGTTTCTTCGGCTGTAGGTACATTGCGCTTCGAAAATGAAGTCAATGCCATGAGTTTGCCAGCATCGGAGAAGCGACAAAAAGGCGCGTCCTTGGGAAAGGTGGGATCGGCTAGGCCGTAGAGCGAGATATAGCGATTGCCCGGCTGGTTCAGGACATCCGCAAGCAATGTTATCTTCAGCTCGCTATCGATCTCGTAGAAGGCGCCGATTGCTCCCTCCCATACCAACACGTAGCACGGAGTGCCTTTTGGCAGGCTCGACATGCCGAAGGCGCATAATACGTGCGATCGTTCGTGAGAGGACGAGAAATAGTGGATTGGCTTGCCCATCAAGCGGCGCCGCTCGACGATAACGTCGCGATCCGGCACGCCGCGGTATCCGGTGAGAGTATTTGAGCCGAGCAAGCGGTGTTCGCGTGGCCACCATCCGCCTGTACAAACGACGTCGGGAATTTCGTCAACCTCGCCAAGAACGCTGAATACGTCATGACTGGATATTGGCGAGTACCGCCAATTCGAATTCTTCTCTGCTTCAATAGAGACCTGTAGCTGCGCCCCCTTCACGTAGGCGATCGCGCCGTCATGCCCCGGGTTAAACGAAAGAATATTCATAGCGCTGCGCCCCCTAATCGGTCCTCAGTCGGTTGCTGCCGGCCAGCGTTCTCCGACCGCGACATACCCTTTTCCCTTAGTGCAACTATGAGTATACAGTAGCTTCTCGTGCACATCACAAGCAATCCAATTGACATGAGAGGTCATGCCCAGTCGCGCAGATATGACGGACGGTCCTGAGCACCATCGCCAGCGCTCAGAGTTCATCAGGGGGTTGGTTCAAGGGGGCGCTACAAAAGTCCCAATCAACGATCGGTACAAGCAAGGTCCGCCTAGAAGCATCGTGCAGTTTTGGCATGATCTCAGCGAATTGCCGGCAGACATTGAGGAGTGCATCGGCTCGTGGAGCCGTTGGACGACAAGCGGCTTCACGCATCGCTTGTTCGACGAGCACAGTGCCAGAGAGTTTATCAGGGGCTCATTCGACACGCGCCACGAACGCGCGTTTGACCGTTGCTACCACCCTGCCATGCAGGCCGATTATTTTCGGTTGTGTTACCTACTGGTCGAAGGAGGTCTCTACGTCGACGCGGACGATGTCTGCGTCGGCACGCAAATCGGCTCGCTCTTTGAAGACGGTCGACTAAGGGTCCAGCCGCTCTGTTACGACATTGCGTCGGCAGCAATGATAAATGCAGACAGCTTCCTTCGCATCGGTGCTTATGAATCTAGTTGGATTTTCTACGTTAACAATAATCCCCTCGTAGCAAGCAAGCGGCATCCAATCATCGAACGGGCGCTCCAGCGCGCGACGGAGCTTCTCGAACTCACCGATGAAGGCGTGTTGCCTGAGATACAGTCGACTACAGGCCCGGGAAATCTTTCGAGGTCAATTTTCGAGCGAGGCGTAGCATGGGGGCAAGCGGAGTGCGAGCTGGTCGTGCTGCGCGATTGGGATTCGTTTGCGGTCTCAAGGTGGCCCCTAAGCCACCGCAACGACTCTCGAAATTGGCGTCTGTCTAACCAGCAGAGGTTTCGTCGTGGCGAAAATTGATCTCGAATGAACCTTTCGAAGCCGCTACGCGCCGCCTCCTTGTTTCTGCATTCTTTAGTTCTACGATGCCGTGTACATTTGCCACGGAAGCAGTGCTTTGCATTTGTGCCGCCGACAGATGCGCATGAGGTAGGCATCTCTCAGATCTACGTGATCAACTTGGATCGACAACCCGGTCGTTGGACGGATGTTCTTCGCGAGCTGGCTTGCATTCTGGATGCTAGCGGTACCCCTCTAGCAGATCGAGCAAGCAGGTTTTCTGCAAGCGACGCGCAAACGCCCCCCGACGATCTGGAGGGTCTTACTGACATCGATCCGCATTATTCGCTCGGCGATCAGCTCTTTGTTGAGCCACAGCCTAACGCACTACCGGATGAATTTGATCTCGTTCGGCCAATTCGGATGAGCCAGGCGGAAGTCGCAATTGCGCACTCGCACATCCGTGCCTGGAGGACGATTGCACAATCCGCTGCACCGTATGCGCTTGTGCTTGAAGATGATGTCTGGTTCGCGAGAGACTTTTCGCGCGTTCTCGATCAGGCCTGGCGCGAGATGAAAGAAGCCGACGGGTCTTCCCCCGACTTCGATGTGTTATATGTATCCTATGCGGAGGCTCGCCACGGCGGCCCAAAGGAATTGCTTTCCAAGAACGTGTTTCGTCCTGAGCGCGGGCTTTGGTTTTTGTCAGGGTATGTACTCTCGCGGAAAGGCGCTCAAGCGCTTCTTCGTCTCCTTCCGTGCCGCGGCCCGATCGATCTATGGATAAATCACAAGTTCGATGCGATAGACGTGCGCGCTCTACGTCGCCCGGTTGTCAACCAGCGTGCCGACCTCCTTTCCACGAACTCGTATTCGGTCCTTCCTGCTCTAAGCACGATTGGCGTTCTCGATTACAGCAACACCGCACTGTTTCATCAGCGCCCGAGCCATTATCCCGTTTTTGCCTTCGGGCCTCCGGACTCCGGATTGTCGTCGCTCGCAATGGCGCTCTCAATGCTGGGTTATCGCTGTTGCAGCGATTTGGACCAGATTCCAGAACTGGAACTCGGAAGGCTGATCGCCGGCCGCGCTCCGCCCATTTTTAATGCCTATGTTAACGTAGGTTCACTGAGGCTGCATTTGCGCGCGCTGATGCTTCGCTATCCGAAAGCAAAATTCATCGTGACCGAGTGCGAAGAAGCAATTAATCACTGTGATGACAGCGTGACTGAAGCTCTGGCGGGCGCGGACCTAGTGCATCTGAATCCCAGGGAGGCCAACCCCTGGCGGACGCTTTGCGAGCATTTGAGACTTCCGCCACCGGCGGCACCATACCCCGTCGTTCAGGAAATCGGACAGCGCAAGGTTCGAGGAAGTGCGATCGATCCCCCGACGCCGTATCGAGCAAAGCAGCTTCGGCACGACCGGTCGCCGTGGATTGTGGAACCACACGCGGGGTGGGAAGGCATCAGCGGAAGTGTTTTGGGGCAGCCTGGCCCGGGTGTGTCGCTGGTAAATTTCGAAGATGATCTCGCCGACGTTCAGTTGGCGCGGTGGATGTTGAGAAACGATACGTTTCCGGGCAACCTCGGGCTATTTCGTCCAGCCAATGTCTCGACGCAATCGGGCGGTGGTCTGGCGCTCACGGTTCGCCAAGAACCGCTTGGCGTTCGGAATTTCAGCGCTGCCGCGATTTCGAGCCAGGACAGCTTTTTGTATGGGCGGTTCGAGGCCACTCTACAAGCAACAAGCGTTTCAGGTCTGGTAACCGGATTCTTCCTGTACAGGGCCTCGCCTCGGCAGGAAATCGATATTGAGATCACTGGAAATCGTCCGACACGACTTCTGGTCAACGTATTCTATAATCCGGGTTCAGAGGGTGCAAAGTTCGACTATGGATATCGGGGCACACCGGTGGCCATCCCATTGGGGTTCGACGCTTCAAAAGCCCCACATCGATTTGCGATCGAATGGGACCCCTCCGAGATTCGGTGGTTTGTCGATGGGAACCAAGTTTACCGTCGCACTATGTGGAATCCCACACCCATTCCGCACCTCCCCATGAAGTTGCACGCAAACACATGGCCAACTCGCTCCCGAAATCTTGCGGGCCGGCTATCAGTCAGTGCACTGCCCGGATCAGCGTTTGTGCGCTATATTTCTGTGAAGGCATCTAAAGCGGGCGCGTAGGCCGCGTGGGGTTTGCGGCGCCGCGGTTGGGATCGTGTCCGTGCCGTTTATAACTGGAGTGCGCTGCTCCCAGCGTTCACGCTTGGCTTTGCGACAAAGTCTGCCACGGACACCATCTCCGGCGAGCTGCACCGAAATCGCGCCGTAGACTCCAAGGAGGCAAGACGAATGGCTTGTGCGATTACAAGCGCCCCTGTGGCTGCGCCAACAAACGGTACTGACGTGCTTGCTTCAGCGAAGCTGACGATGCCGCATTGTCCAATCTGCTTTTCGAGGTCCTTGTAAGCCGCGCTGGCCTGCCGATCCGATAGTGTCTCGCCAACGGCATGCTCGGGTGCATCCCACAAATCGCTGGACGATGCGCCCTTGGCGACCACGCGCAGTTGGATGCCCTCAAAATCATAGCGCCCATGCCCGAGTCCGGCGTCAATCATGTAGTCGAATCCATGCATCGCCATGACGCGGCGCGGTTCAATTCGGTCGAGGCCGCTCAAAAGATACGGCGGGTCGTCGGGTGAAAGCCGAATATCACCATGATGCCGCCGTTCAATCACGTCCGCTGTCCAGCCAGCGGCGCCAAGCCACGTTGAAGCGATCCGCGCTTTCTTTTCTCCGATATCGTCCTCCGTTACTAGAAGGCTGGTTGGCTCGTTTTCCTCGCCAATGGTTTGATCGTCCTGGAGGATGGCGCGGCCGCCTTTTGAACCAAGAAGACAGAGGTTCCAGACGAAGCCTTGGCCGAGATGGCCGAGGCCAAGAAACCAGAATTGGTCAGGTACATCGAAGCATTCGGGTCCGAGGTCATTGCGGTCAGCACAGATCCATGGCGTCCAGAGCGAAACCGTGGCGTCCCTCGCGCGCAGCACCTTGCCGGCAAGAACACCTGCGAAGACCTGGCGGACGGCGAGTGCCGCAGCAAACACACCGGAAAGCGCCAGCCGGGAATCACCGACCGTCTCACCGCGCGCGCGCGTTCCCGATAGCCACCGGTCCCACCAGCAGCGGATCGTCGAGCTATTGCCGGAGGAGGTGTTTCCAATAATGATCCTGTGCGTCGTTCTTGCAGGTGGCTTTCGAGCGATCCGGGCGCCGAGCCGCCGCGCGGCGCGCTGAAGTGTAGCCCCCAAGGGAAGCTTTGCGATCAGTGGAACGTCGGCTTCGCCGACGAGTGTGACACGGCCGAAGCATTTGCGCGCCGTGGCGATGGCGGTTAACGCAGCCGCTTGGCCCGCGCGGGTCGTAGCCTGATCGGCACCAACGATGACCGCTATGTGGACGGCGTCGAGGCGCGCTTCCGCTTCTCTAAAGGAACTCGCACGCGCAGCGTCGGTGAGAGCCTTGGTGATACGGGAGCGTTTCCAGTGTTTCGTCATCAGAACCACCCGACTCTCAGAAAGCGGCTGCTTCTCTTGCTGTGATCAGCCCACCTGCCGTTTGCCGAGGAATTCGTACATCCCTATCCCGCCGGGCTTGGGATTGGCCCGGGCAAAATTCGGCAGGATGAACGCGATATGACCGGGGCGAGGCATAACCGGTCCCGCACGATCTGAGGCACTTTGCCCATAACCGCACGGGTGCACGTGCACATCTGCGACGACGCCATAGCCCCGCGCCCGACAGATTTCCCAAAGGCGCGGCAACGCGGTTTCACGAATGGTCACGATGCCGGTTGCCAACGCCTTCGGATCAACGTCGTCGTAAAACACGAATTCGAGGATCTCGTGCGTGCCGTTCTTCAATGTATGGCCGAGAAGATAAGCGCCGCTTTCGCGTGTCTCGTTCAGCGTGCGGCGCGCAAGCTCGCGCACGCCCCGTTCCCAGACGCGCCGTGCGCAGATAATTCTAGGCGGCGCGAGCCCAACCCAACCAAGCAGCGTGTTCAGAAACGAGCTCATACAAGCGCTCCATAATGAATGTGATGTGCCGATCCCGGCGCCACACGAGGTCCGGTCGCTTCGATGCCCAGCCGTTATGCAGCGCGGCAAGACGCTGCCATGGGCGATAGATGCCGCCATACGTTCCCGACTGATCACCCCACTCCTTTAGCGCATCGACCACGCTGGGCGCGCTCGCCATGAGAGGAGCAGGACGTTTGCCAGTGGCATGATCCCAGTGCTGGATGAACGGGCCCACAGCCGGAAAATTGTCGCACACCAGTTGGAAGCCGAATGTCGCGCTGTGCCCCGTCGGCGGATCGAAGCCCGTGACATTCACTTCGAGTTTCGGGAAGCAATAGCGCACGATCTCCCAGCGCCCTTGATCGACGCCAGTCAGGAAGCGCACCGACCGAAGATGCGCGTCCAGCGTCTGTTGCGCGGCCGAAAGAGCATCAGCCATCGCTGAAGTCCTTCAGCGTGAGGTCGACGACAAGCGTGCAGTGACCGTGCTTGACGAACTTGCCCAGCGCATCCTCACGGGGAAGCGGCGCCTCAGCACCCGGCAAGATCAGGTTGGCTTTTGCCGAGGCCACGGGATCGAGTCCGAAGCCTTTCTTGCCCACGGCCCACTGCAAGGCCTTGAAGACCGTCTCGGACGGGGCGAAGTGGTGTTCGATCGTGCGATGCTCGTAGCGAACCTGGAGCGTGACGACCGGGCAGCGGTGACCCACCAAGCGAATGGCCTTGCGTCCATGCGGCGGGCAAGGAAGCGGCTTGTCGTGGCCGTGTTCGAAGAGGTGCATGTCTTCGGTCACGCTGATGCGGGCACGAACCGTCTCGTGGAAACGCTCGTCGACGACGACGGAAAAACCCATCGCCTCTTCGCGGTCCTCGATCTCGATTTCGACGTCGATTTCCAAGACCTCGATGACCTGAACGGCCGAATCGGGAGGCTGCCCCTCAATATGCTTGGGATTCCCGGATAGGTTGCCATGTTCCATGGTATGATCCTTTTAGCCGTGGCTTCTGTCTCGCAAACGGCAGCAAGAGCGCAGTTATCGTTCGGAAACGGACACAATTTATAATGTCGTACGTTCTTGGACTATCTGTAATCGAACGAATATGCTACGTCAAGTCCGTTTTTGGACTTATGGAGCCCTCATGTCGCCCGCCGCCACACCCGCCGAAACATCCGCGAACGCATCCCCAAGCCGAGCCTTGGATGTCTTTTTCAAAATTGCCGACGCCTGGAAGCTATCGATCGAGCAGCAGATCACGCTGCTCGGCGCCCCGGCGCGGTCGACGTTTTACAAATGGAAAAAGGAAGGTGGCCTCTTATCGACCGATACGGAGGACCGCATCTCGCACCTCGCCGCCATTTATAAAGCACTGCAAATAGTGGTTCCTGATCCACATGCGGCCGACACATGGATCGAAAGGCCCAACAAGTATTTTGGAGGCCGCACAGCGCTCGACGTGATGCTCGATGGAAAGCTTACCGACATCTATGCGGTCCGCGTTTATCTGGATGCCCAGCGCGGAGGCTGATGGCGATGTATTCCAAGCGTTCGTTCGATCAGGATTGTTACCAGCTCATCCCCTCGCGGTTTCCGACCATCGAGGTGTACGAGCGGTTGGGTGACGAGCAGGTGCAGAGTGCCGCAAAAGCTCTGGAGGAGCGCACGAATCCTCGCCTAGCGGCAATCAAGCAGTTGCCCACCGTACCGAAGGCAGGCGAAAAATCTGCCAGCCAATACCAAAACTGGAATCACGCGCCCTTTGCGTACAAAGACCCGCGTGGGACCTTTTTTCTCGGGCCGACGCTCGGGTGCCTTGAGCTGGCCAGCGATATGAACACGGCTCTGGCCTTTGCCCTACTGCGTCGCGAGGAATTTCTCGGCAGCACGTGCGAACCCGCCATGGGTCTCGACATGCGTGTCTTCAGCCGTCGCATTACAGGAAGTTTTCACGATCTTACAAAGCTCGATCCCAACCTCCCAAAGGCCGAGCGCTGGAAGATCGGGCACCAGCTCCACGACAGCGGCTCGCCCGGCATTCTGTTCCGCCGGCCGGGCTTCGGCGAACATCGCTTCCTTGCCGTGTTCGACGGAGCCTTGCTGCCGCGCGCCGTTCAGGGGGCTCATTACCGGTTCGTCTGGGACGGGCAGAAGATCAAAAGCATCTACGACTTTTCAGACGGAAAAGAGATACTGCGGGGAGGCTTATTAGCCCCCGCCGCCGGCAGAGATGCTGCCGAATAGATAGTAAAAACGAGGGGGGCAATCATGAGGGAGGAAGCAGGAAGGCGGATTTATTCGGCGACCGACCTCGTGAACTATCTTGGCTGCACGCATGCCACGTTCAACGATTTGCGCCAGCTTGCGCATCCGGTGGCCCTTCCGGAAGACGACGAGCAGGCCAAGCTCCTTCAGGAAAAAGGCATCGAACACGAGAAGGCCTACCTCGCCCGGCTGAGGAAAGAAGGACGAACCGTTGCCGAGATAGCCAGCGAAGGGTCGCTTGGGGATCGTGTCGCGGCCACGCACAAGGCCATGCAAGCTGGCGCCGATGTCGTTTATCAGGGCGCGCTCTATGGTTCCCCTTGGCATGGATTCTCGGATTTCCTCCTTCGCGTCAATGGAACAGCATCGCAGTTGGGTGACTATGCCTATGACGTCGCCGACACGAAACTCGCGCGTACCGCCAAGCCGAAGCACGTGGTGCAGCTTTGCGTTTACGCCGATCTTCTTGGCGCCGCTCAGGGCGTCGAACCGCGGCAGTTGCACGTCGTGCTCGGTGACGGCCGCATGGCTTCACTTCGTACATCCGACGTGCGCCACTATTACGGCGTGGCGCGGGGGCGGTTCGAAACCTTTGTTGGGACGCCTCCGACGACCTCGCTCGCAGAGCCGTGTGGTCATTGTACCTTTTGCCGGTGGTCCGACACTTGCACTGCTGAATGGGAGGCGAACGATCACTTGAGCCTCGTTGCGAACATTCAACGCAGCCAGGTCGATAAGCTACGGGCAAGCGGCATCACGACTGTCCGCCAGCTCGCAGCTATGCCGGCGACCGCACGTATTCAGAACCTGCAAGCCGATACCCTGTCGCGGTTGCGCGCGCAGGCCGCTTTGCAGCTGGCGCGCCGTGATACCGGAAAGAACCAGCACGAAATGCTGCCGCCATCGCCCGGCCGCGGCTTTGAGCGGCTTCCCAAGCCGGACCCCGGCGACCTCTTCTTCGATATGGAAGGCGATCCCCTCTACGAATGGGGACTCGAGTATCTTTTTGGTCTTGTTCACTACGATGGGGGGCAGGAGAAGTTCACGGCTTTCTGGGCGCATAATCGCGAAGATGAGAAGAAGGCATTCGAGAACACCGTCGACTTCATGACCGCGCGTCTTGTGTCTCATCCCGCCGCCCACATCTACCATTATGCCAGCTACGAAGAGTCAGCCTTGAAGCGCCTCGCGATGTTTCACGGCACGCGGGAAACAGAGGTCGATAATCTGCTGCGCCGGCACAAGCTCGTCGACCTTTACAAAGTTGTTCGCGAAGCCGTACGGATCTCGGAGCCCCGATATTCGATAAAGAATATCGAAGCATTATACCTCGATGAGGCACGATCCGGGACGGTCACCACAGCGGGTGATAGCATCATCATCTATGAGCGGTTCCGCCGCCTTGGCGCCAAAGAGTTGCTCGACGAAATCGAGGCTTACAACAAGCTTGATTGCCAATCGACTGCGAAATGCCGGGATTGGCTTGTCACACTGCGCCCTGCCACCATGCCGTGGCCCACGGAAATCGCGCCGGAGAAGGCTGATCCCGTGCGCGAGCAAAAGCGCATCGAGGCGGAGCAGCGCACCGCCGCGCACATTCAGGCACTCACAACGGGATGCCTGCCCGAAGATCGTCCGTGGCGGACCTTGCTGGCCTATTTACTCGAATTCCATCGGCGAGAGGCCAAGCCAAAATTCTGGGCGATGTTCACACGCCAAGAAATGACCGACGAGGAATTGATCGATGACGCCGAGTGTATCGGCGTGCTTAGCCCCGACCCCGCGCGTCCGCCCCGCCCAGAAAAGAAATCGATGGTCTACTCGTTCACGTTCCCGCCCCAGGACTTCAAGATGCGCGTGGGCGACGACGTTTTGCGTGCCGGCACGCTTGAGCCGGCCGGGGAAATCGTCGAACTGGATGAAGACGCACGGCGCATATCGTTGAAGCTTGGACCGAAATGGTCGCGCATCGCAGACGGTGCCTCCCTCATTCCTGAGGGCCCTTTGGGCGATCTGGTTTTGCGCGGCGCGGTCCATCGCTATGCCGAAGCTGTTATCGGGGGCGATCAAGCTAGTTACCGTGCCCTGACCGACATTATGAAGAAATCCGTGCCGCGCCTTGTGAAGCAGGAGCAAGGCGCGCCCATCATCGCGCAAGGCGCAGACCTTCTGGATGGATCGGTGGCCGCACTAAAGCGCCTTGACCAAAGCTACATGCTCATCCAAGGCCCGCCCGGCGCTGGCAAGACCTATACCTCGTCGCACGCAATCGTCGCCCTTTTGGCGGAGAAGAAACGCGTCGGCGTCGCCTCCAACTCGCACAAGGCCATCAATAATCTGCTGAAGGACGTTGAAGCTGTCGCAAAAGAGAAGGGTATCCGCTTCAGCGGCATTAAGGGTTCAACCAAAGAGGAACACTATTTCCAGGGAACGATGATTACCAACGCGGAGAACAAAGACGCGGCCGCGGCCCAAGCTAATCATCAGCTCATTGCTGGCACCGCTTGGCTCTTTGCGCGGCCCGATCTCGATCAGACGCTCGACTACCTGTTCATTGATGAAGCAGGTCAAGTGAGCCTTGCGAACGTGATTGCGATGGGTGTTGCCGCGAAAAATGTCGTTCTCGTCGGAGACCAAATGCAACTGTCTCAACCGATTCAGGGCGCACATCCGGGTGGCTCCGGTATCTCGGGACTCGATCACTTGCTAGCCGGCTTGACAACCGTTCCGCCGGACAGGGGCATCTTCTTGGCAACGACGTTCCGGATGAACCCCGGCATCTGCAAATTCATCTCAGACGCTGTCTACGACGGCCGCCTCGTATCCGACCCATCCGCCAAACAGCAAACTATCGACATTGGCGATACCAAAGATGAGGCGCTAGCTGCGACCGGACTGCGCTTTGTCCCCGTCGATCATGCCGGCTTTGCGCAACGGTGCCCGCCAGAGGCCGAGCGACTTAAGAAGACTTACGAAACACTGCTCGGCAAAACGTGGGTCAACCAGAAAGGCACCAAGAAGACGATCAGCGTCGACGACATTCTGGTCGTAACGCCATATAACATGCAGGTGAACCATCTGCGCGACGTCCTGCCGAACGGCGCTCGTGTCGGAACAGTCGACAAGATCCAAGGACAAGAAGCGGCTGTTGTTTTGATTTCGATGACCACGTCATCCGGAGAGGATATGCCGCGCAACATCGAGTTTCTTTACAGCCGCAACCGTCTCAATGTGGCGATAAGCCGGGCGCGCTGCCTTTCGGTAGTCTTTGCCAGCCCGCGTCTCTTGGAAATCCCTTGTCATACGATCGAGCAGATGCAGCTCGTGAATACGCTGTGCTGGGCAAAACACTACTCTGACCAGTTGGTAGCTTCGCAGAGTTCTAACTAGCGGCCTACCTTCAAATTGAGCCCGGGCCTGTTTTGCATCGCCAAACTTGAGGGTAGCGGGACAACCGGTGGTCAATGACAAGGATTCTATTGGAACTACAAGTATTTAACCGAGGGGTTGCAAATCTGCCAATTGGCAGTATATTGACTGCCAATTGGCGGAGGGCCGCTTCGATGAACCAAGCAGCTGTTAGACCAGCGATAGACCCGGGAGTGGGGCCATCGGCTCCAAACCTCTCTGATGCATCTACCCGTGAACGACTGACGCGATCTGCAGTCGACGGCGTGGTTCGGCTTGCCGAGATCTGGCGTTTGACTGGACCCGAAGTTTGCGCACTGCTTGGTGACGTGTCTGAACGAACCTGGTTTCGAATGAAGAAGGGGGAGTGGTCGGGCACGTTATCGCAGGACACACTGACGAGGATCAGTGCGCTTATCGGCATCTTCAAGGGGCTTCGTTTGCTTTTCTCGGAGCCGCTATCGGACGAGTGGGTGCGGCTCGTCAACAAGGGGCCGCTCTATGGTGGACGACGTCCGCTCGATACGATGATAGAAGGCGGCATTCCAAAGATGCTGGAAGTACGCCGGCATATCGACGCACTGCGCGGCGGTTTATGAATGTCCTTGCTGCCAACGTTAAACCTGACGCAGCGCGACACGGTGCGGCTGATCTCAACCGGTCGTCTCAAAGACCCGGTATTGCTTCCGCTTGCTGCCAATCACGGTGCGCTTGAGGATCTAGCTGCGCTGGAAAGCGCCTCAAATGGACGGCTGGTGGCGCAGGAGACCGGGCTTCCGCAGCTCGATCCACGCGAGCTGGTATTTGGTCGAGCTGGCTTTACGTTCATCAACGCTGCGTTTACGCACACACGCCCCGGCGGAAATCGTTTCAATGACGACGATCGGGGTGCCTGGTATTGCGCCTTCGATGCAGACACCGCGATTGGAGAGGTTTCGTATCACCTGACGCGGGAACTTGAAGCCGTTGGTCGCTTCGAAAACGTCACCGACTACGCTGAACTCATTGCTGATTTCTTCGGCCCATTCCACGATTTGCGTGATGTGGACATCGAAGTTGACCAGATTCTGCATAAGGACCCCTCGATTGCCTATCCGGCGGGCCAGAACTTGGCCCGACAATTGCGGATCGATCACTCGAGCAACGGGATCATCTATCCCTCAATTCGTCACGTCGGCGGTACTTGCCTCGTCTGTTTTCGACCTGACCTTGTCCAGAATTTGCGTCAAGGCGGCATTTGGCGCCTTGAATGGCAGGGGACTAGAAATCCGGCGGTGACTCGCCAAGGACAGTAGGAGCACGCTGTTTTGCGAGCGACGCCTCCCGCTATCGAAGCCTTTCGAACACCGACTCCGGTCTCATCCTCAGGGCGCGAGGATAAGGGCACCCGAACGATGGTCTCAGGCTCGGACCGAAAAACGATCGAACGCCGTTAAGGTCTGCAAGCGCGGCTCCGCCTCACGGAGATAGATCTCGGTGTTGAGGAAGACGATTTCGTCATCAAGCTTGTCTTCGTCAACGTCGACGTACCATGATCGCGGTCTGCCATCGCTTCCGTCGCTCCAACGGTAGCCGCGCCGTCTGAGCGCGTCCTTGAGTTCAAAGGGCGATTGCTCAGCCCACACCCGTATAGTCTTCTTGCGAGCCTGCTCGAGCAGGACGGCAAGCGCAGTTGTGCCGGTCGTCGCCAGTTCGAATGAGAGAATCTCAAGCAGGGCATGACAGTCGTCGACGGCTCTATGAGCCTGGTGGAAGAAACCGGCCCTGTTGAGGAGGTAAGCCAGGCGCGAGCCCTCGAAGCCGTGTTTCCGCCACGCAACCTCGGTCGCCGAGCAACCCCAGGCTTTGCGCTGGAAAATGGGCCAGTAGCGTTCCGTGAATTTTCGGTCAAAGCTTGCATTGTGGGCAATGACGATCACAGCGTCATCCGCGAACGAAGAGACGGCCGCCTCGTCGATCCGCTGTCCAGCCACCATCTCGTTCGTAATCCCGGTCAGAGCGGTGACCTCAAACGGGATTGGCTGGGACGGCTCGTTGAACGACGAGAAGACATCTCTGATCCCCGCGATACGACCGTCTGGCCGGTAATCGAACTTGACCATCCCGAGCTCTACCACCTCGTCCTTTCGCTGGTCGAGGCCGGTTGTTTCCACGTCAAGCAGGACGCCTGTCTTGGTGCTTCGATCAATAGGTGGAGCGAAACGCTCCCTTGGGACCAGACGCCGGAGGACGCGGTAGTCAGCGGATTTGGCCAACGCCTCGGCCATCGCGGCCAGAGTTAGATCCGTTTCAAGCATTGGGGTATTGCGATCCTCCGGATAGGGGGCCCGGGCATCGGGCTTAGCCGAGCCGGAAGTCTAGTCCGGTTCAAAGCCCGAAATCCAGTTGCGGCTTCGTGTCGTTCTCGCCTTGCAAGGAAGACAGAGATACTCCCAGCAGGCGCACCGGCTTTGGAAGAGGCATGTTGTCCTCCAGCAGGCCAATCGCCAGATGTCCGAGCTCATCGCGGCTTGCGACAGCCGAAGGAAGGGATCGGCTGCGCGTGATGATCTCGAAATCTGCAAACTTCACTTTGAGTGACACCGTTCGTCCCCGAGTGCCCGCCGACTCGCAGTGCCGCCAGACCTTGTCAATCAACGGCTCGAGTTCTGCCACCATCGCGTCGAATTCGGTTAGATCGATCGAGAATGTATTTTCGGCTCCAACGGACTTTCGGATCCCATTGGCTCGAACAGGGCGCTCGTCGATGCCGCGAGAAATCCAGTAGTAGTAGGTACCGGACTTGCCGAAGTTCTCCTGCAGGAAGGCGAGAGACTGATTACGGATGTCGTGGCCGGTCCAGATCCCGAAGGCGTTGAACTTGGCGGCGGTCGACGGCCCGATACCGTGAAATTTCCCGACCGGCAGCGTCTCGACGAAGGCCGGTCCCATCTCTGGCGAGATGACGTATTGTCCGTTGGGTTTGCGGTGATCGGAGGCGAATTTTGCCAGGAACTTGTTGTAGGAGATGCCCGCCGAGGCGTTCAGGCCTGTCTCCGCCTTGATCTTCTCGCGGATCCGGAGCGCGACATCTCTGGCCAACGGGATACCTTGCAAATTCTCGGTGACGTCGAGGTAGGCTTCGTCAAGCGACAATGGCTCGATGATCGGCGTGTGCTCGGCGAAGATCTCGCGGATCTGCCGGCTGATCGCCTTGTAGACCTCGAAGCGCGGCTTGACGAAGATCAGGTCGGGACATTGCCGCTTCGCGGTGACCGAGGCCATGGCGGAACGAACACCGAATTTGCGGGCTTCGTAGCTCGCGGCGGCGACGACGCCGCGCTCTGCCGAACCGCCCACCGCGACGGGCTTGCCGCGTAGGGTCGGATTATCTCTCTGCTCGACCGACGCGTAGAATGCATCCATGTCGATATGGATGATCTTGCGGTGCGGTGCCGTCGAGACGCCGTGTTCCGGATCGGGAGAGACCATGCGCAGATTGTACATGGGGCCGCCGGACACGTCGCGGCGGAGTCGGCTTCAATCTTCCGGCGGGCATCGGGGCAGGCGTCGCCGATCGAGTCCAGCACCTCGGCGATCGCCACCGCAGCCGCTTGTGATGAAACCCCGGGCGGCGGATCCGCCCGAGCGATATCGAACGCGCGCTCGCGGGCATGCGGATCGGCGCGATCCTGCATCCAGCCATGCTCCTCGCACTCGCGGATGGCACCGGCTTCCTGCAGCGCGGATATTGCCCAGCCGCGCAATGTCCGAATCGCCGGCCGCCGTTCGTTCGTCATCAGCATCGAGATCGTTTCTGCCGGGACGAATCCACCCGCCTTTCATCTGTTCCGCTCGGTTAGCACGGGGCAGGGATTCGCGATCGCGATGGCTGCGGCTTTTCCACGTGTTCCGCCGTTCCGTGCAAAACCTGACTACCCTGCGACCTTGTCTTCCTTGTCTTCGCCGCGCATGACGATCTTCAGTGCGTCGTCGGGCAAAGGGCGCTGCAGTGCCTTCGCCTCATCCCAGGGGGCGCGCATCCAGACGTCGCGCTCCCCTTCGGTGGTCAGGATCACCGGCATCGCCTTCGGATGGATCGGCTCGACTACCGCATTGGGCGACGTCGTCAGGAAGCCGTAGACGAGGTGGGGGCCGGGGATCGGCTTCGACTTGGTGCCGCGGTCGCCTCTGAACTCGGTCCAGATGCCGGCGAAACAGAACAGCGGCCGGCTTTCCTCGAGTGCGAACCAGACGAGGTCCTTCTTCTTTGTCCCCGGATTTGGCTCGGGGGCGTATTCGGCGAAGCTGTTCGCCGGCACGAGGCAGCGGTTCTCCGGCTTCAGCCAGCCGCGCCAATGCGGCGAGGACGTATTGCGGATATTGGTGACCGGCGGCCCGCCCGTCTTGGACGGGGGCGGCATGCCCCAGCGCATCAGCACCATTTCCTCGGCATCGCCGGCATTGCGGATCACCGGCGCCGGATAGTCGGGAAACACACCGGGCATCGGCGCCAGATTGCCGACATAGCGGTTCATGCGCCTGAACAGACCGGCGATCGCCGCCTGGTTGGTTGTGATCGAGTAGAGATTGCACATTCAGCGCCGCCTATCCCGTGTAGGTTCGAAAGCGCCCCCGCGTGTATCCACGCTTCACCGCGTGATGAATCCGCCGTTGGATAAAGCCGGATCGAGCCGACGGATCTCGATGGTGTTCTTTCACCAGCCCAACTACGACGCCGACGTATCCTGTCTTCCGACCTGCGTGTCGCCCACCAATCCTGCGCGTTACCTGCCGACCACGTCCGGTGCTCATTGGCGGGCCAAAAATCAGGCTGCTCGCGACCTCAAGCCAGCCGAAAAGGTCGCCTGATCCGCTAATCCGCGTCGGATCCGTCGGAATTGAGCCGAACGGACCCGGCGTCCCGTCATAACTGGGGAGCCGTAAGGTGACCGATCCCGACCTCAAGAGAGCCCTCGGCTGTTTCGCGACCGGGGTGACCGTCATCACCACACCTTCCGACGGTAGGCACTTCGGCTTTACTGCCAACTCCTTCACGTCCGTATCGCTCTCTCCGCCGACCATATTGTTCTGCGTTGGTAAGTCGCGAGCATCCTACGCCGCGATGCGCGCCGCGGACTGCTTCGCGGTCAACATCCTGAGCTCTTCACAGCGCGACTTGTCCAATCGCTTTGCGACCTCCGGCGAGGAAAAGTGGAAGGATGTCGCTCATGGCGAAGATGCATCGGGGAACGCGATCCTCATCGGTGCGGCTGCCGCCTTCAATTGTCGAAGAACGACAACGATCGAGGAGGCCGATCACGCGATCATACTGGGGCGGATTGTCGGTTTCGAATTGAGCAACGTGTGCACCCCGCTCATATATTGCCGCAGCCGCTATTGCCTGCCGAAAGACGTTCCTGCGGACACACGCATCGGAGCGCCGGACGTTCGGTGAAGGCGCCGACCGAGATCGCCCATACCTTGTCCATTGGCAAGCGACATGATTGCGAAAATCCCGCCGGACCTACGGCAGCGACGGCGCCGTTTTTGACGCCAGACATTTGCAAAAGGGCACGGGGCGACCCGCAGAAAATATCCATTCGGGGGACAAGGTTGCGAGAACAACAGCATAAAGGCCCAAGCCGAGCAAAACGACAATGATTGCTAAGATCAAGCTGCGTAATGTCTTCATGTTCACTTACGCGCATTGCGGCTGGAGCAGGTGCAGCCTGATAGTAAACAGAGGTTGTGGAACTAGACCGGCATCAATGGATCGTTTGCGAGTCAGCTTGTGGCCCATCGCTGCCCAGCGGAATGCTCGGTGGGCGTCGGCTGTCGGGTGTAGAGCGGAAACTGATTGCAGCGGTCTGGACCGCCGATTTTGATCCGAACCGGAATCGAGCCGTTGGGGAACAGCCCGATGTGAACGCGAAGGTCGGTAAGCCCTGAATAAACATTCTCTGAACTGCCCATTTGGCCGGGGTTCAGATCAACCTTTTTAAGGTCTTCGTCCAGGAACTAAAGGGTTCGTGAACACATAGACGTAGTTCCCAGCCGTGGATCCGACTCCACGCCGCTTCGTAACCTACGCATACTGGAGGAGACGCTAATGAGGAAGATCCATATTTCGGCTATGCGCAAGCATGCGTTCGGCGCCGCAGCAGCAACTGCTCTTTTCGTAATTCCGATCTCCGCCTTCTCCCAATCCGTGGAGTTTGGACCGGGAGGCGTCCGAGTGTACGACGGCCGAGGTGGTCGGCAATGCGAGCAATTGCGGCTTGCCTGCGAAAACAAGGACGCTCTAGGGGAACGGGGCGAAGGAAATTGCCGCAGATACCGGGAGACCTGCCAGCGACCAGTACGTAGGGATGTGTGCGCCGAATTAAGACAGGCCTGCCTCTACAAGAACGAGCTGGGCGAACAAGGCGCAGGAAATTGCCGCAGGTATCGCGAGACTTGCAGGGGGCGCCTGTAAGGTCGCCAATGTTCGACGTTGCAGAGTGGTCGGCACCGCTCGGCACCGACCCATGCAACTGTCGTCCCGAGGGCCACCACAGTTGGCGGCCTTCGTTCATGTCCGGCTGAGATATCGCCTGTTGGCCCTTAGCCGGCCGGGCTGAGGCATTCGCAATGTTGCATTGGGAGGCAGAGCGGACGCAGGCTCTGACCGACCGCCGGTTGTGACCCGGAGCGGACGTTCCCATGGATCGGCGCGTACGCTTCGCTAGGCTTTAGCTTTTGGGCGTTCGGCGCGCGCCCAGACCTTGAGCTCGAGCGCGTCGGACACCGCCTTGATCAGGAGCCCGCGGCCCTCACGCACCGCTTGCGAGTGAGTTCGGTCCAAATTCTCGCAGAGTGCCCAGGTTACAAATTGCCCCTTGATCGGTCCCCAACTGATCGCATCTCCCAAGCCATGCTCAAAGAGCGAAGAGGCTGGCACGACGGAATATCCGACTCCGCGGCGTGCGAGGTCGAGGCAAAGGCTCAGCGTGTCGGTCTCGACGGCCAATCGAAACTGCATACCTTTGCGTTCCAGGGCGTGCTCGACCTGGACCCGCGCCACATTCGGACGTCCAGGAAGCACCAGCCGCAAGCCGTCAAGCTTAGACAGTGCTACTGGTTTGTCGGGGTGTAGTGCATCCTCTCATCGACCGACCAGCACCATCGGTTCGCGCACCAGCGGCGTCTTGCGGTAGGCGAGGAGTCGTACGGCACGATGGCAATGTCGAGCAGGCGCGCGGACATGTACTCGCGCAAGATATTGCTGACACCCTCGTAGACACGGAGCGTGATACCGGGGTGCCGCCCCGCAAGCTTCTCCACGAAGGGGGATGTCACGACCTGTTGCCATGCGGGCGGCGTGCCGATGGCAAGTTGGCCCGAGGCTTTTTCGCCGACCTGCTCTTTAAGGAGAGTAAGCTGGCGCAACAGAGGACGGGCGCGATCAGAGAGCATCTTGCCAGCCTCCGTGAGGTCGACGCCGCCGGGAGTGCGGATGAACAACTTGTTGCCCATCTGGTGTTCGAGGAGCGCAATGTGCCGCGACAGCGCCGGCTGCGACAGATGCACGCTCGCAGCTGCCTTGTTGATGCTGCCGAGTTCAGCCACGCGCAGGAAGAATTCCAATAGGCGTACTTCAACGGTCATCACGACCTCGAGGGTTATACATCGAGTGAATAACAATCATAGTCGATTGGCATTATTAGGATAACTCTTATTGCTCCTAAAGTCCTGACGTCATGTGCCAACGAAGGCGGCATTTGAGCAAATTGAAAATCGGGCCGTTCGAGCCGAACTTCAGCAAGGGGAGGCGCATAATGCTTACGCGCGCAGGAGCGATTTCAACGGCACTGATGCTCGCAATTGCCATGACGGTGCCGGGCAAGGCGAAGGCGCAGGAATTTCCGACTCGACCGATATCCATCCTGGTGATTTATCCTGCCGGTGGCCCCGCCGATCTGATGGCTCGTGCGCTGGCGGAAGTATTGCGAGAGCGCCTCGGCCAGCCAGTAATCGTCGAAAACAAGCAGGGTGCTGGCGGTCAGATCGCGGGCGCGGCCCTGATCCGCGCCCCGGCGGACGGACACACGCTTCTCATCGGTGACACCGCTTCGCTCGGAATCAACAAGGCCGTCTACGCGAATTTCAGCTACGACCCGCTGACGGATCTGGAGCCGGTTGCTCCACTGATGTTGATGCCGATGCTGCTCTATGTGCCAAAATCCAGCCCGTTCAATTCAACCGCCGATCTGGTTGCCGCAGCAAAGTCCAAGGCGCTGAATTATGCTTCGCAGGGCAACGGCAGCCTCGGCCACCTGCTCGGGGAAATGCTCAAGGCGGACGCGGGCATCCAGCTGGTTCATGTCCCCTACAGAGGTTCAGCGCCGGCGATGCGAGATCTGATCGGATCGCAAGTTGACCTGCTGTTCGACGGTTTGGGACCCGGGCTGCCCAATGTCGTAATGTCTTTGTGGCTCGGGGTTGTGGTACGGGCGGGTACACCCGAGCCAGTTGTCCAGCGACTCAGCGAAGAGGTCGGCCATGCGATGCGGCAGCCGCAGGTCACCAAGCGATTTATCGATCTCGGCTTTCAGATCCTCAACATGACGCGCGCGGAATTCCGCGAATTCGTCAAGAACGAAGCCGGAAAGTCAACCGCGTTGGTGAAGGCCCGCGGCATCGCCGTCGAGTAAGTCCATGACCCTTAACCTTGCCACCCGCACTGTCGTCAGGGCGCGAGAACGAATGACCCTGGACGCGGAAGTCTGCGTCGTCGGAGGCGGTGCCGCAGGAATCATGGCGGCCCTGACGGCAGCCAGCCTAGGCCGCAAGACCGTCCTGCTCGATGCCATGCCGACGATCGGCGGCCAGCTTGTCGGGACATTGCTCGGCACGATATGCGGCCTCTATTCCAACGGCCCGCGGCCATACCGCGTTACGTTCGGCGCGGTCGACGATATGCTGAACGAACTGCATGGCGCCGGTGCAATCTACGCCCGCCGTGCGCTGGACACGATCGTTCTACAGTACGAGGAGATGCTTTGCGGTCGCTGGAGCGAACGGGCACTCTCGCGTGCAAATGTGAGCCTGGTGCTGGGTGCTGTCCTGCGCTCGGCCCGTATTGAAAGTCGTCGCATCGTCGAGCTTGATGTGTCGACGCGATGGGGCGACTTGGCCGTCCGCGCGGATGGATTTGTCGACGCCTCGGGCGATGCGGCCATTGCATGGCATGCCGGGTTACCTGTGCGCGAACCCCATGAAGCCCAATGGGGCACGCAGATGATCTTGCTTGAGGGCTTCGCGGAAGATGCGATCGCCGATTTCGACGGATTCCATGTCGCAGAGGTGCTGAAGAACAAGAAGCGCGAATACGGTCTGAGCCGCGAGGATGGATTCATTTTCGCATTCCCCGGCCGCGGCGTGGCGACCGTCAACATGACGCACATGCCCAATCCGACCGAGCCGATCGCGGCCACGCGCGCTACGCTCGAAGGTAGGGACCAAGCCGACAAGGTGCTGGAATTTTTGCGGCGGGAGTTTCCGAGGTCGATGGGCCAGGTGCGTGTCCGGGCCTACGGTTTGCCTGGAATCAGGCAAACCCGCTGGTTCGTCGGCGTGCACCAACTCACCATCGATGAAGTCCGGACCGGCCATCGCCCCGCCGATGCCGTCGCGCGCTGCTCTTGGCCGGTCGAGGCGCATGACAGCGCCGAGACAGTGCATTGGGAAACTTTCGAGGATCGCAACCACATGCACTATGTGCCGTTGCGGAGCCTCGTGCATCGGGATAGCGACAACTTGATCGCTGCAGGCCGATGTATAGATGGCGACGTCGCGGCTCTGGCCTCGGTTCGTGTCATGGGACCCTGCTTTGCGATCGGGCAGGCAGCTGCCCACGCTCTGGATATTTCCGGGGGCAAGCCCCTACACGACATCGATTCGAACCGGCTGGCAAATCGCCTGCGCGACAATCTCGACGGCGCGAAGATCGATAGGTGGTGCGATGGTGTTTGACTCCGGCAAGCGCTTCGCCCCACCCGCGGGAGTTACGAAACATACCCTTGTTGATGCTGCGTCTTACGACGTCGACATCTACAGCGATGAGGTGATCGTCGAGCCCTACGGCCATTATCAGGCCATTCGCGATGCAGGTCCGGCGGTATGGCTGCCCAGGAATGGACTGTGGGCGGTCGGCCGCTTTGCCGATGTACGCTCTGTGTTGATGAATCACACGAAGTTCTCCTCAGCCCGCGGGGTCGCCGCCAATGAATTGATCAATTCCTCTTCGATCGGCAACACGATCACCAGTGATCCACCCGAACACACCAAAATGCGACGAATCATACGCGCGCCGTTGACGGCGCCAGCGCTGAAGGATGTTGCCCCGCGGATCGAAGCCGAAGCCGATGCGCTGGTCGCGCGTCTGGTGAAGCGGCAAAGCTTCGATGCGATAGAGGATTGTGCTCGACATTTACCGGTGTCGATCGTGTCCGATCTGGTGGGGCTGCCCGAGGATGGACGTGCGAACATGCTGCGCTGGGCGGCTGCGACGTTCGATGCGCTGGGTGCCATGAATTCGCGCGGCACCGCGGCCTTGCCGCAGATACAGGAGCTTCACGCTTATTGTCGCGATCCTTCCACCATCGCCCGTCTTAGATCCGACGGCTGGGCCGCCGCGATCTGGAAGGCTGCAAACGGCGGAGAAATTTCGATGGAGAAATGCCCGGCGATGATGCGGGATTATATCAGCCCGAGCCTGGACACCACGATCTTCGCCACGGGCAGCCTGATCTGGTTCTTCGGCGAGAATCCCGACCAGTGGGACTTGGTGCGACAGGATCCGTCGCTGATTTCCGCAGCCATCAACGAAGCCGTAAGGCTGGAGTCTCCGATTCGGGGCTTCACTCGGGTCGTGGCGGAAGACACGGCCTTGGACGGAGTGAAACTCTCCGCCGGATCGCGAGTCCTAGTGCTTTACGCGTCAGCAAATCGCGACGAGCGTAAGTGGGAAGAACCAGAGAAATTTAACGTGAGACGGGATGTCCGTGATCATCTCGGTTTCGGGATTGGAGCGCATGTTTGCGCCGGCATGCATCTAGCGCGCCTGGAGATCACGGCGTTGATGACGGCTTTCGCACGCCGGGTATCCCGCTTTGAACTGGGGACGCCAACCAGGGCTGTCAACAACGTGCTGCGGGGGTTCACAAGTCTGCCGGTGACGGTTCGATAAGGCGAGGCGAGCAGCACGGCTCCGTTCTTGCCGCTCGATTCGCGTATGGGGTGCCAACCACATCTGTGGAGCGCCTAATCCATATCGGGTTCTGTGAAAGCAATTGACATGGAGTCCGACCAACATTGTTAGCCGCCCCAACGAGGCCATCGAATTTCTGCTTTTGGCCCGTGGCGGCCAAGCAGAATGCTCCTTTGGGCGTCGGTTGTCAGGCGTGGAGCGGAAACTGATTGCAGCAGTCTGACCGCCGATTTTGACCCAAAGCAGATTATTCGTCTGATCGTTCTTTCTGCTTAGGTAGATTGCGCTCCTCCGCGTCATGATCCGGATGCTTGTGTGGTCTGCCCCGGCAGCCGCACATACGTGCCGCTCTCATGCAGCTCCAGCCAGCCGCGCTCCTGCGCCAACGCGACTGCGGCGCTGAATTGTTCGCCCGTGCCGCCCTGTTTCAGGAAAGGCACATTGACCAGCTCGATGAAGACGCGTCCGTCCTGCACGGGTTGAATGCCGTTGGCGATGTCGACCAGCTTTCGGGCGCCGGTCTCAGGGTCGGCTAAGGGGCGAGCAGATGTGTATTTCATAGTGGCGAGGGATACATTGAGTCGCGGTAGCTGACCAACCAAGGGGGCGCCTTGGCCTTCGCCAGGAAGCTACTTCGGCCCTTGCCTGCCATTCAATTCGCGCGCGGCCAGGCTAAGCTCCAGCTCTCGGAGCTGTTCGAGCAAGTGTTCTACGATCTCCTCGTAGTCAGATGGCGCGAGGGAATGAACGCCGCGCAACGTCAGTTGATTGTGCAGGATTGTCGCCATCATGGCTTTGACGCTCATGACCTCTCGCTAAAAAAGCTAATCGTCATAAAAACAATCGGAAGTAGGCGCCAAACACTACCGGCGCGCAATCTCGTAGAATTACGGCCATGACTGACCTTTGCAGTGCACAAAGCATGCTCGATAAGAACGCTTTGCCCGCGTGGTCCGATCATAGATCACGAATGAACGTACCGCATTTGCGCCGATGGTGATCGAGGCGCGATTTGCAGGCGCAGCGAAAGCCGAATCGCGCTCCGGAGAGTAAAATTGGTTGTGCGTCATAATGATGATGACTCCGACGCAAAAATAGAAAATAGGGTGAAAAAAACAAAACCTTGGGAGGAGTAGGTGGATACTGTGAGTCGCCTGCGCGCGATGGCATCGCTGTGCCGTCAGACTGCCGCGCATCACCCCGATAGAAGTTGGAAACTGCTCGCCGAAGCTGAGTATTGGGAGCATTTAGCCAACGATGCGCGGCGCGATCACTCGTGCGCATCTACCTTGCTCCCAGCAATCGAGGATGATGCGAACACCACGCGATCGGCGCACGGTATGGCGGCGTGAGCGCTGTCGGTTACTCAAAGTCCCCTCGACGATGACAGCCAGCTCTCACTTTTTGCAAGGCGAAATTATTTCTTTTGGCGAGGTTGCGTTCATGGATAGCGTAGAGCGGTGCTTCGCCGCAGTGACGGCAATCGGTTTCATTGTGACCGTCGTTGGGATGATATTGCTGCAAACGATCTGAGTTCTGCATTTTCGCGAGTCGCAGCCAACTCGCGGCAGGGGGCGAGGCGTTGGGCTGTAGGTCAGCCGCGCGCTCAAGATCCATCGGGGACTACGTCTTCAACAGCAGTCCCAACGTTCGCACCATGCGCCTTACCGATCCCGCGTGGCGGCCAAGTTCGGCGGCTATCTTCGATGTGCCAAATCCCTGCCGGGCGAGCCTGACTAATCGTCGGACCTCTTGCTCGCCCCATTGTTTGGCTTCGGTGTTTTCATGATGCGGCACTCGATCCGCACCAGTTAACCTGCGAGCGAAATTGCCGACACTTGGGAAATGTACGGGTGG
Organism: Bradyrhizobium sp. CCBAU 45321; assembly: GCF_028128975.1. NCBI lineage: Bacteria > Pseudomonadati > Pseudomonadota > Alphaproteobacteria > Hyphomicrobiales > Nitrobacteraceae > Bradyrhizobium > Bradyrhizobium sp. CCBAU 45321. The sequence continues at coordinate 28,028 of NZ_LFKZ01000102.1, forward strand.
ACTTCCTGTCCGACGCTGGCCCCTTTGCCCTTGACCGGCGAATTGGATGCTTGTCCGCTATGGCTGTAAACCGGGCGGAGGGCTGCGCTTGTAACCATCGCCGCTTGTGACCCTAAGCAGACTTCAACCAGTCCCTTACAGTGGGATACGTCATCAGTGGCGACACTCTCTGCAGCCAATAGGATGGATGGGCAAAACCGAGAGTTGCCGACCGGCGGGAGAGGGAGATCTGAGATGCCCCTTGTCCCTGATCCTTCCGGCTGGTTCGAAGAGGCGAGTCTCAGCCTGTTCTGTTCGCAATGTTCAGGGGTGATGACCGGATCGTCTGCAGGAATGGTCTGCCCTGCGTGACCGCGCGGCGTCAGACGGACCCGATGCAAATGACGTCGCCAGCACGTTTAGACGGCATCGGGGGGACCATCGAGCAGATCGCGAGCGAACAGTACGACGCAGGCAAGCTGATGCCAGTGATCCAGGGAGAGCAACTTACTGCCTCAGGCTGAGCGAATTAGCCCGCGGGGCGTTCCCTTCATTGAAGTGTTCACTTTGTAACACAAGTGATGGACCCGGGGGTCACACGGGATCAGAGTTCTCCGTGATGAACCCTCGATCCGAATCCTACCGCTCGCTTGGGAAGCTCTGCCGCCACCAGGCAGCTATAACAACGACTCCGGCGGCTAAGCTGGAATTATTGCAAATGGCTAGTGAGTACAAAGCTTTGGCGGATTGGTTGGATCGCCAGTCGCTTATAAATTCAACTTCGGACCAAAACGCTTCCGGGTAGTTTCCCGCCTGTCACCTGCGGGGCTGGGGCCGCGGTGACCGCCGATCAGTCTCGGGGCATTTACCTGAAAGGGCGGCGGCCGGCGGCAGGTCGGACGTCACCTGGCGGTTACCGGAAACGCAGCTCATTCCAAGTTCATGCGCGATCAGCTCTACTGCCGGCCCGCAGTCTCCCGGCTTCACGAAAATCGGCAAGCTGGCAAAGCGGGAGGGAATAGAAGTTGAGTCGTAGCCCGTCAGCAAAGCAACAGGTTTGCCCGCCGCCAGGAGTTTCTCCAGCAGGGGAAAGACCATCTCCCCGGCAAGGTTGACGTCAAGTACAGCGCCGTCCGCTTCGGCAACGTACGGCTCCGCGTCAGCGAGCGTGCCGAAGGGACCCAGCGCGTGCAAGCCTGTAGCTTCGATCACCCTGGCACAATCGTCAGCCAGGAAATATTCGTCTTCCACTATCAGAATGCTCTTCATCGGTGCCCTCCGCTATCACAAGATAACTGGGACGCGAGAACAATGTGCCATTTGCCGAAGGTCAGCAAGCCAGTCCGTTTCCTGATGCTTCCGGCGATGCCGCTCACACGCCGTTTAGTGCGTCGCGAAGAGACTTGAGGAGAAATTCGGGCCTCCACGACTTCCCGACGTTGACGGCGTCTCGCAGGATAGGATCGGCTTCGAAGTCGGCCGCAATGTATCCGCTGGCAAGACCCATTCCCCTGCCAAATTGACGTCGAGGATGGCCGCGTCGGGACGGCTGGCGTTCAATAGCTCCAGTGCCCCGTCGACGTCGGATGCCGGCCCGATCACGCGATAACCGGCAGTCGTCAGCTGAGTCTCGAGCTCCAACGCGATGAGGTACTCGTCTTCGACAACCAATATTCGGGGAGCGTCTTGCACAATGCGTCCCCGGGGTTCAAGCCTCCACAGGCGCGGTGATGTGAACTCGTAAACCGGTTGCCTCATACTTCAGTTCCACGGCGCCCCGTAAGCCTTGCACCGCACTAAGGTCAATCAACCTGGAGCCGAACCCGGAGCGGGTTGGCGGTGTCACTGGCGGGCCGTTTTCTTCTCGCCAGTCGATGTGAAGGAGGGATTTTCCGTTCTCTTCTGCGGTGCGCCAGCTCAAGTGGACGAGCCCGCCAGTGCGAGAGAGGGCCCCATACTTCCAGGCGTTGGTGACGAGTTCATGCAGAATGAGGCTCATCGGCACGGTCTGGCGTTGCTTGAGAACCACCGGCGGCCCGGAAATGATGCGGCATCGTTCTGGACCGGCCGACTTCAATGCCTGCTCCACCAAGGCGTTCAAATCGGCTTCCGAGCTCCCCGCCAGTGCGAGGGTTTCGGCTTCGGCCACGGCCTGGAATCGGCCTAAGAAGGCCTCCCGGTAGTCTTTGGCCGATCGGCCTTCCACGTCGGTTTGACTGGCAAGAGAACGCACGATGCCGAGAAGATTCTTCATCCGGTGGCGCGTTTCCGCGAGGAGAATGTCTTTTTGGGCGTCGCCACGCCGCCGGTCGGTCACGTCCTCAAACAGGATCAGTACGCTGGTGCTATTGTTATCGGGGTGAACCAGCCGACGGGCGCTGACCAGCATTGTTCGGGGCCCGATGATCGGAAAATTGGCTGCCACTTCGTAGCCGACGATAGCGGTAGACCGGGGAATGATCTCGCCGACGAGGCGCCTTAGTTCAGGTATGTCCCATTGATCGGTAAGCTCGAAATAAACAGTCTCTGATTTGCCCGTTCGGCTGGGGTTCAGATCAACCTTTTAAAGTCTCCGTCTAGGAACCGAAGGTTAGCTTCCCAAGAATTAACCTAAGCTAACCCGCCAGCCGGACATTCCTAACATACTTTGGACCTTCATCAATTTTCGTTGCCGCTTCCGCAACCCTTGCCGCCCCGTCACATTGAGGGACATGCGCTTAGGCGCACGGCTATCCAGTCCATAGCCCGAGCGGCCCCAGCCCTGGGTCCTTGATCCAGGCCTGGGGTCGTTCTTCTGCCGAACACCAGGCGATCTCCATCAAAGTGGAGACATGCGTGCGGCTGCTCGCGGGAGGATCAGACGTCCGGAGTCAACCACGTTCGGCCCAACGTAGAGGTCTTCAGATCGAGCACGAGTTGGGAGGCGAGCGGTCTGTGGCTACCTGGCCGCCATTTCTTCCCCGAGGACATCCCCTAGTGCATTCAACTTTGTGAGCCGCCCAAAAATGAAGCCCCGAACGCGGTAGGGACCCAGCTGGCGACAAGTCTTGCCAATGGCACGCAGGACGGAGGGGTAGGGCAGAACACTCAGCGCATCTCGCTTGGTTACACGCCCCGGGCCCGTGTCTTGGACGAATAGGAACCCGGACGTCGACAGGATCGTTGCAAACACCAGGATAGCTGCGATGACCAATTATTTGAAGCTGCCGACTTGGGCCGACAAAGAGAATATCTTCGCCGTCGTTGAAACTCCTCGCGGGTGTTGCTGCAAGTTGGAGTTTGATCGGAAGCTGCGGGTGTTACGCTATCAAAGGCATTGATGGCTGGGCTGGGGATTTATCCCATCCACTCTAGCTGATGATGGCGACCCGTTGGACGTGTTGGTGATCCACGACGGCGCTACGTATCGCGGCACGGTCATTAGGTGTAGGCCCATTGGCATTCTCAAGGTCCTTCAGGTGACCGAGCGCAAAAAAGAGGAACGACCGAGTTGTTGCGGTGCCGCATCACTCTTTCTTTGCCGGTGATTTGCCGGACGTTCGTAACCTACCTGCGACCGCGATTAAGCAATTGGAAAAGTTCTTTGATGCTGCCAACGCGCTCAAAGACAAAAAGCTCGAGTTTCTCGGTTGGCTCGGGCCGGTCAGGGCCATGAAGCTCATAAATCGATGTCGGCTCTAGCCTCGGTACGTTCGGGACCGCCACTGTCGCATCGTCCGCTGAGCGGCAACATCGATGAACTGCTGCAGGTTGAGGAACAACTGAGGCGAGCTCGATTCAGAATGGCGAACGCTCGTGACATTGAGGGCGGCAGAAGCCCGGTGCTCAGTCATATAGCAGTAGGAGCTCCGAGGCAGTCACCGTGCGAGAATGGCTGCATTGCCTCGGAGCAGGCACTCGATGAGGCAGGCAAGGGTCGTGTGTGCTG
>NZ_LFKZ01000103.1:0-33827 GCF_028128975.1 Bradyrhizobium sp. CCBAU 45321
GCCTTGAATGCCGGTGCGTGCTGCCGGCGGGCTCGTTTGCTCATCGTCTCTCCTGATTCGCGGGACAATCTTGCCCGCCGTCAGGCAGAAACTCCACTTATCGCCCTGTCCAGATTTCCGGAGCCAGCTCACTCCGTCCGCATTCTCGAGGACGGAACGATGCCCCGGCCCATCAGGCGCGGCGGTGTGGTTCTGTGGGACATGCGACTGATCGACCGAGCGTTCGAAGTCCTCTCAGGCGATGCGGAAGGCGCGACCCTTGGGCTAGTGTGAGCCTAACGCGGCAATAGCCCGCTTGGCGACCAGCCTTTGCTCCGCAGCCTTCGTGTACCGTTACAGCTCTTTCAAGCTGTCGTGCCCGGTTATGCTGGCAATCACCTTCAAGGATAAGCCCAGCTCGGCCAGTCGACGCGCTGCCGCGAAGCGCAAGGTGTGGGGACTGCATTGTGTTGTGATTCCAGCTGCTTTGCCCCAGGCCGAAAACTTGCCGGTGAACGACTTATCGCTATAAGGCTTTCCGCGTTCAGTCAGGATGAATGCAGGCGCATCGGCAGCGATCTTGCAAGATCCTGTCCGAGGCCGTTGGTATTCCCAACGGTCGCGTGCTGCCAGCTCCGCCTTTCGGTATGTCAACGCGCCGCACCGGAGGCGGAAAGTAGCTGCCCGAACTCATCCGATTCCAGATCCGATAGAGATTCTTACTCAGATCTCGGTCGAAGTCTTCGATCGACTGCCCGTCAACACCAGCTGCCCCTTGGTTAGCCTTCACGTGCTTATACGCCTCCCACACATCGCGTTTGGCAATACAAAACGGCTTGGCCTTACTCATGCCGATCATCCCCTTTCGGGTTGTCGACCGCGTAAAGCCGGATGACAACGCCCCTTCGGTCCAGTGCCATTGCAGCGCCTTCGTCCCTAATACGGGCGTTTCCGCCCCTGTGCTCCGCATCGGTACTCTGCTCCTTGCGGCGACGAGCCGCTTGGAGTCCTCCCTTCACATCGGAGCGACAGGTTCCTGTGTTCCTTGTCAAAGCCTGATCCGACGTCACGCCACCTTCATGCCGGACGCCGGTTGGACAGTCGGCAGGCTCCCCCCAACCCTTGCTCGCGGGACAGACATCCTGATCCCTGTTTCGACGTCGATAGAACACGTTACGACACGTCATCAGCGGTTTACTTACGTTCGTCTCCTCGGATCTCACCTGACGGAGTTTCCTCCGCCTTTTCCTCCAACGCTCACTACCAGGGCTCTTTACCCTCGCAGCTCGGAGCGGTTTGACGTCTACCCCTGCAGGTCGACTTCGGAGGGCCATCCTCCATCTCTGACAAAGCTTCGTCAGGATTCAGGCCGACGCCTGACTTCCACAGCACACGATGTCCTCATGCTTGAGCGACCGCCACAGCCGCTCGATGAAGACGTTGTCCATCCAACGACCGCGGCCTCGCGTTCGCGAGCGTCCTCGCTCTCCCGCCCGACACCCGCCTCAAAGGCCCGGGCCGCCTGGTCCAGCAGCTGCTTCTTCCAGGCATAGATCTGGTTCGGGTGAACCTCGTAGCGCTGGGCCAGATCGGCCACCGTCGCCTGCTCCCGCACGGCTTCCAGTGCGATCTTTGCCTTCAATGCCGCGTCGATCTTGCGTCTCGTCTTCGTCGTCATCATCCGCTCCGTTTATTAGACGGAGCCGCCCCTTCCAACTAAGCACGTGGTCCCAAAATCGGGATCCATTTCACACCATCGCCTGGGGCCAATTCGTTGGTGTGATTTGTGAAAGGTGCCCAATTGGGACACCACCCCGGTTTGATCGCTGCATTGCCTCGCCCCCGCCGCACACAGATCCATGCCGATGATGGTCGCCCCTCAAGATTGCGCAACATCAACTCTTTTTTCTGAGGAGTTGCCTTTGCGGGTCGAGCCTCGCTAAATCTGCAGCACCGGCGCGAGCTACTGCGGCTTCCAATCCAGCAACAAAGGAAACCTGATATGATCCCTGTTGAAGAGGCCTTTATTCGAGCGATAACGTTGCTTGACGGTCCAAAACCGACCGAGCAACGGGCTCAAATCGTCGCCCACCTGGATACTATTATAGACTATGCACGCGACGATGCCGAGGAGCGCCTAGCCCATAGCTTCAAAGCGGTGGCCCTGAACCATCTCGACAGTATCGGTCGAGATACGTCGACTATTGTTAAGGAAAAAATGGAGCTGGCCCTGATCGCCACCGAAGAATTGATTCTAGCTATCGTCGAGCGCAACCGGCGGGGAATAAGATCCGAGCGATGTCCATGCAGGAACTTTGCAACCGGGCAATACGCCGGCCGGTTGTCGCGATCAGCTAAGCATGAGCGATGACTACCTCCACCAAAGACATGCACGCAGCGCCATCGGACCAAGCAATAACCTTCAAAGTCACGGCCGGCGCGTGACTGGAAGCCCTTCGGTCGAGGAGTTCATGGTCTACTTGTTCGAGCCCGACGGGAATGTAGTGCACTGCGTAAGGCTGATTTGCGCTGATGAGGAAGCGGCTAAGCAGCGAGCACAGCAATTAGCCGAGACCAATAGGGTCGAGCTTTGGCGGCTCACTCGCAAGCTCGCAAGATCGCGAGCTATCCGTCACGCGCGAACTGAGGCGCTTGGTTTGCGAAATCCTCGCTCTTACCCTTTGCCATGGCGTTTGTCCCTCACACACACGATCCCGGTCTCCCGGCGCCGGCGCTTCAGGTCTTCCTGGTAAAAATTCACCGCCAGATGGATCATCCCTCCGGCGACCGCGATCGGATCGTTGATATCTAGGAGGACGGCGTTCTCATCATCTGGTTCATCTGGTGCCATCGCGCGGCCCAACCTGCGCACCAACCCAAAATTCAGCGAGTTGCACGTTGAGGTCGTCGCAGATCTCTATCGGGCCGATCGGATCAACATCGCCCATTTTCGAGAGACCAAGATACTGAGGAGGATCGCCACCTCCACAGACCACTTCCATGGAAGGTGGCGGCGATCCCGATCGTCTCCGTATCCTTTCGGTGGCATCGACTACCGGAAGAAATACGCCGAGGGCCTCTGTCCCGAGGAGTCTCGCATCCACCGCCCGACCGAGCTGAGATGGATCGAGCGTGCCATCGGGCCGCGCCGCTAAACGCCCTTGGCGCAAGGCATATCTGACCGCACCTTCACTGCAGCCCTCCGCCCCTGCGAATTCCCTTCGGCTCAATCCCATCTTCCGGTTTTCTCCATGTCTGCGTAATTGCGCGGGTGCGTAAAGAGTTTCAGAGTCTGTCGCTAGAGAGCTCGAGCGCTTCGTTTCCCCGCACTGCGCCGGTGTTAGGGAGGACCGGGTAAAGTGACCCTCGGAACTGTTGCGGGGGGATGTCCCGATCAATGTTGAACTACGTCGGGCCGGCATTTCCGAAACGACTGTTATGCGGCCCTCGTGACGTGGGCAACGGGCTTGATCGTCATGCGATCGTGGTGAGTTTGAAGGGCTGCACCCAGAATCGCCAATTGCTTACGTGCCTTCAATCGTCGGAAGCCCTTGTTGGCCTCGATCATGCCGGCCGCGACCCATCCCAAGGCCATACCGGCACCCCGCCAGCGTTTGACGTTGCGCGTGACGCGGCGAATGGTGCCCATCATGTTCTCGGCGATGGACGAAGCTCCTTCGGCAGCTTCAACCGGACGACGGTCAGGATTTCGTCGAGGCCTTCGATGATGCTCGCCGCGACGCCGGGCCATTGCTGGTCGCGACGACGCGCGAGATTGCGGATCACTTTTTCAGCCTGCGGCGTCATCGACCTCCAAGGCTTGGCGCAGCACCCGACGGGTGGCCGCATGATGCTGTTTCGGGAGGCGTTCCATGATGTTGCGCGCCTTGTGAATCTGGCAGCGCTGGATCGGGGCGGCCGAACCAAAGGTGGTTGCGGATCGCCTTCGACAACGCCTTCGCGCCATCGACGATGAGATGAACAGCCTTAGCACTGTCGGGGCGAGCCCGCGCAGACTAAATTGTCAGCAGGGCCTGAATCGTTGCCGCATTCTCGGTCGACCCTTCCACCAGCGCCAGCGGATGCTTGTTGCGTTCGCCGTCAACCCTGATCGCGGCGACCAGCACGAGATCGTCGCCGAGATGCAGCCCATCGATTTGGACCACCAGAAGGTCGAGCGCGGACAGATCGGCAGCCATGAAGTCGGCCAGCCGCGCCGCCGACAGCGCGACGAACCTCCGCGAGGCCGCCGATTTCGAAATCCCCGATCCGGGTGGTGCTGATCTGAGGCCGGCAAACTGGACCATTTTTGGCTAGAGAGTTCTCGCTGCCGAATCCCCTCGGCTGGGAGGAGCGGATACCGATGAAGGCCTCAAAATATTCTGACCCCGGGGCGGCTCCGGAGCTGCGGGATATCGGAGCGATCGTTGGCGCCGACTGGCGCCACGGCTCCAGGGCGGCTTCAGACGTGTTGATCGACGTGTTGAGCAATATCAATCTGCTGTCAAACCAGTTCGGGCCAAGTCAGTTTGCGATCAATGGGGAGCGCTATTCCGCGACTGTCGGGCCGCAAGGCCCCATGGATGTTCGCCTGATCCATCACCCGCGCGCTGGCGGGATAAACGAAGCTGGTCCATCCCAGCCCCTCTATCGCCCCCCGCAAATCGTCAGGGCCGCGCCCCCCGACGAAGGTACAGTCGATCTTAGCTACTTGATTCGGGGCCGATGGGCGCACCGGGAGCGATTCCTGCCCGATTACCTTGTCCGCGCCCTCGAAGGCCCGCGCCTCATGCCCGAAGTCGGGCGCCCGACCTATTTCGAGATCCGTGGAGTGCCTTGCAGGGGCGAGTTGGTGGAAAGCGAGGGACGCCAGCGCGTTCGGGCCTTCCGAATGCTCGCTGAAGAACACGTCCTTCTCGACGACTTCGCAGCCGTTCAGAGGCTCGGGGTTGTTCCCCAGGGCACAATGATTACTCAGGGGCGCCGCATGGCTCCAGGCAAACAACAGGCCGTCAACTTGGAGGAGTCGGTGCCGGCGCCCCAGGTCTGGGGCGCCGAGACTTGGCTCCTCATCCCGACGACGCTACATATCGACGCCTTGGCCAACCAAGAACTGGCAAGGACCCCTGGCGTGAGTCGAGGCTGAACTGCTTCAACTAGATGCAAAGCAGGAGCACGGTGATCGCGGTTCGGGCACGGGATCGAGCGGCAATTGCGAGTTTGATTTCGTTCGTTGGCCCACCGGTCGCGCCGTCTCCGAATGGTTCGAAATCGAGTGAGATTGACGGCCTGCCGGCGATTCCCTGCTAAACGCATCCCAGCAAGGGCTATTACGTCTGGCTCGTGCGGCAGCTCCCTTGCGCGCAGAGCAATGAGGCCGCCGCGGCGATCATGTCAGCGTGCCGCGCGTCCAATCCGCTTTGATTCCCTCGCTCAAGCCGCGTTCAGCGCCTGCGCGAGGTCCGCGATCAGATCCGACGGGTTCTCGATCCCGATCGACAGCCGGATCGTGGAATCGAGCACGCCGATCTTTTGGCGGATGTCGGCGGGAACGCCGGAATGGGTCATCGTCGCCGGCAGGCTTGCGAGCGATTCCGTGCCGCCAAGGCTCACCGCCAGCTTGAGGATCTGCAGCGCGTTGAGGAATTTCACCGCCGCCTCCTTGCCGCCGACGATGTCGAACGAGAACGTCGAGCCCGCACCCAGGCATTGCCGCGCGAACACACGGCCGGACAGCGAGCCCTGCTCGTGGTGACCGAGGTAGTGCACCCTGGCGACCTTCGGGTGGTCGCGCAGGAAGTCCGCCACGAGCCGCGCATTCGCATCGGCCTTCTCCATCCGCAGGCTGAGCGTCTCGAGCGAACGGTTGATCATCCAGCAGGAATGCGGATCGAGCTGGGTGCCGATGGCGCCGCGCAGCGCCTTGATACCTTTCATGATCGCCTTCGATCCGAGCGCAGCGCCCGCGATCAGGTCGGAATGGCCGCCGACATATTTGGTCAGCGAATACAGCGACAGATCCGCGCCGTGCTCGATCGGTCGCTGAAACACCGGCCCGAGCAGCGTGTTGTCGCAGGCGATGACGGGCGTGTGTCCCTGAGCCTTGCCGATGGCTTCGGCGGTGCGGCGGATCATTGCGACGTCGACGAGGCCGTTGGTCGGATTGGCGGGCGTCTCGATCAGGATCATCGAAACCCGCCCCTTGCCCATGGCCTCCTCCGAGGCCTGCTTGACTGCCGTCTCGTCGATTCCGCTGGCAAAGCCGACGGCACCGATCGACAGGCGCGCAAGCGTGTTCGTCAGCAGGGTCTCCGTCCCGCCATAGAGCGGCTGCGAGTGCAGGATGACATCGCCGGGGCGGACGAGGGCCAGGATCGTGGTTGCGATGGCCGCCATGCCAGATGAGAACAGCGCACAGCTCTCGGTGCGCTCGTAGACCGCGAGCCTGTCCTCCACGATCTCGCTGTTGGGATGGTTGAAGCGTGAATAAACCAGGCCCGCGCCCATGCCCTCCGGCGGCTCGCGCCGGCCGGCGACGTAGTCGAAGAAGTCCTGCCCGTCCTCGGCGGTCTTGAACACGAAGGTGGAGGTCAGGAAGACCGGCGGCTTGATGGCGCCCTCCGACAATTGCGGATCATAGCCATAGGTCAGCATCAGGGTTTCCGGATGCAGCAGATGATTGCCGATATGGGTCTTGGACTGGAACGGTTTTACCATGGCTGCCTCGCTGTTCTGATGCTTACCCGCGTTGCGGGCCGAATCGGTGGTACACGGCGGTGGTCACAGAATCGAGCCCGGCCTTTTTGGGCTCCCTGTTTTACGGCGGTCTTCGCGCAGTTGCGGCATCGGGGAAGGGAGTCCGACTCTCGCCGCTACGTGCACGCATTTTAGCAGCTGACCTGAGCAATGCGCCGGCGTCTAGGCCGGCGCTCCGCAGCCCTGACGTACAGCGCTATGCCTCGTGCGAACTAACAAAGGCTGCTTCACAGCCGGAGGCCGTGATCATTGAGCACCCTATCCCTTAGAGCGCCCTTGATCTCGCGGGCAATTTCCTTACGGACCTCGGCACCTAATTCTCGCTTGGCATCCTCGACGAGATCAGAATCAGTTCCACTCAAGTCTCTGTCGGCGAGCTGTTGCTCCAGTCTGTTGTCGAACTCTTCGCCCATTGCATCAATGAGTTGGTCCTGCATCGCAGCATGGGCGTCAGGGCGATGCGAGAAACCACATCGTCCCAAGGTTGCCAGTCCGTCGCCAAATAGTCAGCAAATTCCGCCGCCTCCTTACTCCGCACGGTTATCTCTGCACTGTCAACGTCAGCCTCGGTGACGCCGGAAACTTCAAAGAAGCGCATATTCGGCGCGACGTGCTGCAGTCCCAGCCGCTCGCGTAGCTTGTTCTGATAAGCAACATAGACCTCGATGGCATCGATGTTTTCGGCTCTGCCGACGGAGCCGAGCGAGTGAGCCTTCTCGCGCGCGGTCCCTTCCAGAGCATCCACGCGGAACATGACGGGCCCCAGATCGATGAGATCGGGAGGCCGCGCCCTATCGTCATAGACGCCGTTCTCCACGTCTGCGATGAGACGTGCTGTTTGCCGTTCCAAGTCAACGTTCTGCGATCCTCGCAGGTCTGGTTGGCATCGGCGGCCAGTTGAAAATACTGCGCACGCAATTGCGGGTTCTTCGCCGCCTCGCGTAGATCATTCGCCACCGACTGCTGGAATTCCTGATTGTCAGAGTTGACGGACTCGAACAGCTTGCCGAGGAAAAGCGCGTACTCTTCAGCGCCCGGCTCCTCTGCAGAGGTCCGCCAAGCGGCCAGCACCTCCGGATCGCCGTCTTTTGGATTGCCCCTGAGCCAGTCTGCGACGGCTTCGGTGAGAGTATGGTCCTGTTCATCGAGGATAGTGCACTCACGTGGTTGCCCGGAAGTATGACGGATGGACCGGTATAGTCCGCGGCATTACGGCTGTATGCAGCTTCGTCAGCACCTGATCCGGCAGCGGATTTCCAGACAGATCTACGTTGGCATCAGCGCCCAACTGCGTCAGTAGGTTCTCGGGTGGGCTGGTTAGCTGGTTATAGTCAGCTAGGAGGAATTCGAGCCCGGGTGGGAGCGCCTCGGGTAACCTGGTTAGCGGTTGCCACTAACGCGGAGCCTCTCGAGCGTGGCAGGGAGGACCTCCGGCAGATTCTGCAACTGATTGTGGCTGACATCGAGAAACTGAAGCGCGGGAGGATGGCGTCAGGCAGGTTCGCTAGCCGGTTGTTGCTCGCGTCGAGATAAGCGAGCACGGCCGGAAGGGTGGGCAAGTTGGTCAGCTGGTTGTGACCGACGTTGAGCGACTCGAGGGTGGCGGGCAGGGTATGGGGCAGCCTGGTTAGCCGATTGAAGGGAACGTCGATCCGCCTGAGATCGGTCGAAAATCTGGGCAAACTGGTCAGGGACAACGATTCGAGATCGAGATGTTGATTGAACTCAGAAAGATTTAATCGCGTTAGGGCTTCTTCTCGATCCTCGAGCGGGCCCACGTCCCGTTCGGCAGCCCAATTTTCAACCGTCTGGTCTTGGTCATCCTCCGCATGAGCTGAATCTGCCACGTCATAGCCTGTCAGCACTCCGTCCCACTGCGCCCCGGCCTCGTTTTCCTGCCCCTCTTGTTCGTTCGAAGAGATCCCATCGCCGCGCAGAATCGGTCCTGCCTCAAAAGGATCCATTCCATACTCCCTTGCCAGGACTGAGTAGACTCAGTCCACTACGATACGTTGTAACCTCTGAAGCACTTACCTGTCTGTAAGCTGACGACGAAGCTGTCGCCAGGTGGCGACTATCGGAGTAAGCATCCGGTGAGGCTTTCAATTACCCACATCTTCGGGGTGCCCCGATAGCGATGCCGACGGCGACATCCTGCAACTTGGTCCTCGCCAAACGACGATGTTTCCTGGAGGAGGATCACGTGTGCGGGCGAGATAGCCGCCGAGCACGGCGATCTGCAAAAAGTAAGTTGCGAGCGTTCGGCGAAGGATGCGCGGTTTGGAACGCGCCGCATCGATGCGGTCGAGTGCTTCAATGTCCGCCGGGCATAGGACAGTCTCGGGTCTCGCATCCGGTTGAGCGCGGGCGGACATAGTGATCCAAAAAATGCGCCAGCTGACAACCGTAGCGAGAGCGAGAAGCGTTACCAGCCGCTCGGCCGTCTGCAATCTCGCGTCCTCAGCGCGGCAACCAAGATTTCATGATCTTGTGGAACACCTCGACCTTGCAGCGCGAGGCGTACCAGTCGAGCTTTTCGACGGCGGCTGCTAAGTCGTCGACAGGCAAATTGGTTACGAGCTTCCAGTCGATCGGGTCACGATTCGACGGTGGGTCGACCACCAAGGCATGAATATAGACGAGCGTTTGCGGCGGTTAGCGCTTTTGCTTGCTGATTGGCGGCAATGTTTTCCCCGAGGCGAATTTGATCTGCAAGAAAGCAGTTTCGCCAGTTTCACCGCCAATTCGCGACCCGGTGGCGGCCGGACCAAGGGACCGCGGCAAGTTGAGCGAACACGCGATGGCCGCATTCGTCGGCGAGGCCTCCGACGCTGGTTCAGCCAGCCGATTGGCCTGAACGCGCACAAGAAACCGCGCCCGAGATCCTGCGCCAGGGAAAAGAGTTCGTAGATATCGCTTTCGCGATCGCCAATGTGCACACAGCGCTCGGGCGAGCCCAGAAGCGCGATGGACTGACGCAAATTCTCGAGCCAGCGATAACTTTCCTTGTCTCGATCGGCACGCGCGTTTGGTTCACGAGCCGCCTGAGCGCAGCTGTTGCTTTGAACTTGCTGCGGGTCCAAAACTTTACCGCGGACAGGCCGAGTCGAGTTCCGCTGGTGGTGACGACCAGACTCGAATGCGTCAACACGCCGCACAAGGTGTGGGTGGTGGGTTGTCCGGCCTTATAGCGCCCAGCATTGATGGTCTTTGTGTAGCCGATGTTGCCGGGCGACTGTAGATGAACTCGGTCGTATCCTGCAGGATCAGGACAGGCCCTTCGCGGGCTTTGAACGCGCTGCAGTCGCAGCGAAATGTCCCGCCATCACGCCGTGTTCGGTGACGCGCGGATTGTCGAAAAATCTATAGAGTGCTGCGTCCTGATGCTATCCTGAGGCCGGACATCGGTCGGCTGCCTTCAGCCGATACGGGCATTCAGTCTCAGGGCTTGCAGGACTCCATCATTGCGGGCTCAACGCGGCCCTCCCAGGGATGAGGCCACGGCAAGAAGTCCACGGGACTGTGAGCGGCGAGGCTGAGATGCATCAGAACATCACGGTCACCGTCGAGCCGTCCGCATACCTCCAAGCCGTTGTGGCTCGGGCCGAAGCGGCTTCACGCGTTCAACTCAACGGCCAGCTCGGCACGGGAATGCAGGGACTTGGCGACAATTCGGTTAAGTCCACACAAGGGCCGCCCACAGGATCACAAGAATGACGATGCTATTCCCACAAACGTGGCGCGCAGGCCTCCAGCGTGTCAGCGCAGCCATTGACGACAATATGGGCGAACCCGTTCTGGTTATGCTGGGAGGCCTAACTTTCCCGGAGAGCCTCAGCCTGACAGAGCTGCGAGGGTTATCGCAGTATTCATTGCGAAGCCCGAGACTGTGGTGATGGGCGATAAAAAGGTGCATTCGCGCGGCCATTCGCTGAGCCGCTCATAACCACAAGCGTCCCCATCTTCACTTTCGATCACAAGGCGCTGCCGTGGCCGTTGCTGCAAAGCTATCGCATCACGCTCATTCGCACCGGTGAAGCCTTCGAGGTAACAGACATCAAGTCTGACAGCGTTGCGCGTATCGAAGTCAAGGTCGTTCGGCTCGGCAGGAGCGTAGAGTGAGCAGTGTAGTCAAACTGCAATTCGCGCCTCGCACTGCGGCCGTCGAGACTGACACTCCCGATGTCCTCGCGCATGCACTCGCGAAGTTGAGGAAATGTGGCAATCAACGTCCTGCGCTTGACGGATGAGCTGCCCGAAGTCGGGTTGCCATTCCTGGCTTGGCGGCTGACGCAGGACATTCCGGCTCGCGCCATTAGGGGTCGTGATGAAATGCTGCGGCGAGCCGATGCTTGAGCGAGCGCTCGGCCTTCACAGATTGTGGCAACTGAAGCAGAGATACGGTGAGATCAGCGCACCGTTCGCGCCGCTCTGATCGTGCTCCGAGACTGACAGGCTGAGCGCCGCGCAGTCTTGGCATCCAGGCTGAGGGTCGCAACGTCGTTAGTTTTGTAAGGAATGTCAGCTTACAAAATGCGAGAAAAATCAGTGTTATATTGGATTGGTGTTGGCAGAAAAGGTTTCAGAACCCCTTTTGGAGGCGCCCAAAGCGCCGAACGTTCGAATGGCGCTGTTTTTGTGTCCGGATTTCCGTTCGACGTTCCGCATGGCGGGAGGGCAGCGATATAAGGCTTAGCTCGCCTGTCCTCTACAGGTTCTGAACCTCCCGCCGCCACGGAGGCTTCATCCAGTGTCTGCGGCGTTTCAGAAGCCTGTAGGGGAATAAAAATGGAAGCCATCCGCAACGTCTCGAATTCGAAGATCGTCTCCGACACCGCAAGCGATGCCGCTATCGTCACGCGCATCAGCCTTGATCGCGGCCCGGTAAGTGGCGCTTGGTACGAAAGTCGCTCTCGCCTGATGCGCAAACCGAACGGCAAGCTCTATTTGGTCGAATAGATGGAGCCTGGAGGGCGTGAAGTCGTAACGCCGATCAGCCGTAAGCGTGCAATAGATCGGCTGAGCGCCGATCCGGCCCGTCGTCGTGGTGCGGCTGCCGCTGATCGTAAGCGGGCCGAACGGCTTTTGTCTGCGGCCTGAACGTCTACGGCAAGCGGCCCACACGGGCCGCTTTTCATTTGTAGATTTTTCCGCGCGGGTCCTTGTCAGCTTTTGGAAAGCTAGCCCGAATACTCAGCCATTGAGCTTAGCGGCGCTTGGCAGGGACAGCGCCTCCCCGGTGTACGCGAGGGGGCTAGAGCGCCGAGTCACGTCACCGCTAATCTCAATCGCAGCGCGGGCGCGGTAGGGACAACGCCCGATTCTTATCCTGACCTGGCGCCGAGCCGCGCCCGCGTTGCTTCCGGTCACTGAGACTGATCGCCCAAGCGCCTGGCAGCAACCGGTTCTGGTAGTTGCGCCATGGGCCTTCCGGACGATACTTTCCGCCGTCAGCTTCTGCCGCTTGAGGCTGGCCATGCTGAAGTTGGCGGGGCGTGCTAGGGACAGCGCTCTACCTCCAACGCTTCGGGGCGCCGTCACGTTGCCGCTAACTTCTACCATAGGTCCAAATGGACGGTGATCATCAGCGTGACAAACCTTCGCCCGCAGAGCTGAGACGTTCGGAGCGGATACTACGAGCCGATCAGATCGCACCTCGGGGCCTCACTAAGGCCAGTGCGGCAGCCTATTGTGGCTGCTCCAAGGACGCGTTCAACACGTGGGTTAAGAAGGGCTTGGTGCCGGAGGCTATCCCCGGCACTCAGCGTTGGGATCGCAAGGCGATTGACTGGTATCTGGACCGGGCTTCCGGTCTGCCTACCGGGGAGGCCGCATCGAGCGATCCCGCGCAGAATGGCTGGTTTCAGAACGGAAGGCTGGCAGATAGGATTGTGCGGTGCGCGTGCATGCTGATGCCGACACCAAACCGCCCTTCGAGGGCGGCGCTATTTCTCGCTCAGGTACTCTTGACCTTGGCCACCGAAGGCCCCACAGCGCGAACTGCGCCTGCTAGTTGTTGGCCGGTCACCTTTGCCGCGACTGATCAGAGCGGGACGGCAAAGCCGCTGATGGCATCTAGGCGCGATGCCGTGAATCCGAAGTAGCCCAGGGTCGCAGCCGTTCCGAGGATTAGATTACAATCCGAGTTCAACCTTAACGCTACGTTGCTACAGCGCGGCCGCAAGGATTCACACAGGTGCGGCAGCGCTATTTAAATTGCTTTGACTGACGTTTTGGTGGCGGGGAGGAACTCGCCCTCCGTGCCTAAGTTCTATGATTCCCCCGTTCGCCTCTGATCGGCTCATCGCCTCGTGTTTTGTCACGCCCCTCTGCATGAACGTCCTGTTTAACGTCTCGCCGCCGGCTACTGGCCAGCTCCGAAAGCTCGTTCTTCAGCGCATGCCGGCGAGTTTCGATACCTGGCATGTCGTCAACGAATTGCCGAACTTGGCGAGCTAACTCAACATCTGCAGGCACTCCAGATCGCTGGAGCTCGGCTGCATAGTCAAGATAACGCCGCCGGATTGCGTCCTGACGTGACTTGATCTGTTCGTCCCAAGGATGTTTGGCAGTCTTGCTACTCCTCACCTCCGAAAGCACCTCCTTCCGGGCGAGCTGATCGACATCAGGTGTGATCTTTCGCTTGCGCATGGCGAGGACTGCCCCGCGGTCGCCCTTTCGAACTCGCCCGCGGGTTCGCCGCGGCGTTGCCTCCGCCGAGATCCCGCGCAGCCGGAGTTCGCCAGCAAACCGTTCCCGCCACGCCTGCAGATCCGCCTTGCGCGGGTTGAGGCGCTTGCCGTCGTGTCCGAGGGACCGAACCGTCAAGTGCACGTGGGGATGCTTGTCGTCGAGATGCTGGACAAAGACGTAGTCGTGATTACAGCCGAACGTCTGGATGGCAAATGCCCGAGCGGAATCCTTGACAGCGACAGCATCGGTGCCAGCCGGCATCGACAGAATGATGTTGATCGAAAGCGATCCATCACGGCGGCGCTTGCCGTCGAGACTGGCATCATCTTCCCAGCGTTGCTGCAGATCTTTCAATCCGGAACGACCCGCTAGCGTCGCGCCCTGCTCTGTTTCCGCATCGAGCTCGCCGTTTCGCGTGATGTAGGCGAGGTGCGACTTCAAATGCGCCACGCTCTTTGTCCGCCCGGTGATCTTCACCATCACCTCTGGTGCTCGACGCACGATGCGCTCGAGCTTCGCACGCATCGCCGGCGTAAGGCGGCCCGGAGCCGCCTGATCGGGGATATCCCACTCGGCCCGCCCTGGGCGCCGATTGGGCGTTTCCCAGACGTACGAGATCGGCGGAAGTTCGAAGGCCAAGGCGTTCGGCCGCGGCGGACGCCGGCTCATGGCCTTCCATCCCAATAATCCGCGTTGCCATGCAGCGCACTACGCAATTGCGCGAGCTCTCTTTCGATGACCAATTTGGCCTCTCGAATCGCGGATAGATCCGGCTCAACCGCCCTGCCCTGCAGCACACTGCTGTTTGCGGCCCGCGCGATCTGGTTGATGTTGCCGCCGATCCGGTTGAGCTCGCGAACGATCGCGCGAAGCTCGCCATGCTCGTTCGGGGAATGCTGTACGGGCGACCCCAATCGCGAGCGCACCAGGGCAACAATCCAGCCGGTTCGCGTCATGCCACGCTGACGGGAGACTTCCGCGAGCTGCCGCATCTCGCTCTCGCGAAACCGCACCGTCACCTTTTCCGGCCGTCCAGGGCCAGGCGGACTCGCACAATGTTTTTCTGCGGGGGCCGTTCGAGTACTGCGAGATATAATTCACACCATGTGACACCATCATGACAAACCTAGGTACTAGGTAGCTCTGGTCAGACAGGCTGCTACTCCCGCAGGTTGAGGCTCCGGAATCGGAGCTGGAAGGTGGCCGAATGAAATTTGTAGTTGTCGTGCTCGATGGCCTTCGTCCTGACCAGCTAGACGAAGCAGTCACGCCGAATCTCGCAGAGCTGTCCAAAATCGGCCTTCGACTTGCCCGCCATACCTCATCGTTTCCCAGTGAGACGCGGGTTTCATCGGCCGCGCTGGCCACGGGCGGACATAGCTCGGCCCATGGAATCATCGGCAACCGTTTTTTGGCAAACGGTCGGTCCATCGACGGATCTTCGCTCTCGGCGCTCCTGACGCTCGGCAGCGAACGCGGTGGCGTCCTCACCGCCACTACGATCGGCGAAGTCTTGGCGGCTCATGGTCGTGCGATGCTGACGATCGGATCTCAGTCGCAGGGCTCTTTTGGACTTTCGAGCTGGGGCAGTTGGCAGACAGGTGCGCCGGCGTTCTGGGTTCATGACCCATCAAAGTTCAGTAGCACTGCGGCCGTTCACCGCACTGCGTCATCGTTTCCACTGCTCCCTCCCGACGAGCGGCCGGCGCGTGCTACCATCGAACGTGTCGTCGATCTATTCTTTTCGTTTCTCAAGAAGGAAGCGCTTCCGGAGGTCAGCCTGCTCTGGCTTTCGGAGCCGGACATTACATATCACATGTTCGGACTTCAGCATCCTACGGCCCGTGAGGTGCTCCACGAGGTCGATCGGCAATTTGGACGCATTTTCGCTTGGTGGAGCGAGAAAGGAGAGCGTGAGGGAGTACAGCTTATTCTTGCATCCGATCACGGACACGCCGTCATTGGAGAAAAGGTCTCCGTATTGAACCACCTGCAGCGGTCGGGATTCAAAGTCGGATACGAGCTCACGCCCGACGTAGACGCCGCAATAACCGCTCAAAGGGTTGTCAACATTTGGGTCCGGGACAGAGAAGGCCATCTTCTGACAGAGATGTATCACAGCCTTTCCGAGCAGCGATGGTTTGGCGTGGCTTTCTCACGTAAGGCCGCTGATGGGTCTCCACTTGTCGCCAACACCCTCCCGCTTTCGGCTGTCATGGCCGAACACCAACGAAGCGCGGATCTGTCGTTTGTTCTCGCCGATTGCAGCGCGGCCAATCGGAACGCTCCGCCCGACGCCGTGTACTACGATGGAGCCTATCGGATCGGCGTTGGCATGCACGGCGGGCTTTCGGCGAACGAGCTGTCTTCATTATGCATCCTTGCTGAAAATGGCTTTAAAACCGGAGTTGCTGCTGTCCCAACCAGCATCGTTGACCTGGTACCGACGATCCTTTCCAGCTTGAGACTGCCGCTACCGTCGACAGTGCAGGGCCGTATCATTGATGAAGCTTTGCAAGATCGCGAGGACTCAAGCCAGTATGATGTCGAAGATGCGAGCGTCTCAGTTGCCTCTTCAGCGCGCCGGGCAACTGTCTTCCGGGAGCGTTACGGACAGCGCCTTTATCTGAGGGGAGCGGCCGTAACGCGGCTGGCGCAGCCGAAGAACGATAGACCTGACGCTAATCCGACGCAGTTGAACACCTGAACCACGGACTATTTGCCCTATGTACCAAGGAAAGCGCTGGGAATTTGTTCGATCGAACATCGAAGAAGCTATTGCGTCGAGCCGATTTCGGCCAGGCGAAAAGCTTCCGAACGACGTCGAGCTTGCTCTCAAATATGGTGTCAACCGGCACACCGTAAGATACGCCATTCGGAGACTTGAGCAGGAAGGATTGCTTCGTGTCGAGCAGGGGAGAGGCACCTTCGTTGTCGAACATCCAACAACCTATCTTCTCTCCCCTCAAACCCGGCTGACCGATAATCTCATCTCGCAAGGCCGCTTGGCACGTCGTAAGATCCTGTCTGCTGCAACGGTACCGGCAGACGAGCGGTTGGCCGGCTACCTCGACTTGCAGGCCGGTGACGATGTGCTGCGCATTGACACGCTGAGTTACCAAGACGAGATCCCGATCGTCATCGCGCATAGCTACTTTCCGGCGAAACGCACTCCAGGACTGCTGGATAAATTCTCTGGCACCAACTCGATCTCGACAGCTCTCAGGCGCATCGGAATTGACGACTACTCGCAGCAATGGGTGACGATAAGTGCGCGTCTGCCCTTCGCCCCATGAGGCGCGCCTGCTTGAAATGTCCACTTCGGCGCCGGTCTTCGTCAAAGAGGGCCTTGATTGCTCCGGCCGTGTTCCGATCAAATTTGGCGAGAATGTACTTTGCGCACCAAGAATCAGCTTCAGATTCGACTTCAAAGAGATTAGTTCCGCGGAGCAGTCGCTTGCAGGAAAGTCTCGATCCGGAAAAGCGCAAGCGAGCAAATCGAAATCATCTGTCTCCCTCAAGGTCTAGGTCTCGTCCCATTCCCGCGGTCAAAGCGGCTGGGCACAAAATGACTGTTTCGCTACCACCTCATCGCTTGGGATGTGTTTTCACATTGTATGCCGGGACGAGCGCTTGCGTTCTGCTAAGACAATGGGCGCCGCTTTGATTGCGGCCTCCGTCAAGCTTACGGTTCTTGGCCGTTCTTACCCGCCCGGCCTCAGAGGCTGCCGCGAATATCGAAGAGGCGCAGCGACAAACCTTCCGTGACCGTCTTGAACTTCACCCTGGGCGATAGGATCAAACGTAGTCGGCTTCTGCGAAGATGCGTGCGGCGGTACGCAGATCTTCCGCGTCATCGATTTCGTACCACCTGAGCCCGTCGCATCTCACCGCAGCAAGCAGCAAGCCTCGTGTTTCCACGAGATAGGAAAGAAGCTCCTCGGTGTAGGCCTGGGTAGCTCCGGCCCTGATCATATCGTCTAGGGCCGGAATGACCTCTGTCCGCAGAGTAGACGCGGACAGCCGTAACAGATTTATCGTCTTGTAGAGAGGGGGGGCACCCGCGATTAGATCTCGCGCTGTTTGCTTCAAGCGAAATTCTGAAATGAAGCCAAGATCGGACAACAGGACCGCCGATCCCTGCATCAGCTCATGGAAGGGAGCGACAGCAGCAGCGTTGGGCGCTTCAGTGATGATCAGCTGCCGCAATACATTTTCCTCGAAGAAGACGTCGCCCTCAAGAACGAAGTAATCTCCGGAAAGGAGTGCGTCACGCGCCAGCCATAGCGAATAGGCGCTCCCAGTACGGTCGTAAGCGGAGGATTCGACGTAGTCAATCGTAACACTGCCAAAGCGGCTGCCGCAGGCCTCTTTGATCGCCTCTTTGCGATACCCCACAACGATCGTTACGTGTTCCACGCCAAGACAGCCAAGATTATGTAGGGCGTTGTGCAGGATGGGGGTGCCATGGATTTGGACTAGAGGTTTTGGGCTTAGCTCCGTGAGCGGCCGTAGACGAGAGCCCACTCCAGCGGCAAGAATGAGAGCATGCTTGGGAACATTGACAGGCATTTCAATTCGCTTTCTTCATCCCACCTATCGTTCTGCAAGCATCCTGAGCGCCTCTGTTAAGTGTCAGGTGCCGCAGACTTGTGAGACCACCCCAGAGTTTGAAAGAGGCAGGCATGAATCGTGGTCGGCGTATACACTTGCATCAGCCGCTGTGTGTCCGTTCTTGAGCCGTAGGCAAAGCTGTTTTGCCATGTCGAGAGCCTCTCCAGGAGTTTACGTCGCTGACAGTTCTGTGACACTGAGTGGGACCGACGAAAGGTGAGGGGACTCATCGGCAGATTTTGAACAAAGGAAGCTTCAGGTGACAAACCCTGCTGCCATGGACTAGCGGGGCTGCAGATATTGCTTTTCGGCCACGGCGAGTTCGTCATACCTCAGGAGCTCGAAGATCTCGCTGAGCGGTGCGATCTGAGGCTCAATGCTCGCAACGCTCTCTTGAGCTGCGATACTATCGCAGGCGCGCCGCATTGCAGCTGCCGCAGCTCGCATGGAGTGGTTGGCCCAAACCACTGTGGAGATGCGCGCATCCCGATAGGCTGAGACTGGCGTTCGATAGTATGTGGTCGGAACGATCACGACAGGTAGCCGATTGCGCCACTCGGTGACGAACGAAAGTATCTCGTCCGCGGTACTCTTTCGCGAGTGAATCAAGATAGCATCGGCTCCCGCGTCGGCATAAGCGTGAGCACGCAAGATAGCTTCGTTCAATCCGTGCCCGGCGATCAGCGCCTCGATCCTGGCCACGAGAACAAGAGTTTCGGCGACTGCATCCTTTACAGCCCGCAGACGACCGGAGAATTCATCGATATCGGCGAGCGGATGCCGCTCACCAATGAGCGAGTTCAGCTTCGGGAAGCAGCTGTCCTCAAGCGAGACGCCTGCTGCGCCAGCCTGACCAAGTTTGCGTGCGAGCAGGCGAGCATTGTTGAAATTGCCGAAGCCGCCATCCCCATCAACGAGCACAGGTAGCTCTGTCGAGTCCACTATGCGCTCGACGCTCTGGACGAGCTGGCTCCATGAAGCTTCATTGGCATCACGATAGCCCAGGGAGCTGGCAATCGACAGACCAGACGCCCAGAGCCCCTTGAACCCTGACCGCTGTGCGATTGTGGCGGATAGGCCATCATGCGCTTCCATCAGAAACGAGAGCTCATCATTCGAGCAGACCTGGACATGAAGCATTTCGGCAGGCGACGGCCGCGCGCATTGATGACCTGCGGTGGGCCGAACGGCTTGTGGTTGATACTGCATGCCTAAATCCCGTAAGCCGACCTAGATTGCGACCAATGTCACTGCTCATATCGCTTCGGCGTGATGCCGCTCAATGACTAGCATTGGTAGTTTATCGGGACCGCAAAGGCTTAGCATGATCGCGATAGGAGGCACGCCGAACGCAAAGCTTTCGCTATGGATTGATTGGCCTCGCGCCTAAGGCTGGAAGAAGGGTTTTGTATGCAAATGAATGACCTTCCGTTCGCGAGCCTGGTGCTGCGGCCCCCAGCGAGAATTGCCCCCCACTCCTCGGCGTGGGAGGAGCCCTTAGTGATATCCCGCTCACATAGAGTTTGACGCAAATATCGAACAGCCACGATTATCGCAATGCTGCTGTCAGGTTGACGACATACGTCGCAAAGCCTGTCGACAGGGCTGCGGTGGGATGGCAGGAGTCGCGCGAATGGCGCGGCAATCGCCGAAGAATTTGTCCTGCCTCGCCGACAGTTTGCTGGCGCCACTGAGTGGTATGGCATCTGCTGATGCTTTCCTGTTCTCTGGACTACAGGAGAAATTCATGGCGGATAGGCAAGAGGTTGTGCTGTCGGAACGGGAAAGACAGTGTTTGCGATGGGTCGAGGAAGGGAAGTCATCCTGGGAGATCGGGGTCATCCTGAACGTGAGCCTGAATACCGTCAACTTTCATCTCAAGAATGCGATGCGAAAGCTGGAAACATCCACCCGGACTTAGTGCGTCGTCAAAGCGCGACGTCAGGGTATTATCTAAGGTAACGGCATCGGTGCCGTTGCCCCTAATGCAGATATGGCGAAGTGTAAGGCGCGACTTTGGGTTGCTCCGGCGGAATGCGAAGCAAATTACGCGCCCGCAGCTGAAGGGCGTGCTTCTATTTCGTCGCCGATCGTCACGGGGCGCCGTGGACCACCAGACGAGGTGAGATCGCGGCGCAGAACGCTCTTGAAAGCTCGAGGATCTGTCGGATCCCTGTGTTAACGTTCTGATCGATCCATCCCCGTGCTGCGGACGCGGCGGTCGGATGCGTGTCCCAAATTGGGAGGCGATCGTAGCGGTTTAGGTACTAAAGTCGTTGTCAGCGGAAAGGCGGTGTAGACGGCCTAGGCCGGGCACGAAGACGGCAATGATAGTCCGTGAACCCATTTTCGAAAGCGTGCTGCTGTTAGACGTTGCCCCATACTCTAGCGCTCTGCGCGCTACCAAGTGCGGGCAATCCTCACGAAGCGTAGCTGGCTCTATGAGCGACCTCTTCGCTGACCTCCGATGCGAATGTTGGGGTCTTCCGATGATGTAGCGGATTCGAGATAAGCTAAACATGTTTGCGACGGAAGCCGCGATCCGGATGTCTGGAAAGGCAGGCGACTCCGAAGTCAAGCTGACTGAGTTGGACCACGACCAGAGGGCGCCATCAATGATGTGCAAAGTTGCAGTATCGTCGGCCTCGAGGAGGAGGCGAGGCGTGCAACGCGACTACAAATCGTTGCGCGATGTAGAGCTCATCTGCATTCTCCGCGAGGTGGGTGCGACAGGTGCGGAGCCATTAACGACGCACGCTCCTGCCAAGCTGGTCAAACATTCGAGTTGCAATTTCGTTCGATCGCATAGTGGGGAGCCGCCCGCATTGTTCGTGCCGCGGGCAGAGTATCAAGCCGACCACATCGGAGTATCCTCATCACGGTATGAATAGGGGCATGTAATCGAACCGCATCGTATAACCGCGCAGGGCCACACCTGACAGGGCCAAGGTTGCGGGCCGGGACAGCTTGAAGAAAGATTCTCTTAAGCGAAGTGCAGGTCCTTCCGATGCTGTTGGGTCGGGCGAGGTGGAGGACCGTCACGATGGTCAACCAGGAGCCCGAGTCCATCATCTCGGTATGGGCTGGACCAACGAGGCTCAAATCCCCTTGTATCAAGATTATGCCTCGGCGCTGACCGCCTATAACGAGATCGATCCCGCTGATGCCGCGTTGAAGGAGGCTGCCTATGGAGCCGTGATGTCGGCCTTTGACGCTTTAGCGGCCCCACTGAACCATACACAGGACATACTCTGGGATCTGCCGGCGGCGACAGCTTCACGCCATGGTCATCGCGGACAAGAGCTCGGTGCCCGAAAGGACTGACCGAACGAAAAGCATAGCACGGTGGATGACAGACTTCTGTAGCAGGACAGAGGAGCAATCCAGGTCTTTGGCGCTGACGCGGTTCTTGCGCACGGCGCAGGCCTAGGAAATCAAGGCATCATATGAGTGGTCCATCACCAGAATGGGGGCGATACAATCAACTCATGTTCTATGCCTAAACGACGCTGATGCGAGGGGGGGCGGCGCCAGTCGGCGCGCTGGTGCCCGTTGATCGCTCCGCGGCGGAAAGCGGCGCTTGCTCTTAGGCCCCAACAGCACCGTCACGGAACAGTTCGCAGCGAGGGTTGCACGAGCCTTGAACCGCCAAGAGGTGTTGCAGCGTAGGCCGTTTCTTGGGCATTTTTACTCTCCTTGTCTCGAGCGCAATTCTCCCGGCAATCAGTTAACGAACCGAGTTATCGGTGTGACTTCGCATGTTGAAGGAAAAAGCTCCTCCAACTAGGCAATGCTTGCAGCCGAGGTGTCGAGATCGCCATGCATACCACCCTTGGCATGATGTCGATCTGGCTGCTGATCAATGCGCTGATCGTTGTCCTGATGATGCCCGTCGACAAGTCTGCCCGGTGACGCCAACCAGGAGAACCTCGCATGCGGAGGTAAGCAGCATCGCCGCGTCCCAGTCTTGCCACTGAAGATCGAAAAAAGCTGGCGCTGTCTCACAGGCTGTCCGCCGACAGGCTGTGATGTCCGCTTGGCAACGAATGGCGGCAACGGAACATGGCCGTGCAGCCCCCGAACGGCTGAAACTTGCGACTCCTTAGCCAGCACGCAGCTTGCAGTAAGCGGCGCATGACATAGCGCAAGCCGCGCTATGTCATGCGCTTGCACGGTTTCCGCCGCGTCTGCCTGACGCGCCAGGGCCGGCCAGCGTGGCCCGCCGATCTTACCGAGAAAAAGTCCATGAACACGCCACCACTCTTGTCCGCGGTGTTGCCTTCGATTGCTAGCGCCACGTCCACGGCGCTTTCAAAGGAGCGAACGGATGCGGCGGTGACTGACGACCAATTCCTTTGGCTCGAGGAGATGGAAGGGCCAGGCGCGTTGGCTTGGGCTCGCGGCGAGAACGAGAAGACGCTCGGGGTGCTTCAGTCAGATCCTCGCTATCGGCGCTTCTACGAACAGGCGCTCTCCATCCTGCAGGCCAAAGATCGGATCGCAGATGTTTCATTCGAAGGGGGCGGTTTGGAGCAGTTCTGGCGAGACGAGAATCAGGTGCGCGGCGTCTGGCGGCGCACCACGCGTGAGAGCGATCGTAGCCAACACCCAAAGTGGGAAACCATTCTGGACGTGGACGCCTTAGCTGCCGCCGAAAACAGAAATTGGGTCTTTCAAGGTCACAGCTGCCTTCCGCCTGAAGAGCGCCGTTGCCTGATTAGTCTTTCCGATGGCGGAAAGGATGCCGTGTCCATACGAGAGTTCGATCGCGCCGCCAAGACCTTCGTCGCGGACGGCTTTCATCTGCCCGAGGGCAAGCAGGACGTCAGCTGGGTCGATGGTGACACCCTCCTTGTTGCACGGGACTGGGGCGAGGGGACTTTGACGCAAGCCGGCTACGCTTTTGTGGTGAAGGAGCTCAAACGTGCTCAGCCGCTCAGTGAGGCTCGCGAGATCTTTCGGGGCGAGCCCACCGACGTTGGGGCGTCCCCCTTCGTGCTTCGTGACAGCGAGGGTCATATTCATGCGACCGGCGCCGCCCGCGCAATCAGCACTTTCGAGTCCGAGTATGTGGTCTTCCGCCCCGATGGGCCCATCAAGCTCAATCTGCCGAAGAAGGCCGAGATCGCCACGCTCGCGTGCGGCCGCCTGCTTGTGAAACTTGATGAGGACTGGATACCGTCCGAGGGCATCCGCTTCACGGCCGGCTCGATGATCTCGTATGACCTCGATGAATGGAAACAGGATCCGTTGCGCGCCAGACCATCGCTCGTCTTTCAGCCTGGGCCCCGGCAGGCACTGAGCGAGTTCACTCACACAAGGAACTTTTTGATTCTGACGATCCTTGAGAACGTTCAGAGTAAAGCGTTCCTCTACAAGTACGATCAGGGAGCTTGGTCGGCGACACCGATCCCGCTGCCGGAAGATACAAATGTCAGCCTGTCAGCCACTTACGATGAAGCCGACCGGGTCATATTCACCGTCTCGAGCTATCTCAGACCAACCTCAGTTTGGTCTTTTGATGCCGAACGCAAAAGCTTGGAGGAATTGAAGAAGGCACCCTCTGCCTTCGATGCGTCGAACCATGTGGTGGAGCAGCTCGAGGCCATTTCGCGTGATGGCACGTCAGTTCCCTATTTTCTGGTGCGGCCCAAAAACGCAAGGTTTGACGGCACGATCCCGACACTTCTCCATGGCTATGGCGGTTTCCAGGAGTCGCAACTGCCCTCTGATCTGGGATCGATGGGGCGGCTATGGCTCGAACAGGGCAATGCCTATGTCGTTGCGAACCTGCGCGGGGGCGGTGAGTTTGGTCCACAATGGCACCAAGCGGCCCAGGCGGCAACGAAGCAGACGACATGGGATGATTTCATTGCCGTTGCCGAGGACCTGATCCGTCGGAAGATCACTAATCCGCGCCAGCTGGGCGCGATTGGCGGCAGCCAGGGCGGCCTGCTCGTTGGCGCCGCGATCACCCAGCGTCCCGAGCTCTTCAACGCGGCGATCATCGAGGTGCCGCTATTCGACATGCTTCGATACACCAAGCTGGGCGCGGGCGCCTCCTGGATCGGCGAGTACGGTGACCCCGCCATTGCCGAGCAGCGTGCGTGGATCGAAAGCTACTCGCCATACCAGAAGCTGGTGGCGGGCAAGACCTATCCCGCTCCCTTAATTCTTACCTCCACCAAGGACGACCGCACGCATCCAGCGCACGGCCGCAAAGCTGCCGCGAAGCTCGCCGCGCTGGGCCAGCCTTACTTCTATTACGAGAACATCGACGGCGGACATAGCGCCGCGGCCAATCTCATGGAAGATGCGCGTCAACTCGCCCTTGAATACACCTATGCATCGAGGCGGCTTTGTTCTGAGTAAAGTTCGGCGGACGGGCTGATCGAAGCCGATAGACTAGAGACCATTGGTTATCTCAACTCCTCACGTTGCTCAGCTGAATTCATGGAACGCAAGGCGAGAGAGCTGATGAGGGTGGGCGGACTCGATGAAGCTCGTCAGATGCGCAAAATTACCGGTCTGAACAGCCTCGACCGCTGTCGAGCGGATTTCCTGGCGTCCCAAGCACAACATGACGAGCTGGAAGTAAGTTGCTAGATGGGATTCCTTGAGGATAGTCAATCCGCGCCATGCCTGCATTGAGCTCCCTGAGCAGCCATCTATTTCTCGTACGGCGAAGTCGCTACGCAAGCGGTCACGGATGCGACCAATTGCTTATTCCTCCGCGCAGTCGCCGTCAGAGGCCGCGGCGACGCAGGAACGGCAGATCCAATCGACGCACAGCGTGACGCAGCAGTCGCCTTGGCTGCCACCCCGGCTGCGAAGCGCGCGCGGCACTTAACTCAGGTAAAGTGCTATCGTTCTCACGCAGCATAGATCCAAATCGACAGCGATTGTTGATGGGTCTGAAATGATTGTCTTTCCGCGGTGAGAAAGCGTTCGCGCAGGGTTGCACAATCTGCCAACTGCACGAGCGGGCGGTATGACCCCGACACATTTATCGCGATCGTAAAAACCTCTATTAGGACGCTACCTCATTCGCCGAACGTGAGGAGGTCGCCACATCGAGGGACGCCAAGGACCATGTTTCGCTGGACGGGATGAGCGGGGATTCCCTCCGGTCGTCATAGATTTTCAAAGAACAGAGTTGGTATTGGCAGCAGAATTCCCGATCGGTAACTTTCTGGGTTGCCCCCACCCCCGGGTTAAAGTTCCCGTTCGGTAACTTTTTGCCTCTCAACATTGGAACTGTGCCAAAATTCCCGCTCGGTAACTTTTCGCTGGACATCCACCGTTTCAGCTCATAAAGTTCCCGCTCGGTAACTTTACGATGAGAGAGCTATGAACACGCGTCCAAAGGGCACTCCCCTCTCAGGCGGAAACGACGCTCCTGGCGAGACCGGTGTCGCGCGCCAAGCCGCCGAGTTCGCTGCAGCATTCGGTCGCCTCATCCAGGCAGAACGCAAACGCCAGGGCCTCCGGCAGGACGAGCTGGCCATGGTGAGCGGGACAGGAAAGCGCTTCATCGTTGACCTCGAGGCCGGAAAAAGCACGTGTCAGCTCGGGCGCAGCCTGCACGTGGCAAACGTGCTCGGGCTGCGCATCGAGGATGTTCTCAAGGATGCCCAAGCCCGCCGCGCGAACACTTCCGAGACACCGGACATTCCCGACAGCGACGAGGAGGAGCCTCATGGACCGTCTTCCCGTCTACTTTGAGACGCGAGAGGTCGGCTGGATCACGACCGCCGACGAAGCGTCAGGCTTCACCTATGCCGAATCCTGGCGCGGGCTGACCGGCGCCTTCCCTGTGTCGCTCACCATGCCGCTCTCGCGGGCGTCGCACGATGCCTCGGCAATTCTGTCATGGGCGGCAAATCTGCTGCCGGAGAACGCAACTCTCGGGATCGTAGGTCATATGCTCGGCAAGTCGCCGGCCGATGTCATTGGCCTTCTTGCCGAGATGGGCCGCGACACCGCCGGCGCGCTCTCCGTCGGACAGCCGGGCACCGGGCTGATCGCCGGAAAATGGCGAGAGATCCCCGACAAGGCCGCGCTCGAGCGCATCCTCAATGAGCTACCTCACAAGCCCTTCCTCGTCGGCGAAGATGGCGTGTCGATGTCGCTTGCCGGTGTGCAGACGAAGCTCGCCGTCGCTCTGGATGGCGACACCCTGTACATACCGATCGACGGCGCGCCATCGACCCACATCATCAAGCCCGGTGGCGAGCGCTTGCCTGGCGCCGTCCAGAACGAGGCATTCTGCCTGACGCTCGCGCGCATGATCGGAATCCCGACGCCGAAGGTGACGACCGGGACGGCAGGCGAACGTAGCTACCTGCTGGTTGAGCGCTATGACCGCCGTCATGACGGCAAGAGGTGGCGGCGGCTGCATCAGGAGGACTTCTGCCAAGCCCTGGGCCGACCGCCAGCTGCCAAGTACCAGAACAACGATAGAGGCCTAAAAGGACCATCATTGGCCGACATGGTCGGCGTGACCCAGCGCCACATGACAGCACAGGAGACCGCCCGCTTCGTCGACCTTGCCATCTTCAATCCAATGGTGTGGAACACGGATTCCCATGCCAAAAATTACTCGCTGATGCTATCGGCGCGCGGCGCCGCCATGGCGCCAGGCTACGACATCATCTGTGCGGCGCCATATCCGAAGATCACACGCAACATGGCGCAGAAGATCGGCGGGCAGAAGCAGGCTGATCAGCTTGGACGAAACCACTGGGAGCGCTTCGCCATCGACTGCAAGCTCTCTCCAACACAGACGATCCGTCGCGTCTCCGAGATTGCTCAGGCCGTGACGCACCACGCAATGGTAGCCAAGGCCGAAGTCGAAGCCATGCCTGCCCGCGGCGATCCCGTCCTGGACACGGTCGTCGAGGCGGTGATTTCGCGCGCACGCGGCTACCTAGATCGCCTGAAGCAAACGGAGCCAGAGCCGAAAGGCGCAGCAGCCCTATCGTCCTAGTATTACAGTTTCTATTTTCGGTGAGTTCTGAATCCATGGGTGACCATGATACGGGATCTGATGATTGGTGGTGCGTCGGTTGAAGATACGCTGACGCTGCGGGCTTCCTCGTTGCGAGATGCCAAGCAACGCATCCGTCCGCTGTTTACGCAGGAGCGGGTGGCGGCCTCGGCGTGACGGTTTCTCGACGGACTGTTGGGTAACGAGCCGCGCAAGACGAGTTGGATGCGGGCTGAAGCTGCCGGCGATCCAGGCCCGTGGCGCCAGCAGGCGATCCTGGGGTCGGGGGCAGTGGGATGCCGACACGCTGCGCGACATTGTTGCGTGAGTACGCGCTGGAAACTTTTGCCGATGAGGACGCGGTTCTGGCTATCGATGAGACCGGGTTTTTAAACAGGGCAAGGCGTCGTGCGGCGTCGCACGCCAGTACACTGGCTCGGCGGGCAAGATCACCAATTGCCAGATCGGAGTGTTCGCCTCCTATGTGTCGCGGCATGGCCATGCCTTCATCGATCGCACGCTCTACCGGCCGAAGGAATGGACGGACGCCCCCGCTCGCCTGAAGGCACCGCATGTACCGAGCGATGTGGGCTTTGCGACCCAGCCCAAGATCGCGCGTCGAATGATCGCTCGTGCAATCGCCGCAAGGGCGCCGTTCTCGTTCGTGGCGGCGGACAGCGTGTATGGCACGGGCGAGATCGAAACCCTGCTGCGCGAGGCGGGCAAAGGCTATGTTCTGAGTGTTGCTTCCAATCACGTGTTCCGTTCCTGGGGCAAGCCGCAGCCTGTCGCCCGCACCGCCTCCGCGATCGCGCAGAACCTTCCCAAGAACGCCTGGCGCCGCCGTCAGGTGGACCAAAGGTCCGCGCTGGCACGACTGGGCCTATCTCGAGTTGGGCCGATCTCGACGTCAGTGAATACAACGACGACCTTGCCGGGGAATGGACGCGGGGTCTTCTGATCCGCCGCAACATCGCCGACGGCAGCTTGGCCTTCTTCTCCAGTTGGTGCCCCGAGGGCACCTCCATGCAGAAGCTGGTGTCGGTAGAAGGCCATCGCTCGCCCATCGAGGACAGCTTCGAAACCGCCAAGAACGAGCTCGGCCTTGATCACAACGAAAGCCGCTCCTGGCATGGCGGGCATCGCCATGTCACACTCATCATGCTGGCCTTCGCCATGATGGCCGTCATCCGTCATCGGGCCAATGCTGAGCCAGCGCTCAAAAAAAGGCGACGCCGGCGCACCAAACATCGTTCCTGATCCGCTGGTCGATCCAGGAAATCCGTCGCATCGCTATCAAGCTCGCTCAACGGCGCATCTCGATCGACCGTGTTCTCGCATGGTCGCTCTGGCGGCGAGCTCACCAGGCCGACGCTCGCCGCGCTCACCTCGGACGAAAAATGAAACTGTAATGCTAACTTAGATGAGCCCAGAGCCTCTCTTCGCGAAAAGCCTAATCAGTCTCAAATTATCTGACGTCGGACGTGCCAACTGCGTTGTTCAACAAGGACCTACAGAATGCAGGCGTGAGCTTGCCGCGGTGGATCACGACGTTTTCGTGCCCCATCGCGGCTCGCGCGCTCTGCCAGTGCCGATTGTAGCCGCGCTGTTCATTGGATTTCACATGGCAAGCGGCGAATTCGGCGTCAGCCGCCGTCGCCAACTGCCACGCATGTACCGGCCGCTTCGTATGGATGTGCACCCACATCGGATTCGCCGTCGCACCGTTGCGCAGTGCCTTGGGCCGCAGCTTAATCTCGAACAGCGTCCCCGGATCGCCGCTCAACGCGCGCGGAGGATCCGGAGGCTCCAACTCCCCGGCCGCCCGCAACCCTTCAAGGTATTTCTGCGAGGGAAAGCCGTAGCTCTTCATGCAATCGATCATGATCGCGGCTCTTTGCCTCTTCAATGAGTTTGCCTGTCCCTGCATCTCGGAATACATCGTCTTGAGCCGGACTATCTTGTCGTGCACTTCGGGCACTTGCGCGGGCGTGAGCAAGCCACTTCGACGAGGCTCCTCCAACGCGGCTACACAGGCTTCGATCTCGGCGGCCTGTCGGTGGAGGCGCTCGACGACGATATTTAGGACGTGGTCGGCGTCCTCGGGTTTCATCTGACGCGCTTGCGAGACGGCGCTTTGCTGAGCGGGCAGATCGAACTGCAAAAGTTCGTCCAATCGCTTGAGCAGTCCCGTCAGCGCTTCTCTGGAGGGCGGAGCCTGCCACATCGTCAGGTTTCCGCTCGCCGACGATGACGCCCGCGCGCGGGCCTCCTCCGCGCTCGTGAGTTTCTTTGTACCCAAATCCGAGAGTACGATAACCTTGCGTGTTGAGCCCGTGCCAGCGTCGGACCCGGCGAGCTGCGGCTCAGCGCCCCCAGCTGTCGAACTCCCCTCGCCTGCGGCCGCTGCGCGCCTGCCTTTGCCCTTCCTGCGCGCTGCAGTGCCTTCGGCCACCCCGGCAGTATGTTCCGGCAGCACAGCCCAAGCCGGCGGTTCAATCGTGGCGGGTGTCTTTGGCTGAAGTGCCAGCAGCCGCATGACTTCGTCCGCTGTAAGCCACGCACCTTCCACTATCTGGTCCAGCAATTCTAACGGAACATCGGCTCCCGCTCCGGCGTCCGTCAGGCTGGCAACCATGCCGCTCACTCCTGATGCAAATTCCGAAAGCCGCTCCATGACTCCTTCCAGAACGTCGCGGTGCTCAGCGTCAAGCGGCGCTCCGTTGCGGTTCATCACGGCCTCGGCCGTCGAGGCGAATGCCGGAACAACATCCTCGATGAAGGTCCCGAGCAGACGCACTCGCCCGTCTCCATCGATAAGGGCGTCTCTGACGGCTGGTCCCAACCTGCTCGCTAGGGAGAGCTGCGCGAGAGTGATCTGCGATTCCAGATACTTGTACTTCGTGTTGAGTGCATAGCCGGTATGCAGTCGTAGCGCGGCCTCTTCGGACTTCCGCAACTCGGGCGTGCTGCTTGGTAGGTCGGCAGTAGCCGCGCAGACGGACTGCATCCGCTCCGAGCGCAATGCCCTCTTTCTCCACCACTCCATGCAGTGCTCATAGTAGGGCTCCACGCCTGAAAGCACGCGGTTCAGCTGGTCAGGCGAAGCGGTGCGGATGATCCTGCCGAGCAGGGCTGCTGCTTTATGTCTGCTCTTCTCCAGGTCATCGAAAATCGCAGCAGCCACGGCGTTACATTCGTCGGCCGCGCCCAGCGTCTCATCGCGGAGCTGGCGAGCCCGATTGTCGGGCAGAATGCGCCGCGCCAAACCTGGGGGCAGAGCAGCGTAGTAGTCCAGAACTGCTAAGCCTGCTTTGACGACTTGATCGATCAGCTCTTGCCTCTCGGACAAGGTCCGGCCGCCCGTGGCTGCCCTACGACAAGTACTAAGGTCCTCAAGCAGGCAGTCCAACGCTCGCTTTGCTGCCTTAACCTCATCTCGTGTTGGCGCCGCCACATCCGAAGTTGGTTGCCGGTTCACGAGCGGCGCGGTTCTATCTTGAGGCCCGGAGCGCATCCGCTCCATGACGGCCTCGAAAGATTGACTGCGTTCCCCAGGGACGAGGCCGAACTCCAGGCTCGAACTGTTCGATACCCCAGTGCTGTCGGCTCCTGCAGCTCCAACGTACGATTTGCCAGCTCGGCCGATGCCCGTCATATTTTATCTCCGATAGAAGAGTCGAGAATGCGCAGCCTTCCTGGCTAAACCGCTTCGCTGACGAGTAGCTGACCAAGAGCGTTTTTCCCGATGCACATGCCCATGTCGCCTCGGGTCCACTTCCATCGCAGCTGCTGTGCTGCTGAAGACAGCGATGCCGGGATAACCGCCTCAGCTGCGGGATCATCACCTGCGGTACATGACCGTAGCCTGAAGCGCGAAATTTTCGCGAGCGCGCCGGGGGCAGCACACCGCCACTCGACAGCCTTGCATTGGGAGTTCATTTTTCTCTGGAAATTGCCCGCGATCGGCGGAGCAATAGGCGCGCGGACGTTTCGGGCGAAAATCCGTACGCGGGACATCGCGCATAATCTAGTGTCCTAAACCAGAAGTTCATGGCCTTTTAGGCCTTGGCTGACACAGTGTAGGCAGAAGCGTTCGATGGAGCTGAGAATGTCGTCAGCTGATTTGGTCATCGGAATGGGCTGGGGTCGGCGTTGTGCTGTTCGATGAAGGACGTGATCTCAGTACGTAGCTCCGCCACGCTGCGGTAGATGCCGCGCCTGATTTCGCGCTCGGTGATGAGGGCAACGAAACGTTCGAGCTGATTGAGCCAGGATGAGCTGGTTGGCGTCAGATGGACGTGCCAGCGCGGTCTTTTGGCCAGCCAGTTACGGATCAGCGGCGTCTTATGGGTTGCCTAATTGTCCTTGACGAGATGGACGTCCAGATCACCCGGCTCGGGGACTTCGATCTCATCAGAAACTTGGGGAATTCCGTGGCCCGTGGTGCCCGTAACACTTGCCGATAACCCGGCCGGTTGCGATATCGAGAGCGGCAAATAGCGATGTCGTGCCATGGCGCTTGTAGTCGTGACTGCGGCGTTCCACCTGACCAGGTCGCATGCGGAACGAGGGTCGGCTCCGATCCGGCGCCAAGATCTGCGGCTTTTCGTCGACACACAGCACGATGGCTCGCTCGGGCGGGACCACGTAGGGGCCGACGACGTCGCGAACCTTGGCGACGAAGTCAGGATGGTTTGAAAGCTTGTAGGTCTCCAACCGATGTGGCTGCAGGCCGAAGGTGCGCCATATCCGCTGTACCGTCGAGACCAACAGCCCACTGGCCCTCGCCATGCTGCGCGAGCTCCAGTGAGTGGCCTTGGGCGGTTTCGTCTCAAGGGTGCGGACGATTACTGCCTCGATCCGGGCATCTTCGATCGTGCGCGGCGTCGCTGGTCGACCCAGGAAACCCGTCGCATCGCTATCAAGCTCGCTCAACGGCGCATCTCAATCGACCGTGTTCTCGCATGGTCGCTCTGGCGGCGAGCTCACCAGACCGCGGACGCACGGCGCGCTCACCTAATGCTAGGAACAGACGCATGTGGCGACAAACCCGAGCCGCCTCACCGCTGGAAAACGTGGCTGCACATCTGCGCTCACGGCTTCCGGGGGCCGTCGCCCATGATGGGCGAGAGAGCCTCGTCGACATGTCGAATTGGCATCACGGCGTCGGCGACGCCGTCGGATTCGCAATTGAAACGCGCGCCAGAAGACCTTCCTTGCCTCCCGTAAGCCCGTACTCCTCTGCAGGCTTGCCGTCGAGTTTGGCCGCTTCGGCGACGCCCTTCGCGAGCGTGTCGAAACTGTCATCCAAAAGACGCAGGGCGCCAACACCAAGCCGTCGTCGCCATCTGGCTCCGCGTTCCCACCCTTCCATCCACGCAAAGCCTAAGTCGCTACTACGTTTGACGGCATTGAATGCTTGAATGAGCGTGCCAGCTTGGTTGATGTCTTTTTTTGACTTCTCCGCAAAGAACCACATTCCGTTTGGTCGCGATGATCAGTTTGTGGACGGCATAGCGCTCCGGGGCCGATACAAGGACCGGCACGCCGGCGTCGTGCAAGACAACAGGGCGGATGGGCTCATGGATCAGTTAGTCTAGGAGCCGCAACACCTGCGCTCCTAAGGACGGCCCCAATGGATGCATCTGCGTCAGTTTGGAGGAGTAGTCCTCGTCGCCACGGTTTGGTGTAAGGAATTCGACCTTGAAGCCGGTGGCAATGGCAAAACCGCTGAACAGCTTGGTTTCATCGGGGGAGAATGAGGGCGCAGATGTCGGATCCATCTTTTTCAGGATCTCTTCGATGTCGGGCATGCTTTCATCGATGTAGGATCGAGATGCCGTAAAATTTCGCGATGTCCATATCCTCGGTCGTCACGAGCTCGTCGGGCAGCTTGAGGCCGACTACGCCGCTGTATGTCCGATAGGCCATCGAACCGACGAGCGTGGCGCGAAGCCGGAAAAGTCCCGCGCGCGCGAGTTCGTTGACGACGATACCTTCCATGTGGGGAGGAGCAGGGTAGCCGGCCCGCCTCAACTTCGCTGCCAGCTCGCGTCGCGCGCTATAGCCAATCTTGGTGCGCTGGAAAGCTTCCGCGCGTTGGCAATCTCGGGATCATCGGTCGGACCGACATATTGAGGGTCGTCTTCGTCGGTCCCTCGCCACCGAGGGCGCGTAGGTCTTCTAGCAATAGTATTCGCGGCGGCTCGCTTCTGTTTTGAGAAAGGTCTGGTTTTCCGGAGCGGCTCGCGAGCCTCAATAAGGATCTCTCGAGCGATTCGGCGGCTTGATCGTGCAAATCCGCCTCAACGGAGGCCGTCGAAAAACTGAGGCCCGAGATCACCGACCGCAAGCGGCGCGAAGCCGCGCTCGCCGTACGCGAGGCGCGCAATCAGGCCGACCAGTTCACTAAGCGCCTGCGGGCCATACTGGCCGACCTGAAGCGCGTCCGACGGACCGTCATGGAGTCGAAAACAGTCGCTACCCGGCTGGCAACCTTTTTCGAGGATTTCGTCGAGTCCTGCTGAAGGATTTCGAGTCCATCCTCACCGTTAACCATCCGTACCGCTTCCGCGACGCCATCGTCGATCTCGCGCGGAGCTACACCCCGGAAACCATGCAGGTCCTTGCCGAGGAGTACACAGCTTCCAGCATGGCAGCCGACATCGAGGACGGTCGAATGGCCGCTGCCGACGACCTGCTGGCCATCGAAAGCATCTTCGATCAGATCGGGGAGATGTTCGACAGGATCGAGGCCTTCCGCAAGCAGCTCGAAGCCCGGGTCCGCAGCACC
>NZ_LFKZ01000104.1:0-34361 GCF_028128975.1 Bradyrhizobium sp. CCBAU 45321
CGCCCGCTCCGGCGCGCGCCGCCCGCAGCGAGCCGCCGGCACCGCCCGCTGCGCCGGCGAAGCCGGCTGCGGAAAAGACCAGCTTTGAAAATCTCGAAGACGAGATGGCCTCCCTGCTCGGCCGTCCGAAGCCGTCTTCGTGAGCTTGCCCGCCCTCCCGCGTAGAGTTCTTTTCCTTTCTGTCCTGGTCGGCGCGGCTTCGCTCGCAATGCCGTCGCATGCCCAGGACATCAGCATCAATCTCGGCGGCGGCGCCGGTGGCGGCGGCGTCACCGAGCGCGCGATCCAGCTGATCGCGCTGCTCACGGTGCTCTCGATCGCCCCGTCGATCCTGATCATGATGACGTCGTTCACGCGCATCGTCGTGGTGCTGTCGCTGCTGCGCACCGCGATGGGCACAGCGACCGCCCCGCCGAACTCGGTGATCATCGCGCTCGCGATGTTCCTGACCTTCTTCGTGATGGGCCCCGTGCTGCAGAAATCCTACGACGAGGGCATCCGCCCGCTTGTCGCCAACCAGATCGGCGTCGAGGATGCATTCCAGCGCGCCTCCGTGCCGCTGCGCGGCTTCATGCAGAAGAACGTGCGCGAAAAGGACCTGAAGCTGTTCCTGGATCTCTCCGGGGAGGCGCCGCCGGCCACGCCCGACGATCTCGCACTTCGCATTCTCGTCCCCGCCTTCATGATCTCCGAGCTAAAGCGCGCCTTCGAGATCGGCTTCCTGTTGTTCCTGCCCTTCCTGATCATCGACCTCGTCGTCGCCTCGGTGCTGATGTCGATGGGCATGATGATGCTGCCGCCGGCGACGATCTCGCTGCCGTTCAAGTTGATCTTCTTCGTGCTGGTCGACGGCTGGTCGCTGGTGGCGGGGAGCTTGGTGCAGAGTTACGGGGGGTAGGGGCTTCGTTCGCTGCCGCGTCCTTTCCGCTCTCAGCGGCAGCCCCCGCTCTCTCCTCGTCATTGCGAGGAGCCCTTGCGACGAAGCAATCCAAACTGCCGCCGCGGAGAGACTCTGGATTGCTTCGCTGCGCTCGCAATGACGAGTTTGCGGCGCGGTCACGGGCCGCGCTTCGCGCGGCACCGAGCTCTACCGCGTCATCTTGATCTGCCGCACGACCGGAATCGTGGGCAGCGAGCCGGTGTGGTCGCTCGTATCTTTGGCCTGCGGCGCGCCGGGCGCGCGGGCGGTGGCGTCGGGGAAGCGCTGCTTCATCTCGCGCAGGAAGCCGTCGAGCGTGTCGACGCTGGCAGCGAGCTTGGCGATCTCGGCGAATTCGGCGCTGGAGGCAGCGGCCGGTTTGCTCGCAATGTCGAAGGCGAGACGGTCGGCGCTCTCGCTCATCAGCGGGGCGTATTTCTCGCGGAAGCGCGACAGGCCGATCGAGTCGTCGGCGAGGGCGTAGCCGACGGCGGCGCGGATGATGTCGCTCTTCTCGACCGCATTGAGCGGCTTGAAGTCGCGGAAGCGGTCTCCGTAATAGAGCTCGATCTGCTCGGCGGACTCGCGCCAGCGCCGCGCTGCCCAGAAGATGTCGGAGCGCAGGCGGAGCACCTCCCGCCCGGCGACGTTGGAGACGATGTCGAGCGCGAGATCATGACGGCCGACGTCGCTCTGCGCACGCGCCTCCAGCAGCAGGCGCTGCTGCCGGAGCTCCCCGGAGAGATCGCTGATGCGGCTGGCGCGCAGCGCGGTGATGGCCAAGTCGGGCTTGCGGTTGGCGAGATAGATCATGGCGAGGCGCGCGGCGACCTGGGCGCGCGCGGCGCCTTCGAGGCGATGATCGATCTGGTATTGCAGGAGCTCGGCGGCCTGGTCGAGCAGATCGATCGAGGCGAGACGGTCGGCGAGACGGCGGATCAGCTCGTCGCCGCGGCGGCCGATCGGCGTCAGCTCGCGGAACTCGTAGAACATCCCGAGCGCCTCGACCGGCGGCAGCTCGTCGCCCTTCGGCCCGAGGAAGAGCTGCGCGAACAGCTCGGAGGCGAGATCCTGCGCCTGACGCGAGGCTTCGGCGTTCGGCTGCAGCCGCGTCGCGGTGCGCGCTGCGGTGAGCGCATCGCGGAAGCGCCCGTTCTCGGCATAGAGGCGCGACAGCATCTGCAGCGTCTTGACCTCGATCGCATCGCCGCGCCAAGTCATCGACAGCGTCTCGAGCTCGCGCAGCGCCTCTTCCTTGCCGATCTCGTCGCGCTTCTGACGCAGCGCGATCTCGAGCTGCTTGGCCTCGGCCGCAGCCGGACGGTCATTCGAGGCGA
Source organism: Bradyrhizobium sp. CCBAU 45321 (assembly GCF_028128975.1). Taxonomy (NCBI): domain Bacteria; kingdom Pseudomonadati; phylum Pseudomonadota; class Alphaproteobacteria; order Hyphomicrobiales; family Nitrobacteraceae; genus Bradyrhizobium; species Bradyrhizobium sp. CCBAU 45321. The sequence goes on from NZ_LFKZ01000104.1 coordinate 2,257, forward strand.
CCGCGAGCTTGTAATCGTCGAGCGCATCCTTGTCGTGGCCGAGCGCCTCGGCGAGCCGGCCGCGCAGCACGGCGAAGCCTGGCGCGGCCTCGGGCGGAACACCGACCACCTCGAGCTCGTTGCGGCGCTTGGAGGCGCCGGCATAGTCCTTCACCTCGAGGGATGCGCGCATCGCGTCCATCGTCACGATGCGCTGGATGTCGAGCGGCAGCGAGGCGATGGCGAATTCGACATTCTTGAACTTTTCGCGCGCATCGGCCCATTTGCCCTGGCGCGCATAGGCGAGCGCCTTCCAAAGTTGGGAATCGTGGCTATTGCCGATCGCAGGATTGGCGAGATCCTTCAGGCCCTGCGCCGGCCGGCCGATCAGGATGTTGGCGATCGCATGCATGATCAGCGCGCCGCTCTCCTCCTTGTTGAGCGGATCGCTCAGCATCACGTCGGTCACGGCCTTGGCCTCGTGATACATGGCGCGCGACATGTAGAATTGCGCAAGCTCGAGCCGCGGCAGCGAACGCAGCGCCGGCTCGACCGCCGAGATCGCCGTCATCAGCTCGCCCTGGCGCGCCATGAAGTTTTCCGACTGGCCCTTGCGCCAGCCTTCGGGACTGAAGATCGGGCGCACGGCAGTCGGCGCCCGCTCGGCCGAGATGTCGACCGGCGACAGGGTCAAGCCGCCCTTCTTACCGAGAATGACCTTGTCGGAGCCGACCTCGACGCCGATCTCGTCGGAGTTCGGCCGGATCGCGATGCCGTGCGCGGATTCCAGCAGCGAGAGATCGACGAGGTCCTGCCGCTTGATGAAGCCGCGCACCGGCCGCAGCGCGGTGACGACATAGAGCGTGTCGCCGGCATCGGGATCGGTGAGCTTGTGCAGCTGGCCTGGATTGGCGAACGGGATCGCGATATTGGCGAGCGCGGGATCGGTGATGTTGCGCGACATCATCAGCGGCAGCGGCGTCGCCTGGATCTTGTCGGCGAGCGTCAACATCCAGTTGGTCTCCTTGCCGACCTCCTCGCTCGTCAGCGAATAGACTAGCGGACGTGTGAGACGGATGCGCACCGCCTGTCCCTTGTCGAGCGGGACGCGGCCCACCTCGCCGATCATCGCGCCGCCCTTGGTGCGGATCGCCTCGACATCGACGGGTTTGGGCGTATCGAACACCAGCCACACGGTGTCGCCGCGGCGGAACGCCGCCGCCGGCGTTGCAACCTGAAGCGGGAACGTCACGCGCAAGCCGTCGCTGTCCCGGCGCACATCGACGCTGGCAATCGCGGGCGCGACCGGCACCTCCGCCGGCCCAGCCTTGCCAGCATCCTTGCCAGCATCCTTGGCAGCATCCTTGACCGGTTCCTTCGCGACCTCCCTGGGCGCCTCGACGGGCGCAGCCACAGCCGCCGGCGCCGGCTTCGCAGCTTCCTTGGGCGGTTGGGCCGCTTCGGCCGCGGGAGAGGCTGCCGGTTTCGGCGCTTCGGCGGGCGGCAGCGCGGCGGGCGCTTCCACCTTCACCTCGGGCTTGATGTCGATCCTGGCCTCGCGCGCGATCGTCTCGGAGGTCGGCGGTGGGATCTCGCGATGGGCGTCCTTCTTCTCGGCGGCGGGCTTTTCCGGTGCAGGTGCAGGTGCAGCGGCAGCGGCGGCCGCCGGCCCGCGACCGGCCGGCTTCATCTGCGCGATCGTCGCCTCGGGCGTTGCCGCCAACTTACCCTTGTCGGGCTGGAAGGAGACGTCGACGACGTAGTTCTTCTCGTCGCGGAACGAATGCACGTCGGCATCGCCGATCAGCGCGATCTCGACATTGGTCTGGTCGATATCGGATTTCTGCTTGATCGAGGCGACGTTCGGCGGCGCGGCGAGGACCGCGTCCGCCAGGTCGAAATTGAGATTGGCGTTGAAGACGAGCGTCAGCTTCTGCTCGTTGAGCACGGAGGAGACGCCGACCCCGTCGGGCATCTCGAACACGAAGCGCACGAAGGTCGGCTGCACCGAGGCGCGCACGCGGATCGGCGGACGCTTCCTGGACTCCGCGGCGGCACGCTGGGCGCGCAGCGCTCGCTCGGCCGCGCGTGCCCGCTCGGCAAGCTCCTTGACCACGTCCATGGGCAGGCTCGGCGGTGGCCCTTTCCAGCCCTCGGGCAACAGGTCGATGAAGGTGCGCTCGCCGGCGTTCATGGTGTTGACGGTGACGCGCCGCGCCAGCGACAGGCGGATGGCGCCGCCGTCAGGGTCGCGGCGGGCGGAGTTGACGTAATCGGGCGCGCCTTCCGGAATGCGCTCGACGGGAACATCGACGGGCCGGTCGAAGCGGATGACGAGGATCGAGCCCGCGGTCGTCACCTCGGAGGGAACGTCCTCGCCGAGCTTGATGACGAGACGGGCAAAGCCGCCACCGGCTGAAAACGTCGCCTCGCCCCTGATCGGATCGGCCGCCCGGCCGGGCGCCGCAAGGCCAAGCAGGAGACAAGCCGCCAACAAGGCCGCGGCGCGGGCGTGACGCGGCAAGCCCCGCGCCGATGCGCGGGCTCGCGACACAAATCCAGCGGCAGCCTCTCGCGCCATTGGCGGCATTTCTTCCGGTTCGGCGGGCATGCCGGCACTGGCGCCGGCCCGTGCCGTCGACTGTAGGTCTCGCCAATTAAGGACTTGTTAATGCTATGTCTTGATTTGCGCACGCCGTGCCGGATGGAGCGGGGGCCGGTCCGCCAGTTTGAATTTGAGACGCAGGCGGTTAAGCAGTTGTTAACGGCTGCACGACGTCGCGGCCTGTCAGTCCCTTTGCGGCACCCCATAGCGGACAAAGTCTTCGGCGATTCGGGCCTCGATCCTTCTGGCCGCCGAGATATCGCTATTGCCGCCCTCTGTGTCGCCGAGCTTGAATCTGGCGACCCCGCGACCGTACAGCGCGCTCGCCAGCTTGGGGGCGTACCGCAGCGCCGCGTTGTAGTCGTCGATAGCCGCGGAGAGTTGTCCCATTTTCAGATTTATCAGGGCTCGCGAATCGTATGTCGCGGCGTTACCCGCTCCCGATCGAAGCACCATGTCGCAGTCCTCCATCGCAGCCTGCAAGGCGCCAAGGACGGCCCGGGCCCAACAGCGTCCGCTCCAAGCCACCTCCATCTTCGGGTCAAGGCGAATTGCTTCGTCATAGTCCTGCGCTGCACGGTCGTACGCATTCCTCTTCAAGAACGCTGCCGCACGGTTGGCAAAGGCAGTGGCATAGTTGGGGTTGAGCTTCAGCGCCTCCTGAAAAGCGCCAAGGGCGAGGTCGTGCGAGCCCGTCCTCAGATAGGCCACTCCGAGGTTGTTGAAGGCTTTCGCATAATTCGGGTTAAGCCGGGTCGCTGCGACGAAGTCCTTGATCGCGCCTTCGTAGTCGGCTTTGGCGCTATGGGCATTGCCCCTGTTGTTGTGGGCGACGGCGAAGCCGTTTGTGCTCCCCTCGCCCGCATCGATAAAGGCCGTGCAGGCTTCGATCCGAGCTTCGGGCGAGACCCGATCTGACCCGTTACATAGCTCGATATTCTTGAGTGAGCTGCTCTTCTTCGACGTCTGCGCCAAGCCTGACGAACCGGACAGTCCAACGATCAGAATGAGCATCCCTGCCCTGATGACACTGGCCCGTGCGATTTTCACACCAAGCGCCGAACTCCGCGAGCGAAACGAAGCACTCATGTTGCGCCTTTCTGCCGGCCGGACGCTGCGCCGGCATCACGGCGGCTTCGATCGAGCAAACTTCTCAGCATCCCCGACAGATAATGAGCCTGCGATTGGCGCTTCGATCGGGCTCCGGCGCCGCGCCGGCCGGCGGCTTCTTCAGGAGCTTGCTTTTGCCCTCTTCGATCAGCGTCGAAAATTTGGCTGACCCGTCATCAGAAATCTCGATGTGCGGCGTCGTACCTCGGATCCCCAACGTGGCGACGGGCGTATCGACCTTCATATCGCCGGTCTTCGCAACATTGCCCGCAACAAAAGTGAACGTTCCCTTGGCAAGACTGAACAGGGTCGCATTGGACTTGCCGGCCGGCTCATACACATAGTGATCCAGCACGATACGGGCGTTGCTCGATAGATTGAACGAGCTGCCGTCGCTAAAATTTATTCCGACCCGGCCGTCGTCTCCGGTCAGCACCACGTCACCAAGATATACGGGATCACCCCTCTTGGCCCGGCCGGGCTCACTTGAGACATTCGCTTGAACGATCACTGCGCCCGCATGTTCGATCGTGACGGAGCCTGTGGCCGTCGCCACCTTCCCGATCGGTTTGGAAGACGAGTTGGCGTCGGCGGGCCCGGCGGAATCGACTTGCGCTTGAGCCGCACTCGGCGAGAAATTTAGAAGCGCCAAGACCAGGCCCGCCGCTATTGAGAATATTTTGGTTCTGCACATGATCCCCCCTTTCTCGAGAGACCTTGTCGGCTGTCGGCGGCTCCATTTTTTGAGTCGCGACGCGCAGCAACAACAAACATAATTCTTGTTTAATATGATTAATCGGCCTACTTTATCGCGGCGGTATGAAAACGCCACAAATTAAATACGTCTGGTTTCTCGATTTAATCACTTTGGCGGGAGGAATGCGCGAATGGCGGCACGCGTTACCGTCGCCGCGCAATGCAACTCTCGATAGCAGATTTGATATTTCGGCGGGCATGCCATCGGCTGCCAGCGCCCAGGATATTTGTCCTTTGGCGAGGGCCGCCCCGAATAGACCACGGCAGCACGCCGAGCCTGAATCGATCACCCAGGCGAGGTCGAGCCATGTCAGCATCCGACATCCAGGTTGGTACCAGGCCCGCAATGGCCTTGCCCGTCCAAATCATCGGACATATTCAGACAGTGATTGGTTGCGGTACGCTTACGCGAGCCAGCGGCATCGCCACACAGGCCGTAGCTGGCGCGCCTGTCTATCGGACTGACGTGATAGAGACCGATGCCGACGGACAGATCACAGTTCGCTTCATCGACGGTACTTCCTTCGACATCTCCTGCGGCACTCGCGTCTCGCTGAGCGCATTCGTGTTCGAAGTCGAAGGCGAGCCATCGACGGCCCTCCTCGACCTGACCCGAAGGAGCTCCACTTCAGCACCAGGCCGGCCGGCAGAAGCCCGGTCTCACCAGACGAACGCGTCAATTGCAGGCATTCGTGGCCGGAGTCACGCAGGCGGGTCCGGAATGTTGACGCTTGCAGCATTGACTTTCTCGCTCGGACGAAATGCCGAAGCCGCGGACCCGGACGTCACGCTCCTGGATGACGACTCCATCACTTACAAGGACCTTGCCCATGGTGCATTTGAGCTCGTAACCAAGGAGCGGATCCCGCGGCGCATCATCGTCGAAGATCCCGGCGAGACGATCGTGCTCAGGAAGGTGGGCTCCAGCATCAGTATCAATCAGGTCACGAACACGGCCGCTCGCATGGATGAGTTGCACGCCGCGCAACAGGACGTGCTCGCCAATCTCGAAGGACAGGGGCCGCATGGCTCAAGCACGCCTCCCTTCGTCAAAACCCAGTCGCTGCAGCCGATCAATTTCATTCAGCCGGATGCGCCCGCGCTGCAGAATTTGCTGGCGCCTGTGTCGCCATTCGTCATTCCCGTTTTCGACCCCATACCGCCGACACTCAGCACCGGAGCGGGGCCGACCGAGCTCGATACGGTGGTGTTTGATACATTCACTGCGACGAGCGGAATCTTCGCTGCCAGCAGCACCAGCGGCAGCGCCAAGCTGACCTTTGGCGTCATAGGGGCGACCGCCGGCGAGACGGTCCTCGGCGGGGTGACATACGACCTGTCAAAGCCCGGTCCGTACGGGACGCTCTACGTCAATAGTACGAGCGGCGCCTACACGTTCGTGCCTGACAGCATCGCAATCAACGCACTGAAGGCGCCCACGACCGACGGTTTCGTCATCACGGTTTCCGACGGCCTCAGTTCTGCGAGCCAGACGTTCACAATCACCGTCAACGGTGTCGACGACGCTGCAATCATCTCCGGCACCACGACCGGCTCGATCGTCGAGGCTGGCGGCATTGCCAATGGAACGCCCGGCACGCCGATTGCGACCGGCACGCTTTCCGATACCGACGTCGACGACCCACCAAATACGTTCACGGCCGTGAGTTCGCCAACGACGAGCACCGGCGGCTATGGCACGTTCACGATGACGGCTGCCGGCGTGTGGACTTACACCGTGGACAATTCGAACCTCGCAGTGCAGAGGCTCAATGCCGGCCAAACGCTGACCGACAGCTTCACGGTGACCACGATCGGAGGCACCCCCCAGGTGGTGACGATCACCATCCAGGGAGCCAGTGATGCAGCGGTCATCTCCGGCGACACGACCGGCGCCGTCATCGAGGCTGGCGGCATCGCCAATGCGAATCCCGGCACGCCTGCCGCGACCGGCACGCTCACCGACACCGACGTCGACACGATCGCAAATGCATTCACGGCAGTCGTCTCGCCAACGGCGAGCACGGCCGGCTACGGCACGTTCACCATGACGGCAGCGGGCGTGTGGACCTACACGCTCGACAACGCCAACAGTGCGGTGCAGGCGCTCAATGGCGGGCAGACACTGACCGACAGCTTTACGGTGACGACTCTGGACGGAACCGCCCAAGTGGTGACGATTACCATCCACGGCAGCAACGATGCTGCCGTGATTTCCGGCACAACCGCCGGATCGGTGACCGAGGCCGGAGGCGTTGCCAACACGACCCCCGGCGCGCCGAGCGCAACCGGCACGCTCGTGGCCGCCGACGTCGACAATGCATCCAATACTTTCACAACCGTGAGTTCGCCCAAGGCAAGCACGGGTGGTTACGGTACCTATACGATCACCGCGGCCGGCGCGTGGACCTACATGCTCGACAATGCGAGCGGCGCGGTGCAGGCGCTGAATGTCGGGGACGCACTCACCGACAGTTTTACTGTCACGACCCTCGACGGCACGCCGCAGGTGGTGACGATCACCATTCACGGCAGCAACGACGCGGCCCTCATTTCCGGCACCACGACCGGCTCAGTGACCGAGGCAGGAACCTTCTCGCCCGGCGCTCCCATCGCGACTGGCACGCTGACCGATACCGACGTCGACAACGCGCCGAATACGTTCACCGCGATCTCTTCACCGACCGCGAGCGACGACGGATACGGCACCTTCACGATGACCGCAGCCGGCGCATGGACGTACACCCTCGACAACAACAACAGCGTGGTTGAGGCTCTCGATTCCGGCGACGCCCTGACCGACACATTCACGGTGACCGCGATCGACGGTACCACGCAGACGGTGACCGTCGCCATTCATGGCGCCAGCGATGCTGACCCCAACGATTTTGACAACCTGGCCACCGGATCCGTCGTGATCTCCGATCCCCCGAACGTGTACGGAACTCCGGGGAGCGAAACCATCGCCGGTGGCGGCGACACGGGTCAGGTCATCTATGCGGGAGCCGGCAGTGATACGGTCAATGGGACCGGCAAGACGGACGTTCTCTATGGCGGCTCAGGCAATGACACGATCAAGGGCAACGATGGCAATGATGCCATCTACGGCGGCTCGGGAAACGATACGGTAAACGGCAACAACGGCGCCGATACCATAACCGGCGGATTTGGTGCGGACCAACTCACCGGCAGCAATGGCAACGATCGTTTCGCATATTTGTTCGTCGCCGATTCCCGCGCCGGTCAGTTCGACACCATCACCGACTTCGCATCGGGAGCGGACAGGATCGACCTGACCGCCTTTGGCGCGCTCGGGTTTGCCATCCTGGCGTTGAGCTCAACCAACACGACGGTGCCGCCACATACGATCGCCTGGATCTATGACAGCGCGTCGAACGAAACCATCGTGTACGTCAACTCAACGGACCAGACCCTGCACATCGGCGATTCTAGTCTGCTCGAAATCCATTTGCAGGGGGTTGCAACCGTCGATGCCTCGGACTTCATCCTGGCGCCAGCGGCGCCTGTAGTGGCGGTCGCCAGCGAGCTGACCGACCTCACCGCAACCCTGCAGAGTGATGCGGCCGGGGTAATGACGATCACTTCTGAGATCTCGTCCGACTCCGGAAACGGCGACGGCACGCTCCTCGCAGAGAATCCGGACATCCAGTCAAGCGAGCCGCTCCACAACCTAGATACGCCTTCGGACCAGATCGAACTAACTGAATATTCGAGCATCTCCAGTTCGGACCCGATGCAAACGCCCTCGCCCGAAACACTCCGCATTGTTGCGGTAGCTCCTTCGGGCAGCGGACCGTCTACGATGTCGCAATACGTCGCCGCACCGACGGAGGCCAGTTTTGTCTTCGACCACCTGGCCGGTCCCGACACAGCATCCCTGGCCAAAAGTGGCGCGATTGCTGGGAGTGGCCACATGCCTGACATTGCCATCGCCGCGCTGAACTTTGATCAGAATGCCGCCGAGCAGCACGCCGGGCGCGGGCTTGCACCGGGGAACAATGCCGGGAATCACGGCGCCTCGTCTCAAGGAAACGCCGACGAGGCGGCTCATGCCCACGGTCGTGCCAACGATGGAATAGCAGAGACGACGCTCAATCCGAGCCTTCTGAAGTCGTCGAGCGGAGGCGCCAACCATTCACTTGCGAGCGAGACGCAGCAGCTCGGCGACTCATTCAAGTTCAAGGATAACGCTCCGCAGGGCTCACAGCAGAGCGTGGTGCCGGATCATCTAGACCTCGCCGGTCATCCCGGCCACGCTGGAGGATTCCACGGGCTCGAACTGGCGTTCACGCCTGAACCATCTCCGCCCGATGTTGATCCGCCTCACGGCCCAAGTCCGGCTCACGGCCACGGCTTGCACGATCTGGTCTTGTGACGCCCCGAGCCAATGGGCTCTTCAGTGTTGCTTCCCGGCGCCATCGGGCGCCGAGGAGCTCTCTTCGCCAAGAGAAGATTGATCATCGTTGCCGGCCTCGCCATCCGGCGGCGCGGCATGCTGATGGCTTAGCGCGGATGTCCATGCGGATGTCATCGCCGCTATGAGCATCCGGTTGACGGCCTCGATGACGCGTTCTGCTGCGGACGAGTAGTTCATGGCCTCCTCCTGCGCTGCCGACTGCGAATGACCGAAGCGTAGGACGGCGCCTTGAGCACCACTGTACGCCACTTCACACCTGCGCGCGTCAAGTCATCGCAGTCCCGGAGGATGCCGCCTGCCCCGGCTGCATCCGCCACGGGATTCTGATTTCCACCTTGACGAGTTGCTGAGCGCGCGCTCACAACCTTCGGCTCGTTGCGGTTCGCGCGCGACTCTGAATCAGATGTGAATCTCGGCGATGCAAATCGCATTGGTTAGCTCTGGGGGTAATCAATGAGCGGAGAAGCCGGTTGCATTGTGTGTAGCAGAGCAAGAGCGGTCGTCGCGATCGTCCCGATTGCCAGAGGATATGCCCTGAAGACATATGAATGTGCCTGTTGCCACAGCACCCTGCAGCTCGTGACCCGCGTCTCAAAGGCGGCGCTGATCAAGCAGCAGGTCAATATCCTCGCCCAGATGGAGCAGCAGTTGCGCCCGCCTGTTCGCAGGGTGCAACAGGCCTTCGCGAATTAGGCGCACGAGTCATTTCGCTGGGCTTCAGTCGAACGACCGCGCGACAGCGCGCGGATTGAAAGCGCGTTTCTCCTCGAGCCCTCAATTCGGCTTTTGCGTCGGCTTGCCGTCGATCTTGGGCAATTCGCCGGCCGAGGCGGACTGATCGCCGCCGCCATTGGCGCGGCGGGCCATCTCGACGGTCAGCCGCTCGGCGGCTTCCGATGACATCAGACCCAGGATGTCCGACATCTTGCGCGGCGCGATCGCCGAGGCGATCTCGATCAGCACGCCCATTTCGAGCCGGTCGAACACCCGCGCGGCATCCTTGGGCTTCATGCCCTCGTACATGGTCACGAGGCCCTTCATGCGCTGGGCTTCGGCGGCCTTTTGCTCGGCCTGGGTCGCGGAGATGCGGGTTTCCACCGCCTTCATCTCCTCGACCTTGGTCTCGATGCGCTTCTCGGCCGACTTGAGCAGGCTTTCGCGGATGTCGATCTCGCGCTGCCGCGCCTCGATCTCCTGCCGCCGCGCCTGCAACCGTTCCAGGATCGCGCGCTCCGCGGCCGAGACCTGCGGCTGCCCCTCGTCGATCTTGACGACGGTGCCACCCTCCATCTTGGTCTCGGGCGCTGCCGGCTTGGGTGCTTCCTTCGGCGCAGGGGTCGAGCCGGTGATGTCGGGATCTTCGCGGCCGGTCGGGAAATTCAGGTTCTCTTCCGCCCAGGATTTCTTGCCCTGGTTCGGCTTGTAGTCGAAGACATAGCCGCCGTTGATCGCAAGGCCCGCCACCTTCAGCGTGGCGAGGCCGGCGACGGCGACCAGGACGACCGGAATGACGCGGATGTTACGAAAGGACTTCATACCCAGGCTTCATGCGGCAAGGCCGTTGGATCGTCGGCGCTCGGAGAAGGCTTCGGCGGCCGCCGCCACCGCCTTCGCGGACGACGGCTTGGGCGCGGGCGCGGCGACCGTCTCCGGATTGGTGACGGGACGCGCGGCGATCGCGATCTTGGACAGGCGCCGCACCACGTTGTCGGCCTCGCCGAGCTGCTTGTAGAGCTGATCCGACATCTGCGTCGCGGCGGCGAGCTGGCTGCCGAGGTTCTCGTTGACGTCGCGCACGGCGAGCTTCAGCCCGCCGATCGCGCGCTCGGCGATCTCGGTCGCGGTGATCAGCTCGGCGATGACGGCCTTCAGCGAATGCTCGTCCGCCTTCAGCCGCCTCAAGCGCTTGTTGAGCGTGACGCAGTAGACGATCGTCAGCATCAGCAGGATAGCCACCAGCGTCTCGATCGCCATTCCCAGGGAGTGGTTCATGGGGCCTCCATCATCTTGTTCTGCTCGTCCACCTTTTCGAACATCGCAAGTGTCGTACTTGGCTTGCGCAAGGGTTTCGTCACACGGATCGCGACGCGGTCGCCGACCCGGCCCATCCGCCCCTCGGTCAGCGTGACGTCGCCGCAACGCACGGTGACGTTGGCGTCGGCGCGCATGTCGAGCGGCAGCGTGTCGCCCACCTTGAGCCGCATCAGCTGCTTGAGCGGAATGTCGGCCTCGTAGAGCACGGCGTCGACCGCGATCTCGGCCTGCACGATCTCGGTGGCGAAGTGGCCCTCCCAGACCGGGTCGCGGCCGAACTTTTCGCCCATGAACATCTGGAGCAGGACGCCCCGGATCGGCTCGATGGTCGCGTAAGGCAGCAGCAGCTCGATGTTGCCGCCGCGGTCTTCCATGTCGATGCGCAGGCGCACCAGGATCGCGGCGTTGGCGGGACGGCTGATCGCGGCGAAACGCGGATTGGTCTCGAGCCGGTCGATCGAGAAGGTCACCGGCGACAGCGGCCGGAACGCCTGCTCGGCGTCGGCCAGCACCACCTCGACCAGCCGCTTGACCAGCTCGGTCTCGATCGTGGTGTAGGGCCGGCCCTCGATGCGCAGCTGGCTGGTGCCGCGGCGGCCGCCGAGCAGCACGTCGATCATCGAATAGATCAGGTTGGAATCGACCGTCGCCATGCCGAAGTTCTCCCACTCCTCGGCCTTGAAGACGGTGAGGACGGCGGGCAGCGGGATCGAGTTCATGTAGTCGCCGAAGCGCACCGAGGTGATGCGGTCGAGCGAGACTTCGACGTTGTCTGAGGTGAAATTGCGCAAGGAGGTCGTCATCAACCGCACCAGGCGGTCGAAGACGATTTCGAGCATCGGCAGGCGCTCGTAGGAGACCATCGCCGAATCGATGATCGCGCGAATGCCGGAATGGTCGTCGAGCGTGACGTCACCGACGGTGAAGCCGAGGAGATTGTCGATCTCCTCCTGGGACAGCACCCGCTCGCCGGAGTTCTTGCCGGTGCCGAGATCGCGGCTGCCGTCCTCGACCATGGCGGCCCATTGCAGGGCCATGGTCTCCGATAGTTCGTTCTCGGCGGCAGCCTTTGCCGCCTCGGCGGGATCCTCGCTATCGAGCGAGGCCTCCCACTGGGCGGCAATCGCATCCTGGTCGACTTGGTCGTTGCCCGCCATGATCCCTAGCCCGTCATGCTCACTGGACCACAACTTCCTTGAACAGCACGGCGCTGACCTGGATCGGGGCGACCGCCGCGTTGACGCGCTTGGTCAGCTCCTCCTTGAGGCGGAAGATGCCGGCCGAACCGTTGAGGTCGGACGGGCGCAGCTCGCGCACATAGGTCTGGAAGATGTCGGTGACGCGCGGCATCGTCGGCTTGATCGCCTCGATCTGCTTTTCTTCCTTCAACTCCAGCACGATCTTCAACCGCAGATATTGCACGCGCTCGCCGGGCGAGCCGGCGAGGTTGACCATCAGGTCGGGAACGTCGACGAAGGCAGGCGGCTTCGGCGGCGGCGCGGCCTCGGCATGATGCTCGGCATCGCCATGACGGAAGAAGAACCAAGTCGCAGCACCGCCGCCGAGCACGGCGAGCACACCGACGACCATGATGATGAGCTTGAGCTTGTTCTTCGGCGGAGCGGCTTCCGCGCCCTCGGCGGCTGCGCCGCCTTCCTCATTCTCTGCCATGGTTGCCGCGCCCGGTTATCTCTCAAAGGGGTCGAAAGAGCGAAGCCTCCTGGCAGACAATGACGCGATACGAATGCCCCAGCGCAATGCGCTCCTCTGATGCGCAAACGCTACGGTAATAATGGTTAACGGAATCTTTCGATTGGGCCGCCGCTAGGAAAAATCTGCCGGGCAAACATGGCTAACAGAACCTTTCTGCCGCCTGCTCCCGCCCCTCGAAAGGCGCCAACACATTGAAGTTACGTGATTTTCCTGATTGGCACGGCTTTCGCTGAGAGAGGCCCGAGACCTCACGGCTTGGGAGAGCCCGACGGTCTCGGTCACGGGGTCCGCCAGGCGCTTGGGAGAGCGAAATGGCAGATCCGCTCAGGGGAGATTTCCGATGCAGAACGCGCGTCTGATCGGCTTGTCACGGCAGATGACGTTGGAGCGGCAGATGGATGTCATCGCCAACAACGTCGCCAATGCCAACACCAACGGCTTCAAGTCCGACCATTCGCTGTTCGAGGAATATCTGAACTCGAACGCGCGTGAGGACAATTTCATCGGCCGCGACCGCCGGGTCTCCTATGTCCAGGACCGCGGCACGTTCCGCAACATCAGCCAGGGGCCGCTGGAGCCGACCAACAATCCGCTCGACATGGCGATCAACGGCGGCGCCTATTTCGCGGTGCAGGCCAACGGCGGCGAGTTTTATACCCGCGACGGCAAGTTCTCGCTCAACAGCACCGGCCAGCTCGTCACTGCCGACGGCAATCTCGTGCTCGGCAATGCCGGCCCGATCACCTTTCAGCCGACCGACCACGACATCAACGTCGCGCCCGACGGCACCGTCACGGTGCTCGAGGGCACGGCGCGGACCGACTCGATCCGCGGCAAGATCCGCATGGTCTCGTTCGACGATCCGGCCAAGCTGACCAAGCTCGGCGCCAATCTCTATGCCGCCGGCTCGGCGAACCAGCAGCCCGACACCAAATCCACCCTGCAGCAGGGCTATGTCGAGAAGTCGAACGTGAATGCGGTCGGCGAGATGACCCGCATGGTCGAGGTGATGCGCAGCTACGCCGCGGTTGCCAACCTGCTGCAGCAGCAGAGCGACCTCCACAAATCGGCGATCGAGAAGCTCGCCGACGTTCCGGCCTGATTGAAGGAGAACTGAGATGCAGGCGCTTCACACCGCAGCGACCGGAATGGCGGCACAGGAACTCAACGTTCAGGTGATCTCCAACAACATCGCCAACCTCCGCACCACCGGCTTCAAGAAGCAGACGGCGGCGTTCCAGGACCTGATCTACGAGCACGTCCGCCGCGTCGGCGCCCAGTCGTCGGACCAGGGCACCATCCTGCCTGTCGGCGTCGACATCGGCGGCGGCGTCAAGACCGTCGGCACGCCGCGCAGCATGACGCAAGGCACGCTGTCGCAGACCGGCAACGACCTCGATCTCGCCATCTCGGGCGAGGGCTTCTTCAAGATCCTGATGCCCGACGGCACCTTCCAGTACACCCGCGACGGCACCTTCCAGATGGACAATCAGGGCCGCGTCGTCACCGCGCAGGGCAATCCGGTGCAGCCCACTATCACCATTCCCAACAACGCCTCGGGCATCTCCGTGAGCGAGCAGGGCCAGGTCTCGGTGACGTTGCCGGGCTCAACCACCTCCTCGATCGTCGGCCAGATCGGCGTCACGCGCTTCATCAACAAGGCGGGCCTGCAGCCGGTCGGCAACAACCAGTTCACCGAGACGCCCTCGTCCGGTGCGCCGCAGGACGGCACCGCGAACACAGAAGGTTACGGCAAGCTCACGCAAGGAAGCCTCGAGCAGGCCAATGTCGACGTCGTCTCGGAGATGAGCGACCTGATCGCCGCCCAGCGCGCCTACGAGATGAACGCCAAGGTGATCAGCGCCGCCGACCAGATGATGCAATCGACCACGGCGCTGTTCCGCTGAGGTGATGACGATGATCCGCGCCACCCTCGCCGCCATCTGCACCCTTCTTGCGCTGGCCTTGCCGGCAGCGGCCGCCAACGATTTCATCGCCGCGCCGACGCTGCGCGCAAGCGTCACGGTGACCTCGGACGTGGTGCGGATCGGCGATCTCATCGACAACGCCGGATCGGCTGCGCTGATCCCGGTCTACCGCTCGCCCGATCTCGGCACCACCGGCACCCTGACGGTCGGCCAGGTGCTGTCGGTGCTGCGGGCCAAACAGGTGATCGGCGTCATGACCGGGGACATCAAGGAGGTCCAGGTCACCCGCCTCGCCCGCACGCTCGCGAGCAAGGATATCGAGAACGCGGTCGCCGCGGCGCTCGAGCGCCGCTTCGGCCTCGCAGACGCCGCCAACATCACCATCACGTTCGACCGCAGCGTCGCCGAGATGCGGCTGGACGCCTCCAACAGCGGCGCGCTGCAGCCGGTCGCAACCCGCTATGATGCCCGCAGCGGCCGTTTCGACATCGCCTTCGAGATCGCCAACGACGGCAACGCCGCGCCGACCAAGCTGCGCTTCACGGGCACCGCGATCGAGACGGTGGAGGTGGCCGTGCTGACCCGTGACATCGACCGCGCCGATCTGCTGAAATCCTCCGATCTGTCGTTGGAGCGCCGGCCGAAGGCCGAAGTCGCCGGCGAGCCTGCCTCGCGCGACCGCAGCATCGGCATGCAGTTGCGCCGAGCCATGCGCGCGGGCACGCCGATCCGCGCCGCCGACCTCGTCAGGCCCGACTTCGTGGTGCGCGACCAGGCCGTCACCATCATCTACCAGGTGCCCGGCCTCTATCTCACCACGCGCGGCAAGGCGATCGAGAGCGGCGCCGAGGGCGACACCGTCAGCGTGCTCAATCTGCAGTCCAAGCGCACGCTGACCGGCGTCGTGACCGGCCGCGGCCAGGTGACCGTCCAGGGCGCCAGCCAGTCCGCGCCGATGGCGCCGGCGGTCGAGCAGACCTCGTCGGTCAAGCGCGACGCCGTGCCGGCGGCCGCGGCCCTGGCACAGAGCCTGGTCCAGGCGCCCGCGTCCGCAGCCGAGATCGCCCAAGCCCAGATTCCGCAAGTTCGTCTCTCGCAAGCTCCAGCCAAGTCAGAGTAGATTCATGTCCACGTTCAGTTCGGCCTCCCGCCTTCGTCGCATCGCGATCTCTGCCCTGCTGCTGGCGACCTGCACCTTGGCGAGCGGCTGCTCCTCGATCGACCGCCTGTCGCAGATCGGCGAGCAGCCGAAGCTGTCGGCCATCGACAATCCGACCGCGCAGCCCGGCTACAAGCCGGTGCAGATGCCGATGCCCAAGCCCGAGGTCGCCTCCTACAACCCGAACTCGCTGTGGCGGAACGGCAGCCGCGCCTTCTTCAAGGATCAGCGTGCCCGCCAGGTCGGCGATCTCCTGACCGTAACCGTGAACATCACCGACAAGGCCAACATCGAGAATGACACCTCGCGCAGCCGCTCCAACAAGGAAGATTCGGGAATCACCAACTTCATTGGCGCCCAAACTATCACCCAGGCCAACAAGATCCTGCCGGGCCGCGTCCTGACCGCCGACTCGACCTCGTCGAGCGAGGGCAAGGGCAGCGTCGACCGCAAGGAAGCCCTGCAGACCAACGTCGCCGCAGTGGTGACCCAGGTGCTGCCGAACGGCAACCTGGTCGTCGAAGGCAAGCAGGAGATCCGCGTCAACTTCGAAATTCGCGAGCTGATCGTCGCCGGCATCGTCCGGCCCGAGGACATCCAGAGCGACAACACCATCGACTCCACCAAGATCGCCCAGGCCCGCATCGCCTATGGCGGCCGCGGCCAGATCACCGACGTGCAGCAGCCGCGCTACGGCCAGCAGGTCATGGACGTGCTGCTGCCCTTCTAAGCCCCTTCAAGAGCTCCCACATCGTGCTCGCGAACTAAAGGCGCGAACGACGATGTACTACGCGGTCCTCGCTAGCTCCCCTGGCGAGGGCCGCATGTATTTTGCCTGCGCCGCCGAAGCGGCGCAGGCTTCTCTCACAGCAGCATGATCCCGCGTGCTTGCGCCCATCGCTGGAGGATCTTGCACTCCTCGGCAAGCGGCGGGCGGTTCGCAAACCCGCGAACCTGAACCGCCCGGGAACGGGTATCAAGCTCGATGGTCAGCAGCCGCTGGACGTCACCCGAGGCACGGCGACGGAGCGACCAGATCGAGGCATGCCCGGCAATGCACTTCGTCGCGTAAGTGGCGACGCAGTGATGCATGCTGCGCGTCTCAGCCACGAGATCGGCTGCCGTCCTCAACTGGACCACAACATATTCTTCGCGCTTGGCCCGGTCCTTGGACGACTTGGTCCATGACCAGTCCGCGATCGCTGCACCGAGCCAACGGTCCTCGCTCTGCTCGGGGCCTGCTGCCAGCCCCCGCGCACGGTTTCGCGCCGCCTCGGCGCGACGGCGTGCGGCCTCGATACGAGCAATCGCATCGAGATCGCGATGCCATTCGCGCATCTGCCGCCCAAGCGAGACCAGAGAACGCCCCTTGAGGGTGTACTCGGGATCTCGCCGGTGGCAATCGGCGAGGTAATCATGGAAGTCATCCATGTCCTCGACCGTGGTGGGATGCGCGCAGAAGAAGCGCACCACCTCACGCCAGAAGCGATGCTGAGCGCGCTGCGTCTGCGTGATCCTGGTGCGCGCGATCCGCATCGCAACAGCGGGATCGGTCGCATAGGAACGCGCAATCGCCTGCCAGATCGCAGCTTCGAAGCCGACCTTCCCGAACGGATTGAGGAAGGCATGGACCTCCTTGCGAGACAGCCATTCGGCCGCACCGGCAGCGTAGAGCGAACCGCCGCCGGCCGCCGCGATGTACCAGCGCTTGCGCAACATGATCTCGTCGCGGCTCAGTCCCGCGCCGTCGATCCAGATCTGCTCCAGATGCTCAGCGACAGGGTAGCGCGCAAAGAGATAGCGAGCCGCGGCAAGACGAAGACGCGCGGCGTCGCGAGTCTTCATTCGCGGCTGCCAGGCCTCGGCATCGCGCACGATGTCTGCCTCGAAGCCACGCCTGGCCTCTTTGATCGCGTTCTCGAAATCCGGTGGAGGACGTGTCCGCTGCGACACATGCCTCAGCGACAGCTCGTAGGCTTCAACCCGCGTGCGCTCGGCCTCCCGCCGGCGCTGAATCAATGACTGTGCCATTGTCGTTCAACATGATTGGATGACTGTCAGCCGGACGCACTGAGAGCGTCGGCACGGAATGTGTCGATCGCCACAACGTACTCACGGCTGGTCTCCTCGTAGTTGAACGCGCAGGTTGAATGGGACGGGGCTCATAGACCCGATCGCCAGTGGGCGCAAGATGTCTCTGCTGATGGAGCCAGAAGCTGAACATCACGAGCGAAGCTCGCGACATTTTGGCAACGCAGCGACGTCACACGCCGTCATTGCGACGCGCAGCGACTAGCCCGCCGAAGCCTTGGCTCCTCACAATGACGGAGAGTGCCGATGTGCCCTGCCCACTCACGTGAACTCCGCCTCCACCACGCCCAGACCGTCCAGCTCCATCCGCACCTTGTCGCCGGCCTTCAGCCACAGCGTCTTCACCAGGCTGCCGGTGAGCACGAGCTGCCCGGCGTGCAGCCCCTTGCCTTCGGCGGCGAGATGGTTGGCCAGCCAGGCGAGTGCGTTATGGGGATGGCCGAGCACGTCGGCACCGGTGCCGTGGCTGACCTCCTCGCCGTTGACGATGGCGCGGCCTTTGACCGCCTTGAGGTCCGGCACCGAGGAGCGCAGGACCGAGGGACCCAGCACGCAGCCGGCGGCGAAGAAATCGTCGGCGATCAGGGTCGGCGCGCCCATCGTCTCCCATTTCACGTAGCGGTCGTCGACGATCTCGATCGCGGGATGATAGGACTCGACCGCCTCGCCGACCCATTCGGCCGTGAACGGCGCCTCGCCGGCGGCAAGGTCCCGCTTCAGCCGCACCGCGATCTCGCATTCGACCCCGACCCGGACATAATTGGAGGCGGCGAGCTTGGCGCCGCTGTCATGGACGCCCTTCTGGAACACGCCGCCGCCGCAGGGGTGCGGGATGCCGATATAGTCCTGCATCACCTGGCTGGTGCAGCCGATCTTGTAGCCGACGAGCGGCCCGACATGCGGCAGCAGCAGATCGTGCAGGGCGCGCTGGACCTGATAACCCTCGGCTTCGTCCGCAGGAGGCCGCTCCAGCGCCGCGAGCGGGGCATGGTTGCGGCGCGCCAGCGCGATCGCCTTTGCGGCTTGGAGAATCTTGTCCATCGGCGCCGCCTCCCACGCTACGCAGTCGCAGGACGGCACTTCAGCATCCCCGCTCCGGCCTGACAAGCGCGAGTGGCATGCCCTCACCCCTTGACGAGGCCGAGCCGGATCAGGCCCTCGGCGGTCGCAAGGATCGCCTCCTCGTTGGAGCGGGCCTGCCAGCCGAGCAGCGAGCGCGCCTTGGCGCTGGTGGAATGCCTGACCTTTCCGAGCATCGGCACGACCGCACGCAGCAGCGGAATCTGGCGCGCGGCCAGCCGCACCAGCCAGTCCGGCGCTTGAAGCCGCGGAACCCGGCGCGCCCGGGGCCCGAGTTCCCGCCGCAGCACGCGGGCGATGTCGAGGATCGACATCGTCTCGCCGGCGACCGCGATGAAACGCTCGCCCTTCGCCTCCGGCGCAGTCATCGCCCGCAGGTGCAGCTCGGCGACGTCGCGGACGTCGACCACGCCGAGATAGACCCGCGGCACCGCCGGCATGGCACCGTCGAGCAGCGATCTGACGATTTCGATCGAGCCGGAAAAGTCCGGCCCCAGCACGGGCCCGAAAATGCCGGCGGGGTTGATCACCGACAGCTCCAGCCCATCCCCCTCGCGCGCGACGAAATCCCAAGCCGCCCGCTCGGCCAGCGTCTTGGACTTGACGTAGGGTTGGCCGTCGACACCAGCGAGATTGGTCCATTCGGTCTCGTCGAACGGCTTGTCGCGCGGCGGATGACCGTAGCCGATCGCGCCCAGCGACGAGGTGACGACGACCCTCCTGACGCCGGCCGCGCGCGCGGCCCGGAGCACCCGGAGCGTTCCGTCGCGGGCCGGGATGATCATCTCGTTCTCGTCCGTCGGGACGGTGGTCGAGAGCGGGGACGCCACATGGAGAACGTAATCGCAGCCCGCGACCGCCGCCGCCCAGCCGTCGTCCCGGGTCAGATCGGCGGTGACGAAGGCCACGCTCTCGGGCGTCGCCGCCCCGCCCTCGCGCAGCATGGCGAGCACATCGGCCCGGCGCTCCGGCCGACGCACCGTCGTCCGCACGGCATGGCCGGCGGCCAGAAGTTGCAGGACGACATGGATGCCGACGAAGCCCGACCCGCCGGTGACCAGAACAGTGCTCATGACCCGCATTCCTCTCAAGCTGGAGATCCTGTTCGTGCTGATGAACGGCGCGGTTCGTTTTCGGCGCCTTGAAGGGGTCGAACGGCGGCATCACCCAGCACATGCTGACGACGCAGCTGCGCGAGCTCGAGCAGGACGGCCTCGTGTCGCGCACTGTCTTCGCGGAAAAGCCGTTGAGGGTCGAGTACGAGCTGACCGATGCGGCCTACGGCCTGTTGCCGGCGTTTAAGGAAATATTGAGCTGGTCCAGGCTTTATGGGGATGCCCGTCTCGAGACGTCGCAGCAGGCCTGATTGCAGCGATGCTTGATGCAGCTGGATCAGCGTCTCAACTTCAGAGTCGATCTCGTTGATGCGACTCGCAAAATCTCCCGCACCTGAAGTGAAGGCTGTTTCTCATCGAACTCACGTGAGCTCGGAGCAATCCAGTCTAGCCCGTTGATCGCGATTCACTTTTCGCGATCGCGCTGCCGCCATGATGGGCGCGACGGCAAGCGACGGGCAATATGCCGGGCACGGCGCGAAGTGGCGCCCTGCGTCCAAAAACAAAGAGCCGCATCTCTGCGGCTCGGACATTATTCGTCGCGATAGACCTTCTCGCGTTTCTCGTGGCGCTCCTGCGCTTCCACCGAGAGCGTCGCGATGGGCCGGGCCTCGAGCCGCTTCAACGAGATCGGCTCGCCGGTTTCCTCGCAATAGCCGTAGGTGTTGTCCTCGATACGCTGGAGCGCGGCATCGATCTTGGCGATCAATTTGCGCTGGCGGTCGCGGGCGCGGAGTTCGATGGCACGGTCGGTTTCGGACGAGGCCCGATCGGCGAGATCGGGGTGGTTCACGTTCTCCTCCTGCAGAGCTTGCAGGGTGAGCTTGGATTCTTTGAGGATCTCATCCTTCCAGGCGAGGAGCTTCAAACGGAAGTACTCCTTCTGCCGGTCGTTCATGAAAGGCTCTTTGTCGGTCGGTCGGTAGTTTTTCAACTTTTCCAAGGGAGGCCTATCTTCTAAAGCAACGACTCGCGGACGGACCGGGGTCCGTTGAGCCGGGCCTTATATAGTGGCCTCCCGTGACAGACAATATTTCCCTCACCGCCCGGTCCGCGCCCCCAAGCCCTTGCACAGGAAGGTTTATCCTTAAGGGCTTGGAGGCGGCTGGCGGGCCTTAATAGCCGACCGTGAAGCGCTGCTTCAGGTGGGCTGGCTTTTCGATCTCGTCGACAAGCGCAATGGCGTAGTCGGCGAAGGTGATCCAGCTCTTGCCGTTCGCATCTGCGAGAAGCTGGTCGGTCCCGAGCCGGAACTTAGCCGTGCGCTCCCCCTCCTCGAACAACGCCGAGGGTGAGATGAAGGTCCAGTTCAGGTCCTTTTCCTGCCGCAGCAGGTCCAGGAAGGCCGAGCCCGCCTCCGCTTCGGCCTTGTATTGGGCCGGAAAATTGGGAGTCGTGACCAGCTTCACGCCCGGGGCAACCTCGAGGCTCCCGGCGCCGCCCACCACCAGGTAGCGACCGACCTTGGAGTCCTTCGCCGCACCGATCAGCTTGAGCGGATCACTGGCCAGGAAGTGCACGGAACTCACGGCGACGTCGTGACCGGCCCACAGCTTGGCGAGGCCCGCTTGGTCGAGCACATCCCCCTTGGTTGGCGTGACGTTCGGCAGGACCGCAATCTTTTCCGGGTTCCGGGCGATGGCCGTGACCGTGTGGCCGCGGCGGGACAGCTCCTTGGTGATCTCGGACCCTGCCCGGCCCGAGGCGCCGGCGACTGCGATTTTCATGGAAGGCTCCTTTGCTTCTATGGTAACTGACAGAGACTAGATATCGCAAAGAATGCTGGTGTTAAGAGAGCACTTTGTGCTTACCTGATTACGCTGAGGTAACTGATCGCGTACAACCGGCACGCGGATGCCAAGCAACGGTATGGATTTCCGAGAACTGACGATGAAACCCGACGTCTACGCAGCGAACTGCCCCACCCGCCAAATCCTCGATCGCGTCGGCGACAAATGGGCGGTGCTGATCCTCTTGCTCCTGCGCGAGGAGCCGATGCGCTTCAATCAGTTGCGCCGCACGATTGAAGGCATCTCGCAGAAGATGTTGAGCCAGGTGCTCAAGTCGCTCGAACGCGACGGCCTGATCAGGCGCCGCGCCATCGCGACCGTGCCAGTGACGGTGGAATATTCGATCACCCAGCTCGGCCTGACGCTGGCGGCGGCTGTGGATCCGTTACGCGATTGGGCCGAGCAGAATCTGAAGGACGTGCTCGCCGCCCAGCGCCGCTATGATGCGCAGTTGAAGGAAGAGGCGGCGTAAGACAGCCTGCCAGACTACCCCTGCCCGGCCTTTGCCAGCTCGACCTCGACGCGTAGCTCGATCTCGGAGAGCACCGCATCGAGGCCGGCATCGCCGGAGGACGATTTCAGGTTCACCGCGGCATCGCGCAGGCGCATCACGGTTGAAGCGTCGAGATTGCCGGACAACAGGCCCATCTTGAGATCGTCGAGCACGTCGAGCGCAGTCCTGCCGCGGGCGACCGAGCGCTTGCGGCGCTCGACCGGATCCTCCTCGACACCCTGCAACGCCAGCAGTGCATCGATGTTGGCGGCCGCCTTCGGTGCGGCAGCGCTCCGCGTCTCCTGCGCCGATGAGGTGTCGGGCAGAACGAAGCTGCCGGAGCCCGTCCGCTTGGCCTGGCTGGCCGGTGTGCCAAGCGTCGTACCGTTCGGTCCGTAGATGCGCATCGGAAAGAATCCGGGTGATCGATGCCTCACCTTCGCTGTCTTATGGTTAACGGTGCGTAAACGGCCCGGCAAAATCTGCCGACAGGCGGCAGTTTCGCTCCCCAGGGCGAACGAGTGCTGACAGCGGTCGCAACAGATTTATTCAAGCTATTCAGCCACCTACCTCGCCGTCGGGCGTTGGCACAGCGCTCGCAAGGAAAGCGCCGGACCAGCTCGTCATGGGAGTGTCGTGCAAGTCCTGTCCGATTTGAGGAGCCTTTTCTAGGGGTCTTGGGGAGCAGAGATGCCAGGCGTTCGTTGGGTGAGGATTGTTGGGTTGGCCTGCGCCGCGCTGTCGGCGCTGGCGCTGTCGGTCACCTCCGCGGCGGCGACCTCGCGCATCAAGGACCTCGCCAATATCGAGGGCGTGCGGCAGAACCAGCTCATCGGTTATGGCCTCGTCGTCGGCCTCAACGGCACCGGCGACACGCTCAACAACATCCCCTTCACCAAGCAGTCGCTGCAGGCGATGCTCGAGCGCATGGGCGTCAATATCCGCGGCGCCACGATCCGCACCGGCAACGTCGCCGCCGTCATGGTCACCGGCAATCTGCCGGCCTTCGCCACCCAGGGCACGCGCATGGACGTCACGGTGTCCGCGCTCGGCGACGCCAAGAACCTCCAGGGCGGCACCCTGCTGGTCACCCCCCTGCTCGGCGCCGACGGCAATGTCTATGCGGTGGCGCAGGGCTCGCTCGCGATCTCCGGCTTCCAGGCCGAGGGCGAGGCCGCCAAGATCGTGCGCGGCGTGCCGACGGTGGGACGCATCGCCAACGGCGCCATCATCGAGCGCGAGATCGAGTTCGCGCTCAACCGGCTGCCGAACGTCCGCCTGGCGCTGCGCAATCCCGACTTCACCACCGCCAAGCGCATCGCGGCCGCAATCAACGACTATCTCGGCGTCAAGACCGCCGAACCGATCGATCCCTCGACGGTGCAGCTGTCGATTCCGCCCGAGTTCAAGGGCAACGTCGTCGCTTTCCTCACCGAGATCGAGCAGCTCCAGGTCGACCCTGATCTCGCCGCCAAGATCGTCATCGACGAACGCAGCGGCATCATCGTGATGGGCCGCGACGTCCGCGTCGCCACCGTCGCGGTGGCGCAGGGCAACCTCACGGTCACCATCTCCGAGAGCCCGCAGGTGAGCCAGCCCAATCCGCTGTCACGCGGCCGCACCGTGGTCGCGCCGCGCAGCAGCGTCACCGTCACTGAGGACGGCAAGAAGCTGGCGCTCGTCAAGGACGGCGTCTCGCTCCAGCAGCTCGTCGACGGCCTCAACGGCCTCGGCATCGGCCCCCGCGACATGATCAGCATCCTCCAGGCGATCAAGGCCGCCGGCGCCATCGAAGCCGACATCGAGGTGATGTGATGCAGACCAGCGCGATCAACACCCCTCGCCTCGCCACCAGTTCGGCCTTCTCGGTCGAGAGCCGGAACGGCCGGCCGGACTTCGAGCTCGCCGCCGCGCTGCAAAAGGTCTCGCCGCAGCAACAGGCCAAGGCGCAGAAGACCGCCACCGACTTCGAGGCAATGTTCCTCAACAGCATGTTCGCGCAGATGACCTCGGGCCTGAAAGGCGAAGGCCCGTTCGGCGACACGCCCGGCACTGGCGTATGGCGCTCGATGCTGACCGAGCAATATTCCAAGAACTTCGCCCAGGCCGGCGGCGTCGGCATCGCCAGCGACGTCTACCGTACCCTCGTCCTGCAGCAGGCGAAAACGATCCGCACGGCATAAGGTCAAACGAGATGAACCATTTCAACGCCTCACGTCAGCCGATGCAGGCCCAGCGCCCGGGCAGCGCGCCCGTCAGCAGCGAGGCGCGCAAGCTCGCCGAAGACCTGATGGACGCGATGAGCGCCCTGCTCGGATTGATCGAGCGCGAGACGGAGCTCGTCCGCGCCGGCAAGGTCCGCGAGGCGATGACGCTCGAGGGCAAGAAGCAGGAATTGTCGCGCAGCTACGTCAGCGCAGTCGGCCAGCTGAAGGCAAACCAGGACCAGCTCGCGAGGTCCGCGCCGGAGCTGCTCTCGACGCTGCATCGTCACCACGATGCGTTCCGCGCGATGCTCCAGGTCAATCTCACCGTGCTCGCGACCGCGCACGCGGTTTCCGAAAGCGTCGTGCGCGGCGTCAACGCCGAGATCCAGAAGCGCAACGTGCCGAACACCTATACCTCCGCTGGGCGCAGCGCGGCGCCAGGTCCGCGCCATATCACGCCGCTTGCCGTCAGCCGCTCGCTCTGAGCAGCACGAGAACAACCGACAATTTTAGGAAAAACCGCGCGGCGATGGCGTCGCGCGGTTAGGCACGTTTCCTTACCGGGTGTTCAGTCCTGGTGTTCCATGCTTGCGTGATTAGAGGGGTTGGGATTTGACTCACGTAAGGCAACCAGGAGGCTGCCATGAGTACAGATTTCAGCATCAGGCCGGTGGGGATCCCGGCCCCCGTGCAGATCGTACCGACGTCGAATTCGGCGGCGAACGAGGCTGTGCAAACTGATCTTCCGGTGAGGCAAACGGTCGCCGCGAGCGATACGAGCGCGCCGGTGCGCAATGATTTGCCGAACCACGAGAACATCTCGCGCCAGGTCGTGTTCGACCAGGCGGCCGCGTCCTTCGTCTTTCAGGTCGTCAACGACAAGACCGACACGGTGGTGAACCAGTTCCCTGACGAGGCGATGCTCCGCCGGCGTGCCTATTTCCACGCACTGGACATGAAGTCCGAGCCCTCGCGTCCGCTCAGCACGGATCTCAGCGCCTAGCGATCACGCGATCGATGCCGATGTTTCTGCTCTGCGTCTGGCCGTCATCGGTCAGCGCGGAGTTCTCGTGCCGAGGCAAGACCACTGGCCGTGATCAGCTCCTGCCGAAATTGCGAGTTTCGCCGATGTGCTCGTGATGGCGACCATCACGCATTCCGTCACGGCCGTCCGGACAGCCCTGCCGCGATATTGCGGTTGATCTCGATCAGCGGACGGAAGTGATCGAACTGCGGGCTCATCTGCAGCGCGGCGGTCTGGCTCAACACGAACACGCTGATGTTGGCGATCTTCTGCCGGACGTCGATCGGCTGCGGATTGCTGTCGCGCATCGCCTCGCTCAGGAAGATTGTCCAGAGCTTGCGGTTGAACATCAGGGCCTGCATGGTCTGCTCGCTGAGCGGATCGGCGTTGTTCACCGCGTCCTGGAGCTTGTTGGCGGCCTTGAGCAGAGTCTGCGCCTCGATGTCGCGAGGAGATGCGGTGGTGGTTGCAACACGCGCATAAGCCGAGGCAGCGGAATTCGACATCAATCACACCCTGGAGGTTACCTAGCGCGTTGTACGCGCTTAAGGATTTCTTTCCCAACCCTAGGCAGCACCGCTTAAGATTTGCTTACGTATCGTGCTTGGAAGTACTCCGCAGAATTACGGGGCACGGAGTCCTTCGTCAGCGCAACGCTAGATCCACGCACGCACGATGTAAACTCGCCTGGCGTGATGCGCGTCGATCTCGGCTAATCTCGTCTTAGCGATCTTCCTCAAAAGAACGGCGGAGCATCAGCTCCGCCGCGTAATCTCGAATAGCGAAGTTGCGCTGCGGAATTAGCGGAGCAGCTGCAGCACGCTCTGTTGCGACTGGTTGGCCAGCGACAGCGCGGAGACCGCGATCGACTGGCGCGTCGACAGCGCCTGGCTGTTCGCCGCTTCCTCGTTGGTGTCGGCGAGCGTCAGGTTGGCTGAGCCGGTCTGCAGCACGTTGATCAGGTTCTTGGAGAAGTCCTGACGCACCTGCACGATCGACAGATTCGAACCGAGCGTGGAGCCTTGCGAACGCAACGTGCTCGAGGCCGCGTTCAGGCTGGCCAGCACCCTGTTGGTGGCACCGTTGTCGATGAAATCGACGCCGTTGACCAGATTGCTGAGACCGAGGCCCGCCGCATTGAACACCACGCCGTTGATGCTCAGCGTGGAGCTGCCGGTCTCGTTGAAGACCAGCTTCAGCGTGTCGCCATTGAGCAGGTTGACGCCGTTGAAGGAGGAGTCCTGCGAGGTCGTGTCGATCTGGGCCAGAATGTTGTTGAACTGGTTGACCAGGTTGGAGCGCGCGGTCTGCGCCACGGGATCCTGGACCGGCGGCTGCGCGGTGGTGAAGGCGAGAACGCCGGTGATCGTGCCGCCGACCGCGCCGCCCGCGATCGTCGAGCCGAGCGTCGAAGAGGCGTATTCATTGACGGTGGTCACCGTGAGCACGCCGTTGGCATCGATCGTGGCCGTCAGGTGATTGGCCTGAAGCTGCGCGTTGAGTTGGTCAAGCGTCTTGACGGTGCCGTTGGTGCCGTCGCCGAAGGTGACGTTGACAGGCGTGCCGCCGTTGAATGAGGTGAAGGTCAGGGTCTTGCCGCTGATGCCGCCGACGCCCGAAGTGCGCGCCGCGGTGAAGGCCGTCGCCGTTCCCGTGTTGCCGCTGAGGCCGAAGGCGCTGAGCGCATTGCCGGTGCCGGTGATCGACAGGTCGGCATTGATGCCGGTCGAGAGCGCAAGCTGACCGCTGCTGTTGACCGACGACGGGATCTGGCCCGCGGTGGTCGAGATGGTTGCCGCGCCGTTGAAGATGCTGGCGGTCTTGACGCCGGTGGCAAGATCGACCGCGTTGAGCAAATCGGTCAGCGTCGCGCTCTGGATGTAGACCGTCGAGTTACCGTTTCCGTCTGTGACGACGTTGCCGCTGACGCCATAGCCGGTGGCCACGCTCGCTGTCGATTGCGGCGTCTGCGCGTTCTTGAACGTGATGGTCTTGCCGCCGATGTTCAGCGTCGAGCCGTCCTGGACCAGGGTGCCGAGCGAACCCGCGGTGGTCGAGCGGTTCGCGGTCACGTTCGCATTGCCCGCACCGGTCGCAGAGGTCAGGCCGAGCGCCTTGAGGAAGTCTGCCTTTCCGGTCACGCTGAGATCGGCGCCGGTCGAACTCTTCAGCGTCACCGCGCCGCCGCCCGATATCGACGATGCCACCTGAAGCGTGCCGACAGGGCCGGCCGAGCCGCTGACAGCGAATGTGGCCGCGCCTGCGCTGATGGTTGCGGTCTTGACGCCGCTGGCGAGGTCGATGGCGGTGAGGACGTCGTTGACGGTCGCTAGGGGCGCGGCAGCCGTTCCCTGATAAATGATCGAATTGCCGTTGCCATCGGTGGCGATGTGCCCGCTGGCGTCGAGGCCCCAGCCGGTCGGCTGGGTGCTCGGAGCAGCGCCGGTGCGGAAGGTGATGGTCTTGCCGTTCACCGTGATGGTGTCGCCGTCCGCGGGCGGCGTGCCGAAGGTGGTCGATGCCGTGGTGCCGACCAGCGTCGCCGTGCCGGACAGCGCGGTGGTGCCGTCGGCCGCGAGCGCGGCCGTACCTGTGAAGGTGCCGGCGCTCGAACCGAGCGAGGCGCCGAGTGCGGCAGTTCCCGTGACCGGGGTCACGCCGCCGGCCGCGCCGGTATAGAGCACGTTGCTCTTCGCGGTCGCACTCGCATAGGAGGTCGTGCCGCGCAGGTCGGCCGGGGTCGCGCCGGGAATCGTGGTGGAGACGTTCGACTTGGTGGAATAGCCGACCGTGGTCTGCAGCGCCTGGTTGGCGATCGACTTGGCGCTGTCGATCAGCTTCTGCAGCGAGGTGATGCCTGTGTTGGCCGCCTGCAGCACCTGGACACCATTGTTGATGCCGTCGAGCAGGTTGCTGATGTCGCTCGCCCGGTTGTCCAGCCCCTGCGCCGTGAAGAAGTTGGTGGGATTGTCGAGCGCCGTGTTGACCTTCTTGCCGGTCGACAGCCGCTCCTGCGTCGTGGCCAGCAAGTCGGCCGTCGACTGCAGCGACAACAGGTTCTGGCGAACTGACGCCGAGAGAACGATGTTGGACATTGGCGAGTCTTCCTCTTGAACCGGATACGAATCGGCCGCGCGGACTGGAAAGCCGGCCTTTTGTCCAGTTTTAGGAGGTGTCCTTTAAAGTATGGTTAACGGCGGTTTAAGGGATAGGGTTAACCGCCGATGAACGCCCCTGCCCGCCCCCGGACGCAAAGAAAAAGCGGCGGGGCCAAGGCCCCGCCGCTCGATTTTAGTCAGTGATTTCAGCTGCTTGTTAGCGGAGCAGCTGCAGCACGCTCTGCTGCGACGTGTTGGCCAGCGACAGGGCGGAGACCGCGATCGACTGCCGGGTCGACAGTGCCTGGCTGTTGGCCGCCTCGACGTTGGTGTCGGCCAGGGTCAGGTTGGACGAGCCAGTCTGCAGCACGTTGATCAGGTTCTTGTTGAAGTCCTGACGGATCTGCACCACCGAGAGGTTCGAGCCGAGGCTCGAGGCCTGCGAGCGCAGCGTGCTCGAGGCGGCGTTGAGGTTGGTCAGCACCCGGTTGGCGGCGGCGTTGTCGATGAAGTCGACGCCGACCGTCAACGAGGCGAGGCCGAGACCCTTGGAATTGTAGGTCACGCCCGTGATGTTCAGGCTCGACTTGGCAGTCTCGTCGAACACCAGCTTGAGCTGGTCGCCGTTCAAGAGGTTGACGCCGTTGAACGAGGAGTCCTGCGCGGTGGTGTCGATCTGGTTGAGGATATTGTTGAACTGAGTCACCAGATTGGCACGCGCCGTCTGGGCAACGCCATCCTGGACGGGCGTGGAAGCGGTCGAGAAGGTCAGGGCCGAGGTGAGCGTGCCGCCGATCGCACCGCCGGCAGCCGTCGAGCCCAGCGTCGAGGACGCATAGTCGTTGGAGGCGGTGATGGTCAGCAGGCCGTTGGCGTCGATCGTCGCGGACAGGTTGTTGGCCTGCAGCTTGGTGTTGAGCTGATCGAGCGTCTTGACCGTGCCGTTGGTGCCGTCGCCGAAGGTGACGTTGACCGCCGTGCCGCCGTTGAAGGAGGTGAAGGTCAGCGTCTTGCCGGCGATGCCGCCGATGCCGGAGGTGCGGGCCGCGGTGAAGGCGGTCGCGCTGCCGGTGTTGCCGGCGAGGCCGAACACGTTGAGCGCATTGCCGCTGCCGGTGATCGACAGGTCGGCATTGATGCCGGTCGAGAGCTTGAGCTGGCCGGACGTGTTGATCGTCGAGTTCGACTGACCGGTGGCGGTCGCAAGCGTCGCGGTGCCGTTGGCAGCGATCGTCGCGGTCTGCACGCCGGTGGCGAGGTCGATCGCCTTCAAGACGTCGTTGACCGTGCCGCCCTGCAGATAGACCGTCGAGTTGCCGTTGCCGTCGGTGAGGATGTTACCGCTCGCACCATAACCAGCCGGAACGCTCGGAGCACCGGTCGAGCCCGGGATCGGCGCGTTCTTGAAGGTGATGACGTGACCGTTGACGTTCAGCGTCGAACCGTCGGTGATCGTCGCGCCGAGCGAGGCCGAGGTCGTGGTCCGGTTCACGTTGACGGTGGCATTGCCGCCACCCACCGATGCGCTCAGGCCGAGAGACTTGAGCAGGTCGGCTCTGCCGGTGACGCTGAGATCCGCACCCGTCGAGCTTCTCAGTGTGACGGCACCGCCGCCAACGCTCGAAGCGGTCTGGTTGAAGCTGGTGGCGATTGTCGCGGCGCCGGAGCTGATGGCAACCGTCTTGACGCCGCTGGCGAGATCGATCGCGGTCAAGAGATCGCTGACGTTCGCAGCCGGGGTACCGGCAGTGCCGAGGTAAACGGTAGTGTTGCCGTTGCCGTCGGTGACGAGGTTGCCGCTGACGCCCGAACCAGCCGGAACGCCGGCCGACGTCGGCGCGGCGCCGCTGCGGAAGGTGATGGTCTTGCCGTTGACGGTCAGCGTGTCGCCATCGGCGGGCTGGGCGTTGCCGACGAGGCCGGTGGCGGTCGTGCCGTTGGTGGCGATCAGGGTGATCGT
The DNA here is from genome assembly GCF_028128975.1 of Bradyrhizobium sp. CCBAU 45321. Taxonomy (NCBI): domain Bacteria; kingdom Pseudomonadati; phylum Pseudomonadota; class Alphaproteobacteria; order Hyphomicrobiales; family Nitrobacteraceae; genus Bradyrhizobium; species Bradyrhizobium sp. CCBAU 45321. The sequence continues at coordinate 32,837 of NZ_LFKZ01000104.1, forward strand.
GCCGGTCAGGGCCGTGGTGCCGTCGCCGGCCGTTCCCGCGGTGCCCGTGAAGGCGCCGATGGTGGCGCCGAGCGTCGTCGTGCCGTTCGCAGCGGTCGTGCCGCCGGCCGTGCCGTTATACAGCACGTTGCTGCTCGCGGTCGCGCTGGCGAAGCTCGTCGTGCCGCGCAGGTCGGCCGCGGTCGCACCGGAGATGGTGGTAGAAACGTTGGACTTGGTGGAGTAGCCGACGGTGGTCTGCAGCGCCTGGTTGGCGATCGACTTGGCGCTGTCGATCAGCTTCTGCAGCGAGGTCAGGCCGGTGTTGGCGGCCTGCAGCACCTGCACGCCGTTGGCGATGCCGTCGAGCAGGTTGTTGATGTCGCTGGCGCGGTTGTCGAGCGACTGTGCCGTGAAGAAGTTGGTGGGATTGTCCAGGGCCGAGTTGACGCTCTTGCCGGTCGACAGACGGTTCTGTGTGGTGGCGAGAAGATCGGCGGTGGACTGGAGAGACAGCAGGTTCTGACGAACCGACGCAGAGAGAACAATACCGGACATGACTCTTACCCTTCTGGCTTACGCGTCTTCGTTCGATCGCTTCTGGATCGAGTGACGGGCACAGGGTGCCGTGACATGGCTAATAAAGGGTGAAACGCATGACGCCCGCATAAGCGCCGGTTCACCATAAGCGAGTCGAACGTACGGGCACGGCTCGCAATCCATCTGAAACTATTGGCAATTCCTGACGCTTACGCTCGGTTAACCATAACCGCTGGTTACTTTTCTGCCCTCCTCGAAATCTCCGAGTGCGCAAAAAAGAAACGGCGGGGCCGAAGCCCCGCCGCCGTGATCGTCTTGCGATGTCGTCCGCGCCTTAGCGGAGCAGCTGCAGCACGCTCTGCTGCGACTGGTTGGCCAGCGACAGCGCGGAGACCGCGATCGACTGGCGGGTCGACAGCGCCTGGCTGTTGGCCGCCTCGACGTTGGTGTCGGCCAGGGTCAGGTTGGACGAGCCGGTCTGCAGCACGTTGATCAGGTTCTTGTTGAAGTCCTGACGAACCTGCACGATCGTCAGGTTCGAGCCGAGGCTCGAGGCCTGCGAGCGCAGCGTGCTCGACGCGGCGTTCAGGTTGGTCAGCACCTTGTTGGTGGCAGCGTTGTCGATGAAGTCGACACCGCTGGTCAGTGCGGCGAGGCCCAGACCTTTGGAGTTGTAGGTCACGCCGGTGATGCTGAGGCTCGACTTGGCAGTCTCGTCGAACACCAGCTTGAGCTGGTCGCCGTTCAAGAGGTTGACGCCGTTGAACGAGGAGTCCTGGGCAGTCGAGTCGATCTGCTGGAGGATGTTGTTGAACTGATTGACCAGGTTGGCACGCGAGGTCTGGGCAACCGTATCCTGGACGGGGGTAGAAGCCGTCGAGAAGGTTAGCGACGAGGTCAGCGTGCCGCCGATCGCACCACCCGCGGCGCTCGAACCGATGGTCGAGGACGCATAATCGTTGGTGGTCGAGACCGTCAGCAGGCCGTTGGCGTCGATCGTCGCCGT
>NZ_LFKZ01000105.1:0-35544 GCF_028128975.1 Bradyrhizobium sp. CCBAU 45321
CGTTTCTATCCCACAGGGGGCGCGCAGCGCCGCGCTCAGTTTTTTAGAAGGCGCGCTCAGCAAAGCCGGCCTGCTGAGCGCAAAGCGATGATCGACCGTGATGACCTGCCGATCACGAAACAGGCGGAAGTTTTGAAGATCAGCCGTGGCAGTGTCTATTATCTACCACGTCCGGTATCGCCCGCCGACCTCGCGATCATGCGACGGCTTGACCGGCTGCATTTGGAGTTTCCCTTCGCCGGTTCGCGAATGTTGCGAGACCTGTTGGCTGCCGAGGCGTGCAAGATCGGCCGCCGGCATGTCAAAACGCTGCTGCGGCGGATGAGGATAGAGGCGCTTTACCGCCGGCCGCGTACCACCAAGCCCGAACCCGGGCCCAAGATCTATCCGTATCTGCTGCGCGGGATGGAGATCACACGCCCGAACCAGGTCTGGGCGATGGACATCACCTACATCCCGATGGCGCGCGGCTTCATCTATCTCGCGGTGGTGCTCGACTGGTTCAGCCGCCGGGTGCTGTCGTGGCGCGTCTCGATCACGATCGAAGCCGCATTTTGCGTCGAGACGCTGGAGGACGCTCTCGCTCGCCACGGCAAGCCGGACATCTTCAACACCGACCAGGGCTCGCAGTTCACGGGCTCCGCGTTCACCGGCGTGCTCGCCAGGCATGGCATCGCCATCAGCATGGACGGCCGGGGCGCCTGGCGCGACAACGTGTTCGTCGAGCGGCTGTGGCGCAGCGTCAAATACGAAGAGGTCTATCTGCACGCCTACGACACCGTGTCCGACGCCCGCGCCTCGATCGGCCGATACTTCGCCTTTTACAATGGCCGGCGTCCCCACTCGAGCCTTGACGGCGGCGCCCCGGATCAAGCTTACTTCAGCCCGCTGCCGTTCCGCGCGGTAGCCTAACTCTGGCAGAAGCTCCACTTAACGACGCGGAATTGCTGTTCAGACAACCGGAGCCAGCTCAGAGACACGCCGACGTAGAACGCCTCGTCTTCACGGCGCAATCCCCGGCGAGGGCGCGTAAACGCAGATTGATTGGGGCTTTCCGTTCTGACCATCGGCAGACCTTCAGGGGCGACAAAACATCAGCCCTGTAGTCGCACGGATTTTCGGAAGCTGTCTATTAAATAGACTCTGCGTTCGCGGTGGCATTCTCCGCGATTACACCTGAGCTTAAGGCCCGAAGGAAGCAAAGAGAAGGAATCATAGATGTCTGTGTGTGTTGCTGCCTGCGTCCACGATGGTTTGGTCTTTGCTGCGGATAGTGCTACCAGCCTCTTGGGTGCTAACCGGACTACCGGCGAGGTAGTGATTGAGCGTGTGTACCAGTACGGGAACAAAGTGTTCAACCTGGACAAGCGCCTGCCGGTGGTCGGCATGACCTTGGGCTTGGGAGCTATCGGCAACGCCCCCATTCACTCACTCGCGAAGGACCTGCGCCGGGAATTTAAGACGGACGGCAGCAAGTACCAGCTCAACCCCGACAAATACTCAGTTGCTGAAGTCGCGGAGAAGGCACACGATTTCCTGTTCACCGACAAGTACTCGGCAGCTTCCAAGATTGAGGGCGATCATTCACTCGATTTTTGGATCGGCGGCTATTCGTCAGATTCCGACACCCACGAGTTGTTCAAGGTGGGCATCGTAAATGGGGCTGCGACAGTTGAATGCTTGTGTCGAGACGGCCAAAGCGACCTATTTTGGGGTGGTCAACCGAGTGCCATTAATCGATTGGTCATGGGTTACGACAACACTCTTGTGGAATCGCTGAGAAAAGTGGGAGTATCCGACGCCGACCTTCCGGGCTTGATGGACTTCATAAGCTCTGAAACCGTGGCTCCGTTAATGCACCCTGGAATGCCGGTTCAAGACGCAATCGAACTTTGTAGTTTTCTTGTCAAAACCACCAAAGGTTTCGTTCGTTTCCTACCAGGCGCCGATACGGTTGGCGGCGAGGTTGACATCGCCGTGGTGACGCGGCACGAACGTTTCAAGTGGATCAAGCGAAAGCACTACTACCCCCAAAACCTCAACAAGTTGGAGACCGACCATGTCTAAGACGAGAGAGGCGGCGGTCCACGCAAGCCGAGAACTACCACGCGAGCAGCCGATGCCGCGTTTCGATTATCAGAAGCCGCCGACGATTACCAAGGATGTGTCGTCCACCAATAGGGCTACTCTGTCCACTGGCAGGCCGCAGTCTTCGACAAGGCCGCAGAAATTTCGCTCCTTGCAGAATCTCCATTTCTGAGGAATGACAGGCGGGATGTGATCGAGCAGCCGACTCGTCCTTCGCGCCGTCAACTTGGCGGCTCACTTCTTCCCTTCTAGAAGCATGCGTATGCGCGCAGCGATCTTCCGTGCCTCCTCCGGCCCCGGGTCGAGTTTCACGCAATCGAGGATCCCTAGCACTTCCTGAGCGTCCTCGGCATCGAGCGTCGCGACTTGGCGATCTGCCAGGCTCAAAGACTGATCGGCCGCGCGGGCCTGATTGGCTGCAAGCACCGCAAGCGCCTCTGAGCGTAGCGACGTGATACCGCTCGAATATGTGCATCCGTTGGCCTGTAGCTACCCTTAGGGTACGCTTCGCAAACGCCGCAGCGCCGGTGGCCGAGCCCCGTCTATGAAGACTGTGGTTGGCCACCTTTGCTCCAGAGACATATTCCCGAGGCGCCACCAGATCATGGCGCAGACAAGTAACCGGGGCACCTACCTGAATTGGTCGGCGGCATGGTCCGCCACTGAACGCTAACCTTGTTGCTCCTTTTGCATGCGGAAGAAGAGACCCCGTGGCCAGACTCGCACGCGTTCGTTGCGTCAGTAAGACCGACAGCACGAATCCACACGAGAGAATTAGCAGCATCGGCGGGGTATATTCGAACGGAAGTCACTGGAAGCAATCTGTCGTTCAGACGATCAGAGACATCGAAAGCGGCGCGTGGGAATTCTATGTCCAGGAAGACGGGCTGACTGCTGGTTTGATCGTGGCCAAACACGAAGGGCACAAGTACATCAAGACGACGGCAGACGGCATTCAGCCAGACAATCTTCTTTCACTCGCTGAGTGTCCGTGATGCTTGTCCATCCCAGATCGCCGGTAGTGCGGGCGCAACTCGGCGCCGTTCGGCTGCGCGGTGTCAGGCGCTGTCCCCGCCACGCCCGCACTACCCTTTGAAATTAGCGGCAACATGACTAGGCGCTTGAAAAGTTCCTCGCGTTTAGCCTGAGGAAGCGCTGTCCCTGCGGCGCACCGCTAATTTCGGGGGCAGCCAGCCTCAAGCGGCGAAAGAAGCTGACCAGGATCTTATCGCTCGCAGAACGAGCATAGCTACCATGACGGGGCTTAGCCCACGATGGAAGCAGCGCGGGCGCGCCTCGGCGCCGGAAATGCGCAACGACGCTGTCCCTACCGCGCCCGCGCTGCCGATGAAGCTAGCACTGATCTTCCCCCGACACAGCGCGCTGTCCCTACCACGTGCCGCAGATCTCGGTGGCCAGCCTTCGCCCTTGGATTGGCAAGGCTAACCGGGCTCTCTCCCAAGAGGCTCAAATTCCCAAGGGGGGCCAACAAAGCAATATCGTCGAAAGGTACCGGAGGACACCTACCAGCACCAGTGGGTTGCCGCGCCCCCGCGAGCATGCCATATCAAAGCGCTCGGCCTGCAACTCTCGAGCTGGCTCCGAGTAACTGCCGAGCCTTGGACGGAAGTGGTAGCGGCAATCCAAGCATTCACGGACTGCGTCCGTAGGCCAAGCCATACACCGGCAGAAGACACGTACGGCCACAGCGAACTGAAGAACAGCGGCCGATTGGCGATCCCGAGTTGAAGTTATCTGCTCAAAAATGAACGCGGTGGCGGATTGCCCTCTTTCGACCTTATCCGAATTCGAGGCGCTCAGACGCGAGATGGGGACAGATTTTCCCGCAACGCCATCCGCTTTACTCAACCGTGTAGCGGACGCCTTTTACGCCGTGGTTCGGCGGATGCCGGACCCTTAATCAGGACGGAGCGGATGATGCCTAGCACATGCTCGCTGCACACGATCGGCGAAGCTATACGCGACCTCGAAGAAAAAGTCGCTCACGTTGCAGAAATCAGCCGTGAGGAGCTTGCGAGCGGCGTTCTGCGCATTACGAAGCGCCTTCGAGATGACTCGAAGCCGCGCTCAAGGTAATCGATGGCCTAAGATCACACCGGTCCCGGGGCGGCAGGCCGCTTACGGTGATTGGGAGTTAGCGCTGTCTCCGCCACTGGCGAGGAAGCACGGGGTCAAGCTGCGGCGGTCCTATCTTCGCATTGCCAAAACCGCGACAATGATGGCGGGACGCTACGGCCATGCCAAGCAATTGAAGCGGCATCAGCGGCAGCTGCCCCTCCCGCTCAGCCGGGCCTCGCAGATCCGCTCGCAGCAGCAGCGCCAGCGCGGCTTCAAGCTTTCTTCCTTCCACGCCCCGGAGGTGGAGTGCAAGGGCAAAGCAGCCGCGCCTTACGAGTTCGGCGTCAAAGCCTCCATCGTCACCAACAACCGCCGTTCTCCCGGGGCCTGTTCGTGCTGCACGCCAGGGCGCTACCCGATAACCCGTACGACGGTCACACCTTGCGGGACGTCATCGACCCCACCGAGACACTCACCGGCTGCGCGATCGAGCGGGCCTATGTCGACAAGGGGATACCGCGGCCACGACGCACAAAATCACCGACGGATCTTCATCTCCGGCCAGAAGCGCGGCGTCTTCGGTGTCATCAAGCGCGAGCTGCGCCGCCGCTCCGCCATCGAACCCATCATCGGACACCTGAAGGCCGATGGTCACCTCGGCCGCTGCTACCTCAAAGGCCGCGCCGGCGATGCGGCTAAAGTCATCCTCTCAGCCGTCGGCCACAACTTCCGCCGCATCCTCGCCTGGCTCAGAGAACTCTTGTGCCTCATCCTGCTCCAGCTATGGCGCACGTTCGGCCGTCCCGCCCCGCTCAATTCGCCTTCTTAACGGACGACTGACTACAACTGAAATCGGCGTGCTCGATCGCCTCGTCACCGACATGACACTGTCCCCGCGATTAACAGAACGGACTACTATTCGGCGGAGGAGAGGCGCGAGGCCACTGCTGGCTCAATGTAGTAGAGGCAGATCCAAGGCCCTCGGAGACGGCGAACGTTGCCTGGGGACATGGCGCGTGCGGCGACACCTTGTCGGCCATCGTCGCAGCAATCTGGCGTAGCCGCGATACTGCGGGCGCGACATTACCGATCCGGGTTGTCAATCAATAAGGGTTAAAGTGCCAGCGCTCCCAGATTTCACGGCGTGACCCGTCAGGGTCCGCAACCGCCTCAGAATCTGCTGACCACACCATCACGACGCGTTTGTTTGTGTCGTAGGAAGGCCATTCCGGCACGCCAACGCCATTAGGGTCTCCCTTCTTTGCGAAATTCGTCCACGCGGTCAACATCTGATTAGTCAGCCGAGAGATATCCGAGCCCGGGGCCTTCGACAGCGCAAGACCACCTGGAATTTGGCTGAAATCACCGGTGCCGAACATGAATGGAAGTTCAATTGAATGAAACGCCCCCAACGGGGGCAGCGCAGGATCGAGATACTTTGGGGGCACATGCCAAGTGAAGCGATAGAGCCACACCTTGCCGCCCGAGGCCGATTGGCGCTCGGCTAGGTGTGTTGCCGGTTGCGTCATTATCACGTCATCAACCAGCGCCGCTTCGATTGTTCTTTGATCGTCCCGAGAACCTTCTCATACGTACTCATGAGCTTGCGTTTCACTTCCTCCCGTTTCTCCTCTGAGGTGTCCCGTATGGAGGGTAACATAGAGAAGACATCGATCTTTGCGCCGAGATCGGTGTCTTCCACGAACGGATTGCGGAACTTGCTGTCATACATTGCCCAGTAGTTCATTTCGTTTGCATTCGTCCCAAGCATGATCCCAACATTTCTTGACGCTCCGGAGGCGAGTGCTTCGGCAGGATCGAGGGCGACCCCCGAACCATCTGCGACGGGAGCGAAGAAACCATCCGGCTCACCGGTAGCGTGGGCCTGCAGCAATAGATCTCGAACGGGCGCCGTTTTGATCTGCGCCATGGTTTTCAAGGATCCGACGTCCATGACTTTTTTACTGTCGCTTCCGCCGATCTCCTGGTGCGAATTAGATTGTAGGCCCCGCTTTGCAGGATCGCCCGTTGAAATGGCTTTTTCAGCGAGGGAGACACGAGGTGTGCGGCGATTGAGATCGAACCGGCCGATTCACCGAATACCGTGACATTATCAGAGTCCCCGCCGAGCGCCGTCGCGTTACGTCGAACCCACTCAAGCGCTGCGATCTGATCGCGCAGGCCGTTGTTGCCGCTACCGGAATAGGAAGGGTCGAGCGCACCTACCTCCGCAAATCCCAGCAAGCCGATACGATAGTTGATCGTGACGACGACCACATCCTTTCGATCAACTGCTGCCCCATTATAAACGTCGGACGCGCCACCGGCAATGAAGCCTCCGCCGGGAAGATAGATCATGATTGGCAAATTCCTGACCTGCTTCGCAGGCTTCCAGACATTAAGGTAAAGACAATCTTCATCCTCGAACAAACGAGTTGTGACTCCGCCCACGACAACCTCATGCGCCATGGCCGCTTTGGGATAACTTTCGAGCGGATCCTCGATTTGTGGACAGATTGTCCGATAGTTCGCTGCCTCAAGAATTCCTTGCCAATGATTAGGCAAAGATGGTGGGCGGAATCGCAAATCGCTCACCGGCGGAGCCGCGTAGGGAATTCCTTTGAGGCTCAGGATCCCATCCTCGATCACGCCCTTTGCCATCCCTCCCTCAAGTGTTACGCATTCAGGGCATGTTTCGTTTAATGCCCCTGCCACGGCACTTGTCGAGAACATCACAAATCTCAATAAGATCATTATGATTGACTTGGTTTGCACCGAACACTCCTGCATAGAGACGGCTACATAGCGCGGCCTAACTACAGTGTGCTGTTGAAGCATTTATAATGCCAAGTCCTATTTCTACGGCGAGGCAATAGATCCGGCGGCACAGCCGTCAAGCGATGGTACAAATTCGGTGCGCCGAGCGAACTGCGCGCCAGCACAGCAATCAGAGGTGCAACTCGGTTCTTAGTCCAAGCTTTGATAATGCCCTTTTGTCGCTGTAGCGAGACCGAACTGTGAACCATTCAGAACTAGAGTTTTTCGCCGTGATCACGTTGGCGGGCTGGATGCGCCGACGTGGTTTTGCAGTAAAATCGGCGGTCGATTGCCGATCGCGCAATGGGGCCGCTCTTCGTTGTAGTATCTGCGCCAAGTCTCCACCTTTTGCTAGGCGTCCGCAAGAGACAGGAACCAGTGGGCGTTGAGGCATTCGGCCCTGAAGCGGCCGTTGAAGGCCTCAATGAACGCGTTGTCGGTTGGCTTACCGGGCCGCGAGAAGTCCAGGGTGACACCGCGCTGGTAGGCCCAGAGGTCAAGATCGCGGGACACGAACTCGCTGTTCTTGATCGACGCGGATCGTTGCCGGGACTCCCACTTCCTTGCAGGCCCTTTCCAGCACCTCCACAACATCGGTGCCGCGGAAGGTGAATCGCGGCGCCAGCGCCGCGAGAAGCGGGAGAAGGTATCGACAATCGTGAGCACGCGCAGCTTGTGTCCGGTCGCCAACTGGTCATGGACGAAGTCCATCGCCCAGGTCTCGTTCGATCGCGTCGCCGGCCTGCGATCATCGCGCAGCTTGGCCTTGACCCGGCGCTTCGGCGTTTTGTTGCGTAATTGCAGGCCCAATTCGCGATAGATCCGCCGCGTCTTGTTCTGGCCATGGCGCCAGCCTTCACGACGCAGCAGCACGTGAACACGACGATAACCGTAGCGGATACGAACATGGCAGATCTCCTTGATCTTCTGTTCGAGGGCAGCCTGGCCGGAGCGACGGCACTTGTAGTGGTAGGTCGAGCGGTCAAATTCGAGAGCGTCACAGGCCCTGCGGATCGAGACCTGCCATTCGCTGCGGACCGCGTCGACCAGCATGCGCTTCCGACCGGGCTTCATAGCTTTCGGCGGATCACGTCCTGCAGCATCTCCTTGTCGAGCGACAGGTCCGCGACCAGCTTCTTCAGCTTCCCGTTCTCCTCCTCGAGCTGCTTCAGCCGACGCATCTCGGTGGGCAGCAGCCCGTCATATTTCTTCTTCCAATTGAAGTAGGTTGCCTGGCTGATCCCGGCCTTACGGCAGATCTCCGCCACCGCAACCCCGTCGTTGCCCTGTTTCAGGATGAACGCCTTCTGAGCATCTGAAAACTTCGAGGCCTTCATGGTCCATCCCTCGTCCCAGCCGAGGGATTCGGCAGCGAGAACTCTAGCCAAAAATGGTCCAGTTTGTCGGCCTCAGATCATCGCACGATTCGAAGGATGCGCCATGGGACAAGTTTTACACGGCTGCACCGCCACGACGGAGGGAGTCCGTCGAGCAATACAAAATAGTCAAAAAGAGCCTAAGAGCACTCGCCAAGCGCTATGGGATCAATAGAAGACTGTCGCGAAGTGAAGCAGCGCGAGACCGTCGCCGATCGTTCGACAGGCCCCAAGGGAGCCAATCGACAATCCTTCCATCGAGAAAGAGGTGATCGTCGCCGCTTTCCGGAGGCACAGTGCTGCTGCCGCTCGATTGGCTCTAAGCCCTGCAGCCGAGCATACTCCATCTGACGCGGAGCTCCAGGGCGCTACGTTACGATTGACCCTTCGCGGTGGGAGCGCGAGTACGGGAAGAAGCCAAGGGGCGCCGCTATTGGCGCATCCGGATCGTATCGCCCAGTATTTCGGTCAAAGACTATGAATTCAGGACGGAGATCCCATTGATGTTCCCCAGGACGCGCAGGGCGGCAATAGAGAGGGCGCGGCAACTCGGTTCGGATCAACTGGTGCTACCGTGAGGAACGATGACGGCTTGGACAATCGAACGCATGGTTTACCGCAAGACGCGCCGACGTGAGATAATCGTCGGCCATCGCACCGCTGATGTCGCGTCGCGGGAAAGACCTCGTCGAGCGCCTTCCAGAAGCCGAGCGCGTCATGACCAACGGCCACTTTTTCGGGGCGATCTTCAGCCCACGGGTTTTGGCTTCGACGAGCAGTTCGTGCCAGCTTTGCGCGCTCTCGCGCACGCCGACTTGGAAGCCGATGAGTTCCTTCTTGCCTTCCGGCGTCGCGCCGATCAGCACCAGCATGCATTTGCTGTGGTCTTCCATGCGAGCCTGCAGGAAGACGCCGTCCGCCCACACGACCTCCAGCTGAACCGATGACAAATGGAGGCTGTGTCGTGATGGCGAATGAACAGGATGGTTATCATTGGACGTATTGCCGGATCGAAATCGACAAGCCGGGTGCCATCATAATTGAGCAGATGGATGATGAAATCTCCATTGCCATTGCGAGCGTCGTCGGCGTTTACCTCCAAGTGACGCCGGGGCAGGCACGTGAGTTATCTCTATCTTTAGCTCTGCCGGCGGAGAACGCGGAATAATTCCGCGCCTCAGCCAAGATGTAATGGTGCGCGCCCCACCATCGCCGCGGGATTTCAGTCAGATTCCGCCATACGGGGCGGGCTGTTGCCCTGGTGAAGCGACAGCTCAGCTCGGTCCAGCTTCTTAACGGTCGACCAGTTAATCGCAGCGTGCAGGTACCTGCACGCCATCGTAGCTTATGAAGTCTCCCGGCCGCCCAATTGCGCAATTTCTTTTTCGATCGCGGTCCGTTCATGGCTGTTTGAATATCGCCGCTCCTCTTCGAATTCCCGAATTCGTGGACGGCTGATTCGCGAGGTTGACCCATCCTGATTGGTGATCAAGCTGGTTTCGAGGATGCTTTCCGCCCAGCGAAGAACGAAGCGGCCAGTATCGCTGGTCTCGCGCCATTCAGTTGTTTTTACAAGTTGCTTCATCATTTCGCCCCATCCCCGAAAAAAGGAGTCGCCGTGGGAGGTCCACCCGAGCAGGGGTAGAATAATCAACTCCAGTCGCCCCTGAAACCACTCGTGAATTAACATTTCAGGTGAGTGATTCGGGCCGAACGCATACTGGCAGTATCTCAGACAGAGATATACCTAGCGCGCTGTCTGCATGGATGTGAGTGTCTTGTAACTGCAGTACGCGCCAACCTGATGTTGGGGCATGACCATTCAAAGCAGAAGCGAACTGGTATGTGGACCAGCCTCCGCAAGGAGCTGGATATCGCGCCGCATTTGCCGCTTTGCCCCTGGCGTTCTCGCTGAGCATCTGGAGTTTCCGGTTTTTCCGCTCAGCGACTACGCGAAGTTGGCTCCTGACGCGGTCGCTTACCTACGAACAGGCAACGGTCAGAAAGACTTCTCGGCCGTGACGCTTGCGGTCGGCCAGGAGCGCTTCATTGTGAATAACGATGCCCACGACAGGAAATGGCAGGCCGCTGATATCAGTCACGAATTGGCCCACGGGCAACTACGACAAGACTATGGAGGAGGAGGCCAACTGGCTCGGACCGGCGCTCCTGGTCTCGGACGAGGCTGCCATGCACATCGCCGCCCTCAGCCTCACGATTTCGAAAGCGTCCGACATGTATGGCGCAAGCGAGCCGCTGGTCCGCATGCGGCTCAACGTGACCGGCGCCTACCAGCGAGTGGCGAACCGCCGCCGCTTCGCGCGGGCCTAGCTGCGCCCGCTGGATCGCGGGAGCGATCTAAGCGGCTGCTTGCGGCGCGGCGCGGGTGAATTCATCAAACTTGCCATCAAGCTCGAAGAAATTTGCGGCAGCTTGGCGCAGTTCCCGAGCCGCTTGACCCCAAAACGCCACCTCGACCTTGAAGCCGCGCTCGATCAGCTTCTCGACGACCGGCACATAGTCCGAATCCCCGGCCACCAGCCGGATATCGTCGTTTTCCTTGTCGATGACGTTGAAGTGTCATCCATCATCGCCGTGGCGATCGCCACGTCGACCTTCTTCTCCTTATTGCCGGCGTTCTTGTTGTAGACGTGGGTCTTGAAGCCGACCTTGTCGACCATCTTCCAGAAGGAGTCGCCGGGAGGTGGCGAGCCCCACAACTTGGCGACGGTGTCCTCCCCGCTGAGATATTTGTACAGCGTGCCGTAGTCGAGCATCCAACCGTGATCCACAATGCCGTTTCTCATGGCTTCGGCAATGTTCTTCGCCTTGCCCTTTTTGGCGGCCGAGACGCGGGAGCCTCGATGTAGAGGTTGGAATTGTCGACGTAAGTGTAGGTGGTCATGCGGGCGCTTCTCCAATGAGGATCGTGAGAAAATGATCAAAATAATGATTTAGGAGAATAATGACCCGAGCGAGCCGGAGCTTCGTCGATATGGGCATGCGGTACCAGGTCGCAAGGCCTCGACCCCCAGACGCCGCACATTTTTGATCGCCGATGAGCTTCGCGAGCGGACTAGGCCACTGCGGGTGAAGCAGAGCCTTGGCCAGCATCAAGCAGTTGGGCTGGAGTTCTAAGCCATCACCACGCCCGCACCTCGACAGGAGGTCTCGAGTGCCTCTAAGATGTAGGGGAAATAAGTTCGCGGAAGCCGGGTACGGAGTGGGGCAGTGAACTTCCAGGTGACGGTTCTCAAGGTGCTGGTCAGCTATCCAGACGGGTTCGCCGCCATGGCCGACCTCAAGCGCGATATGGCGATCCTGGCGACCAGCGGACGGGACTGGAGCGAGCGCACGAAGCGATTGGCGGCCCGCGTGCCCGACCTGGATATCTTCTCCCAAGGTCTCATCGAGCGCATGAACGGTGGCTGGCGCATCACCGACAAGGGTCGTGCGGTTCTCGAGATCATGGAGGCGCGGCCCGCACCCGCCCAGGTGATGGAGCCGCCTAATGTCCACGCGGTCGAGGGGCCGACTGCAGCCACGACGCTGCCATCGATGCCTTCGATAGCGCTAGTTCGACGTATGCGGAAACGCAGGCGACGCCAGCACGACGCTGTCCGCCGACGACAAGCGAAGGCGTCGTAAGTAACGGCGGTTGGTTGGAAATTAACCAGCGGTTTCGGTCATTCGGAAAATAGGAAAATATTCCATAAAAAAGTTATGCGAGCGCGGTGCGCTTCAAGATTGCTGGGCAATTATTACTTCCGCCGCCGCTTCATGAACGATCGTTGCTTCACCCGCCCTGGCCGCTCGGCGTCGACTTGCTCAACGCAGACCGCCGCCGCCTCGTCAATCGCGATCTATGCGATCCGGCGGAAATCGAACTGCTCGTAGCCATCACGACACTCCATGCCTCCAGCGACAATTTAACGGAGAGCTTGTTTCAGGAATAGCGCTTCTGTCGATGAACGCGGCGCTGTACGTTTCGTACAAAGCGATCAGCGCGGATCCAGCACTCACTGCGGATCTGGCCCGGGGAGAAGACTCAATGCGCTGGATTCCCGATGATGTCCGTTGTCAGCTCAACCCGCGATCTCGAGCGCTTTTGAAGCGGGGTGCCGCAGCGCTCGTCCGATCTGAGCGAGTTGGTGGAACATCACAATAAGCGCGATCATTCCGGGGTCCAGCTCAGCGCTTGCTTGACTGGCCAAAAGTCCATTGAAACCCCACATGAGCGGGAATAGTACGGCCGGTACGAAGAGATATCCCTGCCTCGCCAAGGAAACAACTGCACTGAGACGTGCTCTCCCGAACGACTGAAGCATCGTTGTGACGACGCTCTGAATAACAAAAAGCCCAAAAAAAGAGATGGAAGACGATGCAGGTCGAGACCGCAACTTTCGTGACATTCTCGCTATCACTGAACAGCCTGACCAAAGGCCGGGCAAAGATCACAACGGCCGCAGAATAGGCAACGGAAAGAGCGGCAGTCATCGAGAGCATCAACTTCGCAGCCTTCAATACGCGAGCAAAGTCTGGTGCGCCCCAACCGAAACCCAGGATAGCTTGAGAGCCTATACAGAAGCCGGTGACAGGCAGTGCGCCGATCGTCAGCAATCGAATAGCTATTCCCACCGCGGCGATCGCATTCTCGCCGAACGGCTCCGAAGAGCATCAAGCCAACGGCAGATAAACTGTTGGTTATACTCGCCCGCGCCCCTATGAATGCGAGCTGTCTGATGCGATCTGCTCGTACTGACATGTGAGTGGCCCTGACGCGGACTATCCCGCGAGCATTCGTAGAATACGCGATATATAGAGGCTTATGGCTGCGATCTGAGATGCCAGCGTTGCGAGGGCTGCGCCTCGCACACCAGGTCCAGGAAGAATATGAAGACCGGATCGAGCACAACTTTCAGTATGAAGGCGGTCATCATCGTCCACATGCTGAATCGTGTGTTACCCTCGGCTCTTACGATGATCGTGCCCGCGGCGAGCGAAATGTGATGCTTTGAGCCGCCAGCTTTGGCGCGACGCCGCGGCTGACGCGTTAGGAGTGTCCCCATCCGTCGTGCAGTTCACGATGAACCGGACCATCTCCGGTCGACTCGCAGTAGTGGTTAAAGACGAGGAAGATTCTGCCACTGCTCGTCACGGCGGTGATGCAGGAGGACCGCGAACCGGTCAAACTCGACGGCGTGCAGCATCAACGAGACTGGCCAGCAGCGCGTTGGCGCTTTCGAACGCGAGACCAACCTCATATGTGCATCCGTTGGCCCTATGGTTGAAGCTAGCGGGCACGTGACTCGGCGCTCGATGAGAGAGAAGAAGCGCTGTCCCTACCACGCGCCGCTAACTCCCACACAGCCAGCCTCAGCGGCGGAAGAAGCTGACGTGGGATACATCCATCGGAAAAAGCTGCGGCACAACTACCAGAATCGGTCGGCCCCACGTCTTCAGGCACTCTCTAAGCTGGTCCGACAGCTTGCCGCAATGGGAGACTGATCTTCCCCCGAAAAAGTGGACGGGTTAAGCGGCTTTTAGCTCCATTTCGATCGGGGCGACATATCCGATGGCGGAGTGGAGCCTTGTTCGGCGGTAGAAGCCCTCGATATGGCGAAGATATCGTGCTGGGCCTCGCGCGGGTGTTGTAGTCGCGATGATGGACCAGCGCGGTTTTCAAGGTATGGAAGAAGCTCTCCATCAGGGCATTGTCGTAGCAATCGGCCTTGCGGCTCATGATGCCATGATGCCGGCGCCGGTGAGGACGTTGCGATAGGCTTGTGAGGCATACTGCACGCCGCGATCGGAGTGGTGGATCAATCCGGTCTGCGGCCGTTGCTGGTTGATGGCCATGGTCAGTGCCGCGGATGCGAGTTCGACCTGCATATCGTCTTGCATGGCCCAGCCGATGATCTTTCGGCTGAACAGATCCATGACGGCCGCCAGATACAGCCAGCCCTCCGCGGTCGGGATGTAGGTGATGTCGGCGAGCCAGACTCGGTTCGGGGCGGGAGCGGTGAAGTCGCGCGCGATCAGGTTCGGTGCGATCGGGAGATCGTGACGGCTGTCGGTGGTGCGCCCCCGGCGTGGCGACGCCATGATGGCGCGGATACCGTGCCGGTGCATCAGCTGCTCGATCCGGCCACGGCTGGCGCCACGTCCCTGCTTGCGCAGGATGGCATGGACGCGGGGGGGGGGGGGGGGGGGGGGGGGGGGGGGGGGGGGGGGGGGGGGGGGGGGGGGGGGGGGGGGGGGGGGGGGGGGGGGGGGGGGGGGGGGGGGGGGGGGGGGGGGGGGGGGGGGGGGGGGGGGGGGGGGGGGGGGGGGGGGGGGGGGGGGGGGGGGGGGGGGGGGGGGGGGGGGGGGGGGGGGGGGGGGGCGCGGCCAGGAGGCTGGCATCGGATTTGGTCCGCTCACCGGGCGATCACGCCAGGCGGAATAGCCGGCCGGCGAGACCTCGAGCACGGCACACATCAGCCGCACCGGATAGGCGTCGCGATGGTCTTCGATGAAGCGGAAGCTCATGTCCGGGTTCCGGCGAAGATCGCGATCGACTTTTTTAAGATGTCGCGCTCCATGCGCAGCGTTCGTTCTCCTGGCGCAGACGGGCGATCTCCGAAGCCTGGTCCGCCGACATCGGCGTCGCCTGCGTGGTGGGGCGCCACGCCGCCGATGTCGGCTCCTGCCGCAGCTTGTCAACCCAGCGCCGCAGCACCGAGTCACGCAGACCGAGTTCCTTGGCAACAGACCCGATCGAAGCGCCCACTCATAGCCAACTCAACGGCTTGGCGCTTGTACTCTTCGGTAAATGAACCGATGTTGACGTTCCATTCGACACCTCCGGGCTCAATGAGCCTACTACAGGTGTCCACTCATTCGGAGGAGGTTCAGTTGCGTTGGATCAGACCCTGTGCCTACCCCGCCCGCACCACTAGTTAATGGCCACGTGACTCGGCGCTGACCATCCTGGTGCCATTGCGCTGTCCCTGGCGCGTGTCGCTAACCCAAGGGCTCCGTATCCGCGCTGGCTGACGAAAGGCTGACGAGACCTGCGCGGCATCCACAAAACGAAAAAAAGGCCCGCGTGGGCTGTTCAAAGCTTAGCCGCCTTTGACGACAGTGCGCTCAATCTGTTGTGGGGAATCCTGCAGCCACGCAAAGACGCTCGCGAGACTGTAAGGCCGTGCGACTTCATGGCCGCCAAGCTTAATGGGGTGATCTTCGATAAGATAGAACTGCCCTTCGGCTGTTCTGACCATACGATCTCTTATCTCAAACCACACGCCCGTTGCCGGCACTCTTCTGTAGAATACGCGCGTTGCGAAATGGAACGCTTCATCAAGGTCGCGCGCTGTCGGAATCCGTTTCCGCGCGCGGAAATGTCTTAATGGCTTAGCCCTTGATGCCGTGGTTTGTCGCTTGAACATACGCTTTCCTCGTCGGCTCAAAACAGCGCGGATGCGACTCGGCGCCTACATCGGCGAGCCTTGAAAGGCGCTATCCTGCCGCATCCGCACTGCGGGTGAAGTTAGCGGCGGCATGACTCGGCGCATTCCGCTGGAGGAAGGAAGGCGCTGTCCCTTCACGTGCCGCGAACCCCGGCAGTGATTTTAGCGAGGGAGCGGCCTTAAGTGACCTACCAGGATTGGTATTCTCACAGAGCAGACGACTGAGCGACTTAACGCCGCTCCAGCCTGTCAGTCTTCAGAACGATCAGGCCGACGCGAACGGTGCGCTGACCTCCCCATATCTCTGTTTCAGTTGCCGCAAGCGATGGATACCGAGCGCCCTCTCAACCATCGGCTCACCACAGCATTTCATCACGACCCTGATGGCGCGAGCCGGAAGGTCCTGCCGTCGCAAAGCCGCCCAAGCAAGGAACGGCAACACGATTTTAGGCAGCTCCTCGTCAGACGCAGGACGTTGATCGCATCGCCCCAGCTTCGCGAGCGCGTGAGCCAAGACATCGGGACAATCAGTTTCGAGAGGGGCAGTGCGCGGCGCGAACTGTAGCTTTGCTACCCCCATCACTCCACACCCCTGCCAAGCCTTACGACGTTGATTTCGGTACGCGCGACGCTATCAGACTTAATGTCGGTCATCTCAAAAGGCTTCACCCGTGCGAAGAAGCGTGATGCGATATCCCTGCATCAGCGGCCAGGGCAAAGTGATCTTCCCCTGAAAAAGTGGACGGGTTAAGCGGCTTTTAGCTCCATTTCGATCGGGGCGACATATCCGAGGGCGGAGTGGAGTCTTGTTTCGGTTGTAGAAGCCCTCGATGAAGGCGAAGATATCGCGCTGGGCCTCGGCACGGGTGTTGTAGTCGCGATGATGGACCAGCTCGGTTTTCAAGGTATGGAAGAAGCTCTAGAGAACCGGGCGGGGACCTCTAACGTGAGGCTCCCATTGCCCCCCCCACCAGCCCGGGTAGGTACCACTGCAAGCTTTTAGCAGTACCCTGCCGGGCATCGACACCCGCGCAGGAGGTAGGCCGTGTACTTTCAAATTTACCGCGACACGCGCGATGAGTGGCGTTGGACGCTACTCGCTGGAAATATGCGCAAGATCGCTGAGTCTGGCGAGGGCTATCACAACAGAGCCGATTGCCTTGCGGTCATCGAACTCGTGAAAAGCACCGACCGCGACACTCCGGTGCGGGGGTAACCCCACCCTCATTCCATCAGACTTTCAGGTCGGACAGGCGATAAGATAATTTTCCTTCTCACCCCATCCTGTCCGCCCCAGAGTAGAACGCTCGTGGCGGGACATTCAAGGTTTTGGGCATGACCCCGACAAAAGTCCCGGCCCGTCTGGGCTTGCCTTTTTCATCAATCTTTTCAACTGCGGTAACGCGGACGTTTCGGAATTTCCACCCGGACGCGACCCGGACAAATGACGCTCCATTCTCTCCAGACGTCACTCCGGAGCACATTATCCCCTCCCGCCTGAAGGCTCCACGCCTGAACGCCCGAACGACTGAAAGCCTCGACGCCCGACAAGGTCAGATCGCCGCCGCGCCAAGCGCGGCTCCAAATGTACCAGGAGTGGAGGCTTTCAGTCGTTCGGGCGAGCCGCCAAGCAAAAGGGCGGCCTGTTTGCACCGCCCTACAGCCTCACCGTCTCGCAATGCGTCTCAGCCCGCATACGTCTCTCACCATACGAAGCGCAGGATGCTTTGCCGCCCCGACCAAGCTGTTTGCGCCGCGCCTCTGTAAGCCGCGCAGATTCCTTCATTTTAGCTCGCGAGGCTGGGGCGAAGTGGTCTAGTGCCCTCCGAGAGCGCTTCGCGCAGATCGCCAGAGAGAAATGTGGGGACCGCCTTCGCATCGCGCGCGCCTGCAACCGTCCTACCGATGTGCTCGACAATGTAATCTCCCAACGTGTCGCAGGCTGCCTCGACATGACGGCATCATTGGCCTCGTCTGAAAACACATCACCGAACGCCTCACCGACTAAGAGGGCTCGCCCGGCACACAGATCAACTCATGTCGCCATGTTACCCCATTTATTCAACCCTAGCCGCCGTAACTGGTTCGGGCATTTACGCAAAAGGGGCCGCAGCCGCCGGCTAAGACCAGTTCTTGCACTGAAATCCGATGCAACTCCAACATTACCCTCCAAGGATCGCAACCGGCCTCTTGCGGATCCGAGCCCTTAATGTCAGCCCCATAGAGCACCCCTCGCGAATCAGGTGCTCAGTAAGGAATCACAAGTGATTCTTTCGACTCAAGATTTCGCCGATCAGCAAACCAGGCCGAGTGCTCAAAGTTATGGGTAATTGAAAGCCTCACCGGATGCTCACCCCCAAAGGCGGCCTTTTCGCGCTTATTCAGCTGGCAGCTCCTGAGCAGGGCGCTTCCCTTCCGCTCGCCTTGCGGTTGCAGGCTCCTTTTCCAGCTGCCGAAGGCACCGGGCGGCGCCGCATGTCGCCGCAGGGGCGGCTCGCGGGCTACCCCCAGCGCCGCCCGACTGCACAGAACCCCCTCGCCCAGAGCTCCCTCCCAAGAAGATGTGGCGGATACGGAGGGGCATCAACGCGGCCGATTGATCCGGGGAAAACGGGGAATTTCACCCTGCCGGTAAATTCAAGAATGACGGCTGGCCTTCACACAGGAGAGGTCCAAGGTTCGATCCCTTGTGCGCTCACCATTTTACGGGTTTTTTGAAGCCTCCCAGGTTTTTCCACCCTCACGTGAGAGGGTGCTTGTAAGCGAATCGCCGCGTTCACATCGCCGCGATCAGGTCGCGAGCTTGAAGTATCTCCGCAATCGCGTTTGCGGCTTCACATTGCCAAGCGACCAAAACCTTCCACCTAACCTTAAGCTCGTTGGGAGCGGCCGGGTAAATGCGCAGTTCCTGGCACGCTGCGTTTCCCCAGCCCTCCACAAGGCAGGCACCCCTGACGACGATCATCACACGCTTTGCGTGTTATATATTCGCATCTAGCGAGTCGCGGGCATCCGACGAGGTCGTCTCGACGATCAATTTCTTGGTTCAACACAGAGGCGTCACATGGCTCAATGCACAGCACCGGTGGAAGGCCATCGCTCAGCGAGCGATGCTGCCATCCGGCACTGCGCTATTGTTCAATTGGAATCGTCCCGCTGAGCCAGAGCCGTGATCCGCCTTCGAACGACCAACCAGCCGTGTAAGCAATCGGTGCGCCGGCGGGTGCTTTCGCGTACAGCGGCGCATCGGACCATTGCGCCGTCCGCGGGTCGGCGCCAAAATGGTAGTTCAACCCGATCTTTCCTATGTGATAGTTGCTGGACAGGCTGGTTGTGTTCGCCGGAAGAACTGCGAACGGCTGGTTTCTGCACCGTGGGAGGCGTTGCGACGCTCGGTCCCCCGAAATGCAGATAGTTATGCTCAGCTTTCACCGACCATGCAGGCGTAAGCGCTTGCTCGACGCCCAGCCTCATGGTGGCACCGAAGCCACCATAGTCAACATGGGTTTTCTCCTGTGGCCAATCAAACTCGTGGTTATTGAAGACGTCCCCTCGATTGTTTTGCCAAGCGACGCACCTCCCTCGAGATAGGCCGGCGTGCGGCCCAGCGCGCCAAACGCGTAGCCGATGCGGCCGGTCCTGGTGGCAAAGACGTTGAGGCCTGCTGGCATCGAGTTCGACACACCACTCAGCCGTTCTTCTGCCAATTGTAGCCGATCTGGCCGCCGGCGAGGAACACTGGGGTATCGACGACATCGCCATAGATTGGCGGACCGTAGGATTGCTGAAGGAGGTGCGGCCGTAGCCGCCGCCGACGTGCCCGCCAATATAGGCCTCCGCACCAGTTCCACACCGCCGGTGGCAGTTTCACTTCTGGCTCAAGGTCTGCCGCATTCGCTGCACCGGTTGCGACGAGCGCAATTGTCGTGGCTCCCAAAAGAAGAACTCCAGATCGCATCCAAGACGTCCCCGCATTATCTCCGGTCCACAACCGAGCGCCCTTAACTTATCGCGCAGCAAACCGTCGGAGCGGATCAGACGCTAAAAGCGACGCGCGCCGAGTCCGTCCCGAAGACCATCGCACTGCGATTGGTGATGATGCCGCAAAGAGAGCAAGTCGCGTGCCGTAGGGAATTCGCGGGCTCTGCAGGCACTTCGTCGCGGCGACGCGCGTCAAGTTGCTGACATTGTGTCAATACCGACAGTCGCGCAGCCACTGCCCCCAGCAATACTTAGCTGGCGCGGTGTCATGGGTCTACGCTCACAAGGCGCTGGTCTCCCTCGGCTGCCGATCGGCGTCGGACCCCCGCGTCCACTCAAAATTGGCCCTCAGCTCGTACTTGGTCGGCGTCTGCACGGGCAGATCAGCTGGCTTCGCGCCGGCACCCTTAGCAGCGCCATCTTAAGCCATGCAGGAGCGGCGCCGACGTCAGCCTCCTCTTCCTCCAAAACGCGGACGAAGTTGCCGGGCGGGCCTCGGCCTCAGTCAAATCGGACGCATGCCCGCGCTGCTTAGCTTTACACTTCTGGATCTGAAATGCGGGTCAGCATCCTCACGTGCGGTCCCGCCCGTTTGAAGATCGGCTCCCAAAAGGCGTAGGCGTCCTCGACGAAACTCTCGGTTACGGTGAACTTCGTGAGCGCGCCCCGATATGCGGCCTGTCGCCGGCAGCCCTGCCCCTCGACAAGATGCCAGATGAATTGAGCGACCTGGCGTGCGTATGTGCTCGGACGACCTTGGTGGTTGTGTACGATCTCAAGTCGCATGGTCCCAGCGTCACGCGTCTGCGGTTCGGTGATATTGGCAAGCCAGATGAAAATTGATGGATCAATGCTCGCGGCATAGCCGTCGCGCTTGAGCTGCTGATTGATGATAGAGAACGCGCTGGCGGCTTCTCTGAAGCATTCGCTCAGGATGAAGTTCGCCTCATTCTCCAGCTTTCCGCTCCGAAGATCGTCCAGTAATCTGACCGCCTCGTCAGTGAGCCGCCGCATGTATCGCGGTTGGGGCTGCTTTGCGTCGTCGTTTGGTTCCTCTTGTATAATCAATTCGACCGCATCCGCGCGGAACTCCGTTGCGGCATCTTTGAGAACGGGCAAAAAATCGCTTTCAAGGCAGGAATCGCCGACGTCTTTCGACACCGCGTCGCCTCCCACCCGTGTCTCCACAAGATTCTTTGCGTGGTCCAACGCAACGTTCAGGCTGGCTTTGAGGTTTTCAGAAGCTCTTTCTTGAGAGTCCTCGACAACCTTTACCATCATCTCCGCGGTACTGTCGGAATCTATGAGTTCGTCCTTAAGCGGCGCCGCCGCATTCCGAGATTCAAGCTCCTCAAAGGGGCTCGGAGCCGTCGCTTGCTTTGCTAGGATCGTTTGATCAGACGTATTCGCGCCTGTGCGCTCCGACCGCGGATTGGAAGCAGCAATCTCGCCGGACAATACAAACAGGCCATCGTCAACGGCTCGGCTCGCCGCCGCGGTAAGATCCACCAGCGAGCGCCGCACGCATCGCGTCTGCCTAGCGCGCCGCTTTTTCGTTTCTTGCGTATGGCTCATGATCTGACGACCCCCTTGAAGCGGCCAAGACGATCAATATGTCGGTTCAGGGGCGCCCTAAACGAACTCCTGACTGAACTTCCGTCTCTTGGTCGCTCAATTCCGTCCTCTTGAACACCTAATCTCAGTGTCCAGCAAAGCTGGTAGCAGCTTATCTGAGCATAACTCAGAATTGAACGAGGCCACAAACTCATCGCTCACTGTTTACCTGGATTTGTGTCTTCCGATATGATGTCAATCACCTTGAGCCTGGCGTCATACTCCTCGTATGAGCCGAGCACGGCTTGGCCAACTGACAAATTGTGCACGGGGTCCACTATTGAGGGGGAGTCGTAGGTTAGGGAGGTGGGTCCGGTAAAGTGAACTTCCTCACCAAACTCGTCGCGTCGCAACGTTCTGGCGGTGCACCACTTGATGAGTTGCGTTACTGCTCCTTTTCCGCTCTCATTGATGGGCGGAAGATGTCGAACCGAATAGAAATACGTTCGCGCAGAGTGCGTCTGCTGGGAGTCCGAACTCTTGCGCTGGTCTGGTTGCGCGGTGAGGGTCAGTAGGCGCTTGCCGGCCGGACGCTCGAGCGTTCCCTGAAACAGACCGCCTTCTCTAATCAGAGTAATGTGCGCCAGCTTTTTTGGAGCACCAAGAACCTCTCGTCCCGAGGCGAGCGCGGCATCGTTTGTTGTCACGTACATGTAAGGAATGTAAAAGCCAATCTCACCGCCAGAATCACGAACTTGAATTCCTGAATAGCACTCCAAGTATGACCCCACTATGCTTGAGGGATAGCTCGCGACGCCAACAATGGCGATTGCTGGGTTTGCTGACGGTACTAACCCCTTCGGCAATAGATGGCCAACCTCGTTCCCCACGCTGAATATATGGTTTATGGCTCGGCAGCGGAGGAACGTGCTGCCAAGGTCTTTGCTCCCATGGTAGAGGGGCGCATCAAACGGAATACCTTTAACGTCGGGCATGGCATCCCTCCTCGCTCTTGAGAGTTTACAATCGGAGATGCAGCTGACTCATCTCACAAAGACATCTGGTTGTGGAAGCATCATGAAGAGAGTGCAATGTGCGGCCTCGCATCCGGCTTACGCGTTATAGTGAAGTCGGAGGCCGCCTTGCACCTCAGTTTTGTGCTGCTGAATGGGCCTGACGTTGTGCATACACTCCGGAGAAGCGTGCTACTGAGGTGACGTTGAGTCGAATGCGACTCGCTATGGTTATGCAAAGTCGATGCCATCTTCCCTTTATGGGGTGCTAGACGGACTGCTCGGCTACAGATGTCGAACTGGAGTACGAGAGCTCGGACAACTTCGCTTGTCTTCTTGCCTTCCGCTTGTTGGCTTGATGACACAGAATGTTGAAAGTCCCACATGACCAAACGCGAACGCAACGATGAGGAGGTTCGCAAAGCTATCGAATTCGGGGCTAGCTTGACTAAACTAGATCGGCCGCGACAGCTATCTCGGTGCATGGCCGAAATACATGCTCGCGGATACGGACGTCCTGCGAGGCACGTCGGTAGAGCTCCAGAACCCTGTAAGTTCTGGTGAGTTTGCGTTCTTGTCAGTGTCTGGCGCGGCGCTTGCACAGAATGGATACTTCAGTTCGCACATTCGGAGAACATGCATCGTTATACTCCAGCTCCTCGCGCTCCCGCTCACAAAGAGCTCGGTACCATCTGCCCATTGGGATACGACATTATTGGAGGCAACCCAGCCGAAGATCAGTCGTGCCTGAGCGGCGAGCGCATGTCCGCGACCTCAGGATCATCAGCATGAGTCTCATGCGTGATGCAGGAAGACCTTGCCCCGCCAGTGACCGAGGAAGCGCGCCGGAAGTGTCACAAGCATTTCTTGGTCCTGTCAGCGCACGAGCCCTCTTACCTTGCCGGCTAAGACAATCGTTGTCGATGGCGGTCTGACGATCGGCGTCCCGCACGTGTCAGGCCCCCGAAAACATCTTCTGACTATCAGCTGAGGGATCGTCTCATCAAAACGAGAGTATGAGTCGCGATACTACAGAAGTGGAAAGCCAGGAAGCTAAGCATCAGCGACAGCTGTGCGCCCTGCGCAGCTCGCTTGGCCGGGGAATCCGAGACGCCCGGCGGATGATAGAGATCCTGGGGGTCGCGGGCCGGTTCCGCTGCGACCCTGTTCTTTGCGAACGTCAAAGCGTCAGCGCGTCACCGAAGGGGCACCATTGCGCGGCGCGCGGCGAGCTAGATGCTGTCGTTCATCAACTCGGTCTAGCGCTACGTTGGCAGAAACTGTTTTCGCCACTGTTTTTCAAGGGTTTACTTTCGGCAATATGGACACTGCTAAGAGGGTGGCCGAAAGGGAGAGATCGATGATGGCGTGACGTGCGGTGGGCATGGTTGATTGAGGCGGAGGCCGGTTGATTCTGTTGTTTCCGCCCCGCGTGTGCGAGGCGACGAGTTGCAGGAGGCGTAGGCGATCATTGTCATCAGGGGCGTGGCGATGAAGTCCCCTGCCATGATCGCCCTTCGAAGTGATCAAGTCCAAGCTCCTCCTTGTGCTGATGCGCCTGCTCACAAATCCACCGTGCCCTTGATAGTTGCGGCCAGCGTGCGCAGATCCGTCGCCGCCGGAAGATCGGCGAGATTCTCCCCCCGAGGCGCGTCGATCGCCAATGAGCTAGGCTTCGTCGCCTGGGAGATGCTGCTGACCTTTATCCCATATCCGCTGCGGAGGGCGGTCCGCGGTGGGGACACGGAAAGCAGCAAATCGGGCGTTTAGGGTCTGTACTCAATAAAGGCTTCCATCTGGAATTAGACTGTGATTGAAGCTTCTTAGCGGGGGAACGCTTGAATCCTAAAGTAGCTCCAGCATAGCGGCAAGGCTCACACGGTCAAACGGTCGCGCGACCGCGGGAGAGATGTCCGTTTCGCCCGCACACGAGCTGAACCAGCCGCTCGCTGACATTCTGATCAATGCCGAGCCGGCCCAGCAGAAATTAGAGAATCTGACACCCGACCTCGGCGCAATCGGGGGCACCCTCGATCACATCCGCCGTGACGGTCAGCGAACCGCTGAAGTCATCGGCCGGCTGCGGTCTTTGCTGAAGCGAGACACGACCTAACGGCGCGAGCGCGACCCCAATGCCACGGTCTGCGAGGTGTTTCGATTCCTTTCCGTGCAGGCCCTGCTCAACGATGTCGAACTGGTTACGGAGCCGGCCCGCAGACACTCGCGTGGCGACATGGTCCAGCTCGGCGACTCAGTCTCGCTCAGGGCAACCTCGTCCTTGTCTCTAGTACCAACGCAGGTCACGGCATTCTTGCGGGGAAGGTGGCCGGGATCTTCAAGCCGTTTTTCATGGTGAGGCGCAATGCATGGGCATAGGCCTCTCGATTGCGCATACTATCGTCGAAGCGTATGGCGGCCACCCGTCAGGGGGCGCGTCTTTCACGTCAGCCTGCCGCTTACTGTGGCGCGATGGCGACGCCCTTCCCGGCGAACGCCTCACGCGAACGCTTTCTCCAGCGTCGCGAAGATCACGGCGAACGACTTGTCGTGGCGCGTCACCGGCGGCACCGGGCAATCGATCTTCATGAGCTGATAGACCGCCATCTGCGCCGCACGCACCGAATATTCGACTGTGAACACGACGTCGTCGGGAACTTCGACGAACTGGCTGACGAAGGCGAGGTTGACGGAATTCCTGGGCACCGGCAGCGGCCGGTCGGCCAGGTTGCGCGGCATGAACATGCTGGTGATGTAGGGCATGCGGCAGGGAATGCAGATCGCGTCGTCGAAAACGACGGGATCGAAGTTCAGGTGACCGCAGAGCTCCTTCAAGATCTCGGCGCCGCCGCAATCGGACATCGGCTTTGCCACGAAATTGCCGATGCGGTCGGGATGCAGCGCATAGCCCCAGAACACCTGCACGTTCTTCGGCTGTCCCATGAAATGTGGCTGATGATAGAGCACGACGGACATCAGCCAGTTGGAATCCTTGAACGTGACAAGCCCGCCGGTGCCGGCCCTATTGCCGGAGAACGCTTCCATCTGGTCGAAGAAGCGTGGATCGCGGCAGGTGACGGTGAAGGACAGCCAATAGGATTCGGGGATCGAATTGTTGAACGCCGACGGATTGCCGAATTCGGGACGTCCTTGCGCGATCGTCTCCCATAGCGCCCAGCCCTGACTGTCGGCCTTGGTCAGGCGCGGCGGCGGCTCGGTCATCGAGCCTAGGCTCGAGGCATCCGTCATCGAGCCGTTCTGGAAGAAGACGATGTCGTCGTCTTCGAGCCGGACGTTGGCGGTGCGGCTGTCGCGGTCGAGCGTGAGCTGGCGCACCCGCAAGCGCGCGCCGTCGGTCTCGAACGCCATGTCGACGACGCGCGTGCCGCGCACGAACTGCACGCCCTGGCGCTTGAGCCAGTCCGCGAGCGGCCGCACGATCGCGTCATACTGATTGTACACGGTGCGCTTGACGCCGCCGAGCGTCTCGATGCGCGGAAACTCGTTCATGAAGCGATGCAGATAGCGCTTCAGCTCGACCGCGCTGTGCCAGGGCTGGAAGGCGAAGGTGGTCTGCCACATGTACCAGAAATTCGATTCGAAGAATCCGGGCGACAGCCAGTCGGTGATGCGGCTGTTGCCGAGCGTCTCCTCCGAAGCCTCGGTGAGCCGGAGCAGCTCGAGCCGGTCGCGTCCGGAGAAGCCCATATGCGAGACATCGACCTTGAAGCGGTTACGGTCGACCAGACGCGCGCTGGAGTGCGCCGGAGTCTCCACGTTGAATGCGACCGTCTCCTCGCGCACGCTGCGGCCGGGATGCTCGAGCGAGGGAATGCTCGACAGCAGATCCCAGGTGCATTCGTAATGGTCGGTGGTGAGCATGCGCCCGCCGCGAAGCGAATAGGCGCCGTTCGGAAGCTGCGCGCCGTCCAGGCTGCCACCAACCAGCGGCTGCGCCTCGTAGATCACGATGTCGCGCCCCGGCAGCTGCGCATCGCGGACGAGGAACGCCGCGCCCGCGAGCGATCCAATGCCGCCGCCGATAAAATACGCCTTCATGGCTTGCCTCGATTGCAATTCGACAATTCGAAGCAACATAGCATGGCCGGACGCATCCAAGGTTGCGCTGGATCAAGCGGGGTGAGGACTGGCTCAGCTACGCGGAAAGGCGGCCGATTGAGCCGTTGTTGCCGCGAGGGCGCAAGGGAGCGCATCGGGTCGATGATCGATGCGTGATCAACGGCATTGTCCAATTGCCAAAAGCAGGTTCGCGCTGGCATGATTGCCCGGAAGTCTACGGTCCGTACACAACGGTGTACAACCGCGTCAGTCGCTGGAGCCGAGAGGGATTTGGACAAACGTTTTTACGCTCTGACTGAATCAAGCGGCGTGTCCGGCTCGATCTCGGTGGATTCCAGCTAAATCAAAGGCCATGGCCCCGCGGCCGGCCCAAAAAAGAGGGACCTTCAACAAGGTGATCGGCTGCTCGCGCGGCGAACGACCACCAAAATCCAAGTGTTGATCGACAATATTGGCCGCCCGCTTCTTTCCTGATTACTCCTGGCAACACTCACGCAGCCCGCGTCGTCGGCTGATCGAGCCTACGCCGTCAGAAGCTTGCGCGACGAGTTGGCCGCACGCCGCATCAAGGCTGTCATCCGGCCGAATCCGCGCCGCAAGCATCCGCATCGCTGCGATAGGGCCTACAGAGGGCGCAATGTCATCGAGCGATGATCCGCCCTCTCGCAGACGTCACGCGGTCTGCGATACGCCAGCATCGTCTGTAATGTAACACCTCGGACCGTGATCCTGTTGCTGGACGAGGAGCCCCGCAGTCGCCCGGGGACGGCTCGCTGCGCATCACTCAATCGCGACCCTCGCCAGCGACCGGCGCGGAGGCTTAGGGCGACGCCGAGGCAAAAGGCCCCGCCGCACACGGTTCAGGTCGCAGATCGCTGGCATTTGATGGAGAGCGCCTGCCGGGGCTTCCTCGAAGGATCGGGAATTCTGCCCAGCTCTGCGCCTTTCCGCACGCCGATCTGAAGCCGGTCAGTTCCTTCTTGCCCTCCCGCGTCGCGCCAATCAGCACCAGCTTGCACTAGCCGTGCTCTTCCCTGCGGGCCTGTAGAAGAGGCTATCCGGGCGCGTGCGCCCGACGTGCCTGCAAACGCACATCTCTTCGCGACGCTCGGTCATGGCGTATCGCTCTCTTTGAGAAGTTCTGTGGTATTCGGCATCCGCCTCCTACGCTGCCCATCTCAAGCAGTCACCCCCTACGTTACTGCATAGCACTGCTCGAAAGTGCTATTTAGGACGGGTGTCTCAATCTGGAAAGCGGTGTCGGGGTCTGCTGGAAGGCGTAGCTAGTGCGCTCGCACGGATGCGCGTTCTTTGCCACGCCCGAAATATCTCATGACTACGACGTAGAAGACCGGCACAAAGATCTGCTTGGACGAGACGAGCGCGTAACGCTTGCTATCTGAGGCCGTCTTTATGTGATACTTGCCGGATTTCGATTTGCCAACGGGAACCCAGTGGCCTTCACCTCCATCGATTCGACTGGAAACGAGATCGGCTGCCACGCTGGCGAAGGCCGCTCGCAATCCAGCTTTCGTTTGCAGTTTGTTACAAGGGATAAAATCAAAAGTTGCCCGGTTGTGACGGGTTTCCTCGCTTGGCTCGTCATCCGTAGCGCCGGGGACGACGTGCGGCTGCAGTCCCGGCTGTCGCGAAGCCAGCGCGACCAGCGCCGGCACGTTCAGAACTTTCGGACTTGCGACCGGCGTCACCGCCGGCTGCTGCGGCAGTGCCGCGGTCCGCTTCGCGACCTGCGCTGGCGCACAGTTGGGCGGCGCGGAGGAGCCCGGGACAGCTTTGGGCAAACACTGATTGCGTAGCCCTACGCTTGCGTTGGATAGTAGCGCTTAGAAAGACCTTCGCGGCAACTACGAAAACTGGTGGCATCCATTCGCTCCTGGAAGATGGCTGTCGTACAGCGGACTTCGAATGTATCAAGCAGGTCTTCGCGACAATTGAATTCCTAATGCAAGCTGCCGAGCCTCGCTAGGAGGAGACAACCTTGCCCAGGGGCTTCAGATCACTCACAGCGCGCTAGCGGTTGATGCGCACGACATTGCCGCGCTAACGACAGGGCCGTCACTAGGATCCTCGATGGCGTATCCCCGAACACAAACGCGGAGCCATGCTTGCCATCGAGATAGCCTCCGGTCCGGCGATTTTTCCGAGGAGCTTTCATGCCGAAGCGAGGTCGATCGAGAGTCACCTGTTCGTTTTTATGCGGCTCATTGGCGCGGTCGCTCAACAGCCTCCGGTCGGTTTCTTCGCTGTACCGCCAGCTTCGATTATCCCGCGAACAAGCAGACACCTGGGCAATATCGGACATGGGTAAACGTCCCGTGCAGCGTCTCCACGTCTGGAAGATGAGATTGCCGGATTAGCAAGGCGCCGATGCGAACCGGCCTCTCGTCGCAGACGTTAGAGGCCAAGAGTCTTCTATTTGGTCACCGGACAAGACCCCGGATGGTTGCAGCGTGGAGGCGTCGATCGCGTGGTCGCGCTAACCTCCTCGGACGCAAGTCCTTCTGCTCCATTGAGAACGGCCGAGACGCGCCAGCGATATGTTGTTTGCGGCCTAAGATCGGAATCGCCGAAGCTGGCTCCTGCAACCTTGCCGATCCTCTGAAATGTGTCATCAGGGCCTGCACGCAGCACGCGGTATGTCGTTGCTCCTGGCAGCGGCGACCAGACCAGATCAACGCTAGTATCCGAAGCATCGATCACCGTGAGCCCCTGAGGTGCTGATGTCAATTGCCGCGTCGCGCTGACGGGCGTCGCGCCATCGGCCGCGAGCGCGTCGAGCATAGCCTTAACCGCTTGGATCTGCGCCCCAGACTTCGTCACGTAGCTGCTCGTGTGATTGACGTAGCCCCACCAGTCCCAGCAGGCCTGCGGATTGGTGGGCCGATATAAGCTGGTCCTGGTCTGTGGATAGAGAATGATCAAACGGTTCGTATCCGCCCAGGCATTATAGCCGGTATCATTGACGAACTTGAGCCCGATCTCGCGGGCATTCTGGCGGCATCCGTGCAGCGCCACGTGGACACGGCAGAGAGCACCTTGCTCGCAGTCCTGAGGCACGAAGAGATAGCCGGTATCGCTCAGGCTCAACGCGGCGGGCGCCTGCGGCCTGGTATAGAGTGACTGATCGAAGCTCTTCACGACGCCCGCGAGCTGCCCGCGATTAGGTGGATTGAGGCGGCCATAAATATGCTGCAGGATGATTCCGGCCTGATCGTAGCCGCATTGGTCAATATATGGTTCCTTGTTAGCACTGCAGCTATTCAGTCCGGTGTCGCCCTGCTTGGCCACCACGAAGGAGTGCCCGGCGCCGAGGGCGGTCTGATAGAAGAGATTGCCTCGATTGGCGTCACCTAGATAGCGACGGTAGAAGTCGGCAGCCGCATCGGTCACGGCCCTATCGACGACCGCGTCGTTGTAGCCGTGAAAGAGATAGATCTTCTGCCCGGCAAGATTACTATCCGGATCGATCTTGCCTGCTGACGCGTTCGCATCAGCCTTCGTCGTGAACGCCGCGATGTTCAGGCCCGATGCAGGCCCTTTCATGCACGGACCCGTCGCACGCCACATCTTGGCCTCAGCGCACCAATAGGGACCGCCAGCGACCACCCCCACTCCCTTGACAATCGAGGACCAGGCTGCGCCGAACTGGACTGCCATGAAGGCGCCTGATGAAATGCCGGAGATCGAGCTCTCGCCGATCGGCGCGTGATAGCTGCGCAATGCCAAAGGCTCGGCAGAGAGCGGCGACATTCCAACGACCGTGGCACAAATGCCGCCGATAGCGTGTTGCCGCAAGATGGCCAAGTCCTTGAAAAACGTGCTAATCGAACCGACGGGCGGTCTCCGGTGTTCATGTGAAAACGCGCCATCGGAACAAGAAATCACTCGCCAGTTCGGAAAAGGATTCTGCGGATTACCATAGTCGACCGTCTGCCTGCCGTCCCGCGGCAGCGCCGACGTGATGACCGTGTCGGGCTGGTTCGGCTCCGAGGCAACAGGCGTGATGAGCGACCCCTTGAGCATCCGTCCGCTTTGATTGATCAGTTTCTGGTAGGCCATGTCTGATCTCCTTCATCTGGTCAGACGTTCCCGGACGCCGCCGGGAAAGCGGGGGATAGGTGCTGGTGAAGACAATTCATGACAGGCGATCAATGCGCACGTGGAATTCGCGTGTTGAAGCAAGGATACCGAAGCTGGTTTCCAGGGTTTCGCCAGCCGAAAACCACTAGCTCGATTATGATACGAGTAGAATCCCAGCTGATGGCCGGCCTCTGCCCCAATGAACTGCTAGGCGTTTGGACATGGTGGCATTCTACGCAGCCGAACCGATGCCGACGTCAGCGGTCGCTTCGCTTGGCACTCCTTATCAACAGTTCCCTAATGCAAGATGTTCGAACCTTCCAACCAACCCTAGTGTTGATTCGTTGAACGTTCCACCCGCCAAAACTTGTAGGTTCAACCTACCCTGTTGAGTTCAGCGCGCCTGCGTGTGTCAATTCAAGTCGTTGGACGAAATGCCGTCAAAAGTCGACATTGGTATGTTGGTCAACTGCACAGTTATTCATAAGACCGTCGTTTGATTGCGGGATTTGCAAGCGACCTTCACGCACGCGTTTCAGAATCGCAATCCTTGTTGCGAGGCTCTACGAGCCCTTCGCTCCGGCCGAGAGCACTTTGGAGAAGGTGATAGGCTTGGGTCGTGGGTGAGGTAGAATATTCAGCTTCCAATGAGCTTGTTCGTGAGAGTGAAGCCGAGCGCGAAAAAATAAAGGCGGAAATCATAGCCGCCGAGCAGCGGTGACCTAGTGATCGCACGAGAGACGATTCTGCTCGGAGCAGTTGTCGGTTGGGCGCGGGCGGTCCGAACGCCCCTCAGACCCAGCGAAAAATCGAGCGCTGGCATCAGACGCTGAAGAACCGCATTCTGCTCGACAACTGCGACCGACCCGATGATCTCGAAGATCAAGTAGGGGCCTTCGTCGAACCCTATGATCACGTCCGCTATCATGAGAGCATCGACAACCTCACGCCAGCCGATGTCTACTGCGGCAGGGCTGAGGCGATCCTCCCCGAACGAAACCGCATCAAGCGCGACACATCGCAAACCGCCGCATGCAGCATCAACTGCAGGCCGCTTAACTCTAACGCTGATGAGCCAGAGCCTCCCTTGTCGAAGAGCCTGACCAGTCGCAAATTATCTGACGATGGCCAAGCGACGGCTCCGGTTTTAGGCAGTTTTTGGCTGATAGAGCGGTCGCAAGTTCCGTCCAAGACTTCAGGGGCGTCTCCTGTGGTCACGGCTCCGCCGCCTGGCGATCGTTCCAGCCGGCGCGCAACATGTACACATGCTCAACCTCCTAACAATGGTAGAGTCGAGATGCCAGCCGTGGCCGCGGACGTCACCATTCCTTTCCCACGAGGTCCTTCAAGGCCGCGTTGTCCAGCATGGCGTCGGCCAGCAACCGCTTCAGCCGGGTGTTCAAAATCTCGATGATCTGCTCTTCCGAAAACCGGCTGCGCTTCATGCTCTGGTCCTTGTCGTGGGCCAGAGCGAACTTCAACCTGTATTAAGCCTGAGGGGCAAGGTCACCACCGAAGATCAATTGGCCAAAAAGGGCGTTGCCCGAAACTGATTATCGTTCGCCAGAAGAGTGTGAGTTGCTCCTTTCCCAGGCAAATGGCCTAGTGCACGAACTAGTTCTGACGGCGCTGCGGACGGGTATGCGGCAAGGAGAGCTCAGCGGCCTTTCAGTGGTCGTCTCTCGATTGGCTCACGCCCAACGTTGCGGTGAGACATTCATACGATGATCGTGGGAAGACGCTAGTCGCGCCGAAGAGTAACCGCACGCGGCATATACCGCTCGACATTGATGTGTACACGATGCTGTACCGGCGTAAGAAGGACACTGGGTACGTGTTCCGAGGCTCGGAGGGTCGCCCGTTCACTGGAACTACCACTACGGAATGCACTATGCGATCCGCAAACTCTGTAGGAAGGCGAAGTGTAGAACCATCGGCTGGCACACGCTTCGCCATAGATCGAAGCTGAAGGAAAAGAGTATCGCCTCGGAACGAAACTAGACAAAAAAGGCATTGCTCGAATACCTCAAGATGACCCGTTGCGTCATTTGCTCCTTGAGCATGTTCAAGAGGCGGTAAACAATGTCGCTCGACAATGATGAGGCCGTCGGCAAGTCGGCCTCTGAACAATCCGGCGATACGACAACGCGAGAACTCTTAGTGGATGCTGCGGGAGCGAAATAGGCGTCGGTATGAGAGCGCATCTCCGGCAGCGTCTGCGCAGTTGCCTGTTGCCTAGGGGAATTCCATGACGCGCTTGATTGTGCTCCTGCTCTTTGCCGTTACCTCGATGCCTGCTCACGCGCGGTTGCCAGTCCCTCTAAATGGGTAAATCAGCGAGGCTCTCTTCTGTCGATCCAAACGCTCGATGCATCGACGGGGATTTTCGCCGGAACGTATGTTAACAATGCGACTGGAGTTTCCTACCAGGGACAGCCCTACCCTGTCGCAGGCGTCGTTACCGCAAATAGGATCGCTTTTTACGTCAATTGGACGGCACCCGCAGCTCCAAACTGCAAAACGATCACCATTTGGAACGGCCGCGTCGCTGATAAGAATATTCCAGCTGCGGGGACCCTGTTCTACGTGGGATCGAACCGAAAGTGTCACAAATGACGGGGCGGGTTTCTTTACGAGGAGGTAGAGCAATCGTGTTAAGGCTGATTATCTCTCGATGGCCGACGTCTTGCTGATTCTCCCAATCTGGGGGCAGATGAACCTCTAGTGTCCTGAGTCACAATTTCGCAATCGTAGATTCGCAGTAGAGTCGCGTCGCTGTGCCAGATTTGGCGGCTGCCGGCCCAGCGACTTGCGCCACTGATATTGAGCGATGATGAGTTCGCCGAACATCAGTCGCTGACGATGCGGCGGAAGACCGCAGGCGCTGGCTCTGAGAGCCCGGATCGTGCTGACCTGCGCGGAAGGCGGTCAGAACAAGGAGGTGGCGGCCAAGCTAGGCCTGGAGCGGGGAACGGTAGGCAAGTGGCGCGTTTTGTAGAGCAGCGCGTGGCCGGGCTGCACGACGAGCCGCGTTCCGGGGCGCCGCGCACCATTGACGATGCCCGCATCGAAGCCGTGATCGTGCGGACGCTGGAAAGCTGCCCCGAGAACGCCACTCATTGGAGTTATCGGGGCATGGCCAAGGCCAGCGGCCTGTCGGTGTCAACGGTGCAACGCATCCGGCGGGCCTTCGGGCTCCAGCCGCACCGGCTGGAGACATTCAAGATCTCCACCGATCCGAACTTCGTCGCCAAGGTGCGCGACGTCGTCGGCCTTTACGTCTCGCCGCCGGCACACGCCATCGTTCTGTGTGTAGACTAAAAGTCCCAAATCTAGGCGCTGGACCGCAGTCAGCCGATGCTGCCGATGCGTCCCGGTCAGCCGGCTCGAAGAAGCCATGACTGCAAAAGGTACGGCACCACATCGCTGTTCGCCGCCTTCGACATTGCGACCGGACGGGTTATTGGCAAGTGCTACGGACGGCACCGTGCCGCAGAGTTCCGCAAGTTCTTGGACGAGATCGAAGCCGCTGTGCCGCGCCAACTCGACGTCCATCTCGTCATGGATAACTATGCAACGCACAAGACGCCGCTGATCCGGAAATGGCTGGCCAAAAGACCGCGTTGGCATGTGCACCTGACCCCGACTAGTTCGTCATGGCTCAATCAGGTCGAGCGCTTCTCCGCGCTCCTTACCGATAAGAAGATCAGGCGCGCAGTCTCGCTGCCCTTATGGCGGACATCACCTCGTTCGTTGACGACACAATGCCGATAAGAAACCATTCCGATGGACCAAGTCCGCTGAC
Source organism: Bradyrhizobium sp. CCBAU 45321 (assembly GCF_028128975.1). Taxonomy (NCBI): domain Bacteria; kingdom Pseudomonadati; phylum Pseudomonadota; class Alphaproteobacteria; order Hyphomicrobiales; family Nitrobacteraceae; genus Bradyrhizobium; species Bradyrhizobium sp. CCBAU 45321. The sequence continues at coordinate 34,346 of NZ_LFKZ01000105.1, forward strand.
GGCATCCTTGCTTCCATCGAGCGCTTCTGCCGATACAATGCCCCGGCACAAAACGCAGCAATGTTGCGAACTTCTGGTTCAGGACACTAGCTAGTACCCGGAATCATAGCTGAGTGATACGTCGGCCTTTGAATCGGCGTCGCCCGACCTTTTTCTTGGTCCAGACGAATGGCTCAGCTCTGTGCTTTGATATAGGCATCGATGTGCTGCTCAAGCTGTTTGAGGCTTGTGAACGAGGCGCCGCTCAACGACTGCCCCTGTCAGATCGAAAACCACACCTCGACCTGATTGAGCCAGGACGCGCTGGTGGGCGTGAAATGAAAGTTCACGTTGGGATGTGCCTCAAGCCATTCCTCGTTCTTCGTATGGGTGCTGAGGTTGTCGAGAATGACGTGAAGCTGTCGGTTCGGAAATGCTGCGGTCACGCGATCCATGAAGTCGAGAAACTCGACCCGGCGACGTCGTTTCGAATGCGTCGCAAGAATCTTCCCGGTGGCGACTTCCAGCGCTGCGAACAGCGTGGTCGTGCCGTGCCGTTTGTAGTCGTGGCTTTGCCCGGTCAAGGATCTGCCGTTGGGTAGTTTCAGATAACCCTGCGCTCTTTCCAAGGCCTGGATCGAGGGCGCTTTCGTCCACGCATAGCACGATGGCCTTCTTTGGCGGGGCGACATACAGGCCAACCACGTCGGCGGCTTTGGCCGTAAACTCCGGGTCGTTGCTCTCGCACCAGGACTTGCGAGCGGCGAGATCGAGTTTGTTGCTGCGCAAGAATCGCCAGACATATTGCACGTCGACATCGCCAAGTTCCCCAGCCAGCAGAGGCCCAGTCCAGCGCGCGTACCCGGCAGAAGGCGATTTATCGAGCAACTTTAAAATCCGTTTGTCAGTGGCCTTCGTATAGATCGGCTGCTTGCCCGGGAGAGGCTTGCTTTGCAGACCTTCAAGGCCTTGATTCGCATAGCGATGCCGCCAAAGGCTGACAATCCGCGGCTGGACCCAACCTCCTTGGCAATCGATCGGGTGCTGCGACCGGCAGCAGCCAAAAGAACGATCCGCGCCCGCTTCAAATCGCGCTGCAACGTCACCGGTGAGCGGCAACGTTCCTCAAGCACCTTGCGATCTTTCCTCGAAAGGTGGACTTCTCTTGCGTCGGGTATCATCCCGACGTTGAATCATGACTCACTTCCCAAGGAAAGTGG